>NZ_CP058409.1:0-702500 GCF_015239775.1 Trichlorobacter lovleyi
ATGCCGTCCTCAAAAAACAGTGCCATGCATGCGGTTTGGAAGCAGACCGCTACGAATCTCGAAAAAGTTATATCACCTCAGAACTACACAAACTGGATTCAACCGATTCAATTCAGCCATGCTGACAATCAATCACTGTACCTGCTTGTACCCAACCAGTTTTTTAAGGAGTGGCTCGAGGATAACTACGTTGACCTGATCAACAGTGCCCTGTCGGTGACTGCGGATAAGAATATGCTGGTGACGTTCCTGATTCAGGAAAAAGAGGCAGATAACCTGCCGCTGGAAGTTATAGAAGCCCCACAGCAGAAGGAAAGCATATCCTTAAAGGAGCTGGATCAAGCCAAAGAGACAGCACCACTCAACCCGCTCAACCCACGCTATACCTTTGACCAGTTTGTGAGTGGTGCCGGAAACCAGTTTGCCCACGCGGCTGCCATGGCTGTTTCTCATAATCCGGCCATAACCTATAATCCGCTATTCATTTACGGGGGGGTCGGACTGGGCAAAAGCCACCTGCTTAATGCGGTCGGACATAAAATACTGTCAGATAACAACAGCACCAAAATTTGCTACTGTTCTGCTGAAAAGTTTATGCATGAAATGGTAAACTGTATAAAACTTAACAAGATGGATGAATTTCGTGAGCGCTTCCGTTCAATAGATGTACTTCTGATTGATGACATTCAATTCATAACCGGCAAGGAACGCACCCAGGTTGAGTTTTTTCATACCTTTAACGCACTGTACGAATCCCATAAGCAAATTGTCATAACCTCTGATAAATTTCCGAGAGAAATGCCAAATTTGGAGGACCGTCTGCGTTCAAGATTTGAGTGGGGTCTGATTGCAGATATCCAACCACCTGATCTGGAAACAAAAATAGCAATTCTCAAAAAGAAGGCTGATACAAACAGAATACAGCTTCCAGATGATGTGGCCTATTTTCTTGCATCGAGCGACACCAGAAACATCAGGGAACTTGAAGGAATGCTGATACGCTTGGGTGCCTACAGCAGTCTGCAGCATATCCCGATCACCTTAACCATGGCCCAAAACAACCTGAAGGATATACTGGTTAACAAGAGAAAAGAGATAACGGTTGAATTGATTCAAAAGACGGTGGCGGACCACTTTGGACTCAAGGTGGCGGACCTTAAATCAGAAAAGCGGCTCAAGGCGTTTGTACTAGCCCGTCAGGTTGCAGTCTGGCTTTGCAGGGATATGACAACTGCCTCCTACCCGGATATCGGTGCGAGGTTTGGTGGAAAAGATCATTCCACTGTCATCCATGCAACAAAAAAGATCGACAAATTACTGGTTGAAGATCCTAAATTATCTAAGATCATTAATGAATTAAAAGAATCAATTCAACAGTAAGACTTTGCATCAAGACCTGTGCATCCAATTGTTGATAACTGTGGGTAACTCTGACCCTGTTCATAACCGGTCCAAACCAAGGCTGTTAATCAACAGACATGAATGACATTTATCTTAATTAATTTAGTAAGATACAGGTTGTACACGGTTTCCACAGGACTAATAATAAATACATAGCTTTTAAATACTTTTTAACTGCTTATCTAATACCTGGAACAAAGGAGTCTGGCATGAATTTCAAAATTGACAGAGATACCTTTCTTAAAGCGCTGCAAAAAGTACAGGGCATTGTCGAAAAGCGGACATCGATGCCAATCCTGTCGAATATCCTGATCGAGGCACAGGGGGACAATCTTGAAATTGTCGCCACTGATCTTGAGGTAGGCCTGAAAGGCAACTATCCAGCCAAGGTGGAAAAAGACGGACGGATTACCGTTGGTGCAAAAAAACTGTATGAAATTGTCAAGGAACTCCCAAATCAGGAAATTACGTTTTCAACCAAGGAAAACGACTGGGTAGAAATCACCTGCGGCAAAGTCAGATTCAATATTGTTGGATTGCCCTCAGATGAGTTTCCGGCGGTAGCTACGGTTAAAGATGAACAATTGTTGGAGCTTGAAGCAGCCTTGTTAAGAAAGATGATTGAAAAAACATCCTATGCAATCTGTAACGATGAAACCAAATACAATCTCAACGGCATCTTCACCAGGGTCGAGCAGTCTGAAAAAGGTCAGTGCCTGAAGATGGTTGCCACTGATGGCCACCGGTTGTCTATTGCCTCCGCTGCCTTCAGCGGTACGGCAAATCCCGAACTGTTGAAGGGGGTTATACTTCCCAAAAAAGGTATCTTTGAGATTAAGAAGATTACCGACGAAGGTGACGGGCTCCTGCAATTCGGCTTTGTTGACAGCAGTGCCGTGATCAAAAAAGGAGACACAACGCTGGTCATGCGGCTGGTGGACGGAGAATTCCCTGATTACACCAGGGTCATACCGGCTGCAAACGAACAGATTGTAAAGGCACCGCGAGAAGAATTGATCCATGCCGTGCGACGGATGGCTATCCTGTCCAGTGAGAAATTCAAGGGAATCATGTTGGAGATTGAGGGGAATGCGGTCAAGATCTCATCGAGCAATCCGGAGCTCGGAGATGCCATGGAAGAGCTTGATGTAAGCTACGATGGAAACCCGTTCTCAGTTCGATTTAATGCCCGTTACCTGCTGGATGTATTGATGGTTTGTGAAAGCCAGCAGGTGTTGATGAAATTTAAAAACGAACTCTCGCCGTCAATTGTGACTCCTGATTCAGATGATGAACTTTTAGCGGTTATCATGCCAATGAGGCTCTAGATCAGACGTGTTTTTGAAGCAAGTATGGCTTGAACAGTACCGTAATATTCAAAAAGCCTGTATTCAGCCGGCACGACACCTGACCGTCCTGTATGGCAGAAATGGGCAGGGTAAAACCAATTTTCTGGAGTCTGTGTACCTGCTTGGGAATGCGCGACCTTTTCGAGCTGCCAAGGTTCCTGATCTGATCAACCATGGCAGCCGGTCAGCAGCAGTGCGTGGGTTGGTACTGGCAGCAGGCGTTGAAAGTACCATTGTACTCCATGTTGAAAACAGCACCCGCCGGGTAACGATTGATGATAAGGCGGTGCATCGGGCAGCTGATCTGCATGGAAAGCTGGCGGTTGTTGTCTTTTCACCCGATGATACAGCCATGGTCAAGTTGGGACCGGAAACCAGGCGGCGCTATCTTGATCGTTCACTCTATGCCAGTGATGCTGCTTTTCTGGCGGATTACCACAATTACTACCGCATCCTCAAGCAACGTAATGCGCTGCTTAAAACCAATCAGCAGGAGGGGCTTGATCTCTGGACTGAACAGCTGGCAACGGCCGGTATCAGGCTCATGCAGCATCGCCGGCGCTACACAGACCGGCTCAATCAGCTGTTGCAACAGAAGTATCAGCAGATAGCAGGAGAACGGGAAAAGGTGGCTGTTGCCTACCAGCCTGACGTGACCTGGGCAGCTGAGGACAACGGGGCAGAAGTCCTGTTGAATCTACTTACAAGCCAGTATGAGCAGGATCTGCGTTATAAGAGCACCGGTCGGGGTCCCCACCGTGATGACCTGCTGTTTTCGATTGGAGGCCGTCCCCTGAAAGGCTTTGGCTCACAGGGACAGCAGCGCAGCTTTGTGCTGGCCCTGAAAATGGCAGAACTTGACCATCTTCAGGAAACCTTTGGCGAGATGCCATTGTTGCTACTCGATGATATCGCTTCTGAACTGGACCGGGAGCGGATGACGAACCTGCTGGGCTATGTACGGCAGCGGGAGGTCCAGGTGCTGATAACAACAACCGACGTAACTCCCTTTCTTCCGGTGCTGCAGCAGGACAGCAAGCTATTCCGGGTTGAAGAAGGCAGACTGACGTACGAAGGAAACGGAACACCATGAGCGAGTTTGAACAGAACGGAACAGCAGCATCAAACGAGTACGGCGCTGGCAGCATCAAGGTCCTTGAAGGGCTTTCAGCAGTCCGTAAACGCCCGGCCATGTATATCGGCTCTACTGCCAGTGCAGGTCTGCACCACCTGGTGTATGAAATCGTTGATAACTCGATCGACGAGGCACTGGCCGGTCACTGCAACGATGTCTCGGTAACCATCAACACGGATGGGTCAATCACCGTGGTGGACAACGGGCGCGGTATTCCCACTGACATGCACCCCACAGAAGGCCGCTCTGCTGCAGAGGTGGTCCTGACGGTCCTGCATGCCGGCGGCAAGTTTGACAACGACTCCTACAAGGTCTCAGGCGGTCTGCACGGGGTTGGTGTCTCGGTGGTCAACGCACTTTCCAAGTGGCTTGACCTTGAGATCAGGCGGGATGGCAAGATCTGGCGCCAGACCTATCACCGTGGTGAACCGCAATCACCGCTGGAGGTAACCGGTACGACCCGTCGCCGTGGCACCAAGATCACCTTTATGCCGGATGAGGAGATCTTTGAAACCACGGAATACTCCTTTGATGTGCTCTCCCAGCGTCTGAGGGAACTGGCGTTCCTGAATGCCGGGGTGCGGATCAAGATCAATGATGAGCGTGCTGACGGAAAATCCCACGACTTTTTCTACGAAGGCGGGATCAATTCCTTTGTGGAATACCTGAACCGGGCCAAGACGCCGCTGCACCAGAAACCGATCTACTTCAAAGGGGAAAAAGGCGGTGTGGAGATGGAAGTCTCCATGCAGTACAACGATACCTATGATGAAAAGATCTTCAGCTTTGCCAATAACATCAACACCCATGAAGGCGGTACCCACCTGGCAGGTTTCAAGGCGGCCCTGACCCGCACCATGAACACCTATGCAGCCGGTAACAACCTGACCAAAAACGCCAAGGTGGCCATCTCAGGCGATGACCTGCGGGAAGGGATGACCTGCGTCATCTCGGTCAAGATCCCCCAGCCGCAGTTTGAAGGTCAGACCAAGACCAAGCTGGGTAACTCGGAAGTTAAAGGCTATGTTGAATCGCTCCTAAATGAAAAACTGGCGGTCTATCTGGAGGAAAATCCCCAGGTGGCCAAGCGGATCCTGGAAAAGTCCATTGAAGCAGCCCGTGCCCGTGAAGCGGCCCGCAAGGCCCGTGACCTGACCCGCCGCAAAGGGGCCCTTGATCTGGGTGGCCTGCCCGGCAAGCTGGCTGACTGCCAGGAAAAGGACCCGGCCCTCTGTGAACTGTATCTGGTCGAGGGTGATTCTGCAGGCGGTTCTGCCAAACAGGGACGTGACCGCCGCTTTCAGGCGATCCTGCCGCTGAAGGGCAAGATTCTCAACGTTGAAAAGGCCCGTTTTGACAAGATGCTCTCCTCCCAGGAGATCCGTACCCTGATCACCGCCATGGGTACCGGTATCGGCAAGGATGATTTTGACATTGCCAAGCTGCGCTACGGCCGGATCATTGTCATGACTGACGCCGACGTGGACGGTTCCCACATTCTGACCCTGCTGCTGACCTTCTTCTACCGCAACATGCAGGAGCTGATCGAACGTGGCCACCTCTACATTGCCCAGCCGCCACTCTACAAGGTCAAGCGGGGTAAAAAGGAACTGTACCTGCGTAACGAGGCAGCCCTGCAGACCTTCCTGCTGGAGGAAGGGGCTGAGGAACTGATCCTGAGCATGGAAAAAGGGGATCGCTCCTACATCGGCAAGCAGATCATTCCGGTGATACGTCAACTGATCGAGTGGCGGGCCCTGTTTGAAAAGGTGGTTAAAAAAGGTATTCCGGCAGACCTGCTTGATCTGCTGATCAGGGCCGGGGTACGGCCGGGAATCGAGGAAGTGGCTGGACTGGAGTCCTACCTGAACACCATGCAGGGGTTGATAGACGATTGTGATTACCAGTACCAGGCAGAGGATGAGCGGGTCACCTTCAGGATCGGCAATATGCGTTCGGTGATTGATAATCAGACGCTCGGGGTTCTTGCCAGCCATGAATATGAACTGCTGGTTGAATCAAACCGTAAGGTGGCAGAGCTGATGGCAGGCGGATTGGCCCGTCTGGAAGAAAACGGCAAGGGACTGCTTGAGACCAGCCGTCATGAAGAACTGCTGAGCTACTTCCTTGATTATGCCAAAAAGGGTCTGGCGATCCAGCGTTACAAAGGTCTGGGTGAAATGAACCCGGATCAGTTGTGGGAAACCACCATGAACCCGGAAAACCGGACGCTGTTGCAGGTCAAGATTGAGGACGTGGTTGAGGCGGATCAGATCTTTACGGTCTTGATGGGCGATCAGGTTGAGCCACGCAGAGAATTTATTGAGCTGAACGCCTTGAATGTCGTTAACCTCGATGTTTAAATCTGTATGTAGGTTTTCCCAATTAATGACTTTTTGGCCCCATAACTTAAAAAAATCCTACATACATTAGTATATTTTAACAAAAGCACCCAAGTGGGTGCTTTTGTTTTTGATTGGACATAAATTTAAAAATTGAATGCTCGCTATTCGACAGCAATTCCTTGTGACCCTTCTTAAAGCAGACTCCTAGTTTTAATCTCCCCGCAAATATTTCGCAATTTTGTCAATATCTGCGAGCCTATTCAGGCGACTTGCATCCTGTGATGTTTTATTTATATCACCGATTTTATTATGTTTTTTTTGTCAGCCTGCGATAAGGAAGGTACTATAAACAGAATAGCGGTCAGTTGAAAGGTAGATATGTTAATGACTACTAAAAACTGTCAACCAACTGGAAGAGCACGTAAGTTGTTAAAAGGTCGAATGTTGGTCACCCTGTAAAATTCGCAAGCCAAAAATGTGGACGTTCTGTCCACCTTGAATCCCCCCTTGAATATGACCTAGCAATCCAGCTTGAATTTGATCCTTCAGTCATACTCTTTCAAGAAACAACCCCTGGCCTTGAAAATCCAATATAACGGGAAAATTAGGACGGTACCGGCCTGGTGATTTTGAAGCGATTGCTATTGCAGCTAGCGCTCCTAATTGTAGGTTTTCAGTAAACCACCGGCTCTGCCGGTGAGACTTGAAAAGGTTATGCCGTTCCAGCGACATTTCCTCCTGAGGAAAGCCCCTAGAGGCAATCAACAGGAGGAAATGCCATGCGAGAGTGGCAAAGCTTAGCGCATGTAAAATGGGAGTGCAAATACCATGTGGTGATAGTGCCGAAGTACCGTAAGAAAGTGCTTTATGGTAGGCTTCGAGGAGAAGTTGGCAAAATCATCCGTCAGTTGTGTCGCCAGAAGGAAGTCGAACTTATCGAAGGTCATGCCATGGCAGACCATATCCATCTGGTATTAAGTATTCCGCCGAAGTACAGCGTTGCGATGGTTATCGGTTATCTGAAGGGTAAGTCAGCGATCCATATCCACCGCAAAGCCCAAGGCGTCAAGAAAGGTTTTACCGGTCGGCACTTCTGGTCACGAGGTTACTGTGTCAGCACAGTTGGGCTGGATGAAGAAATGATCCGAGCCTACGTCCGTGATCAGGAACATCTGGACAAACAAGAAGAGTTGGACTTTACCCAAAATACCTAGCCCCTTTTAGGGGCTTTCCTCAAGCCACCCGCTCTGCGGGTGGTCATGACTGCATCTCAACATTCATAAGAGAACTGTAGGTACCCAACCTGATCAGCATACCCTCCAATTGCCTGATACCGCTAACATCCACATCAGCCAGAAAATCTGCGACCTCATCTACCAGCTTTACCTGGTGCCGCAACGCCAGCTTTTCCAAAATCAACCGTTTGATTTCATAATCCGGCATTGTCAGCTCAACCTGCATTCCACCGGAAAATCTGGAGTGAAGTGCATCTGAAAAACCATCAAGTTTTGAAGTGTGCCGGTCTACGGCCAGCACAATCCGAGACTGTCGAATAAAGAGCTTGTCAAACAAGTACAGCAGCTCTTGCTGGCTTCGCTCCTTATTATCCAATCGCTGTAGATCATCCAATAACAGCAGGTCCACTGAGCCGAAACTAGCCCTAAAACTGTCCATCTGATTTTCCTTGAGGCATTCTATGAATTCCTGCACAAAGGTATCTGCTGAGCAGTATCTGATTTGCATTGCTGGATTCCACCTTAATGCCTGATGCCCTACTGCGTGCAGTAGGTGGCTTTTCCCAAGTCCGTGGCCACCATAGATGATTAAGGGGGTGAAGATTGCCCCGTGATCTATGGCTGCTGATAGGGCGACTGAAACGGCAAGCTGGTTGCAGCTTCCGTAGGCAAACGTCTCAAAAGTCCAGTCTGGGCGTAAAAATGTGTCAATCATGTTCAGCTCCTGTAGGGAGTGGTTGTGCTCCTGCTGTTGTTGTTCAGTTAAAGCTCAATCAGTTTACCCTTGGCCAGTCGTAATTTTGGTTTGTCCGTACCTGGTGTGACACCAATTCCGGTGGCAATCACCGTCACCTTGATCTGGTCTGCCAACTCTTCATCCACAACTACCCCGACGATAATGGTCGCATCACTCCTGATCTGCTCCGTCATCAACCTGCAGACCTGATCAAACTCATCCATGGTCATACTGCTGCTGCCGGCAATGTTGAGCAGCAACCCCTTGGCTTCACGGATGTCCAAACCTTCAAGTAGTGGATTGTGAATTGCCATCATTGATGCCTCTGTTGCTCGATCCGAGCCACTTGATATACCAACCCCCATCATTGCCATACCGCGAGAGCCCAGAATGGTTTTGAGATCACTCAGGTCAACATTGATATGGCCATGCTTACTGACGATCTCCACTATCCCCTGCACTGCCTGCCGCAGCAGGTCGTCAGCAGGTTTGAATGCCTCAAGCAATGAGGTTCCTTTGCCGGATATGCCGATCAGTCGGTCATTGGGTATAACAATCAGGCTGTCCACCAGGGGCAACAGGGTCTTGATCCCTTGATCAGCGATCTCCATACGGCGCTTGCCTTCACGGGAGAATGGCTTGGTCACAATAGCAACCACCAGTGCGCCTGCTTCTTTAGCCAACTTTGCAATCTCCGGTGTGGTACCAGTACCGGTGCCACTTCCCATGCCAGCAGCCAGAAACACCAGATCTGCCCCTGTAAGACTATTCAGGATGTCCTGCTGACTCTCCTGTACTGCAGCTCTGGCGATCTCTGGGTTGCCTCCGGTACCAAGCCCACGAGTATCTGTCCCGATCTGAATTTTCGAGGCAGCCCGTGATTTTCTGAGCCGAGGTTGCGAGGTGCTGATAGCAATATACTCAGCACCATCAAGGTTTGCTGCCAACATAGCATTGACTGCATTCAGGCCTGCCCCACCGATGCCAATGACCTTAATTGCTGCGGACCCTACGACAGTTTGCTCTCTGTATTCCACAAGCCCTCCTTCTGTCTAAACGATTGCCAGAACCGCTACCCTGGCAGCGTCAAGTAGGCTGTTATCAATGACGCAGTTGTAAATAATGTTAAATCCGTTGGTTGGAGGGGGGATAAAGAAGCGGAAAAGTTCTATGATGGCTTGGTCAAAGTCATTTAAATACGTTTCTGAGTTACAGTAGATACATGCCATAGCACCACGATAGCTGTTTGAACTGGTTACCTGCTGTTCTAGTTGTGTCAAAACCTTTTTGCTGGCCAGCACTCCCTTGTTTGCACCTGAAGCCTCACCGATTATAAAAATGCCGTTACTGCCTGAACGCAGTATCGAGTGCAAGGACGCTCTGACATTGGCAAAATCAACACCGGCAAAGAAAGTGGTGGTATTGACTAGGTCTGAAACCATTGCAATCAGATTACGGGCTATAATGGGGTCTGCAGCACAGTAGCAGGATGGCGATGAGTTTGGCTTGCAAACAGAATATTGGAGATAAGCAGGAAAATTGGGGCCAATAATGACTACCTGAACGCCTGCCTCTGCTGCTGCATCAACGCAGGCTGACAGCACGGAACTGCATAGCGGTTGAGCTGTGTCAGCAAGCATAAACAGCAGGTCACTATGCTGGATAGCATTAACCAAGCCGGAAAAGTCGGGTATATTGTGTTGCTGGTAATCAATACGCAACTCGTGGCAGCTGATATGAGGTACTGAATATGCCAGCAATCGCGTGCAGTACGTGCCGAATGAACCGACACCAATCGCAGATATACTCATCTTCTGCTGGCAAATTTCCGGTTGTCCATACTGTGTTACCAGAAGCGATGAAATGCTGTTAGGCAGTAGTGCTGCCGCAAGGCTACCTTGTAGTATGGTGGTGAGAAATGTCCGTCTGTCCATGTTCTGTCTCCATTGCCAAGATCTGAGTAGCGCCATAGTAGGCCAACAGAGCGTCAAAATATGTCGTTTGATATGTGTTAGGTGACGATTAAATTAGACAAACTTTGCATCTCGCCTTCTTAAAAACCTTTTGCTGCAGCATGATTACGTGGCGGTTACCATGTTTCGTGCATCACAATATTTCTAACTAAGCTTGTTTTGTCATTTTTTCATACTTTCTGCCCTCAGGCAGCTTAGGTAGGCAACAGCCTTCAGGCTTGCTGCTGCCTGATATTCAGCCTCCTCTTGGGACAAGAACGTGTCTTTAGCTATGATAGTTGCCACCATACACTTCCAACGCTCCACATGCAGTGGCCAGCAGTTGTCGGAAAACACACCAACATGCTTACGCAGAAGTTTCTTTTGCAAGGTCTGGTTGTCAGGCGTCAGCCTGATTATTGCATCCGCAAGGCCAGGTAAAACCCCCTGCGTGTGAAGATGTTCACCTTCTAACCATGCTTTAACCTCAAGTTTTGGATTTCCAGCATTAGCCGGATAGTTAAGAACCCCATTTGGATCGATATAAGGTTCTTCTGCTGTCTTACCGGACGGATTGGGGGCTGGCTTGATATCTTGGTGAACTGAGGCGTCTACCTGATTTGGCAACTCCTGTTGGAGTTGTTTTGTCTCTTCTGCAGCAAGGCAAGGCTTTGCAGTGTGTTGCTTGGTTTCAGAACTGATATCTTTCATAGTTGTGTTCTCCAGACCTCAGGCAATACAAAACTCACCGCATTGCCAGGATGGCGACTTTGATGGTATCAGCAGCTAACTGCTCATCCGGAATAGCTCCAAAGACAAAGGTGATGTCATTTGAGAAATAACCGTCCATCACTGAGGCAGCCTGGGCATAGTAGTCAAACGACATAGCAGGGGAGCCGTAGATACAGGCCATGGCACCGCGGCAGTTAGCTGAATCCAGCCCCTGCTGCTGTAGCTTTTCCAATGCTTGACTGCTGGCTAGAGATTCCCTGTCTGCACCAGTAGCTTCACTACATGAGAACAGACCATGGCTGCCTGAACGGAGGATTGCCTTGATATCACCATGGTCAATGCCAACAAAGCTGTCGGTGTTGACCAGATCTGCCACCAGAGCCACCAGATCTCGGACTGTGGCGGGGTCGGCAACCGTGCAGACAGGTAATGATGCACAATCAGTCGAGCGTGAAGAATGAAGGTGGGCTGCAGATGGCCCAATGAGCACTGTCTGCAGGCCTGCTGCTGTGGCTGCATCAATACAGGTTGCCAGCTGTGAAGCTGATGATGGTTGGCTTGCATCTGCAAGCAGAAACAGGAGATCAGGCTGTTGGATAGACAGGGGCAGCTGCGAGAAATCAAAACTGCCGGTATAATGCCGGCTTGACGCCAACACATGGCCGCTGATGTTGTGTACTGAATAGGCAAGCATCCTGCCGCAGAGTGCTCCAAACTGGCCAACACCCAGTGCTGCGATCCGCATGTTTTGTTGAGGAATTTCACCAAGGTGGTGCAGCGATGCATACTGTGCTATCAGAAGCGGAGAGATACTATGCGGTAGCAGTGTTGCTGCCAGCGTCCCCTGCAGCATGGTGATGAGAAATGTTCGTCTGTCCATAGTTATGCTCCCTGACTTACATCATTTGTAACGGTGGTCAGGGTAGTCGATATACGCGACAATGGCTGTCGCTTGAAAATGTTAGTGGTAGCAGTACATCATCCTGACAAATGGAGCTGCCATGAAAAAGTCTGCCATCCCCGGTCTCAGCAAGTCCCGCTACCTTAATGGTCTGCAGTGTCCCAAATATCTCTGGCTTGCAACATGGCGCAAGGAGCTGAGAAATGAATTTGATGAAACAACGGAAGAGATATTGGCCCAAGGGCATCAGGTAGGAGCCATTGCCCAGGAGCTGTTTCCTGGTGGTGTGGAGATCCCCTATGAAGGGCTGAGTATTGATGAGCAGCTGCAGCAAACACAGGAAGCTCTCAAGCAGAGCAAGGTCATTTACGAGGCCTCGTTTGAGTACAATGGAGTCTTTGTCAAGGCCGATATCCTGCGCAAGGTGCGTGGGGGCTGGGAACTGTATGAGGTTAAAAGTTCAAGTAAGCTAAAAGACACCTATTACGACGACCTGGCAGTGCAGTACCATGTCATTACCAATGCCGGTATCAAGATAACCAAGGCGCATCTGGTTCATATCAACAGCTCATATCAGCGCAAGGGCAAGCTTGATCCCCAGCAGTTATTTACCATTGTTGATCTGACCGAAGATGCCCTGGAAATGCAACCTGCAGTCAAAAAGCAGATTGCAACCATGAAGAAGATGCTGACCGGTGCAGAGCCGATTGTTCAGATTGGCCCGCATTGTGATGCCCCGTATGAATGCGCGTTTAGTGAGTATTGCTGGCAGGATGTGCCAGATGAAGGATCGGTTTTTGACCTTGCCGGTAACGGTGCGGACTGCTTCAAGCTCTTTCATGAGGGGATCACAAAGCTCAAGGACATCCCGCTTGACCGCGTAAAGGGCAAGCAACGCCAGCAGGTGGAAGCAGCCAAAAAGAAGCAGACCATTGTCAACAAAGAGGGACTACAGGAGTTTATGGATAGTCTCTGGTATCCACTTTGCTATCTTGATTTTGAGACCTTCATGGAGGCGGTTCCCTCCTATGATGGGCAACGTCCCTACCAGCAAATGCCGTTTCAGTTCTCGCTGCATATCCAGAAAAAACTAGGTGGTAAGGTATACCATCATGAATATCTGGCACCACCAGCTATAGACCCGCGCAAGGAGTTTCTGGATGAGCTGCTGAAGGTACTGCCTGATGACGGGTGCATCATGGTGTACTACAAACCGTTTGAGCAGAGTCGGCTTAAGGAACTGGCAGAACTTTACCCGCGTAAGAAAAAGCAGATACAGCATTTAATTGACAATATGGTTGATCTGCTGGATCCGTTCAAGGCACGGCATCTCTATTCTTGGAAACAGCAGGGCTCTCACTCGATTAAGGCAGTACTACCAGCCTTTGTGAAGGACTTGAGTTATGATGATCTGGAGATTGGTAACGGTAGTGCAGCCATGCAGGCCTACCACACAATGTGTACCTTGGTTGACATCCCCAAAAAGCTGGCTACACTCAGGAAACAGTTGCTGGCCTATTGTGAGCAGGATACGTTGGCGATGGTGAGGCTATTAGAAGTAATTGAAATTAAAGTAGACGGGTAAACAAATGTATCGGATCTATAATTTGAATTTTTGGGGGTTAGAATGAAAGCAATGAGTTTATTTTTACATTCTCCTGATTCAGACAGTAAATTAACGACTTTCTATGAAAAAGCTTTTTCAAATGCAATTGAACTTTATATAGTTACTGCATATTTGACTGATTGGAACGAATACCTACGGCTTAATAAAGACTGTAAAAGTTTTAGGGTTATAATAGGTAAAGATTTTGGCATTACAAAAAAAGATGCATGTCAAAAATTATTAAATTGGTTGCCTTCAAAAAGAAAAGGTCAATTTTTAGTTGCTGATTTAATTGGTGGATTTCACCCAAAAGCTGTTTTTTGGAAAGAAGCAAATCAAAAATGTTTTGCTATTATAGGATCATCTAATCTTACAAAAGCAGCATTTGAAACTAATTATGAAGCTAATGTTTATTCTGAAATACCAAATTCAGATTTTATTTTAGCTAAAGAATGGATTTTAGAAATAGAAGATAAATCAGTAGTTGTATCTGAAGATTGGTTAACTAAATATTCTGAAGCAAATAGAGTATCTATAAACAAGAAAAATAAATCATATAGCAATTCAATAATAGCAAATATAAAATTGCCTAGCCCACGTGGTATTAAAGAATCCATTTTAGTGAGAAGAGAACAGTTGAGTATATTTAACAAATACAAGTCTCGGCTAAAAAATTTATTCTATAGATGCGCAAACGATGTAGGAATGACTTCGATCGATTTTTATAACGAGTTACAATCCTATTGGGGATTTGATGTTGGTGATCGGATGCAGGGAAAGGGGTGGGAAATTCTTGGAAAACATAGCAATTTTAAAGAACTGTCATTGAGTTTTATGAATATAATTGAGGCTGACAAGAAAAATAGAGACGATGTTGTTGTAGAAGAAATAGACAGGCTCTCTGGGCTTAATGTGCCAACGAGAAAGGCTTTTTTATCTGAAATGCTGTGTTTGTTTTTCCCAAACGAATATCCATTGCTAAACACACCTGTAATTAGCTATCTCAAAAAAATAAAATTCAGACCCCCCAGAGATGCAAGTGAAGGGACAATATACATTGATATTGCGCGTAAACTCAGATTTTCACTAAAACAAAACCCTGACCATCCAGCAAAAAATTTAGCTGAACTTGATACCGTGATCTGGAGTTCCACGTGACCTTTTAGGTCACATACCCCCTCGGCACCCGCTCCGTAAGCCAGACCCAGCTTGCGGAGCGGTAGAACTTAAATCCTTCTGCATGCATCCTGCCAGCACTATCCAGCGTGATGCCGATAGCATCCGGTCGGTGCTGCAGCACAAGGCTTAAGAATTTGCTGATTTTTCTCATGGCAATTTCTACCCTGTTTAACCAATCAACGAATCAAGATATTACAGTGCCGAAACTGCAGCATTGCCAGCTCAAAGCGACCCGTTGTGTCGTCTGGTGATGATAGCCTTGATTGTAATGCAAAGGATTAGCGCCCTCCCGGATTGGAGGTTTATATGGACAGGCGTGGATTTTTAACGTCACTGGCAGTTGCACCGCTTGCAATCAGAAAGCTGACAACGCCACAGGCTGCTGCACATCAACCTTCCGGATACCCTGATATATTGCAGAATTTCTTGGAAAGCCAGCTGGAGTTGGACTACAGGTGCTATTCACTGAAACGTGATCCAATACAAAAAGAAAATCTGCGAACAGCATTCAGCATAGTCGCCCCAAAGACTAATTCAGATCTTGCTTTTGTTGTCTGGTGTGGCGAGAAATACCTGCCAGTGGCTGATGTCGCATATAGATATAGTGACAGCAGACAAGCAGGCAGATCAGGGCGTTGTGATCAGTATCCGTGTATATCGCTCGATCATTTCCGCATCCCTGATACCGGTGGCATATTTGCCTTCAAAGAGGAGCTGGCTGCTTTGCTTAGCGAACTTACGGATTTAAATTATAGAGAGGCAATGCAGGCGCTATTTGCTGTCTTCAGAGGTACTCAGGAGCAATTTCAGCGTAATAAAATCGATGCTGTTGATTTACAGAGGATGCTGAAGCCCAGGTATCGTGACCGCTATACACTGGAAGAGATCAAACGCCTGCATACCTTTATCAGCGACTGCTATGGAAACAGCGGTTACTACAGCATGGCTTTGATTACTGTGGAGCGAGCCCTGAACATGCTGTAGTAAACGCCTTGACTCGCATGTGTGGTTATACCCCAAACCCGATCTTCCTAGGGCTGGCCCCCTTGGCCTCACATTCTTTCTTCAGGATTCCATAGAGTTTGACCGCTGTGCCCGGCTCATCCCACAGCTCAAACTGGCGACTTGCCACGGCAAAATCGCCGGGGGTAAGCTGATTCAGCTGCCAAACCTGCTCCTCCCAAGCCAGAGCATCTGACCCGTTCCCGCCAAGCCGTACCAGTTCCTGCTTGAACAAGGCTACCCGCTGTTCTGGCTTGAGCGGATCAAACCGCACCTTGAAGGCAAACCTACGCAGTGATGCCTGATCAAGCTTGTTCATCAGGTTGGTGGTACAGATAAAGATCCCTTCAAACGCTTCCATCTGAGTCAGCAACTCATTGACCTGGGTTACCTCCCAACTGCGCTGTGCATCCCGACGGTCTGACAGAAAACTGTCCGCCTCATCCAGTACCAGCACGGCATCCTGCTCCCGTGCCTCGGTAAACATAGCAGCAATGTTCTGCTCCGTTTGCCCCACATACATTCCAAGGATACTTGATGCCCGTTTGACAACCAGCGGCTTACCTATTTGATCTGCCATGTAGCGGGCCAACTCACTCTTGCCGGTACCGGCAGCGCCGTAAAAGCAGAAAGTACCCTTTGGCTTGCGCTTGATGCCCTCAACCAGCTTGGCAATCGGCAGATCAGTATTGAGCCATTCCAGACTATAGCCGGTTCGGATAATATTTCTGTCGGGCTTACGACGTTGGCCCAGCAGACTGGTGCTGCGCTCTAATACTTGTTCTACCAGTGCACGTGCCTTGGCCTTGTTTTTGGGGCTACCGGTTTTGGCAACTTTTGCTGCCCGCTCAAACTGCGCTGGAGTGATTTCATCATTGGCCGCAAGCCGTTCGATCCAGCCTCGTGGTGGTTCAAGGCTATTCAAATGGTACTGGGCCATTGATACCCTGACCTCCTGAGGCGGCGTGGGAAATGCTACTGAATAGTCAAAGCGCCGCAGATAGGCCTTGTCAATCTGCCCCACCTTGTTGCTGATCCAGATTGCCGGTACCGGGTTATTCTCCATGGTGCGGTTGATCCAGGCCTTACCTGGGCCGGCACTAACAGAACCTTCACCATCTTCGCCAAACATCATTGAAAACAAATTTCCACCAGATTCAAAAACATCCTCTATTTCATCAAACAGGATCATAGCCTTATTGTTTCGCGCCAGGAGTCGCTGACAGAAGGCATAAGCGCGCAGTCTTGCCTCGCCTTTAATCGGATCTCCGTCCTTGTCAGCAAAGACAACCTCAAACAGTTCCAAATTCAGTTGCTCAGCAAGAGCCTGAACAAACTGGTTCTTGCCAACACCGGGTTTCCCATGAACAAGGATATTGACGCCACGCAACTGGTTTCTGACAGCATTCTGGAAATAGCTTACTAGCAATTCCTTCTCTTTTTTGAGATGAGGGAAGTTGTCCAAGCCAAGCTGGGGGGGGGCTGCCCTCCGCAAAAAATGAGACATTAGACTGTCTGCATTTTTGTGTGGTTTCAGCATGATGTCCTGCAGTCCTGACAGTATCTCCACCTTTTGCTCCAGATCGCAGAGACTCTTGTTGAGCTTGACCAGCCCCGTGCTCACCAAAGGGCTTTCAGGAAGGAGTGAACGGTGAAATTCTGATTCCTTTATGCCTGTCAGGTGTGACAGCAGTTTGCACAGTGAGTCAGTTGTTGTTTTATGTGACCTAGGGCAAATGGCTCCATGAAATTCAGAGAACATGCTTAGCCCTGCTGCAAAAGTAAAAACGACCTGATCTGCATCGGTCAAATTCAGCATATCGGTCAGCAGCTTGATATTTTTGAAGAGCAGAAGTGAGCTTGGAATTTTTTTCCTGGAAAGCTTCTGGCGCTGACTGACGAGCATTTTCATGCAATATCCAGCCGTAACCCTGTCCGGTTGCTCTAGGTGGTCGACATCTAAATTTGTCATAACGCAGAAGTCTGAGTCGTTGAAAGCATCTGGCCAGTTGCGGAAGGAACGGGGTTTATACCACCCATAATAGAGTGCAATGTCTATCAACCAGATCCCATAAAGGGGGGCGTACTTTATATTTTCACCTGGTCGCTTGCCATATGAATTGGTCTTTGCTGCTGCATGTGCGAGAAATGATAGTGACATGGCTTCTGCCTCCCAACAATAGTGTTGGGTACAGAGTGCCACACCATGACGACAGGATGTGTCGTTTTAGAGGTGTTCGGGTAATTGGTTATTTAAAGATCTACACCAGGGACTTGTAAATTAAGAATTACTAGCTGATAAGGAGTAAAGCTGTCGACGCAGGGCACTCCAGCACCACCTTTTAGTTCTTTTACGTCAGCAAAGCATTTTAATTGTAGGTTTTCAGTAAACCACCGGCTCTGCCGGTGAGACTTGAAAAGGCTATGCCGTTCCAGCGACATTTCCTCCTGAGGAAAGCCCCTAGAGGCAATCAACAGGAGGAAATGCCATGCGAGAGTGGCAAAGCTTAGCGCATGTAAAATGGGAGTGCAAATACCATGTGGTGATAGTGCCGAAGTACCGTAAGAAAGTGCTTTATGGTAGGCTTCGAGGAGAAGTTGGCAAAATCATCCGTCAGTTGTGTCGCCAGAAGGAAGTCGAACTTATCGAAGGTCATGCCATGGCAGACCATATCCATCTGGTATTAAGTATTCCGCCGAAGTACAGCGTTGCGATGGTTATCGGTTATCTGAAGGGTAAGTCAGCGATCCATATCCACCGCAAAGCCCAAGGCGTCAAGAAAGGTTTTACCGGTCGGCACTTCTGGTCACGAGGTTACTGTGTCAGCACAGTTGGGCTGGATGAAGAAATGATCCGAGCCTACGTCCGTGATCAGGAACATCTGGACAAACAAGAAGAGTTGGACTTTACCCAAAATACCTAGCCCCTTTTAGGGGCTTTCCTCAAGCCACCCGCTCTGCGGGTGGTCATGACTACCCTCTGGAAAATCAAGCTATTCCAAATACCCCTTATTGCAACGAGCACACTGGTAGTGTTCATCTCTCTCATTTTCGAGTTGAACTCCCTCGAGGCCAAAGAAAGCAACTATAGCCTCACGATTTCCTGTGTTTAAGCAGCCATCCACATACAACCGAAAGTGTTGCCTCGATTTAAAATAGACCACCCGGCCACGCGGATAGTAGTCGTAGGCGTGGCTCTTGAGTCGGCGCTCCACGTCAGTTTCAGGTTTCAGTTCGTCCCAGAAGTCGTAATGTCCACCGTGTTGCAAGGCATCACCGTATGGCTCGGCTTCGGAGAGTATCACCGCCTCACCGACAACCTTCCCTTCTATGCACCAGAACATACCGACCTTGGTGTCTTGCATCATGCTCTGCATGCTTTCAGATCGTGGTTTTTGCGGCATAATTGAATTTCACCCCATGTATTCTTGAATAATTCGTCACCGAGCTCCCGTAGCGAAATGATTAAAATTTGTCCGAAAGTGGCCACAAAGATATATTCCTGCAGTAATTCAGCATGCCAAACTTCATTCCAGGTTTTGAATGTGTTTGATCCAGCCGTTTGAAGCTCAAGCCCTTCTGGAGATATGGTCAAAGTACGCTTGCCGATTGACAGTGGATCTTTTTCGATCTGCTTTTGGGCAAGTTTGTTCGGGTACTGTCGATAGTTCCACCATGCCCAACCTGCAAGAAGTAACGATAGTAGAATTAAAACACTGATCCTCTCAACGACCGAAGAATACCCGAAAAAGCAGCCAATAATTGCTCCGCCAAATCCCCAGCTTGGATATCGAACAGCACTGAAAAACCGCTCTGGCCTTGAGGTAATGCTGGCATCATCAGCGGTGTGCTTGCTGAGCCCGACAATATCATCAGGGCCATTGAAGGTTCGATTGTAGAGTGCAAGAATATCTTCTGCCTTATTTTCATAGGTAATTTGCATCAATAGCTCCTTTCAAGACATCAAAGCTGTAACTCATCCCCGTCCTGTAGCATCACAACGTTCTCGAAATATTTACCATAGTCCGAAGCTTTTTCAGTGTGTATTGGTATGAGCTGCTTCGGTTTCAGTGCATTTGCCAGCCGCTGGAGATCCTCTACCGGCGCATGCCCGCTGGTGTGGGCATATATGAAATTAACTTTCGGGTCTTCACGAAAAGCGGCGATCCGGTCACTGCCGAAATAGTCGGCGTGGTTTCCATCAAGGTAGCCCAACCACTGCGAGTAGATGATATTGACCGGTTCTATGTCATTCCTGAAGGCACTGATTTTACGAAAGGATGACATTCTGCCGAAGTAGAGGAATGACGAAGGTGCTGACACCAACTCCTGCCACTTCACGCGATGACGGTAAAGGCGTCGCCGGAAATCTCCAAAATATTCAGGATTAGCCTTCAGTTTCTTATCAAGGCTGTAATCCGCGTAAACGCTAACCTCGGGCCACTCCATGCCCGGAACATTTCCGGTCACCTGTCGTACCTGCTCCAAAACCCATGCGGTGTAGATGTCGATGACCAGGGTTTTTCCGGATCTGTGACAAGCGTTAAATGAGGAGACAATACGGTCGATATTCTGGGATGAGGAGATAATGAAAGAGATATTTTTCTGGTTTCTGATGACTTCTAGTATTTTCTGCTCAACGGATGCTTCATCGGGGAACTGATCATTGCTTCGTTGCATCATCGTTCCTTCTAGAAACATCAGATCGATATTGGGGATTGGGTGTTTCACCATGTTCTCAAACAGCTTTCTCTTGCGGCCGTGCGCGCGGAAGTCGCCACCATAAAAAACCCGTTTCCCTTCTGCCTCAATCAGAAAGGCATAGGCATCGACTGCTGAATGATCCACTAGGTAGGGTGTAATCGTGAACGATCCAATATGGAAAGGCTTCCACGCTTTAAAATACTGGAAATGGTTGCCATGCAGCTCTTTATTCAACATGACGCTGGTTGTATCGATGAGATTCCTGCCGAGTTCTCCAATATAGACAGGAATTTCACATGGAAGGCGGCCCATGAGCCCGAAGTGGTCCTGGTGGGGGTGGCTGACCAGAACAGCGTCAGCCTTCAAGTCTGTCATATCTATAAGCGGACTGTTATCTGACAAAGGCAGCCCGATATCGAGAAGAATGGTTGTTGCCCCTGACGTCAACTGGATACAGGTCCCACCAATTTCATTGCTACCACGAAGAATGGTGAGTTTCATAAGGTGGTTGTCACATCTTTAAGAAAGAGTTTGCCATCTGCAGTACAGGAGATTTTGAATATTGAAGAACGGGATAGCGGATGCTTCAGAAGGTCATTAACCTCTCTGGCACGCTTCCAGTATTCATCACTTGCTGGATCCTTGCCATCGGTGACCGCCAAAACAGAGGTTGCAGATTCAAAGCCATTCGAGGGTATGAGGTTTAGTGCGTCTGTCGGCAAAATGCCCAGTTGCACTTTTTGACGAACCATCTTCTTGATATTCAGTACAATTTCAGGATCTGCAGTAGCTTTACTGAAGGATTTCTGATAGACCGCAGCCTGAAGCGGACCCCACGCTATTCCATCACCATTTTTGGCAATCTTCAGTTCTATGCAAATGAGCTGTTTGTCCTCCCCAATGGCTAAGAAATCAAGTTCATTTCCAAATGGTTTACTACAATCCTTTGCCCATTTATGATCTTGAGCCAAATCCTCTTTAGTGGATTCAACAGCACAGTCAATATCCTCCATAAAAATGGCTCTATCTCCGTCAGACTTTTCAACGGGATCTTCGAAACCTAGTATAGACTCTCTATCGAGAATCAGCCATTTTTTGCCGGACGCCCACTTTCTCCCAAATTCTATGCTGAGTCTGCTAGACCAATACCCCTCAGAAGCACCATTAAAGAACTTGCGTTTACTTGCATTGGCAACTTTCACAGCACTCAATAAAAAGTGTTTGATCTTTTCAGTGGTGCCTTCAAGGCAATCAAGATGAATTGCCTCCTTCAAAACAGAAAAACTTTTAGCGCAATCCTGTTTTTCCTGTACATCACTCTCCTTTGCGGTGCTGTAGGATTTTGATTTAAATCGGACCTTACCTTGAGTCGCAAGATTGAAACTAATGACGAGCAGACAGGTACCTGCATAATAAACCATTAATTCATTGTTTTCTCGCATATGAATATCAAAGGCAAATTCTCGTAGGCTTGGATCAACTCCTTCAGGACGCAAATCTTGTATCGCCTTAATCAGGTTTTTTACTCCAAATTTTTCCATCGCCTCTATTATTTCATCATCGAAGCAGCGCTTAAATCTGACGGCCATGGCTAATTTCCTCTTATATCTTTAGCTACAATATTGAATTGAATATTAAATCGCTCCAACTGTTCATTGTCGCCAATTTCTTTCCATTCGTTTAAAATCTCCTCATATCTCTCTAACTTTTCATCCTGATACTCTAAGTTATAATCAGCCAGCAATTCGGCCCTTCTAAGGAACCTTTTTGCTGACTCAATATCACCCAAATTCTCACGAAACGCCTGTGACAACAGTTTCATTTCAAAAAAATCTGGCTTCGTGTTTTTCTCTGCCAGAAGGAGGGTCTCCTTTGCCCGTTCTTTATTGTTAAGCTCCATCCAGAAACTTGCTAACGGAATAACATTAAATATTTCATCAGAATCGGTATATTTAATATGCTCTCCAGCGTTCAACAGGCATCTGTTGACTTCTGCTTTATCCCCAATTTCATCCTGCCAAAATCTTGCACAGGTATGCCAATCATCATAATCTTCCGCATATTTTTCAGCTTCTTGTAGACATCGTCTTGATTCCAGGCCGGATTTGTCAATGAAAAGTCAGCTTTTGGCACATTCAAGCCACTCACATAATATTTCGGCTTGTTTTTCTGCTTCTCCAGGATTGATCCACAACCAACACTCCTCTGCAATTTTGCGCAGTTCCTTACGTTCATGCCCACGCAGTGATTGTATTAGATTTGCGTGACAGTGTGCTGTCTCTCTATATAGAAACAGATTATCAATCAGTGACGCATACCCCTTTGCAATTTGATCTTCCAAGCGAGCTATGGCCTCAGGAAAAGAATCTTCTTTGCCGGAGGTGGTGCAGGCATCTGAAAGTTGCTGTTCACAAGCCTGTTTATCCATTTTTTCAAGAAGTTCCTCAAAGAAATTGGCCATTCCATGACTCATTTCCAGATTGTCATTTTCAAAACTCACATGACTACAACAAGTCTGGTTATGAGCTTCAGCCCGTTCAGATGCTCTTCCCAGTGATTCATCAAGCTTTAGGAACTCCTGGTTTGCAAGCTCATTAACAGCGGTAACCTGATCAGCAGTGAACACGTTGCATTGACTGGACGCTTTAAGAGGCTTGGAAGTTTCAATTATATTTCTGATCACATACATCGGCCAAGACGACGCAAGCACCTGACCAACTGTATTACCATATTCATCCGTTTCAATTACCGGAGCACATCCATATTCATCAATTATCGTCGAGTCCAGCGCCATGGTGATTGGCGCTCCTGGGTAGCCAATATAAATCCTTTTCCAACAATCTTGAGGATCGCCTTCATCAACACACCTGCCATCGCTTTCCATCAATTCAAATATCGAGTCAATTAATAATGATCCTTCTAAAAACTCGATGCGGCCAGATCCGTAAGTGGTTAGCCAGTAGCGATAATCCGGGGGAACAATCTTATTTAATTGTTGTTCATACTGGGTAATTTGCTCCTCAGAAACCGAGACCAGCTTAGTATAGGTGATCAGAGGTTTGGCTATCTCAAGGTACTTTATTACGAGATCTGTTTGTTGCTTTATTTTTTCTGAATACGATTGAGCTGACATAGATTCTCCATTCAAGTTAGCTTTGATTATTCGCATACATTTTCAAGTAGTCCATTGCCTGTGTAATGAACTCTTGCCGCAAGTCCTTTGGCTCCATCACCTCAACCCGTGCACCAAAACCATTTAGCCACCAGCGCAGTTGCAGAGTGTCTTCAACTGAGGCAGACAATTCAAAGCAGCCATCTGTCAACTCTTTTATCTTCTGGTCCTCTGAGAGTGGTGACTCTTTAAGCCGTTGAACATCAACCGGGTGACTGAATCTGAGCTTCAGGTGAATGGTCTGTCCCACCGGAAAGGTCAGTAGCTCTTGCACCCACCCATCCAGATCAAAGTCCTCCGGCACGGTGACTGGCTTGTCCAACAGGTCAATCGCCTGAAAACGGTGCAGCAGCAGCAGGATCGGATCAACATGCTGGTTGATGGAGGCGATCAGGTAGGTCAAGCCATCAACAAAGGTCATGCCCAGAGGATTTACCTCTTCGTATGTTTTTGACTTGCCAGATACGGTTGTGTAAGTGGCTTTGAAGCGTTGTTCCTCCAACAGGGCTGAATAAGCCTTTTCAGTGATTTCCGCTGATATTGTTGGCGGAATGGTCGTCAGGCTGCGGGATAGGACCCTGACTTTATTTGGCCAGGCAGCAAGCTTTGGATCAACAGCAGATTTTAAGCGTTGCTCTGCTGTTTTTTGATAGGGGATTAATGCTGAGAGTATGCCTTTCGGGAACATCTTTTCCAGATACTGGCTGGCAAGGGTAAAGGTAAGCGCAGTAACCGGATCCATGTTAGGCATGTCAAAGTTTGCAGCATCATCAGTCCATTTCCAGCCCGATGGTTTCCGCCCGTCGCTTGCAATCGGAAAGAGCGTTTCCAGTTCAATCAGATCCCGCTGGATAGTACGCAGGGTGGTTTCAATGCCGTCTTCATGCTTGAGGCGGCTACATATCTCCACTGTTGAGATACCGGTTCCTTTTCTGGGAATCATGCGTAGGATCAGCCAGTGACGGTAAAGCGTGTTCATGGTCTTTGCTCCATAATGTGGCAGGTAAACGACAAATGCTGTCGTTTATCATAGCAGACTTTTGTTTTGAGGCAATGGGTGTTGATATAATGCCTTGGTGCTGTATCAACATAACGAACCGACAGGCTGGAGATGTGTGTGTGAGGGATCTGATGCAAGGTAAAGGAGCTGGCACGCTCTTGCGAGCGTGCCAGCTGGATTGTTAGAATGACTCATCATCTTCCTGGGCATTATCCTCGGAATCATCAAGGTCGTTTTCATCAATCTCCAAATCTTCGTCATCTTCAAAATCAGGCAGATACTGCTCAACCAGTCGTGCCGGTACGCTTCGGGCATGGGAGAGATCCTGCTGGCGAGCAATTAGCAGAAATGAGTCACAGACAACCAGCAGCATCTCCATGTCACGCAGATGGCGATCAACCTGATTAAGGAACGAAGGAGTCAGTTTGGGTACTCCGGCAATACTCCGCATCTCCGGCCAGCCGAGCTGAAACTGTTCATAGCTGTCATTGGCAAAACTCTCGTCGTAAATGTCTGATAGTGCCTTTGCTGTCTCTTGTGCGGTGCGTGCCATGATGGGCCTCCTGTATCGTTATGAGTCCATTCTAGTTGAAGTTGGCGACAGATTGTGTCGTTTATCGGCTTGCCTGAGTCATCGGCAGATGATTAAATTACTCATCGCCAGCTTAGATCGCTAAGGCACATGGTCTCCGCATGAAAATTGACACATACGGTGCCGATCGGCCCATTTTTATGTTTTGCAACAATGATTTCAGCAAGATTTTCATGGTTGTGGACGCATGAGCTATCACGACGCCTGCAGGCTTTGCAGTAGACCGACTCCCGGTAGATGAGCAATATGACATCGGCATCGTCTTCAAGTGAGCCAGTGTTTCCCAAATCACTCAGTTTTGGCCGGGTCTTCTTTGCCTTCCGACTGTCTACTGACGAATGCAGTTGGGAGAGCAAAATAATGACAACACCAAGCTCTCTGGCTAACACCTTTAACGAACTTGAGATTCTGGATATTTCTGTAGGATCAAGAGCTGATCTTGAATCGTCACGCATAAGCTGCAGATAGTCGATGATGATAACCTGTACGTTATGATCAACTTTAAGGCGTATGGCCTTGGCAAGGAGCTCCGTAATACTGATACCTGAAGTGTCGTCAACATAGAGGGTGCTTTTCCGTAACGTCACCTTCGTATCATCAAGTTTGCACAGATCTGATTCCGATAAATTCCCGGTTCGTGCCCTACAGATATCCACGTGGGCAACCGCTGATAGCAAATGTATGCCCAGTTGTTCCTTTGACAGTTCAAGCGAAAATATTGCTGTGGGAATGGAGTGCTTTAGCCCCACGTTCATGGCAATGTTCATGGCTAGTGAACTTTTGCCATTTGATGGGCGTGACGCTATGACGGTCAATGTTCCCGGCTGCAACCCGCATAACATGTAGTCCAGGTCTAGAAGCCCCGTTGGATATCCGGTTATAGCTCCAGCATGTTCGTGGGACTGCTGAACCATTTTAAGTGATTCATCGATAAACTCATGCGCTGCATAAATTGGTTGACCGCTATAGCGGTACACAGGTTTGCACAATGAATTCTGTGCCGAACGATTTTCAAATGAGTGCATAACGCCTCCAGCTGTAGAGTATGCACAAGAGTAATCTCATAAGGCGTCAGTATGCGTCGTTTGAGTTAAGCAGTCGCCAATATGAGCCTATAGCCTGTCTCTGCGGGCTACGTGCAAATGGGGTTAATTACATGAAGCCCAATGACAATAATAAAAGTGGTCTATTCCCCCAAAGCGTCTTTCCACCCAACGTCTTTCCCCGAAGGATTTTCCCCTGGATGGGGGACGACGAGACTACTGAAGACAAAGACGATGAAGCCTCAAAGGTCTCTTCAGGCTCGTCGATCAGATCAGAATAAGCCAAGTTGATTATACGACATAAAGCCAACACCTAAAACCTATAGCCAGCTCAACAGGCTAGTCCTCCAGATCTCCTAAAAGGAAAGAATGGGGTTCTATTGCATGGCAATATATGCTATGTTACATAGCTTTTTATCCGCAGAGACTATATTTCTAATAATTCAGTAGGAAAATGTCATTAATTGAGGCCAATAAGTAGGATTTTGACGTTAATTGGGGCCAAAAGTGTTAATTTATGGGGCCATAGCGAATATAACTTATTGAAAATACAATTCCCCCAATGTCATTAATTGGGAACACCTACACACACTAACCGTTATACAACACACCATTAAACGAGGGGATACCTCATGCAGGAACAGGTAACGCAGAAGGTCGCAGTTAATATTGAAGATGAGATGAAGCGCTCCTACATGGATTATGCCATGTCGGTCATTGTCGGCCGGGCCCTGCCGGATGTACGGGATGGTCTCAAGCCGGTGCACCGCCGCTGTCTGTTTGCGATGAACGACATGGGCAATGACTATAACAAGCCCTACAAAAAATCGGCCAGGGTAGTCGGTGATGTCATCGGTAAGTACCACCCCCACGGTGATACTGCCGTGTACGATACCATTGTCCGGATGGCCCAGGATTTCTCGCTGCGCTATCTGCTGGTGGATGGCCAGGGTAACTTCGGTTCGGTGGACGGTGACAGCCCGGCAGCCATGCGGTATACCGAGATCCGGATGAAACAGCTCACCCACGAACTGCTGGCTGACCTGGAAAAGGAAACGGTTCCGTTTACCCCCAACTATGATGAATCCCTCTATGAACCGGCCGTACTGCCGGCCAAGTTTCCCAACCTGCTGGTCAACGGTTCATCAGGTATTGCGGTCGGCATGGCAACCAACATCCCGCCCCACAACCTGGGGGAGATCATTGATGCCATCATCGCACTGATCCATAATCCGGCCCTCAGCTATGAAGAGCTGCTGGAGCTGGTACCAGGCCCCGATTTTCCCACCGGCGGCACCATCTATGGCCGCCAGGGGATCATTGACGGGTATGCCACCGGCCGCGGGGTAATCCAGATCCGGGCCAAGGCCCATGTTGAGAACAGCAAAAAGCATGATCGCGAATCCATTGTGGTGACCGAGATCCCCTACCAGGTCAACAAGGCCCGTCTGATCACCAGCATTGCCGAGCTGGTCAAGGAAAAGAAGATCGAAGGGATCTCGGACCTGCGGGATGAGTCTGACCGTGATGGTATGCGGATCGTGATCGACCTGAAGAAGGATGAAAATGCCGAGGTGCTGCTGAACCAGCTCTACAAGCACACCCAGATGCAGACCTCGTTCGGTATCAATATGCTGGCGATTGTGCATAACCGTCCCAAGCTGATGTCACTGGCTGAGATGATGCACTATTTCATCGAGCACCGCCGCGAGATGGTTACCAAGCGGACCCTGTTTGAGCTGAAAAAGGCCGAGGCGAGGGCTCATATCCTGGAAGGTCTGAAGATAGCGCTGGATTGGCTGGATGCCGTGATCGAGCTGATCCGTGAATCCAAAACTCCGCCAGAGGCCAAACTGGGCTTGATGGAAGGGCGTTTTGCTGATCCGGACTACCTGCAGCGCCTGAACCTGCCCCGTCCTGCCGGGTATGAGAAGGCGGTACAGCTCTCGGAGATTCAGGCCCAGGCCATCCTGGAGATGCGACTGCAGCGCCTGACCGGTCTGGAGCGGGACAAGATCATTGCAGAGTATGAGGATATCCTGCGCCTGATCGCCCGCCTGAAGGAGATCCTGGGGTCGGATGCCGAGATCATGAAGATCATTGTGGGTGAACTGACCGAGATCAAGGAACGTTTTGGCGACAAGCGCCGGACCGAGATCGTGCATCAGACCGCTGATATCTCTCTGGAAGACACCATTGAAGATGCAGAGATGGTGGTAACGGTCTCCCATACCGGCTATATCAAGCGCAGCGCGGTTGATCTCTACCGGGCCCAGCGCCGTGGCGGCAAGGGTAAGACCGGCATGAAGACCCGTGAAGAGGACTTTGTGGAGCAGCTCTTTATCGCCTCCACCAAGGATTATCTGTTGTTCTTCTCTGACATGGGCCGGGTCTACCGGATCAAGGTCTATGAGATCCCGGAAGGCAGCCGCACCACCAAGGGTAAGGCGGTGGTGAACCTGGTCAATGTGCAGGAAGGTGAGAAGATCACCGCCATCCTGCCGGTCAAGGATCTGAACCGTGAAGACCTGTACCTGCTGATGGCTACCCGCAATGGCGTGGTCAAGAAGACCCCGCTGGTTGAGTACCTGAACATCCGGACCACCGGTATCAATGCGGTCAACCTGGATGAAGGGGACAAGCTGATTTCCGTTGCCCTGACCGATGGCCAGAAGGATGTCTTCCTGGCCTCGCGCCACGGCAAGGCGATCCGCTTCCCTGAGTCGGATGCCCGCCCGATGGGCAGGGTTACCCGCGGTGTGCGGGGGATGAACCTTGAGGCACGGGACGAAGTGATCGGTATGGAGGTGGTTGACCCGACGGCAACCGGTTCCACCATCTTCACCCTGACCGAGAACGGTTTCGGCAAGCGGACCGACCTTGACGAGTATCGCGGCCAGTCTCGTGGCGGCAAAGGCCTAATCACCATCAAGACCACCACCCGTAACGGTCTGGTGGTCGGCGTGATGCAGGTAACTGATGAGAACCAGCTGATGGTCATCACTGACCAGGGCAAGATCCTGCGGGTACCGGTGGCCGGCTTCTCGGTGATTGGCCGTAACACCCAGGGGGTCAGGGTGATGGTGACTGAAGAGCAGGAAAAGATCGTTGCCGTGGCCAAGCTGGCAGAACGGGATGATGACGACGGCATTGAGCCGGAAGGTGAAGAAGAAGCTTGATGTCATGGAGTTAAATGCTGTTAGTAGACTTCGTACACTTGATACCAGTTACCGTGAACGAAGACGGATTGTCAGGCTGCTTGATTTTCTGACACGTGATGAACTGACCCGGGATCAGCTGGAGCGGATCGGCCGGCGTTTGCAGAAATCAGGGCGGCGGGCCCTGCCGCCGCTGGTCAGACGGCTCTGGCGGGAACAGGATCATGAGCGGATCTACCGCTATACCTGCATGCTGGACTTTTTTGATGCCACCATCTGGCTGGACCAGCTGGTGGCTCTAACCCTTAAGCGCCGTGATCTTGCAGATGAAGGCAGACTGCCTCTGCTGGAAATTCTGCAGGATTACGGCATCGATGTCTCCTCCCCTCCCTTTTCCCGTGATGAGGTATCCGGCGCAACCCTGAACAGTTTCCTCGACCTCTGTCTGCAGGAAGGCTCCTGGGGCATGGTCCGCTTGATGGACCGCTTCCTGAATGCGGACGAGATGCTGCGGGACCAGCTGATCCGCCGCCTGGGCAGCCGGGCTGACCAGGGGGCTGCTGCTGCTGCGATGCTCAGAATGCTGGCCTGTTTCGAATACCGTGAAGTCGCCGATCTGGCGGTTGAGAGCCTGGGTACCCTGCGGCACGGCTGTGCGCTGCAGGTGCTGCAGGGCTTGCACGACCTGCCGGTGGAGGGGCTTGAGGAACGGATCAGCCGCAGTATCCGGCGTCTGGGCTTTCTGGGGATCAGAGAGCCTGAACCGCTCCCGGACCTGTTTGCAGAGCCGGTTGCACTGCTGATGGCCCAGGCAACGCCTCTGGACTGTTATGGGGTGCGGACACTCTGGTTTTCCTGGGAACTGAGCGATACCACCCTGGCAGGAATCGTGCTGCAGCTGGGGGATCAGGACGGTGTGCGGCATGCCGTGGCCTCGCGTTTCCAGAACCGTCGCGAGCATGATGATTACCTGGATGAGATCAACGCGGAAGAAGGCCTGTATCCGGTGGGATATGCCTATGCCGTCAACGTGCTCAAGGATGCCCTGCAACAGAGTATTGAGCGCAGCTTCTATCTGCCGCCGGACCTCTATGCCTGGCGCTACCTGTTTGGTGAGACTGATCTGCGACCAGCCGACTATGTACCCGGTTTCCCGGTAGAACTGCTTGATGGTCTGCTGGAGCGGATGGCGTCGCTGCTGGCCGGCTGTGAAGAACTGCTGGATGAACCGTTTTTTGAAGGCTGGCTTTTTACCGATCCTCTGATATATGAACTGGCTGAAGGCTGTGGGGCCACCCCCCTCGGCAGCTGTTCTCCGGATACGCAGCAGCTGGTCATTGAGCGTTTCTGTAGCGAACTGATTGAGCAGGATAAACCGGCCCTGCTGCGCCGGCTGCTGTTAACTGCCGATTTCATGCAGCAAAGCGACTGCCGGAAAGAGAGTATTCAGCAGGTCCTGGCCTTGGGGCTCAGTCTGGCCGGATCGCAGTTGCCGCTGAGCCGTCACCCCTTTATCAGACGACTGGGGTTTGACAGTATCGAGATGGCTCGCCAGGCCATGGTGGAAGGGTTTGATCCGCGCGCTAAACAGGCGTACGACGATGATGAGGAGTGGGAATGAAGATCGGGGTCATCGGAGCAGGCAGCTGGGGGACCGCCCTGGCTAACGTGGTCGCAGCAAACGGTCATGCAACAACACTGTGGGCCTACGAGCCGGAGCTGGTCACCGGCATGGCGGCAACCAGGGTCAATCATCTCTTTTTACCCGGCATAGAGCTGCATCCCGGCCTGCAGTATACCGGAGCACTGGCTGAAGCGGTCAGTGGTGCCGAACTGGTGCTGCTGGTGACGCCAACGCAGGTCATGCGGCATCTGCTTGCCGATCTGGCCGGCTCAATTGCTCCTACAGCCATACTGGCAAGTGCCTCCAAGGGGATTGAACTGGGGACGCTCTGTACGGTTTCGCAGATCTGCTGCCAGGTGCTGGGTGATGCGGTGCGGGAACGCTTTGTTGCCCTGTCTGGTCCGACCTTTGCCAAGGAGGTGGCTCTGGGCTTGCCGTCACTGATTGTTGCCGGCTCTGCCAATGATGCTGCAGCCCATACGGTTCAGGCAGCCTTCAGTAATCCGGTTTTCCGGGTCTATACCAGCGATGATGCCATCGGGGTCGAGTTGGGCGGGGCGGTTAAAAACGTGATTGCCATTGCAGCCGGTATCAGTGACGGCCTGGGCTTTGGCCATAATACCAGGGCAGCCTTGATCACCCGTGGCCTTGCAGAGATGAAGCGCCTGGGGCGGGCCATGGGGGCCCAGGATGCCACCTTTGCCGGACTGGCAGGCATGGGTGACCTGGTGTTGACCTGTACCGGTGACCTGTCCCGCAACCGTACCGTGGGGGTCAAGCTGGGCCAGGGACTGACCCTTGAGGTCATTATGGCAGAGATGCGGATGGTGGCTGAGGGGGTTAAATCAGCGGAATCGGTCAATGCACTGGCTCAAAAACTGGGCGTTGAAATGCCGATTACCCAAAAGGTCTATGAAATCCTCTACGGCAACAAACCGGCACGGCAGGCGGTACTGGAGCTGATGTCCCGCGACCTGAAACCTGAACAGGCCTGAGTTACCCGTCTTTTTACCTGTTGTTCAGCGGAGCGGGTCAGCAGACCTGCATCCTGCAGGAGATCGACGACTGTCCAGATCCCGCCTGCAACCACAATCACCCCGCCCATAAAAATCATCGGTTCCATGTCTGCCTCCTTGTACGTAGGGAGACGATAGCACAGGGCCATGACACAATATGTCCTTTTGAAAAATCAGTGTGGTGCCTGTCGACGGCGCGGCCCTGCGGCTGACCGGTTATCAGGCCTCAGCTGTTCTGTTTAGCGGGCGCCATGCAGCTGTGCTTGCATGCAAGGTTTTTCAACAACCGTGCCTGTGGGGAGAGTGCGGTCAGTCGTACTGAGAAATCAGGGTTCGCCCTGCTCAGCGCCACCGGAGAGCATAACGATATCCACCCGCCGGTTCTTGGAGCGGCCTTCTGAGGTTGTGTTTTCAGCAGTGGGGCGGAATTCCCCGTAGCCGGTGGCAGACAGTTTGCCTGGATCAACATCGTAGTTCTTCTGCAGGTAGCGCAGCACATTGGTGGCACGGGAGACTGACAGCTCCCAGTTGGAGGGAAACAGCGGGGTGCTGATCGGTATGTTGTCGGTATGTCCCTCAACCCGCAACGGGTTGGAGTATTGGGTCATGGCCTCAAGGATCGTATTTAACAGCTGGTACCCTGCCGGTTTGATCACCGCTGAACCGGAATCAAAAAAACCGGCCTCCTTCAGGCTGACCACCAGGCCGCGGCGGGTAATCCCGATGCTCACCTTGTTCTGGGCACCATGCTTGATCAGATAGGCCTCAATGGCCGACTGGATCTCTTTAAACTCCTTTTCCTCCGCCTTGCCTTTGCCGCGCCCCTTGTCCATGCCGCCCTGTCTCGGGCCGGCCGGCGGCATCTTGTTAATCATGGGGATAACGGCCATCTCAGGCTTGATCGCGGGGATCGGCTTGATATCCTGGGACTGCAACACCCCGCGTTGTCCAGCGGCGGCCTGGGTGGAATAGCCGAACGACTCCCGCATGGCGGCAGCCACCTCCTCAACCTTTTTCTTGTCGGTCTGGGACATGGCATACATGGTGACAAATACGGCAAACAACAGGGTGATGAAGTCAGCGTAGGAGACCAGCCAGCGCTCATGGTTGGCATGCTTTTCCGGCTCTTTTTTCAGCGCCACGTCAGAGGCTCCTAGTGCTCTTCACCGGCAAAGGCCTTCAGCTTTTGCTCAATAAAGTGAGGGTTTTCACCGTTCTGGATCGCAATCAGGCCTTCTACGATCATGACCCGCCGCAGTACCTCCTCCTTCATCCGGATCTTGATCTTGGAGCCGATCGGCAGACAGATGATGTTAGCGGTCATCAGGCCGTAGATGGTGGCAACGAAGGCGGCAGCAATACCTGCCCCCAGTTTTGAGGTGTCGGACAGGTTACCCATAACGTGGATCAGGCCAAGCACGGCGCCGATAATACCGATGGTGGGAGAGTAGCCGCCGGCTGCTTCAAAAAACTCAACCGAGTGTTTTTTGTGATCTTCATAGGCCATGATCTCGGCCTCAAGGGTCTCACGCAGCTTCTGGGGGTCAATGCCGTCAACCACCAGTGAAATCCCCTTTTTGATAAACGGGTCCTTGGCGTTCTGCGCTTCCTGCTCCAGCGAGATCAGGCCGTTACGGCGGGCCTTGGTGGCGTAGCCGATAATGTCCTTCACCACCGCTTCCGGGTCTACCTTGGGAGGCAGGAAGGCGGTCTTGATATCCTTGAAGCCGTTGATACAGGCAGCCAGCGGAAAGGAGATAAAGACGGCGCCAAAGGTACCGCCCAGCACGATCAGGGCGGATGTGGGTGAAATGAGCGCACTGACATGCACCCCTTCCAGTACCGCTCCGCCGAAGACAGCGCCAAAGCCGAGTGCAAGGCCGATTATTGTTGCTAAATCCATAGATCAGGTGTCCTGGCGGTGAAGTGGGTGTAGTGTCGCTTTGGTGTCGTCGGTAAGGAAATGTTCACTCTCGCTACGGTGGTAGCGTGAATTCCGTTGGCGCCGTAAATAGGCGTGGCCATTGGGAACAGCCCCTGAGCGACGTAAAATCCTGGACCTGAAGGCGATGATCCGGTTCAGAATGACCTGACAGTGTTCACGGACGAGAATGTGATGGCCGTTAAACAGCGTAATCACCGTGTCTGGGGTCTCTTCGACACTGACGATATGGTCAGGGTTCAGAAACATCGTTTGTCGGTCAAGGCGGGTGACCAGGATCATGTAGTCCTCTAAGTTGATTTTTCGCTAACAATATCAAACAACTGGATATGGTCAAGCTTTTTCGGTTATCAGGGTTGCAGTTGAGACCGGCTATGCGCCGAGCATTGCGTCTATCGCATCAAAACTTATATACTTTTCGGCAATTGAGTTAATAAGTTCAATCTTTTCCGTATCGTCAGGTCCGATTTTCGAGACATGCTCCCGCAGGCGGTAATAGACCTGGGAGGTGGTATCCTCGATTCTGATGTAGGGGATGTTGCTGTCTTCCAGGATGCGCTGGGTGATACCGGAGATTGGCGCATGACCGGCCACGATCAGCCCTGCCAGACGTTGGCGGAATTCGGGGATATGATGCAGCGATGAGGCGGTCACGATCAGCTCGTCGCGGGAGCTGGTCACGATCAGCAGGGTTGACTCCTCCAGGCTGTCAATCACCCGTTGGGAAGAGGCGGCACCCAGCTGGATGGTGTGGCAGATCCGGCTGCGGTCGGCAGGGTCACCATGCAACGGCAGCTCCAGCAGTTCACCTACGTGCTGCAGGGTCGGGTCTGCCAGAATGGGAGAATAATCAAAGGCACTGGTGACCAGCAGCTGCTGGTGCTGGAACGCCTTGGTCAGATAGGCCAGAGAGCGCTCGCGCTTTTCCGGCACCAGCTTGTTGGCCATGATAACCCGCACATTGGCCTGTTCGCGGGCATAGAGGGCCAGATTCAGTTCCACCGCATCGATGACGTTACCGATACCACCGCCGGTCACCATCAAAACCGGTGCCCCCAGCATGGCAGCCACCTGGGCGTTATTGACACCCACCACTGAACCGACACCACCATGTCCGGCCCCTTCGATGATCAGAAAATCAAACTGCTGCTCCAACTCGGCACAGGCCTTGAGGATCGCCTGGCGGGGTGCCAGCGGGTCAATCTTGCCATCCAGAAACTGACGGGTCGAGCCGGGGGTCAGGGTCATGGGGGACATCAGGTGCGCCACATCATCCATGCCAAAGACACTGGAAAACATGGCCGCATCCTTGTCCATGGTCAGACCGCGGTACTGGATGCACTTGGGGCCGATCGGCTTCATGAAGCCAACCCGACGGTATTTCTGGAGGGCCAGATGCATCAGCGAGAGCGAGATGGTGGTCTTGCCGCAATGCTGACCGGTTGCGCCGATAAATATCTTTCTACACATGCGTGGCCCCTCCCTGCGGCAGCGGTTCTGGAACATGGCATAAACCCATATAGCGGTCGCGCCCGTTATGGAAGCGGATGATCCGCACCCCCATACCGCACTTTTTCACCAGATGGAACAGGTTCTGGGGGACCCGCTTGGCCCACATGACCCGGGCATCGAAGCTGATCGGCTGGTCATCGACCAGCAGTTCAATCCTGAGGACGGTATTGGGGTTACAGACATTGGCGGTCTTGATGAACAGCCCCAGCGGTGAGAGATCCTCGGTAAAGGCGCGTCTGCTGGCGGCCTCATCAGTACCAAAACAAAGGGCTATCCGCCTGCGTTTCCGGTCATTGTTGCGCTTGTCGGCCATAGGAACCATCTCCCGGGTAAGGTAATGAAATAAGAGAATACCATAGTATTTGAAAACTGCATCTTAACTCTGTGTCAGTCCGGTTTCTGCACAGGAGAATACCGTTGACAATCAGAGGTGAATCCACTAGGTTTGCCCTAGTTCTTTCTGTCTAACCATGTAAACCGCTAGGGGAGTTTCGACTGAGAGCAGCAACCGGCTGCGACCCTTGGAACCTGATCCGGGTAATTCCGGCGTAGGGAAGCGGACGATTTCGAATACCGACGAATCGCCGCCCTTCCAGGCGGCTTTTTTTTATTGCGGGAGGTATGTGCCATGCAGGTCGTAATCAACGGAGAAATGCGGCAGCTTGCCGACGGGACCACGGTCGGCCAACTGCTGGAAGAGTTGCAGATTCCGGTCACACGGGTGGCTGTGGAACGCAACCTGGAGATCGTTCCCAAGGCCGGCTATGCTGAACAGACATTGCAGGATGGGGACAGGATCGAGATAGTCCATTTCGTAGGGGGAGGATAGCAGATGTCTAAAGGTAAACTGACAATTGCAGGAAAAGAGTTCAACTCGCGCCTGATGGTGGGAACCGGCAAGTACGCCTCGAACGAGCAGATGGTGGCCGCGCTGGAGGCCTCCGGTGCCGAGATCATTACCGTGGCTGTCCGGCGGGTCAACCTGGCCGAGATGGGCAAGGGCTGCATGCTGGACTACATCGATCCTAAAAAGTACACCCTGCTGCCCAATACTGCGGCCTGCTTCACGGCTGACGATGCGATCCGCACCTGCCGTCTGGCCCGTGAGGCCGGTCTGTCCGACATGGTCAAGCTGGAGGTGCTGGGTGATGAAAAGACCCTCTTCCCGGATAACGAAGAACTGCTCAAGGCGGCCAAGGTACTGGTTGCCGAGGGCTTCACGGTCCTGCCCTACTGCAGTGATGACGTGATCCTCTGCAAGAAGCTGGAGCAGCTGGGCTGCGCTGCCGTGATGCCGCTGGCTGCGCCGATCGGCAGCGGCCTGGGCATCCGCAACCCCTATAATCTCAAGATCATCATGGAAGCGGTCAGTGTGCCGGTCATCGTGGATGCCGGGGTGGGTACCGCCTCTGATGCCGCGCTGGCCATGGAACTGGGCTGTGATGGGATCCTGATGAACACCGCCATTGCCGGTGCACAGGATCCGGTTGCCATGGCGCGGGCCATGAAGCTGGGGGTCGAGGCCGGGCGTCTTGCCTATGAGGCGGGCCGGATACCCAAGAAGCTGTATGCCACGGCTTCTTCACCGCTGACCGATCTGATCGGCTCGTAAGGCTCACTGTGATTGACTTTTCCCTGTACCTGATCACTGACCGCACTCAGACCGCCGGCAGGCCGTTGCTGGAGGTGGTTGAGGCAGCACTTGGCGGCGGGGTGCGGGCTGTGCAGTTGCGGGAAAAAGATCTGCCGGCGGCTGAGCTGTATGAGCTGGCCTGGGAAATGAGGGCGCTGACCAGCCGCTATGATGCCCGTTTGCTGATCAATGAGCGGATTGACGTCGCCCTGGCGGTTGAGGCGGACGGCGTCCACCTGGGGGTGAACTCGCTGCCGGTTACGGCTGCCAGGCGGATTGCGCCTGATCTGTTGATCGGCTATTCCAGCCATGGCGTGGGTGAGGCCGTGGCTGCCCTGGCCAAGGGGGCGGACTTTGTCACCTTCGGCCCGGTCTTCCCGACCCCCTCCAAGGCGGCCTATGGTGAGCCGGTGGGGCTGGGAGAGCTGGGGCGGGCCTGCAGGCAGACCGTCGGTGATCTGGTCTTCGGCCTGGGTGGCATCAAACGCACTAATCTTGAGCAGGTCACTGCTGCCGGCTGTTACCGGGTGGCCCTGATCTCGGATATCCTGGCTGCGGCTGATCCGGCTGCAGCAGCCGAGGCCTTCCGGCGGGGACTTGGTTGTTAGTAACACCAATCGTTTTACCGCAGAGGACGCGGAGTAAGGTAGAGGGACTGCAAAAGTATATCCCGTGTGCTTTTCCCGGTTTTTACCTCTGTGCCCTCTGCGGTGATTAAAGGTTTTGCATGTCTGCGTTTTCATCTGAACATATCCATCCTGACCTGCGGATCAACTCCTACGGCCACTACCTGCGCCGGCGTTTTGGCTGCCGGGTCAGCAAGGTTAATGTGGACGCCGGTTTCACCTGCCCCAACCGTGACGGCAGCAAAGGTACCGGCGGCTGCATCTACTGCAACAATGTCTCCTTCTCCCCCCGCGACACCCAGGCCGAGATTCCGCTTGAAGAACAGGTCACAACCGGGATGGCCTATCACCGCAGGCGTCTTAAGTCAGATAAATTCATTGTCTATTTCCAGAAGTACACCAACACCTACGCCTCGGTAGACCATCTGGCAGAGCTCTACCAGCGTGCCCTGGCCCTGCCTGATGTAATCGGTATCTCGGTTGGCACCCGGCCTGACTGTCTGACTGACGAGGCGTTGGAGCTACTGACCGCGATTGCCAGGGATCACTACGTCTGCCTGGAGCTTGGCCTGCAATCAGCCGATGATGCCATTCTGGAACAGATCAACCGGGGACACTCGCTGGATGATTTTATCTCCGCCGTCAAACGGGCCTCAGGCCGCGGCCTTGATATCTGCGCCCACCTGATCTACGGCTTTCCCGGAGAGCAGCCGCAGGAGTTTGTCAAATCGGCCGACCTGCTTGATTCGTTACCCTCAATTACCTCGGTCAAGCTGCACCAGCTGCATGCCGTGGAAGGGACTGAACTGGCTGCCATGTACCGTCGGGGCGAGTTTGACCCGATCAGCCTTGAGCAGTATGTCGGCACTGCGGCGGATTTTCTGGAGCGGTTGCCGTCCCGGATCAGCATCCAGCGCCTGTACGGTTCATCACCGCTTGAAATCAGGGTTGCGCCGCAATGGGGTTTGAAGAATAACCAGATGTGGTATGCTGTGTTAAACGAGTTGAAGCGCCGGGGCAGTTGGCAGGGATGTAAAGTAACTCGTCGCGGTTAGTTGATACGACCGGTGTTAAAGGACAGAATGATGATTCTGTCCTTTTTTGTTTGTGTGGCAATTGCAGGACTCATTTGTTATAAAGTTTAGGCGTTTACCGATGTTATTCATGTGCAACAGCATATAAGGCATTCTATGAAGCTCACCATTCTGCCACCTCAAAAATCCCTCAACAAGGCCTACCTTAAACAAAGCCTGAAGCGGGATCAGATCGACCTTTTCAGGGCCAACCTTGCCCGGATGTTTGAGCGTATCCGTACGGGTACGGACGAGCATGAAGAGCACCTCAAGAATATTGTCTCAGACTTTCTGAAAGACACCTGGTACAAGCAGACCCACGAGATCAACACCAGCGGTCGTACTGATCTGGTCATCCATAACGGTACAAACTCGAAAGACACGGTTGGCGTACTGCTGGAGGTTAAACGCCCCGGCAACAGCGCTGAAATGATCTCCCACGACAAGCCCAATAGCAAGGCGCTGCATGAGCTGCTGCATTACTACATGCAGGAACGCTATATAAAGGGCAATCTGGAAGTCAGGCGTCTGATTGTCTGCAATATCTATGAATGGTACATCTTTGATGCCGCTGATTTTGAGCGTCTGTTTTTTCAGAACAAGAAGTTTGTTGAAAGCTATCAAAAGTGGAGCAATGGCCTCTTTAGTGGTGACAAAACCGACTGGCTCTATAGAGAAATCCTCAAGCCGTTTGTTGAAGGCGAACTGGAAAACCTTCCCTGCACCTACTTTAACCTGAAAGAGTACGAGCGGATTGTCCGTAATCCTGCCAAGGCTGAAGACAACAAGCTGATCGCCCTCTACAAGGTACTCTCTCCGCCACACCTGCTAAAACAGTCCTTTGCCAACGACAGTAACTCCCTGAACAGGGAGTTTTACAGTGAACTGCTGCATATCATCGGCCTTGAAGAGGTAAAGGAAAAAGGCAAGAAGCTGATCCGGCGCAAGCCCGAAGGCAAGCGCGATGATGGATCTCTGCTGGAGAACACCTGCAACATCCTTAAGACCCGTGGACGGCTTTCTGTCCTTGCCAACCCGCAGCAGTACGGAGCTGATGCAGATGAACAGTATTTCAGCGTTGCCCTTGAACTCTGCATCACCTGGCTTAACCGTCTGCTGTTTCTGAAGCTGCTGGAAGGGCAGTTGATCACCTACCATAAGGGCGACCGCAGCCATGCCTTTCTCAACAGCAGCCGGATTGATGATTTTGATGAACTGAATGAGCTGTTTTTTGAGGTGCTTGCAGTACGGGTTGACGAGCGCAGCCAATCAGTACGGGAAAAGTTTGGGGCCATTCCGTACCTAAACAGCTCCCTGTTTGAAGAAAGCGATCTTGAGCGGGCCACCATACGGATCAATGAACTCAAGAACCGGCTTGATCTGCCGCTTTCAAGCTCCACCGTGCTTAAGGCAACCAACGGCAAGCGCTTAACCGGCAGCAAAAACACCCTGAACTACCTGTTTGAATTTCTGGATGCCTATGACTTTGGCGCAGAAGGCAGCGCCGAGATTCAGGAGCAGAACAAGAGCATCATCAACGCCTCGGTGCTGGGCCTGATCTTTGAAAAGATCAACGGCTACCGGGACGGTTCCTTCTTTACCCCTGGATTTATCACCATGTACATCTGCCGTGAAACCATCCAACGGGCCGTACTGCACAAGTTCAACAACACCTATGGTTGGGACTGTAGCAGCCTGATTGACCTGCACAATGAAATCTACCGCCAGCGTGTACCGGTTAACGATGCCAATGCCCTGATCAACTCCTTAAAGATCTGCGATCCGGCTGTGGGTTCCGGCCACTTCCTGGTTTCAGCTTTAAATGAGATCATCGCCATCAAGAGTCAGCTGCGGATACTGGCCGACAGAGACGGTAAGCTGCTGCGCTGTGACCTGACCATTGAAAACGATGAACTGATCGTCACGGTTGATGATCAGATCTTTGAGTACCACTTCAAGGACAGCGAATCACAGCGGATACAGGAGACCCTGTTCCACGAAAAAGAGACCATCATTGAAAACTGCCTGTTCGGGGTGGATATCAACCCCAAGTCAGTTATGATCTGCCGCCTGCGGCTCTGGATAGAGCTGCTGAAAAACGCCTACTACCGCCGCAACAGCGACCAGCTTGAAACCCTGCCCAACATTGATATCAACATCAAGTGCGGCAACTCGCTGGTCAGCCGGTTTGCCTTGGCCGGTATGCCGTCACTCCCTGCAGCCGGACGCAAGAAGCAGAAAGAACTGGCCGACAAATATCGTGAACTGGTCTTCTTTTACAAACATGCCCCCAGCAACAAGGCAGAAGTACGCAAGCAGATTGAGAACCTGAAACATTCCCTGGAGAACTTTGGTCTGCCCAATGACAAAGAGCTGATCGCCCTGCGCAAAAAGGAAAACGAAGTGGCCCAGCTTGGTTTTGCCTTTGATAAAAAAGGGACTGAAGCCAGGCAGAAGCTGATGAAAGAGGTAGAAGCGCTGCAGACCCGCTTTGCGGAGAAGGAGCGGCTGCTGTACAGCAACGCCTTTGAATGGCGTTTTGAGTTCCCGGAAGTGCTGGATGATGCCGGGGAGTTTATCGGCTTTGATGCGGTGATCGGGAACCCGCCGTATGGCGTTGCCATGGCAAAAGAGTTGAAGCAATGGTACCAGACCTACACGCTACGGGGAGAAAGCTATGTTCTCTTTGTCGAAAAGGCGTTATCGCTATTGAAGTATCAAGGGCAGTTCAGCTTTATCATTCCTGACACCTATTTGAACCTGAACTTTACTGCGCCGTTACGAAGCCATCTGTTACAGAATTCATACCTGCAAGAACTGGTGTTACTGCCATCCCGTGTTTTTGATGATGCCACGGTTGACACCACCCTGCTTTTTACCGAGAAAGCTGCTTCAGCTGAGGTGTTTCATCAGTCCTCAGTGCGGGTTAAAAGCTTTTCAAAACAAGCCAGCCAGATAGACCTTGATCTGCCTGAGTACGCTGCTACTGCTGATACGGTTTCATGGCATACCCAAGGCAGTTTTAATGTTCAGCTTGGCGGCGCTGCTGAAACACTGTTGAACCGCTTAGTAACCACACTACCTAGCATAGCTGAATTGGCAGAAATGTTTTCAGGTATAAAGGCTTATGAGGTTGGTAAAGGGAATCCACCACAAACGGAAGCAGTTCGTTCTACTAAGCCATTTACCTCCACAGTTCAAAAGCACAAAGACTTTTTACCGTTTTATGATGGCAAGCATGTGGGGCGCTATCGGATATTTTGGGAGAAAAACAATTGGCTTCACTATGGACCTTGGCTTGCAGCACCTCGCAAACCGCAAAATTTCGTTGGTGAAAAAATTCTGATTCGAAAGATTGTGGCTGACACCCTTATTGCCAGCTATGTGCCGGAAACTTCCTACTGTAACACCTTGCTGCATGTTCTAAAAATTAAGCCGGAACACAAGCTATCTTACTTGTATCTGCTGGGGGTTTTGAATTCCCGCTTTATCGGCTGGTACTTCAAAAACAGATTCCAGATTTCGGCTGAAGACACCTTCCCGCAAATCATGATCAGCGATATCCAGCAGTTTCCTGTGCCAGAGGCACCAGAAGACCAGCAAGTTCCGATCGTCGAGCGCGTGCAGCAGATCCTGGATGCCCCCGACAGCCCGGAAGTTCCCCGACTTGAAGCCGAGATCGATCGCTTGGTCTATGCCCTCTACAACCTGACCGACGAGGAGATCGCTCTGGTGGAGAAAGCTTCTGCAAAAGGAGGCACACTATGACTGCACAGCAACTTGTCAAGTTGGCTGTCTTTGAAGGCAAACAGATTCGGAAAACCATCCATAATGATGAATGGTGGTTTTCAGTGGTGGATGTCTGTGAAGTGTTAACAGAAAGTCCGGATTCGGGTGCTTACTGGAGAAAATTGAAACAGCGCTTAAACAAGGAAGGCAGTCAGGTCGTGACAAATTGTCACGGACTGAAACTGCCTGCCGCTGACGGGAAAAAATATACCACCGACTGCGCCAACACCGAGGGGATGTTCCGCATTATCCAATCCATCCCCTCCCCCAAGGCAGAACCATTCAAACGCTGGCTGGCGCAGGTTGGCTATGAGCGGATTCAGGAGATTGAGAATCCGGAGCTGGCACAACAGCGGATGAAGGAGTTATACGAGCAGAAAGGCTACCCCAAGGATTGGATCGACAAGCGGTTGCGGGGTATCGCCATCCGCCAGAACCTGACCGATGAATGGCAGGAACGGGGCATCAGCTCAGAGCGTGATTTCAGCATCCTGACCGCCGAGATAGCCAAGGCCACCTTTGGCGTAACCCCTTCTGAGCATAAAAATCTGAAAGGTCTGACCAGAAAAAATGATAACCTGCGCGATCATATGACCGATCTGGAACTGATCTTCACCATGCTGGGAGAAAAGGTGACCACTGAGATATCGCAGACCGAAAAGCCTGGTACCTTTGAAGAGAACAAAAGGGTGGCGAAACGGGGCGGCCGGGTGGCTGGTACGGCTCGCAGGGAAACAGAGAAAGAACTTGGTAGAAGCGTAGTCAGCAAGCAGAATTTTCTTCCCAAAGAGCTTGCTGAGGATACGGAGAAGAACGCATAAAGATCATTTCGCACGTGACCACTGGTTATAACTGGCCACGTTGCATTACAGGAGGAGCGACCATGTCCAAAGTCTTTTTTGCTGATATGCGGGCCAGCCACAAAGAGAACCTGTTTGACAAGATAACCAAGCTGCTGACCATGTGCGGTCTGGCGCAACGGGTCAATGAAGGGGATCTGACGGCAGTCAAGATCCACTTTGGCGAAAAGGGTAACAGTGCCTTTATCAGGCCGATCTTTGCCCGGCGGGTGGTGGATGAGCTGAAAAAGCTGGGGGCCAAACCGTTTCTGACCGATTCTTCCACCCTCTACCCCGGCGAGCGCAAGGAGGCGATCTCTGCCCTGGCCTGCGGTATTGAAAACGGCTTTGCCTACGCCGTGGTCAATGCACCGCTGATCATCTCGGACGGTCTGCGGGGGGTCACCGAGACCACGGTTCCGATTAGCGGCGAGCTGCTTAAAGAGGTCTACATCGGTACCGAGATTGTGGAGGCTGATGCCCTGGTGGCGCTGTCCCACTTCAAGTGCCATGAGCTGACCGGTTTTGGCGGCGCCATCAAGAACCTGGGCATGGGCTGTGCCAGCCGCAAAGGCAAGCTGGTGCAGCATTCCACCGTGGCCCCGGTGGTGACGGCCAAGCATTGTACCGGTTGCGGACTCTGTATCCGGGCCTGTGCCCATGATGCGATTCGGATTATGGATGGCGTGGCAGTGATTGATGCAATCAAGTGTGCCGGCTGTTCCCGCTGTATTACGGTCTGCCCCACCAAGGCGGTGGCGATCCAGTGGAACGAGGCTGCTGATCTGGTGATGAAGAAGATGGCAGAGTATGCCAGCGGTGCGGTGGCCAACAAGCAGGGCAAGACGGTCTACCTCAACTTTATCACCCAGGTCTCACCGGCCTGCGACTGCTACGGCCATTGTGACGCCCCGATTGTGAACGATATCGGCATCTGTGCCTCGATTGATCCGGTGGCGCTGGATCAGGCCTGTGCCGACCTGGTCAATAATGCCCGCGGCAATCAGGATTCCGCTCTGAAGAGCGGCCATGAGCCGGGGGGCGACAAGTTCCGGGGCTGCTGGCCGGAGATCCCCTGGCAGGTGCAGCTTGAACATGCGGAAAAGGTCGGGTTGGGTAGCAGAAGCTATGAGCTGGTCAAGCTGTAACAGGTTTTGAAAAACTATTCCGGAGGCCGTCTACGGCGTTGCGCGGTACTCGCTCAATCGCCTAACTCGTTGTTATGTCTCATTCGCTGCGTTCCGTGCGCCTTGTACCCGGCCTTCCTCATAACGTTTCTCAAAACCCTGGTAACCGGTAGTTATGCCGGCCCGGCCTGTTCCCTGCCGTAGACCGCTCACGGCTGGTGCGCGTATAGCTGCATCAGCCGTTTGTTTTTTCAAGAACAGCGTGTTACTCTGGATCCCATGACAGCCCGGAATCACCATCGCATACGCTGCTTCTGCTGTTGTCTGCTGCTGCTCTCCTGCGTGCTGCAGCTGGTTGCCGTCCCTGCCTGCCAGGCGTCTGCCGACAGCCCTGTCTTCCACACACTGCTTGGGTGTGATACCACGGATGAAAATGGTGGACCTGTCGATCCTGATGAAGACGACAGCTTCATTCTGCTGCCGCCCCTGCAGCAGACATGGGCCGCCCACGCCGTAACGCCGCTGCAGATACCCTCCCCCGCCTCCCCTGTCTACAGGAGCCTCTATACACCGCCGGAATAACCGCCTGCATCGGCCTTAGGCTGTTGTTGAGCTACTGTTCTGATCTGCTGTGGTGTCCAGAGGTGATTGTCATGCCGGTTGAGTTTTGTCTGAATCCTGAATGTAAGCGACAGTTTGAAGTGATTGAGTTTGGCCATGACCGTCCGGCGCAGCCTGAGCCGCGCCAGCTGGTCTGCCCGTACTGCGGTCATACCATCTACCGCAAGACCAGAGGCGCATTTATTGTGCATCAGCTCGATAGAATGATGCTGCGGAACGACTAGCCGTGTTGCGAGCGTGGCCTCAAGGCCGGTCTAGAAACGATAGCTGGCTGACAGGGCAAAATTTCGTCCGCTTTCAGGGATACGAACCGCCATGGTAAGGGGGTCGCGTTGATAGGACAGCGGTTGGACATAGCTGCTGTCAAAAAGATTATTGACGGCGGCAGTAATGGTAAATCCGTTGTAGCGAGTGCCAAGATGAAGATCTGTGACGCAATAGCCCGGCATAGAGGTCTCATTCAGGGTGGCATCAAAACGGTTTTGGCGGGCCACCAGGGTCTGGCTGATACCGGCAAAGAAACGGCGGTCATCATACTGCAGAGCCAACCGTCCACGTAGCGGCGGAATCTCGGCCAGCGGCCTCCCGCTGGTCCGGTTGCGCCCTTCACTGTAGGCCACCATGCCTGAAAGCTTGCAATATGCCGGTAGTTGCAGCGTGCCATCAAACTCGACCCCCCAGATGGTGGCATTCAGATTGGTTGTGCTGCGTGCAGGGGTAAGGGGATTGGTGCCATCGGGATCAGGCCGGGAAACGGGTAGAATAAAATCTGTAGCCTGACTGTAAAATGTGGTCAGCTCGGCATGGTGCCTGCCGGATACCCAGGTTACCCCTGCATCCACCTGATGCACGACCGTCTGGCGTAGAAACGGATTGCCGAGCAGGTTGCTCCCCTGACGGTTCTGGCCGACATATAATTCATGCCCATCAGGAATTCGGCTGGCACGCCCGGCTTTCAAAAACAGTTCCAGATCAGGCCGCAGCTTCCAGAACAGCTGGGCATTGGCACCCCAATCAGCAAAGTCACGACTGTACGGGATTACCTGACCGGGATAGTAGGGCTGATAGAAGTTGGCAATACGTCCCGGAACCAGGCCTTCAGCATCCACCCGGCTGACATCACCCCGCACTGACAGCACCGTCCGCAGCGTGTCAGTCAGCGGCAGCTCATACAAACCAAACAGGCCGATATTACGGGTTGTGACATCAGGTATGGCAACCGTGTTGCGGTTGTCATTGTAGCGGTAGTCTGGTGTGGCAGATGTCCCGAAATTCAATAATGACGAGTAGCTGCCGCTCCAGGTGCGCTGGTAAAAATCAACCCCCTTGCGCAACTCACCGGCGCCCGGAGCGATTGTGGCGACGAGCCTCGCCCCGGTGGTATCAACGACAAACCGGTTGGACATGGCATAGGGGCGTTGATTCAGCAACAGGGCATTTCGATACGCGGTTGTCAGGCTTGTTGTACTCTGCACGGCGTTGGTGGGATCAGAAGAAAGTCTCAGTCTGTCGTCCAGCAAGGTACGCGCCCTGCTCCACCACCCCTGCAGACTGATTTCACGAATCAGGGGAGAAATATTCCGCACAGTCAGGCGGCCGTTCAAACGGTGTACCTGTTCGTCTGAAACATCAAAATTCATAGTGGGAACCTTGATGTCCGTCCCTTGCAGAAAGGCGTAGGAAAGCTCCATCCGGCTGTCTTTGGACAGATTCAGCCCTCCTTTCAGCCAAAAGGAGTCGATACGGTACATTGGCTGTTCTTCGCTGCCGGAGCGATAGTTATTGTTCCGGCCCGGGTAGGTTGTGCGAAGCAGAGAGACGCCATTACCGGCTTCCGGCACCCCGGAATAACGCCCCAGATAGCCGGCGCCAAAATCGGCCCGTTCGTTTCCAACCGAAACAAAGGCCCGTCCCTCGGTTACATCATAGGAACCGTAGGAAAAAGAGGTCTTTCCGGATAGCTTCGGTGGGTTGGCAGGCGAAACCACCTCAACACTGCCGCCGGCAGCACCGGGATAGGCCAGGTTGTAGGGGCCTTTGGTGACAATGATCGTGCTGATATCGGTATTTTGGAGCAGGAAGGGGGGAGCATCGATTCTGAAAGGGGTGGCACCGAAATAAGGGGCTCCGTCAAAGGTAATCATCAGGTTTTCACGTTGATAACCGCGAATGACGATGTTGGAGAGGGCGCCTTTGGTAAAGGAGCTGACACCAGCCAGCCGGAATACCTCGCGAGGGTCTGCCGGAGCAGGGCTGATGGTGCTCTCAGGCTCTTCCGCACTGCAGATGCCGGCCAGCAGGATAAGCAGGCCGGTCGTCAGTATCAGAGGGAGTACCTCTGTCTTTTTTGACAAAAAAAACGGCATAGGGCCCCTTTCCGGTCAACTGACTGCGGATAACTATAGCGCAGACAGAGCGGTTTACAAGCCCGCAATGGAAACAATTAGAAGTGGTGAAACAGAAAAAAACTGGTACTATCAAATTTCATTAAAGGGCTTCAGGGAGGGTAGATCATGCTGCGATCATTACGGTATCCCTTGGGTGTTTTTGCACTGTTTCTGATGCTGAGTCTGCTGGTCGCACCTGTAGAACTCCAGGCCTCCAGCACTGAAGCGGTCGCTGCAGAATATACCATGGGAGTCTTTCCTTTCATCCCTACCGCCAGCATTGAGGGCATCTTTGCCCCGCTTGCCGCAGAGATCAGCCGTGCCACCGGCAGGCCGATCAAGCTGCGCACCACAACCTCTTTTGAAAAATTCATGGATGAGTTGCGTAGCCGCTCGTACGACATTGCCTTTATCCAGCCCTTTGACTATGTGGATATTGCCAAACCGGGCGGCTACCTGCTGCTGGCGGCTCGCAACGACCGTTTGACCAGCCATATCGTGGTCAAGCAGGACAGCCCCATCAAGACCTTGAAAGATCTCAAGGGAAAGAGTCTGGGGATGCCGCCTAAGGTGGCCGCAGTCAGCTTTATGAACCTGGTTTCCATCAAAAAGGCCGGGCTCAGGCCTGAACATGACGTGAAAATAGTCTACCTAGCCTCCCACCAGGCCTGTCTGCAGCAACTGATGATCGGCAAGGTAGACGCCTGCGGTGTCTCTCCGCCGGGGGTGCGGCTGGTGGAACAGCAGATGAAGACCCGCTTTCGCCTGATCCATGAAACCCCGGAGATCCCGTCACCGCTCTTCGTGATCAAAAAAGAGCTGCCGTTACGTGACCGTGAGGCGGTCAAGGCCGCGCTGCTGGCCAGTGACCTGAATGGTGTCAATCCCCAGCTGCGCTCCATGTTTTTGGGTGAGGTGCCGAAACCGTTTCGTGTCACCACTGAGCGGGACTATGACGTCATTCAGACCTACCTGAAGTTGCTGAGGCAGCGCTGATGCAGATTAACTCGCTGCGCTACCGTTTTGCACTGATTATTGCGGTGGTAGCCGGGTTGCTGCTGGCCCTGGTGACCTGGTTGAGCATCAGTATGTCCCACCAGGTGGCCCGCAGTCAGCTTGAAACGAAAGAAGCGGTATTTAGTTCATTTTTGCAGGATATCACCCGCAACTCGCTCTTGCAGGGTGAGTATGAGGTGTTGCAGCTTTACCTGGAGAAGCTGCAGCGGGATCCTGAGGTCCGGCAGATCAGGGTTGCCGATTCTCGCGGAATAATTGTGGCCAGCACTATTCCGTCCGAACTGGGGAGCCGGCTTGCGGCTGAATCCGGCACGCCGGATGATGAGCTGCAGCGCCGGATTATTTCAAATGAAACCGGCGTGGTCGGAACGGTAGAAATCAGGTTTTCCCATCTCCAGATGGAGCAGCAGCATGCGCATGTACTGAAAACCAGCGTGCTGATCGCGTTGCTGAGCTTTTGCCTGGTGGTCGGTATCAGCCTCGCGCTGGGATTTTTCTTGACCCGGCGTCTGGTGCGCCTGACCGAGGCAGCGAAACGGTTGGCACAGGGGGATCTGACCATCCAGGTGGAACAGGGTGGCGGTGCGGATGATGAGATCGGCCTGCTGGGGAGCGCCTTCAATACCATGGCCCGTCAGCTGGAGGCGATGATCTCCGAGCTTCGCAGCGTAAATACGACCCTTGAGGAGCGGGTGCTGGAGCGGACCACGCTGCTTGAGTCGGCCAATCAGGAGCTGGAAAAGGCACGGGATGCGGCTGAATCAGCCAGTGTTGCCAAGGGCAGCTTTCTGGCCAATATGAGCCATGAGATCCGCACCCCGATGAATGCCATCATCGGCATGACCCACCTGGCCTTGCGCACCGAGCTTTCACCACAGCAACGGGAGTATCTGCGCAAGGTCTCCTTTGCGGCTGAATCGCTCCTGGGAATCATCAATGATATCCTTGATTTTTCTAAAATCGAGGCTGGCCGGATGGAGATGGAGCAGCAGGATTTCCTGCTGGAAGAGGCGCTTGAGAAGCTGACCATGCTGGTCTCCGGCAAAATGCTTGAGAAAAAGCTGGAGTTTCTGGTGGAGTCCGATCCGGCCATTCCTGCGGCCCTCGTGGGTGATGCCCTGCGGTTGGGACAGGTCTTGAGCAACCTCTGTAACAATGCGGCCAAGTTCACGGAGCAGGGGGAGATTGTGCTGTCGGCACGTCTGGTCAGGCGGGAGACGGAACAGGTTCTGCTGCGTTTTTCCGTACGCGATACCGGTATCGGCATGGACTCTGAGCAGCTGGGAAAGCTCTTCAGGCCCTTCAGCCAGGCCGATGTTTCCACCACCCGCAAGTATGGCGGTACCGGCCTGGGGCTGGCCATCTGCAAGCAGCTGGTTGAGTTGATGGGGGGGGAGCTGACGGTTGCCAGCGAGCCGGGCAAAGGCAGTGAGTTCAGCTTCACCGCCCGCTTCGGGATAGGTAGATTGGAACCCAAAAACCGGATTATACCGGAGCCGGACCTGAGGGGCAGGCGGGTGCTGGTGGTGGACGACAACCGCAGCGCCCGTGAGATTTTCGAGGGCCAACTGACGGCGCTGAATTTCAGCGTCACCAGCGTCCCGTCGGCAGAGGCCGGTCTGGCAGAACTGCTGCGGGCTGAGCGGAAAGAGCATCCCTATGATCTGGTGATCATGGATTGGATCATGCCGGAGCTGGATGGTTTTGAGGCAGCGCGTCAGATTCGCTGTAGCGATGCCATCACGCACCATCCCCGGATCATTATGGCCACCGCCTACGGTTGCGATGAGGCGGCGCGCAGGGCAACCGTCGAGGGGCTGGATGGCTATATAACCAAACCGGCCAATCTTTCCGTCCTGTTTGACGGGATCATGACCGCCTTTGGGAGGGAAAGCAGACTGGATATTGCCGGCAGCTGGAAGCGGGACGAGCATGACCGTGCCCGGCTTGCCGCCATCCGTGGTGGGCGGGTGCTGCTGGTGGAGGACAACGATTTCAACCGGCAGGTGGCGGTAGAACTGCTGGCTTCACTGGATCTGCAGGTGAGCACGGCAGAGAACGGACTTGAGGCGATCAGGCTGATCACGCAGGAACAGCCTGATCTGGTACTGATGGATATTCAGATGCCGGTTATGGATGGCTATGAAGCGACCCGTCAGATCCGTAACCTGCCCGGCTTTGCCGCTACTCCGATTGTTGCCATGACCGCCCATGCCATGGCATCTGACCGGGAACGCTGCCTGAAGGCCGGTATGAACGACTATATTGCCAAGCCGATTGTGCCGGAAGAGTTAACCCGCCTGCTGCTGGACTGGCTTCAGCCCGTGGCCGTTGACGCGCCGTCTGCAGAAGGCAACCGGCCGGAGCCTCAGAGTGACACCACCCCGCTACCCGAGGGATTGCCCGGCATTGACCTTACTACCGGGTTGCACTACTGCAATAGCAGGCCAGCCTTCTACCTGGAGCGATTACACAGCTTTCGCGATACCCGGCGCTCTGCCGATCTGGAGATACGGCAGGCGCTGGCTACCGGTGACCGGGAAACGGCCCACAGGTCTGCCCATACCATCAAATCGGTCAGCGCCAGTATCGGGGCCATGCAGCTGGCAGAGTCGGCCCGACAGCTTGAGGCCGTTCTGGCAGAGCCGGACCAGTCGCCGGACGCTGCCTTGACCCTGTTTTCAGAACAGCTGGCCGTGGTGCTTGCCGGACTGGAGCAGGGCCTGGACCCTGTCCTGCCGGTGCCTGCACCCGGCCCTGCTTCGGCGGACCCTGCCAGCTGTCTGGCCGTTGCCCGCGAGATCGTCAAGCTGCTGGATAGCGACCTGCCGGGTGCCATGGAACGGATTGATGCGCTGGAAGGCTGCCTATCCGGCGGTTGCCTGCAGCAGGACCTGGCAGAGCTGAAGCGCTGTCTGGCCGTTTTTGATATAGACAGTGCCCATGCAATTCTGGAGCGCTTGACGGTGCGTCTGGAGCAGGAAGCAGGAGGTGGCCAGCGTGGTCAGTGATCCCAAGCGGCGCAAGGTACTGATTATTGATGATACCCCGGAGAACATCCAGGTCTTGATGAACCTGTTGCGGGACGAGTATGCCATTGTGGTGGCCAATAACGGTGAGCGGGCACTGCACCTTGCCACAACGCAGCCGGTGCCTGATATTATCCTGCTGGATGTCCTGATGCCCGGCATGGATGGTTACGAGGTCTGCAGCAGGCTGAAGCGTGATCCCCGCACCGAATCAATCCCGGTCATCTTTATCACCGGGTTGTCAGATCAGGCAGATGAACAGCGCGGGCTTGACCTGGGGGCGGTTGACTATATCCACAAGCCGTTTACCCCCTCGCTGGTCAAGGCGCGCTTGCGTAATCATCTGGAGTTGAAAAGCCATCGCGACCACCTTGAAGAGCTGGTCCATGAGCGGACCAGGGAACTGATTCTGACCCAGGATGCGGCAATTTTTGGCCTGGGGATCCTGGCGGAATACCGTGATATTGAGACCGGTGAACATATCCGCCGTACCCAGCATTATGTCCGGCTGATGGCGGAGCAGCTGAAGGAACATCAGCATTTCAAGGGGTACTTTGACCGGAATACCATGCGGCTGCTCTTTAATTCAGCGCCGCTGCACGATATTGGTAAGGTCGGGGTACCGGATAATGTCCTCCAGAAACCGGCTTCGCTGTCGGAGGCTGAGTTTGAAACCATGAAGCAGCATACGGTTTTCGGGCGGGATATTATCAGCAGAATTGAAGCCGCTATGCGTAATAATGCAGCCTCAGCCTTTCTGCGTTTTGCCGAAGAGCTTGCTTATACCCACCACGAACGGTGGGATGGCAGCGGCTACCACGGCTTGAAGGGGGAGCAGATTCCGGTCTCAGGCCGCTTGATGGCCCTGGCTGATGTCTATGATGCCTTGACCAGTGTGCGGGTCTATAAACCTGCCTACCCCCATGAGCAGGCAATTGAGATCATTACCGGCGGGGATGGCCGCACCAGTCCTGACCACTTTGATCCGTTTGTACTGCAGGCCTTTCTTGACCTTGAAGAGGAGATCAGGCTGGTCTGTCTGTCGTACCGGGAGCCGGAGGGTGATCCCTGACTTTTGCTATGGAAACAGGGGGGGATCAATGGTATGTTGAGGCACTTTTCAAGGAGGTGCCAAGCGACGACTATGATCTTGCCCCGTATCTCTTTTCTGATCGTTACCTGCCTGCTCTGCGCGTTACTTACCCTGGAAAACAGCCCCTGCTGTGCTGAGGAGCCTGTAAAAAATGAATATGTGCTGGGGGTCTTCCCTTTCCTGCCGACCGCCAACCTGGAAGGGATCTTTGCCCCGATTGCAGCCGAACTGTCCAGGGCGCTGGGGAAACCGGTCCGGTTGCGGCTGACCAGTACCTACGGTAGCTTTATCACGGCCCTGAAAGACCAGTCCTTTGACATTATCCATGTCCACCCCTTTGACTATGTGCAGTTTGGCCGTCCCAAAGGCTATCATCCCCTGGTGGCCAGGTCGGAAGATCTCTTTGCCCAGTTTTCGGTTAAAATTAATGCCCCCATCACAAAACTGGCTGATCTGAAGGGAAAGCGGCTGGGAACACCACCTGCCACCGGTTCCGTAACCTATCTTGCACTGGATGCGGTCCACAAGGCAGGCCTTACACCCGGCAAGGATCTGACGGTGCGCAACTTCCCCAACCATCTGGCCTGTCTGCAGCAGTTGCAGATCGGCACGGTTGACTCCTGTGCCACCAGCGCTTCAACCCTCAAGACCTTTGAATCCCAGTTCGGATTACCGCTCAAGCGGATCGGTCACTCCCTCTCCATCCCCCACACCCTGTTTGCCGCCCATACTCGGATTCCTGCCGCTGACCGGGAAATTATCAAAAAGACGCTGCTTTCCAGCTCACTTGCCAAGGTTGATCCACAGCTGCGGCAGCTGTTCATTGAATCCGGCAATGCCGCTACCGGGAGTTATTTCAAAGCGGTCAGTGACCGGGATTATGAATCGACCCGGCGGATACTGAGGCAACTGGGAAGCCAGTGATGGCCATCTCTCTGAAATACCGGATCGCCCTGGTGGTCTTTGTGCTGCAGGTGGCCATCTTTTCTCCGCTGCTCTGGTTTACCTTTACCGCCTACCGGGATGCAGACCTGCAACAACTGCAGACCCGTGAAGATGTCTTTATGAGGCTGGTCTCCCAGTTGGGGCGCAAGGCGCTCCTGACTGGCGAGCCGACCGATTTCCAGCTATTTATCGCTCCGTTCAGCAAAGATTCCCATATCAACCGGATCATCTTGCTGAACCAGTCCGGTATTGTGGTTGCCAGTACCGCGCCCGTGGATCTGGGCGGACCGCTGCCGGTGCAGAAAAACGAACGGAACACCGTCTGGAAGACCAGCGAGATTGCCAATGCCACCGAGCGGCTGGGGGCCATTACGGTCCATTTTTCCCGGGCCGAACTGGATAAAAAGGTTGAGACCCTGCTCAAGCGGGGGATCCCGATTGCCGTGGCCGGTGTCGTACTGAGCGCCCTGGTGGGGTTGGGGCTGGGATCGCTGTTGACCCGCCGACTGAAGGCGCTTGAGCAGGCCACCCGTCAGATGGGGGAAGGTGATATGGAGGTGACCGTTGCGATCTCGGGCAATGACGAGGTGGCACACCTGGCCCAGGTCTTCAACGAGATGTCCGGCAGTCTGCGCTCCCAGTTTGATGAGCTGCAACAGGTTCAGCAGGAATTGTCCTTTCAGGCGCAGCATGATCCCCTGACCGGCCTGCCCAACCGCCTGCTGTTTGACCTGCGCTGCAGCCAGGCCATCGCAACCGCCCGGCAGCACAAGCAGTTGCTGGCGCTGCTGTTCTTTGATCTGGACCATTTCAAGAACATCAATGACAGCTACGGTCATCAGGTGGGGGATGCGGTATTGCGCTGCGTGTCTGCCCGCCTGACCATGGCCTTGAAAGACCACAACCTGATCGCCCGCCTGGGTGGCGATGAATTCTGTGTCCTGATTGAGCAGGTTGAACAGGAACAGGAGGCTGCCGCCGTTGCCGAGTCGATCCTGCATATGCTGACCGTGCCGCTGGAATGTGAGCAGCATGAGTTCTTCCTTTCTGCCAGTATCGGCATCTGCCTCTATCCCCGGGACGGCGAGGATGAGGTCAGGCTGTTGCGCAACGCCGATACGGCCATGTACCGCGCCAAGGCAGCCGGCCGGGGCGGCTACCGCTTCTACTCCCATGAACAGACCTCGTCGGTACAGGAACGGACCTCACTGGAACAGCGACTGCGCAAGGCGATTGAACGTGGTGAGCTGCGGCTGAACTATCAGCCCCAGGTCTGTCTGACCACCGGCAATCTGGTCGGGGTGGAGGCGCTGGCGCGCTGGTCAAGCCCGGAGTTCGGGCTGGTGGCCCCGGAAAAATTCATTCCGATCGCGGAAGAGAGCGGCCAGATCCTGGCGATGGGTGAGTGGATTCTGGACGACGCCTGCCGCCAGATGCAGAAGTGGCGCAAGGATGGTTCAACCATCCCCCGTGTGGCGGTCAATCTCTCCGCGCTGCAGATCCAGCGCAGCGATATTGCCACCCTGGTCCGCCGCACCCTGGACAGCACCGGCCTGCCTGCCAACTGCCTTGAGCTGGAGATCACGGAAGGCTATATCCTGCAGGATGCTGACCGGGCCGTGGCGGTGCTGCAGCAGTTGCGTGACCTGGGGGTCTCGATTGCCATCGATGACTTCGGCACCGGCTTTTCATCGCTGTCGTACCTGCATCGTCTGCCGATCGACCGGCTCAAGATCGACAAATCCTTTGTGCAGGAGATCGGCTCCACCTCACGGGCGGCCCAGGTGGCCCAGGCCGTGGTCAGCCTGGGCAAGACCCTGGGATTGTCCATCATCGGTGAGGGGGTTGAGCAGCTCCACCATGCCAATGCGCTGCGGGAGTGGGGCTGCCATGAAGGCCAGGGTTTCCTGTATGCCCCTGCCCTTGCCCCGGATCAGCTGCACCTGTTGGCACCGTTCAAGAGGCAGTCATGAAGGCGGTCATTCAGCGGGTCAGCAGCGCACAGGTTACAGTGCATGGTGAGGTGGTCGGGCAGATCGGCCAAGGTATCATGGTGCTGCTGGGGGTGGAAAAAGGTGATGGCGAGGCGGCGGCGGACTGGCTGGCTGAGAAGATGGTTGCCCTGCGGATCTTTGAAGACGAGGCCGGCAAGATGAACCGCGCCCTGACGGATATTGGCGGAGCGGTGCTGGCGGTTTCCCAGTTTACCCTGGCCGGTAACTGCGACAAGGGACGGCGCCCCTCCTTTGATACTGCTGCTCCGGCTGATGAAGGCAGGCGGCTGTACGACTATTTTGTCGGGGCCCTGAAACGTCAGGGTGTACCGGTTCAGACCGGTATCTTTCAGGCAGACATGCAGGTGGCGCTGGTCAACGACGGACCGGTCACCTTCATTCTGGAGCGGAGGTAGCACGGATGCAGCTCGGGAGCTTTAAGGCCGCGGCAACCAGCGGCGGTTTCTGGTCGGCCTGGCTGCTGTTGACGGCAGCCCTGCTGATACCGGCCCCCACGGCCAGTTTCTGCCTGGCCTTTCTGGCGGTCAGCGCTGCGGTGTTCCCGCTGGCATTCGGCTCACGAAAACAGCGTCTTGGAGCCGTTGCGGCGCTGGTGCTCAGTATCCTGCTGGTCTTTGCACTGCTTGACAAGGCCAGAAACGATCCCTATTTCAAGAAGCACCGCACAGCCAGTCTACCTGCCCGGTTTCTCCCCTAGCGCCACAGCCCGGATGATCTTCCGTTGAGCGCAGCACGTACATCTACTGCAGCAGCTCTGGACATCCAGTGTATCTCACATGCTGCCCCGCCGCAGTCATTCATCAAACCGGATCAGAATACAGTTGTGCGATATCGCTATATTGCACCATTTGCCACGCTATTGGCATGCTATCTGTAATCACAGCCAGGAGTCTCATTCAAACGAGGGCCACACCATGCTGCTGCCAACCTGCCGTTTCCTGATCGTTGTTTCCTGCTGCCTGACCATCCTGACCGCGATTGCCTGGGCAGATGCCCCGGCATCGTCCCCCAACAGAGCGGATGCCGGCCAGGGATTGATTGTCCGCTCCTCTGAGCACCTCTACAACCTGCCCGGCCTGGGCAATGCAGGCAGGGTCGCCCCCGGTATCTATCGCGGTGAACAGCCCGGGCCGGAGGGCTATGCAACCCTGAAACGTCTGGGGATAAAGACCGTGATTGATCTGCGCACCAGCGAGAGCGAACAGGCCCAGGTGGAGGCAGCCGGGATGAAGGCGATCGCCGTGCCGATCGAGATGACCCGCAAGGGGCTGAGGGAAAAGGTTGACCAGGTCGTGGCCCTGATGGCCGATCCGGCCAATCAGCCGGTCTACGTGCACTGCCGGCATGGTCAGGACCGTACCGGTATTGTGGTGGCGGCCTATCGGCTATCACAGCAGGGCTGGAGTCTCAAGGATGCCGAGGCAGAGATGCAGGCCTTTGGCTTTAATGATGTCTGGGTCAACTTCAAGAAGTTCATCCGTCGTTACCAGGTGCAGGATGCAAAGGCGCTGAAGGCCCGGACAGCACAGCCGTCAGTGGCCCGTTAGTCCGGCCCTCGCGTCCAAGGAGCCCACTATGACCAGCCAGTCTTCAAACAGGAAAAAGCTCGCCGTATTCAGTGTCTCTGCCGGTGCCGGTCATCTGCGGGCAGCACAGGCCCTGGTTGCTGCTGCCGGGTGCTGGTATCCCGAGGTCGAGGCGGTGCATATTGACCTGATGGAGCTGGTGCCGCAGCTTTTCAAAAAGGTCTATGCCGACTCCTACCTGAAGGTGGTTGAAAGCCATCCGGCGCTCTGGGGTTACCTGTACGACAAGAGCGATCATGAAAAACCGGATTCAGGCCTGAACCGGCTACGGCGTGCCATTGAACGGCTGAATACCGCCAAGCTGGGTAGCCTGCTGCAGGAGCTGCAGCCGGATCATATTATCTGCACCCATTTTCTCCCTGCCGAACTGCTGTCCCGCAAGATTCGCCATGGCAAACTCGGTGCCCCGGTCTGGGTACAGGTAACGGACTTTGATCTGCATGCACTCTGGATTCAACAGCAGATGAGCGGCTATTTTGCCGCCCATGAAGAGGTGGCCTGGCGGATGGCCGAGCGGGGGATTCCTGCAGCAACGACCCATGTCACCGGCATTCCGATCATGCCGGCCTTTGACCGGCAGTATGACCGGGCAAGCTGTGCCGCCGAGTTTGGCCTTGATCCGAACCGCACCACGCTGCTGATGATGTCCGGCGGCATGGGGGTGGGCGGCATAGAGCAGTTGGCTGAACGGCTGCTGATGCTTCAAGGCGACTTCCAGGTTGTGGCCCTGGCTGGGCGCAATGAAAAGCTGCTGGCCGGTTTACAGTCGCTTGCCGCCCGCTTTCCCGGCCGGCTGGTCCCGCTTGGCTTTACCACGGTTATTGAGCGGGTCATGGCGGCCAGTGACCTGGCCATTACCAAGCCGGGCGGCCTGACCACCTCGGAATGCCTGGCCGTGGGTCTGCCGATGATTGTGGTCTCTCCCATCCCGGGGCAGGAAGAGCGCAATGCCGATTTTCTGCTGGAAAACGGTGCTGCCCTCAAGGCCTGTGATGCCGGAGCCCTGGCCTGGCGGGTACAGCACCTGCTGGATAATCCCGACCGGCTTGCCCAGCTGCGCAAAAACGCCCTGGCCTGCGGCAGGCCTGATGCCGCCCGCAGGGTACTGGCCACGGTGCTGGGTGAAAAGCCACCGTCATGAGCAGGGAGAATCGTTGCTTTCATCCGCTGCTGCTGCTCTGTGGTGTTGTGGTGATCGGTTTTTTCTTCGGCATGACCGAGATCCAGATTGAAGGAGCTAACGGCTGGGCCTGCGCCCTGCCGACCTGGCGGATTGAGTCACACCCGCTGCTGGACATCTTCTGGGGCGGTCGCCCCATGACCGGCTACCACGCCTGGGTCTTTTCCTTCATGCTGCTGCTGTTCCACTTTCCCCTGCTGCTGTTCTGGCGTTTCAGCTGGCGGCTGGAGGCCCGCTGCATGGGCAGCCTGATGCTGTTCTGGATTATTGAGGACTTTGTCTGGTTTGTGATGAACCCCTGTTACGGCATCAGCCGCTTTGAACCGCGCTTCATCCCCTGGCACAAACACTGGCTGCTGGGGATGCCCACTGATTACCTGACCTTTGGTCTGGCTGGGCTGCTGCTGATCGGCTGGTCGTTCCAAAAGAAAACCTCTGCCCACCGGTAACAGGCCTGATTTGCTCAGGCGCCATTAATTCCCGAACAGGTCCAGATTTTTCAGGTTCGCAAAGGGCTGGTTGCCGAAACTCTCTTTGGCCGGTTTCGCTTTATCCTTTTCAGCAGCTGCAGGCGCTTGCGGTGCCGCCTCTGCCAGCGGTTCAGACAGGGCAACCATCTCCTGCTCCTGCTCATCTTCCATGCCGTTGCCGGTAAAGAAGTAGAGGTTATAGAGCCGGTGGTGGCTGGTCCAGCGGTTGCCCTGGGCGGTTTCTCTGGCAATGTGGGAACGGATGCCGTTGATCTTGGAATCCATGTCGTCCAGGTAGTGCAGGATTGTGGCCTCTACGGTCTTGGGGCGTTTGGGCGAGCCGTATTCATACTGGCCGTGGTGTGACAGCAGCAGGTGCTTCAACAGCATGCCCAGCTCCCGCGGGAAGCCGGGGACGGTGGCGATCCGTTCGGTCAGCATCTCCACGCCGATGCTGATATGCCCGATCAGGCGCCCTTCGTCGGTATATTCAAAGGCGCGGTCATAGGACAGTTCGGTCACCTTGCCCAGGTCATGCAGCAGGGCCCCCACCACCAGCAGGTCACGGTTCAGATCAGGGTAGAGCGGCACGATCGCATCCACCAGCCGCACCACCGACAGGGAGTGTTCCAGCAGCCCGCCGATATAGACATGGTGCATCCCCTTGGCTGCCGGGGCCTTGCAGTAGCCGGCCATGAACTCTGCATCGCCGCAGAAGCCTTCCATCAGGGCCTTCAGATAGGGGTTGGACAGCGATGCCACCACCTGTGCCAGCTCGGCCCGCATCTCTGCCTGGGGCACCGGAGAGACCGGTACAAAGTCAGCCAGATCAACCCCGTCCTCCTCCAACCGTCTGATCTCCTTGGCCACCAGTTGCATCTTGCCCATGTAGAGCGAGGCAGTGCCGCGGATCCTGACGAAATCGCCCTTCTGAAAGGCCTTGTCCAGCTCGTCCACATTATCCCACAGCTTGCCGTCGATCTCGCCGCTTTTGTCCATGAACTTCAGGTTCATATACGGCTTGCCGTTCTTTGCCATGGCCATGGTCTTTTCCTTGACCATGAACGGGGAGTCAACGGCATCTCTATCTTTCAGTTCTGCAATAAACTGTTTGGACATGGGATTCCTTCCTGATGGTGCGAAGCAAGTAAGCCTACCAGAAAGGAAGTAGCTGGAAACAACAGATTTTGCAACACCCTAGAGGGACCGGCAGCAGATTTCCAACGGGATGGTACAAAACTTTACACACGTAACCGTGCAGAACGATTATACTGACAGCAGTTTGCGATAAGGCGGGTGTCTGGATGGAAAACAAAATTCTGGTAATAGATGATGACCGCGAACTGTGCGGCCTGCTGGAGGAATACCTGGTGGCCGAGGGGTTTGCGGTGGAGTCGGTGCATACCGGGCCACAGGGGGCGGAACAGGGGGCACGTGGCAACTATGCCCTGATTGTGCTGGATGTGATGCTGCCCGGCCTGAACGGTTTTGACGTGCTGCGGCGGATCCGGGCCGAATCCTCGGTGCCGGTGGTGATGCTGACCGCCCGCGGGGAAGAGGTGGACCGGATTGTGGGGCTTGAGATGGGGGCTGACGACTATCTGCCCAAGCCGTTCAACCCGCGGGAGCTGGTGGCCCGCATCAGGGCGATCCAGCGGCGTCAGTCCACTGCCCAGAAGGACGGTGCCGCAGCCGAGGCGGTGCTGGTGGTGGGGGATCTGGTGCTGGATCCGGGCCGGAGGACCGTGCTGCAGGGTGAGCGCTCCGTGGTGCTGACATCGATTGAATTTTCGGTGCTGGAGCTGCTGCTGGCGCAGGCCGGACGGGTCATCAGCCGGGATGATATCTGCAGCCAGGCCCTGGGGCGCCAACTCAATTCATTTGACCGCAGCATTGACGTACATGTCAGCAGCCTGCGCCGCAAGCTGGGACCGGCCGGGGACGGCACTGAACGGATCAAGAGCGTGCGGGGGATCGGCTATATCTACCTGCGTCCGGCCGGATCTCCATGAGAACCCTGTTTTTCAAGCTGTTCGTTGCCTTTCTGCTGGCCATGAGTATCTCCGGTGCCGTCTTCTTTTCGCTGGCCTTCTGGGCCAGAAGTCAGCAGCAGGAACATCATCCGGCATTGAGCGCCGATCAGCTCAGGCATGAGCTGAAGCCGCTGCTGCAGCCGTTGCCGCCCAAACATGGGCCGGATGGCATGGGGCCACCGCCGCCCCTGGCAGGGCATCCGCCACCGCCGCCGTTTTTTATGGTGCTGGGTTTTCAGGTGGGGATCTTCCTGGTGGTGGGGGGCTGTATCTGCTATCTGCTGGCCTGGCGGATCACCGCGCCGGTCCGGCGTCTGCGGCAGGCCGTGCAGCAACTGGCTGATGGTAACCTGCAGGCGCGGACCGGGATAGCAACCGGCCGCCGTGGCGATGAGATTACCGACCTGGGCAGCGATTTTGACCGGATGGCAGAGCGGATTGAGGCACTGGTGCTGTCCCAGAGGCAGCTGGTGCGGGACATCTCCCACGAGCTGCGTTCTCCCCTGGCCCGCCTGCAGGTGGCACTGGGGCTGGCCCGCCGCAATGCTCCGCCTCAGACAGAGCAGGCCCTGGACCGGATTGAACGGGAAGGTGAGCGGCTGAATGAACTGATCGGTGAGTTGCTGACCCTGAGCCTGCTGGAAAACGGTGCCTCGTTTAGCGCCAGCGAGCCGGTTGAGATGCAGGCCCTGCTGGCTGAGATCGTGGAGGATGCCAGTTTCGAAGCGGCAGAATCAAGCCGCCGGGTCCAGTTGACAGCAGTACCGGCCCTGGTGGCTGGAAACCGTGAGCTGCTGCGCCGGGCGCTGGAGAATGTGGTTCGTAATGCGCTGCATTACACCGCTGAAGAAAGCTGTGTGCAGGTGGCGTCCGGCCTGGAAAACAGTACCCTGGTGATCAGGGTACTGGACCAGGGGCCGGGTGTGCCGGATGAGATGCTTTCGGCCATTTTCCAGCCGTTTTACCGGGTGGCTGAGGCCCGCGACCGGCTCAGCGGCGGCACCGGGATCGGGCTGGCCATTACCGCCCGGGCCGTGGCACTGCACGGGGGGAGCGTCAAGGCCGTCAACCGGCCGGAAGCGGGGCTTGAGGTGGAGATCAGGCTGCCGGTCATGCCGTTGGAAAAGAAGGCGGCTCCGTGTTAGTGCGCTATTTGGTAATGCAGCTATAGAACTCGGGTTCACCAATCACAATCCGCCTGGCCGTGTCATGGTTGATCCGCAGCTCGCTCTGCACAAAGATTTTCTTACTGCCGCCGGTTTCAAAATCCACGTCAACGGTCTCACCCGGTGCAACCGTCACTGATTTCAGCAGTTCTCCATTACGGTCATTATTTTTGAAGGAAAACTCCATGGGGGCCTTAATCCCGTCGTCAATGTAGATTTTAGCGCGGAATTTGGCAAAAGAACCGGTTGCCTTCATGGTGCCGCCAAAATAGGCCATGCTCTGCGGTTTGGGGTTGGTGACGCCCCAGCGATAGCCGTGCAGAATGGTTTTGTCGCTGGTTACGGCGCTGCCGTAGTAGTCCTGGTAGAGCTTGCCCGATTTGATTGGCAGTGTGCGGGTCTTGGTGCAGCCGCCCTCCTCGGCAACAGCGCTGACAACACCCATCAGCAGGCAGCAGGCGAGCATCACAACTGTTTGCAGCAGCTTTTTCATGTCTTCTTCCCCCTTGGTGCAAGACTGGCTACGCCTCAAGTCTACCAAAGGAAACGGATTTGGCAACGGCAGCAGCTCCGGTCAGGCTGCCGGTCTGTGCACGAGCTGTATCTCTCGCCAGCGGCCCGTTCTGAAACGCAGCACCCAGACCACCGCCGTACAGAACACAAAGCCTGTTGCCAGGGTCCATTCAGCCACCAGGCCGGGAATAGAGCGGTCAATCAGCCAGAGCAGGGTCACAAAGAGGCCTGAGGCGATGGCAAAGGTGCGGGCGATCCAGCGGGTCTCCCCTGCCGAGGCCAGTACACAGCCGAACATGACATTGGCCGCATCAAAGACGCAGTAGACGGCCACAAACTTCATCAGCAGCACACCGGTAGCGATAATTCCGGCAGATTCGGGGCTGGTGCCGGCAAAGATCGAGAAGAGCGGCCCGGCTGCCGTGGCAAACAACGTTGCCATCAGCAGCATCCAGATCTCACAGACCGCCAGTGATTGCCAGGCGATCGCCGGCACCTCATCATCCCGGCCTGCCCCGCGGGCGTGCCCCACCAGGATGCCGGCCGCCTGTCCCAGCCCCAGGGCCGGAAAGAAGGCGATGCCGTTAATCCGGAAGGCGATGCTTGATGCCGCCAGTTCGACCGTGCCAAGCCGTCCCACCACCACCAGAAACAGGGTCCAGGCAGCCAGCTCACCGCTGATCCGCAGTCCCATCGGCGCAGCCAGCGATAAAAAGCGCCGGAACTCTACCCGGTTAAGGCAGCGGGCAGCCTGATTGCCGAAACCGCCTGCCCGCGCAAACAGCAAGGCATACAGCAGGGCCGCCACCAACTGCGCGGTTACGGTTGCCAGGGCGGCGCCGGCGATTCCCATCCGGGGCAGTCCCCATTCACCCAACACCAGTCCCCAGGCCAGCAGGGCGTTGACGATCAGGGAGCTGAAGGTTACGGCAGTCACCAGTGCCGGGCGGCCGATCCCTGAGAGCCAACCTGCCAGGGAGCTGCCGAAGACCGGAAAGAATGAACCGGCCATGCAGATCCAGAAATAGGTCTGCTCATCCCGGGCCACCTGCGGTGCATGACCGGCCAGCAGGAACAGCTGCGCCAGCGGCCAGGCAACCAGCAGGGCTGCCAGACCGGCAGCCAGGGCGGTGTAGATGCCAAGCCAGGCGGATGCGATGACCCCCTGCCGGTTACCGAGTCCGTGGTTGTGGGCCACAAAGGTGCCGGCATACCCGGCAGTGCCGAACAGGAAGCCCTGGAACAGGATCACCGCCATGCTTGAGGGGCCGATTGCGGCAAGTGCCTGGCTGGAATCGTAGGACAGCACGATGGTGTCAATGATCTGCATTATCGTGATGGCTGAGGTGGACAGGATCATCGGGCCTGCCAGCTTCAGCAGGCGGGGAATGTGGTTCAAGCGGTTGTCTTGTTTCATGGTCTGATTTCTAGCCTGTCCTCTGTGTGCTGTCGAAGCCTTTTGGTACGGCGCAACAGCTAAAACCACCATCCCGCAATCCCCCCGTATCAGAGGGGCAGCCTTTAAGCCTCCCCTGACAAGGGGAGGTTGGAGGGGTTTGGTGCGAAACAATAGCTGTTCAAATGTTGCGGGTTCATTAGTCCGGGCTGCCCACCAGCTGAAAGGCGCCCCAGTAGAAGGGGTGGGGATAGTTCTTCAGCATGGTCCGCTGGGCCTGACGCAGGGCTGTTGCCTTGGGGCTGCCGGCAGCCATCAGGCGGTAGAATTCGGTCATCAGCTCGGTTGTCTCGCTGCTCGGCACCGACCAGAGGCTTAGGACCACGGTTCTGGCCCCGGCCAGGATAAAGGCCCGTTTCAGCCCGAAGACCCCTTCACCGGCCGTGATATCCCCCACCCCGGTTTCGCAGGCAGAGAGCGTTACCAGATCGGTACCCAGCAGGCGCATCCCCAGGATCTTTTCAGCGGTCACCAGCCCGTCATCCCGGCCCCGGGCCAGTGCGCCGTTCACACCGGCCAGCACAATCCCGGAGCGTAACATCGGGTTAAGCAGCGTGGCATGTGGCGCGGCAGTGACAGTGGGCAGCGCTACCGCCTTAAGCCCCCGTGTGGCGCTGCCGGCCCCGGTTGCCGCGTCCTGCAGAAAAAAACCATGGGTTGCCAGATGCAGCAAGCCGGGTTGAGGCCGTGCAAACAGGGCCGATTCAAGGGCCTGGGCGCCGGTCAGATTCTGTACCTGAAACTGGCCGCCGCGTTTGAGCAATCCGGCAATGGCATCAGCCTCAACCCTGGTGTCAGGCAGTCTGGTGAACTGGAGCGACCTTAAGGCATCAACAACAACCGCCTGGCCATCGTCTGCACCGGCCAGCTTCAGGTCGTAATCAGGATCAGCCAGTATCAGGGCCTCGCCGTGGGGGGTGCCACGCTGTCCGAAGCGGACCATGTCGCGTCCTGAGGCAACGTAACTGATCGCATACTGTTCCAGCAGATAGGGCTGCCCCTTGCCGCGCAGGACCTCGAACGGCAGCAGGTGCAGGCCGGCGTCCGGGCTGATGATCAGGGTGGAGATCCCCTCCAGGTGCGGCAGCAACGGTGCCACGAGCCTGCTGTGCAGCTCTGCGGCAACGGCGGCAAGCCGTGCCGGGTCTGTCTTGCCGCCACCGGCCTGTGCGGCAATCTGGCGCCGGTACTCCGTAATGGCCCGGTTAATGGTATCTGATGGCCCCAGATCCAGCATCTGTACCGTTGCACCCGGTCTGCTGCTGACGATGAAGGCAAGGTAGCGCAGCCCCCGTACCTCCAGCGGCTGGAAATGCCAGTCCTCAACCAGCGCAAAGTCGATATAGGCGCTGCCCTGCGGCAGCAGCCGGCGCAGCTCGGCACTGCCAAAGCGCTGCGCTGAACCGGCCCTGGCATAGACTGCGCTGCGTTTGGTCAGATCGGCCTCCAGCTGCTCTTTGCGATACTCAAGCAGCTCGATTCTGGCGGCATGGCTCTGGGCTGACTGGGGAGCAGGCTGCACCAGCTGCAGGCCTGCCAGCTGTCTGCGGAGGCTGCTCAGCTCCTCAAACTGTTGCTTCAGGGCAGGGTCGTTGGTCGTGTAGAGCGCATCCAGGTAGCGCCCCTGGGATTCCATCACGATCCCCTTCCAGCGCAACCAGACATCCAGGGCCGTGGCTGCAGCGCCGGGGTTCTGCGCCAGCACCTGCCGGGTATGGGCCAGATGCAGCCTGACAAACGCCATTTCCTCCTGCAGATACTGCAGCTTCTGCTGCTCGGTCAGCAGTTGGAACAGATCGTCCCGTTTCCGTTCCTTGATCCTGAGCGCCTCGGTTTGCAGCCGGTGGGCCTCAAGGTGTTTGCCCTGCAGCCGCAGGGCATCGGCCAGGTTGGTCATCCGTGTGGCAACTTCAGGATGATGCGTACCGGTTGGCCCTGCTATGCTGTCCGTCAGAATATCATGCAACAGTTGTTCGGCAGCGGCATAGCGCTCCTGCATCAGGTAGTTGACCGCCAGGTTGTTGCGCTGCATCAGGGTGGTGGGATGGCTGCCTCCCAGGCTGTGTGCACTGATGCTGATCGCCTCTTTCTGCAGTTTTTCAGCCTGTGCGTAGGCCTCTTTCCGTTGCAGCAGCAGTGCCAGGTTATCCAGATACACCGCCAGCTCAGGGTGGCGGTTCCCGTACACGTTGCGGGCAGAGGCCACGGCCTGCTGCAGCAGCCCCTCTGCCTCCTGCGGTCTGCCGTTGTCGCGGTAGATCATCCCCAGATTGTTCAGTTCACGGATCAGCCGCGGATCATCAGGCTTCAGGATCTGACGTTTGATCTCCAGTGCCGCTGCGGTCAGCTCCGTCGCCTCCCGGGTGCGCCGCATCTTGAGGTACAGCCCGGCCAGACTGGACATCCGGTCCGCCAGAAACAGGCTCTGCCGGTCCATTGAGAGATGCATCCTGAGGGAGAGCGCGTCAGGCTGGGCAGCCTTCAGCGCCCACTCATACTCAGCCTTGAGCAGCGGCTCTGCCTCGGCGTAACGCCCCTGGTTCTGATAGAGCACGGCCAGGTTGCCATAGACGGAGATCAGCGCCTCATCATCCTTTGGCTCCACTGTTTTCAGGGTCTCAACCGCCTCACGATACAGCTGTTCCGATTCAGTGTAGCGGCCGGTTTCGCGGTAGAGCCCGGCCAGGTTTTGCAGGGCTGCGGCATAATCAGCCGGGGCCTCCTGGCGATGTGCGCGGACTATCTGCAGTGCCTGTACAAAATATCGCTCCGATTCATCAAATCTGCCCATCTTGCGCAGGATTGCGGCGATGGTATCAAGGCTCATGGCCGTATCACGGTGCTCTGTCCCAAAGAGCCTCCGGGCGTTTGCCAGCACCTGGCGTGCCTGCTTCAATGCCTCTTCATAACGTCCGGCAGCCAGCAGTTTCTGGGCATAGCGGCGCTCCATGAGCAGGTCGCTGGCCTCTTCATAACTGGCAGCCAGGGCAGGGACCGGACCGGTTAACAGGGCCACTATCAGTAACAGAAGCAGGGATCGCATTGATTTTGCCCTCTGGCTTTTCATTTGTGCAGGATATGGTACAGTGCGTACCATCTGACAACCCCTTTGTGGAGGTAGTACTATGAAACGGTTGACCTGCTGGTTAACAACGGTTGTGACTGCGCTGCTGGTCCTGCTGCCGGTGCTGGTGTCCGCTGACCAGGCCGCCGATGATATTACGAATGCCCGCCGTTCCAGGATGCTCCGGCGTGGTCTTCCCGATGCAACCGCCCCCGTGGTCCGGCCGCCAGTACCTGCTCCGGCAGCAGCAACGCCCCAGAACGTCTCTGATGATGCCACCTTTGGCTATACCAAAGAAAACCCGATCAAGATGGGTGGCGCTGACCTGTCGGAAGGGATTGCCGGTTCAAAGTACTACCTGCGTTCTCTGCGGGACAAGCACAACAAGCCGTTTGCGGTCAGCCGGATCAGCAATGTCGGACCGGGAGAAGATGGGCATATTGTTGACCTCTACCAGCTGATCGATTCAGAGGGCACCAGCTACAAACTGTACGTTGATGTGTATCATCCCGAAATTCACCCCAAAGAGGCCAAAACACCGCAGGGGATGACCAGATAACACGTTTCTCCTGATGCTCCTGACGCCGGTGTGCGCGTTTTGACGCACTACTCACCGGCAGGGTAGTTGCGGGCAAACAGGAACAGCAGGCTGGTCAGCAGCAACCCTCCCACCGGCACACTGAAGGCAGCCCGGAAACCTTCCGGGCTGTAACCGCCGCAGCGGGCAATGATCACTCCCATCCCCTGCTGGGTGGTGGCCGCCCCCATCAGCACAAAGAAATTCAGCGAGGTCAGGCCGGTCCCCACCATACTGACCGGCACCATGGCCCGGATGATCGGATAGATCATCACCCCGCTGGAGACCGTCAGGCCGATCCCCAGAAAATAGAGCACCAGCCCCCAGTGGGGTAGAAGCGGCAGCCAGCCCATGAAGCCGGTCATCAGTCCGGTCAGGCAGAGTTGCCCGGCCAGCAGGGTCCGGCTGTAGGAGTGAAACAGGCTGCGGGCTATCCGGTCCATCAACGGCGAACCGATGATAAAGCCGACTGAGGTCCACATCAGCATCTGGCCCGCTCCTTCACGCGGCAGGCCGATCAGGTGCATCAGAAACGGGCCGCCCCACAACCCCTGTACCGCCAGGTAGTTGCCGTACCAGCAGAAGGCGATGGCCGCCAGCAGCCAGAAGGAACGGTTGCGGGCGATGGTTCCCCAGGCTGCCAGTATGCCCGGCGGCTTCAGCTGTTCAGGCGCTACCGTTTCAAGGGGACGTGCCGGCCGGTCCTGCACCTTCAGGAAGATCAGTACGGTTACCACACCCTGCAGCAGGGCGATCAGCAGAAACGAAGAACGCCATCCCATCAGACCGACCGCCATGGCCAGCGGGGCGGTCCCTGCCAGATTACCCAGGTTGCCGACGGCGATCATCAGGCCGGTGATCCGGGCAAACTCCTGGCGGGTATACCAATGGCTGAAGATGGTGAAGCTGGCCATCAGCACCGATGCCGTGCCGATGCCGATCAGCACCCGGCCTGCCATGGCGGCGGTCAGTGATCCGGCCTGGGAAAACAACAGGCCGCCAAGGGTGGTTAAAAGGCCGCAGCCGGAGATCACCAGCCGGGGACCGACCCGGTCGATCAGCGGTCCCAGCGGGATCTGGGCCACGGCATAGACGTAGAACAGCACTCCGGCCAGGGTGCCCAGCTGTTGCGGGGTCAGGGCCAGGTCACGGCTGACATCGGCCGACACCACAGCCAGTGAGACACGGTAGAAGTAGACCAGGATGTAGATCAGCGCCAGGGTGAAGAACAGGCGCCAGCGCAGGTTGTTAAAGGAGTGCGGCATCAGGAACCTTCGGAAAGGATCACGTCCTTGAATTTTTCCAGCAGGCGGGGGCTGAAGACATCCTTGCCGACCCCTTCCATCAGGGTGATCGCCTCGGACCGGCCCATCGCCTTTTTGTAGGGACGGTTTGAGGTCAGGGCGCTGAACACGTCGCAGATCGCCGTAACCTGGGCGGTACGGGGGATCTCGTCACCGGCCAGCTGGAAGGGGTAGCCTTCGCCGTTGATCCGCTCGTGATGGTAGCGGACTGCCGCCAGGCTGATCTCGCTGAAGCCTCCCAGCTCCCGCAGGCATTCGTAGCCGCGTTCCGCATGCTTCTTGATCAGGTTGTACTCGAAATTGGTCAGGATATCGGTCTTTTCCAGGATGGCGCTGGGGACAAAGATCATCCCCACATCATGCAGAATCCCGCCAACCCCCACATCCTCCAGTTCATCGGCTGTCAGGCCGAACACCTCGGCATGCACCAGCAACGAAAGGGAGGCAACATGCACACTGTGGGCGAAGGTATAGAAATCGTGGTTAACAACCGCGTGCAGGGCCTCCAGCGGATTCGGGTTGCTGGCGATATACTGCATCAACTGGCGGACCAGATTGCGGCAGCGGTCCAGGTTTGAGAGCTTGTCCGGCATCTCGAAGACATCCATGACGTAGTTCATGGCAACCTGGGAAAGCAGCTGACCCTTGACCGGCCCGGAGATCGTCTCTGAGGCAAGAATCTCCGTGATGCTCTCCTCAAGGAAATCGCAGACCTCCCTGATACTGCCGGCGTTTATGTAGAGATGTTCCACCTGATTGTTGTGCAGCCGCTGCAGGTCAGCCCTGGTGATTGGCCGGTCGGCCGGTTTGTACAACACCAGGTTGGTGCCGCTCTGCATGTACAGGGCGACCTGCGGGAATTTGTCAGGATTGATACAGGCGGTATGGACCGGGCGATACTTTTCATCAAACATGGTAGCTGCTCCAAAGTGCCTTGGCATGCCTTGTCTGCGTTGACCCAGGGCTTTGACTGCGGAGCATTCTACATGAAATCAGGCCGCCGGGCTGCAGATTTTTGGTTACTGTTGCTGCAGCTCCTGCCACCTGAAACAGTCAGTCGTGTGATCATTCACCATCCCCACTGCCTGCATATGGGCATAGCAGATCGTACTGCCCACAAAGCGGAAACCGCGCTGTTTCAGGTCACGGCTCAGGCTATCGGAAACCGCTGTGCTGGCAGGCACCTCCTTGATGCTGCGCCAGCTGTTCTGAATCGGCCTGCCATCCACAAAACGCCACATATAGGCATCAAAGGAACCAAACTGCTCCTGCACCTGCAAAAAGGCGCGGGCATTGCTGATGGCTGATGCCACCTTCAGACGGTTGCGGACAATACCGGGGTTTGCCAGCAGCTCGGCCTGCTTCTGCTCATCAAAGCGGGCCACCACAGCCGGATCAAAGTTCTCAAAGGCAGCACGGTAGGACTCGCGCTTGCGCAGGATCGTAATCCAGGACAACCCGGCCTGGGCCCCCTCCAGGATCAGGAACTCGAACAGCAGCCGGTCATCGTGCACCGGCACACCCCATTCCTGGTCGTGGTAGTCGCAATAAAGCGGGTCAGCGCCTGTCCAGGCGCAGCGGGTTGGTTGGCTGTTGGTGGTCATGGGAACCTCATGGGGGAACAGTTTAACAGGTTGCCGCTGAGCCGCGAGCGGTGTTGCTTGGCTAACCTGCCAACGGACGACCGAGAGACAGGTGAAATGCAGCGCACAGTACGCCGGCCCGAGTTGGTTGAGCCGTTAGGGATTGGATAGATTGAATGGCTGATTATGAAGCACGTGCCAGAACGTCAGACGCCCACTGGTTTATGCTTACGCCATGAGCCTGCGCCATCATGGCTGCCCGAGCGTGGACTTCGGGTGGTACACGCAGCATAAGCTTGCCGGAGTACGGTTTTTGTGGTGTTCTTCCAAGTCTTTCACAGGTGGCAAGATAGTCGTCAACCGCCTCTTCAAACGCTGCTCTCAGTTCTTTCACGGTTTCCGCATGGAAGCCGATAACATCTTTGATGCCGGCAATATGCCCGATAAAACATGCATCTTCGTCGCTATATTCAATTTTTGCAGCATACCCCTTGAATGTCATTGTACTCATGGTTTTACTCCTACGTTCTCCAGGAACGCCCTTGCATCTTTAACTTGGTATGGTTTGGCCTCTTTTGCTGGGTGCGGGCGATGAAAAGTACCAATTATGCCGTTTAGCTCAAACCTGACCCTTGAACCGTTGCCTTCAATTGTTTGTGCACCGAGTGCAACGAACAATGATTCAATTTTTCTCCACTCCAAAGTTGCTGGAACAGGAAGTGAAAAAATAGCAAGCAGTGTGGTGCGGTGAGATTTATTCATGAATTAAGGTTACCAAAGTGTCTATAGTAGTGCAATCAAATATTGATAGCATTATTTTGGTTAGGCACCACTTTTGTCATTCTGATGTCAAATAGGCCTTATCTCGAAGCTTTCGAGATGAATCGTAATAAAACACATATCGCATGAGGAAGAAGCTATAACTTTCGCCTGTTATTGCATCATGATGTTTTGCTGAATCTTCCTTGTTCAGGGTTTCAGAGAACTTCGGTTCACCGACCCAGCCTCGGATAATGGTTTGGCTGTCGCCAACTTGCGCCACTTCAAATGCCTTCATGGCCCGATCATGTTTGCTCGGAACGGCTAAAAACCATATAGCGAGTCCCGATAGCAATGAGATGATGAGGTAAATAAGTAATTTTTTCATGTTTGCCTAACGGGGTGACCGGTTCACCCGCTTCGCCCGGTCGGTTTTCCGGGCGGGGCGGCGTGCAACCGGCTGGTTGGGGACTCCTGTTATTTCAGTAAATTCTCACAATTGTCAAATGTGTACGGTTTGACACCTATATCTTCTTTCAAGGTCACTGTTTCAGGGCGACAAGTATTTTCATGTGATGCCGGAAACCAGCCGAAAAAAATATTTCGCCAACCTCTGAACTATGTGGAGATCCTTTCCCGGCAGAAGCTTATTGCACTGCTTGCCCCATGAACTCGCCCATACGGACTTGACGAGCGTACGACCATGCTGGGTTAAAAGTTAGGGTGCTTTTGGGGAATAATATAACTACCGTCGATCCGAGGAGGAAGCGTCCCATTTCTTCACCTTTTTTGAGACAGATCGCTGTATCGGCTTCGTAGTTCCATTCACGAACACGTCCGGGGCGCGGTGGGTTGATAATGCCGTGCCAAAAGGTTGCCATGCTACCGACGATGGTCGCGCCGACGAGGGTCAGTGCAAAACGGCCGAATTCAGAGTCGAAGATGCATACCACGCGCTCGTTTCGTGCAAACAAGCCGGGCACTTTGCTGACTGTTATCGGGTTGACCGAGAAATGGGTGCCAGGGATATAGACCATGCGTATTAGGCGTCCGTCGCAAGGCATATGGACGCGGTGGTAGTCGCCCGGGCTGAGGTAGAGTGTAGCGTAGCTGCCATTTTCGAACTCAGCTGCCAAGTCCCTGTCACCACCGACCAACGCGGCAATCGAATATTTGTGGCCTTTAGTCTGTAAAATTTGGTCGCATTCGATTTGGCCGAAATTGCTGATCGCGCCATCCACAGGACAAACGAAATCAGTATTGGCCAACGGACGTGCACCGGACTTTAACGGCCGGGTGAAAAACTCTTGAAAGGTTTTATACCTAGCGATATCGGTGGTCGCCGCCTCAGTCATATTGACGCTGTAACGGTCCACGTACCAGCGGATCACGAGTGTCGTTAGGCTACCGGCTTTAATAGAAGCCAAGCTGCCAGCCAGTACAGTGAGCGCCAGTTTGGGGATCAAATAATTAGGTAAGCTGACAAATCTATTCAACAATACATTCAGGTTCAAAATATTCATCCTTTCGTTTACACTTAATGCCTTTGTTAAGGCAATGAGCTGGCATTGCAGGGTAATTGTTGAAATTTAACGGTTCCTTAAGAACAAACAACCCTCTGATGCCACGGAAGCGTTTCCATCCATATTTCGTATCAATTCATACTGGCATCTCTAGGTTCGGCCAGCTCAGCATTCTTCACCGTTTCAATCAGTCTCAGCATAACTCGTTATTGACCGGTTCACGCGCGCGTGCGCGTGAACCGGTCATCCTCCCAAATGGAACATTTATCCCGCTGCTGCAAAATACCCTTCTGCCGTGACCACACGGATGCTGCTCTTACGGTAATGCCGGACGTTACGGGTGATCAGCCCGGAGCAGCGTGCGCTGAGTGCGCAAAAATACTGCAGTGCATCTTCAAAGTCGGTAAACCCGGCATGCAGGGCCTGCTCAACAATAGCATCATCCACCGCAACCACACTGACCAACTGCTTGAAGGTGCGCAGCACCTGTTGAGCCTGCGGGCCAGAGTGCTGCTTTCTCAGCAGATAGAACAGATTGGCAAAGGTAAGTGAAGAAACACATAAGGTCAGGTTGCCTGCCTCAGCCTCTGAAAAAAGCCGCGCAGCAGCGCCATAAAACGGTTCACGCAGCGCAAGCAGATCAAGCACAACATCCGTATCAACAAACAGACACGGCTTCACCGGTATTTATCCGCCAGATAATCGGTATAGTCTTGCTTGAAATTTTTGACTTTGGCAGCATCAAGTACGCCGGAAAGCTGGGCCACCAGTGGCGTTACCGGCCTGGTCTGCTCTTTGGGAGTTGAAACCTGCCGCAGGTAGCCTTCAATTAGCTTTGAAAGGCTCTGGTGCTGCGATTGGGCAAAGCGCTTGGCCTGTTCAATTACCTCATGATCAAGGCTTAAGGTAAGTTTTGTGTTCATGGCATCCCCTTGCAATACGTATAGTCAAAATGATTATACGCAAACATCAGGATAAAGCAAGTACGCTATGCAGATTGAAACCGCCTCGTCCGCTGCCTATCACCGTTTTCCCAACGTATCAACCTGCGCCAGTTGCGGAAACAGCCGTATCCAGAGCCCTACCACCAGCAAGGTACCGATTCCGCCGATCAGCACCGATGGCACGGTGCCGAAAAGAGCAGCCGTGGCGCCGGATTCAAACTCGCCAAGTTGATTAGAGGTGCCGATGAAAAGCGAATTGACCGCGCTGACCCGGCCTCGCATCTCATCCGGGGTTTCAATCTGTACCAGTGATGACCGGATCACCACACTGATCACATCCGCTGCACCCAACACCACCAGCGCGGCCATTGAAAGAAAAAATGACCTCGACAGGGCGAACACGATGGTGGCAACCCCGAAAACCGCAACAGCCCCAAACATGATTCGCCCCACCCGGCGTTTAAGCGGCCTGCGGGCCAGCCAGAGCGACATGCCCAACGCTCCGGCAGCCGGTGCAGAGCGCAGTAGCCCCAGTCCCCAGGGGCCGGTGATCAGGATGTCGCGGGCATAGATTGGCAAAAGCGCAGTGGCACCGCCCAGCAGCACCGCGAACAGGTCAAGGGAGATGGCACCCAGCACCACCGGGTGCTGTTTGATAAAGGAGATACCGGCAAACAGCGAGCGGTCAGCGGTTGCCTCGGTGGTGAGGGTGTCTGACGGCCGGATGCAGGAGATCAGGATGCAGGCAGCCAGAAACAGCACACTGATGGTGCTGTAGACCGTGGTCACGCCAGCAGCGTACAACAGCCCGCCAATGGCCGGGCCCACAATGGTGGCGGTCTGGTTGGCCGAGGCAGACAGAGCCAGGGCGCGGGGCAGATGTTCGCGTGGAACCAGACGCGGAACCAGGGCGTGCATGGTGGGGTACTCAAAGGCCCGCGCACTGCCGATCACACACATGACCGCCAGCAGGGCCTCCTTGCCAAGCCAGTGGTAAGAGCCGCCAAGCACCAGCACCGCCGCTGCCAGGGCCTCGACAAACTGGCAGGTACGGGCGATGGTGCGGCGATCATAGCGGTCAGCCGCATGACCTGCCACCAGGGTCAGCAGGACCATTGGCAGAAACTGGGCCAGCCCCACCAGCCCCAGGTACCAGGCACTGCTGGTCAGGGCATACATCTGCCAGCCCACGGCCACCCCCAGCATCTGAAAGGCGATGGAGGAACCCATCCGGCCGAACAGAAACAGGACCAGTGGCTGAGCCAGCGGACTTTTGGTAATGTGAGCAGGCGTCATAACAGGTTGGGATTGAAGCGGGGCAGGCCGTTATGACCTGCCCGCTTACCTAGGTTGAGAAAAACGTCAAGAGGAAGGCCGGCTACAAGGCGCACGTGGTTGTTTCGCATCAAACCCCTCCCGGCCTCCCCTTTTCAGGGGAGGAGCAATCAGAGAGACAAAAAGCATCCCCCCTGCCAAGGGGGGATTGAGGGGGGTCGGCTTGAGCTATCAGCAAGCTTAGTGCAGGAACAGCCGCAGCCCGGTGTGATACATGGTCATGCCGTACTGCTGGGCTGCCACGGTCACCTCTTCATCCCGCAGTGAGCTGCCGGCATGGGCCACAAACTGGACATTGCTGCGGTTGGCCCGGTCAATGTTGTCACGGAACGGGATATAGGCATCGGATGAGAGGCAGATGCCCTGGAAGCGCTGCACCCACTCCAGCCGCTCCTGGCTGCTGACCGGCTCAGGCGCCCGGGTCAGGCCGGACAGCATCTGGGCCCGCTCCGGCTCGGAAAGCTGATCCCAGAGCAGGTACTGGTCAACGATGTTGGCCTTTTCTGGCTTCTTGAGCCCATCCTTGAATGCCAGCCCCAGCACCTTGGGATGCTGCTGCAGCAGCCATTTTTCCGCCTTGTCGCAGGCCAGGCGGGTGCAGTGCACGCGGGACTGCTGGCCAGCCCCCATGCCGATCACCTGGCCTTCCAAGGCCAGGCAGACCGAGTTGGACTGGGTGTATTTGAGGGCAATGGTGGCCACGATCAGGGTCTCCAATACCGCAGGGCTCAGTTCCTTACTGGTGGTGACCGCATGCTGGAACAGCGCCTCGGTGATCTTGGCGGTGTTGCGCTGCTGGCGCAGACCAAAGCCGAACAGCTCACGGTACTCGATCCCCTCAGCCTCATAGTCGGGATCGATCTGGAAGATCAGGTAGCCGCCACCCTTTTTGGCCTTCAGGATCTCCAGCGCCTCAGGCTCAAAGCCGGGTGCAATGATCAGGTCTGAGACCTCCGACTTGAGCACCTTGGCCAGGGAGACATCCACTACATCGCTGACAGCAGCCACATCGCCAAAGGAGCACATCCGGTCGCCGCCCCTGGCACGGATATAGGCGTTGGCAACCGGTGACAGCTCACCCACGGTCAGAAACTGCGAGGCGCAGTACTCCGCGGACAGCGGACCGGACACGGCCGCCCCTGCCGGGCTGGTATGCTTGAACGAGGCTGCACCCGGCTTGCCGGTGGCGGCCTTCAGCTCGCGGGCAAGCTGCCAGGCGCCCAGGGCATCCAGGATATTGATGTAGCTGGGGGTACCATTCAGGACCTTGAAACCGGCCTGTTCCGGAACTTCCAGGCTGGCAGGTACTTGATGGGGGTTACAACCGTACTTGAGGGAAACAGTCATGGTTCATCCTTTCAATCGGGGTTCTGATCTGTCCGTTTAAGCATGCTCTCGTGCTCTCTGCAACAGCAAATTACAGCGCCCCCTTTGCCGTGCCGCTATCGGCGGGAGCGGTTCGCTACCGTTGCTCTTGCCGCTCTTCAAATCAGGCCCCCGTCAACCTGACTACAGTGCCGCCTGTTTCTGCGCGATCAGATAGGCATGCCGCCTATCCGGGAACTGGTCCAGCTCCAGGTGCAGCAGGGTTCATCCTCAGTCTGACGGCTGTAAAGCTGCCGCCCGTCTGGTATCCCGCCTGTTAAGCGCATAGAGCAAATAGGACACCACGCCAATGTTGCCGGCAAGCAGGATGACTTTCGGCCAGCTTGGACTACGGGCGACCTCATAGAGTTCAACAGGGATATACATCCCGCCGGTCAGAACACCAAACCACTCCGCCCATTTTTTCCCGAACCAGAGTCCTGCAGCTTCAAAGAAGCGTACACCTGAGTACATCAGGGCTGCAACAGCCAGTGCCCACAGTTCACTGTCGGTAACACGTTCCGTTGCATCCAGGAAAATTCGCGGATAGTGCTTTGCCGGATTGAAATGCAGGTGTTCGACAAGCCGGACAGCCGTGGTGTGTATGTCTTTGTGGATAAACGAAAGCAGTCCGCAGCCTGCCAGAATGACGAGCATGCCTTTGGCCCCCTCAAAAAGGGCGACTGCCCGCAGCCCCTTTGTGACGGACGGTTTGGCACTCGTACTTTGGTGAGTGCGTGCATGCTGTTTTCTCTTGCGTGCGCTCATGGTTGACTCAGCTTCAAGACAGGGGTGGCAACCGTTTGGTTGGTGCGGCTTTCTTCAGCCAGGTCATCCGGCTGATACGGCCCTGTCGCCGGTGTCACTACTCGGCATCAACAACCTTTCCGTCCACAAAGATCACCTTCAGGCCACTGTAGACAAAGACCTGCTTTGCCCCCAGCAGGACCTGTTTCTCGGGAGGCCCGAAGATTGCGGTCACTTGCTCCGGGGTCTGGCCCAGCCGGACCGTGCGGGTTGCCGTGGCTGCCTTGCGTGGTTTTGCTGCGGGACGCGTTTCTTCCTCCGTATCAAACCAGTCGCTGATGTCGTCAAGCAGCTGGTCGGTGGTCAGCGCTGCCAGTCCGTTGTCATACTGGAAACGGACAGAGGCCTGCAGCGCCTGTGGTCCCCTCATGCCGGGCACAACATAGGTGGCAACCGTGTACAGATCAAGCTGCAGATAGGTGTCGCCGGTGCTGACCCCGTACAGATAGAGCCGCTCGCCCGGTTTCAGCCGGTTGCCATGGCCATCGCCAAGGGGCAGATCACCGCCGCCAGCCATGACCAACTGGCGGTTTTTCACCAGGTTTGGCTTGAACAGGTTGCTGGGCCGGTTTACCCCCAACCCCTCCCGGCGTGGTATCAGCACGTTGCCAATGGCCTTGAAATTGCCGAAAAATCCGGGAATGGTGATCCGGTAGTTTGAGGTTACCGCCGAGGACAGTTCGTCAGGAGTGGCTGCGGAGGCCAGAGAAGCCGCCAACAGCAGCAGCAGGATGGTGAGGCAGCGGATCTGCGTGTGCATCGGGTTGTCCTTTCTGTGTACTGCGTTAAGCATGGGCCTGTCCCAGCAGGATACCGGCGGCCAGGGCGCAGATCACCACCAGGCAGAAGCAGGCAAAGCGCCAATCCTTTTGCCGCACAAAGATCAGCCCTGCGGTAATCACCCGCATGATCGGCGTGGCCAGCAGTGCCAGCAGACCGGCGGTAATCAGGCGGGTGGCAACGGCCTCCCTGCCCAGCAGCATGGTGGCGATACCGGCGGCAATCAGCGCCGCGGCAATCAGCGAACCGATCCGCAGCAGACGGGCCAGGGTGATCTCAATCGGCTCGTGGGGTGAGGGAGTCTGCAGCTCTGGGTCATGGGTCGTCATTTCAGCCCCCGGTAGATCATTTCAAAGGCGGTGTAGATGATGATCGGAATAAACAGCTTGCGGATGGTGGAGGTCTTGAGCCTGACCATCAGCTTGGCCCCCAGCACCGCCCCCAGCAGCACCCCCAACACCACCGGTCCGGTGATCATCGGCTTGACATCGCCACGGGCAAAGTAGACCACGGCCCCGGAGGCGGCAGTGACGCCGATCATGAAGTTTGAGGTGGCGGTGGAGGCCTTGAACGGTATCCGCATGATCTGGTCCATGGCCGGAACCTTGAAGATACCGGCCCCGATCCCCAGCAGGCCTGCTGCGATGCCGGAAAAATACATGATGATCAGCCCCGGCAGGGTGCCGGTCACCTGGTAGTCGATCCTTTTGCCCAGCTGGCGGTCGGTATAGGAACCTTGCAGCTGCAGCTTTTGTGAGAGCCGGTCCGGCAGCACCCCTTCCGGCAGCTCGTTCTTGCGGCTCTTGAACATGTTGTAGCCGGAATAGGCCAGCAGCAGCCCGAACAGGATGTACAGGAAACGCTGGTCAAGGTAACCGGCAATCAGTGCGCCGCTCAGCGCACCGGTGGCGGTCCCCATCTCCAGCCAGATCGCAACCCTGGTGTTGGTCAGGCGGTCCTGCAGAAAGGCCACTGCCGCGCCGGTGGAGGTGGCAATGATCGAGACCGTTGAGGCGGCAACCGCTGTCCGCATCGGCACCCCGAACAGCAGCGTCAGGACCGGCACAATGATGATGCCGCCCCCCAGCCCCAGCATGGAACCGAATACCCCGGCGGTAATCGCGATCAGAAAAATTTCAAGCGTCTGTACAAGCATGCAGCTCCTCTGTCCCAGCTTGGCTGATGATCGTTCTCCTTGGCAGGTACTCTTTCAGATACTCCTGAAACAGCTCCTGATCAATGATTTTGGCACGCACACGGTACGATGCCAGAGAAAGTATCCCGTGGATGACCTTGCAAACTGCCGGTTTTGAACGGTTAACAGTCGGCTGTGAGCTCGGTTATCAGCGCAGCAAGCTCCTTGGCATTGACAATGGTGATCTCTTTGCGACGGGTCTTCACCAGCCCTTTCAGCACCAGATCCCCCATCAGGCGGGCAATGACCTCCCGGGTGGTGCCAAGGTGGTAGGCCAGTTCCTGCTGCGTCATGCGCAGTATGCCATCCGCTGAAGCGCGCAGCAGCAGCAGGTTGGCCAGACGCTGTTCAAGGGTGCAGAAATGGACCTGTTCCAGCTCGCCCATCAGCCTGAAGACCAGGGATGACAGGGCATGCACGGTCAGGTTCTGTATCGAGGGTTCGGATTCAAACAGTTGGCGGAAGGTGGGGCCGGGCAGGATGGCAACCGAGGTTTCGGTTTCGGTGGCAACCCAGGCCGGGTAGAGCAGGTCATTGAAGAGGCAGTTGAGGGCAAGGACGCAGGTCTCGCCGGGGTCGATGCAGTACAGCGTGGCTTCTGCGCCGGAAGGAGAGATTGAAAAGACCCTCAGTCTCCCCTTGGTGACAATATAGGCGCCCGAGATCTGCGCCCCCCGGTAGAGCAATTCTGTTGCTGGTGGAAACGCCTTATGGATAAGCCCCTGATCAAGCAGACACCTGCCTTTGGATGAAATGTTCTGAAAAACCGGTAGGTTGTTGTGCATGTCCAGGGGCTCCTTTAACAGCCTGCAGACGGTTAGGCAGCATGCTTCCTGAAAAACGTATCCCCTGCTGCAGCGGCCTTGACCTCGGTGATCTCGTCAAACGGCAGACCGGCCCGTGCATGGGCCCGTTTGACCGCAGCGGCATCCGGTGCCAGGGTAAGACAGAAGGCCCGGCCTTCACCGTATCCAACATGCAGCGTTACCGGGATGACCCCTTCATCATAACAGGCCTTCTCGTATTTCCGGTAAAACGCCTCAAGATCTTCCCGCGACAGCTTCTCGGGAAAGGTGCCGCGGGCCCGGTCATGGGTATCCATAAAATAACGCATTTGCCGTGGAAATGTACCATTTTGTTTGGTCATAACCAGCTTGTCAGCAAAGGCAAGTGAGCGTACCAACTGGCTGCCTGCCACAAGCGCCACGCCTGCAGACAGGGAGCCTTTCAGAAAACGTCTTCTGGGGATGTTCATAGGGCCTCCGTTGTGCGCCGCCTAGCGCCTGAAAAAGGTATCGCCCGGTGTTGCCATGTTGACTTCCGTAATGGAATCAAAGGGCAGACCGACTTTGTCGTGGGCGCGCTTGACCGCTTCGGCATCCGGGGCCATGTTAAGGCAGAAGGCCCGGCCTTCACCGTACCCGACATGCAGACGGACCGGTATAACCCCCTCTGCATAACAGGCCGCTTCATACTTGGCAAAAAAGCCTTCAAAATCCTGGGGGGTGAGTTTCTGCGGGAAGGTGTTGCGGGTCTTGTCGTGGGTGTCCATAAAAAAGCGCATCGGTTTCATAGCAAGCCTCCTCAGAGTGTGGTAGCTGCTTCTGCAGCCTGCCCACACTTTAAGGAGTGCCTGCCGGGACTGTCTGTAGCAAAAGTTACACATCCATACGATGCTGCGCCGAGCTGGCACGATCTGCCCCCTTGCAACCGGATGCAGGCGGAGAACGGACCGGTACTTAGCACCTTGCAACATAACGGGCGCGCCGGAAGTGCAGGTACGCCAGTGTCAGCGAAGCCGCCTGCAACAGGGCGCAGAAGTAGAACGGCGCGCCGATCCGCCAGTCGCCGCGGGGCAGGTGTGAGACCGTTGCCAGGAGCGGGGCGCTGAGCAAGGGTGCCACCACCGCCATCAGGCTGTTCAGGGAACTGACCGCCCCCATGGTCCGGCCCTGGCTGCTGTGGTCGGCAGCCTTGGAGATGATGCTCTGCAACGACGGGGTCACCGTAAAGCTGAGCAGGTTCAGGAAGACCACCGCATACATCATCCAGCCCTGGGAGGCAGCGCCCCAGGCCGTATGGGCCAGCACCGACGAGGCCAGGCCGATCAGCACCAGACGTTGCGGGCTGACATGCTTTAACAGGCGGCCCAGCAGAAAACCCTGCACAACCAGCGACATGATCCCGACCGCAGCAAGGGACCAGCCGTTCTCCTGCGGTCCCCAGCCGAACTTGAAGGTTGTGTACAGCACCCAGCTGGTGAACACGACGAATTGGGCCAGCCCGCTCAAGCCGATCACGGCAATCAAGCGGCCTCCCCCTTCCAGGCCACTCAGGGCGCGGAGCGACTTCCACGGATTGATCGCAGCCCGCCAATGAAACGGACGGCGGCGCTCTTCAGGCAACGATTCCGGCAGCACAAAATAGCCATAGAGCCAGTTGAGCATGGCAAGCGCCCCGGCCACGAAAAAGGGCAGCTGCAATGAGATCGCCCCCAACAGCCCGCCCATCATCGGCCCGACAATAAACCCGACCCCGAACATGGCCCCCAGCATGCTAAAACGCCGGGCCCGCTCCTCAGGCGGGGTGATATCCGCCACATAGGCGTTCGCTACAGCAGCGTTGGCCTGCATGGCCCCACCAACCAGCCGTGCTGCCACCAGCATCCAGAGCTCCGTGGCGAGCCCGGTTGCAAAAAAGTTGAGGCCAAGGCCGCAGAAACCGAGCAAGAGCAGCGGTCTACGGCCATAGGCATCGGACAGCGCGCCAAGGATTGGTGAGGCAAAGAAATTGGCAAACCCGAACGAGAACACGACCACGCCGTACCAGAACGCCTGATCTGCCTGCGAACCGGTAAAGCCGCCCACCAGCGACGGCAGCACCGGGATGATCAGGCCGATGGCCACCATGTCGATCAGCACCGCCAGCATGATGAAGCGCATGGCAGCGGTCCGGTCTGGTCGCTGCTTGAAAAAGTGGTTGTTAGGCATGCGTGATCCTGGCCTGCTCGCTAAACATAGAAATTATACCCGCCGCTGGTTCGTCTCCGGATAGGGATACTCCATCTGGCGGGCCGTGGCACGGGCAATTGCCTCGCCATGATAGCGGGCTACCACCTGCAAGGCCATATCAATACCGGCCGAGATGCCTGCCGAGCTGATCAGGTTGCCGTCCTCCACCACGTGCTGGTCGTACAGCACCGTGGTAGAGGGAAAGGAGTCGCGCATCCAGTCCAGCGAACGCCAGTGGGTGGTGGCTCTGCGGCCTTCCAGCAGACCGGCAAAACCCAGCAGCATGGCACCGGTACAGACCGAGGTTAAAAGCTCCACCTGCTGGGCACGGCTGCGCAGCCACTCCAGCATGGCCGGGTTGGACAGCTCCCGGCGGGTACCCCAGCCACCCGGCACACAGAGGATATCCAGTTTGGGGCAGTCGGCAAAGCGGTAATCCGGGGTTACCCGCATGCCGCCGCTGGTGGTGATGGTGTGGCCGGTTTCACCCACCAGCTTGACCTCAAAGGGCGAGGGTTCCTCGCGGCGCTGTTCCTCGTTAAGACGCACCACGGAAAAGACCTCAAACGGCCCGCAGAAGTCCAGAACCTCGATCTCATCAAACACCACGATCCCAACGGTTGTGCGTTGCATGGCCCCTCCTTACCGCGGTTTATTCCGTGAACCCCTTGGCTGCCATTGTCTCAACCTGTTTGAACAGCGCCATACCGGTCTTCATCAGGCGGAAACCCAGGCTGCGGTAGAACGGCTCCTTGCCGATAGAGGCGTACAGGATCACGTTACAATGGGAAACACGTGCAAGGATGGCCTGCATGATGGTACGACCAAGACCATGCCCCTGGTATTGCGGCACCACCGCCACATCATAGACTGCTGCCTGGTAGACCCCGTCGGAAATGGCCCGGCCAAAGCCGATCATCTGCTGGTTGTGATAGAGGAACACCACGGTATGGCTGGCCTCAAAGGCCTGTTGGTGGGCTTCTGCCGCATAGTGGGCCATGCCCACTTCCTGCAGGGTGTCTGCCACCAGCTGCCAGTTAACACCGCTGCAGTCAAAACGGATCTCCGGTTGCACGCGTACCTCCTGAAGGTTGTGTCAAAACTTGCCCCATACACGCCGCCTCCCGCCACTTTTTGCCCGTCACCTGACCCGCATGCCGCGCGTTGCATCCCAATGCAGCGGTTTCGCGGCCCGTGGGAGCGGACTTTCCGGCAGCTGTCCGACCGACACGCCATACTGCCAGTCCGGCGGGCAGATGGCAATATAGCGCGCATACCCCCCCAGACCGCCCTGGAACTTGGGGAATCCGATGGTCACGAGCGCCCCAGCCTCGGGCACCTGATCGAGATGGGCAACCCCTTCCGCCTGGGTATAGCCGTTTCTGAGCAGCCAGGCCTCTCCTTCAAGGGTGGGTGTGCTGTCCGTGTCCAGCGGCTCATGGCCGTGGAACAGGATATGCCGTTGCTCGTGCAGAAACTTCAGGGCTGCCAGCGAGACCCCCGGGAAGACCTGCCGGGTGGCGAGAGCGGGATTGGGCCACTCCTTTGACCAGTCGGAGCGGACAAACACCACGGACCCCTCGGGAATCCGGCCATGCCTGGCCTCCCAGTTCTGGATGTCCGCCATTGTGAGACTGTAGCCCGGATTCTGTGCCACCTGCTCCACGATGGAGATCACCACCAAAGGCCTCACGGCAAAGGTGGGGGGCAGCTCGTCGATGGCGGGATAATCGGGGTTCCAGTGGGCCGGGGGATCAAGCTGGGTGCCGAACTGATCAGTAGCGAGTTCGTAGCGGGTGGCCTCGAACCCGTCCTTTGACCAACTGTAGGGGGCGCCGGTGGCGGGATTCAGTGCAGGGCTGAAGCTGGAGGGGCCGAAGCCTGCCCAGACCGGGATGGATGGGGTGATGGTGTGGGTCAGGTCAACGTATTTGGCCGCCTTCAAGGTGTTCTCATAGGTCTGCCAGAGGCTGGGCGCGGCAGTAATGCGCGACTGAGGCATGCATGCCGTACACAGAAACACAATGCACAGTAAAATCGGAACGCGTTTCATAAGGTTCCTCCTGCCTTTTGTTCTGCTGATTAACATTTGCTTAAGCGGTAATTCCAGCCCGAAGGGATTGTCAGGTTGAAGCAGTGGTAAGTATTTGACGTATTATTTTCTCACCTATGTATCATAATTCAGCATTACGCATTTGTTGCGCCCCTCCTTTTTTGCTGAATACAAGGCATCATCCGCGGCTTTCAAGAACAGCTCCACCGTCTGATCTACCCGGGGTACCACAACTGCTATTCCAAAACTCATCGTGACATGGCCATATTCTGAAAGGGAATGTGGAATATTAAGATCACGAAAATCCATGATTATTTTCTCCACAATACTTTTTGCCTGTTCACCATCAGTAATCGGCAAGATAAGTGCAAATTCCTCACCACCATACCGGGCCACTAAATCAGATACCCGCTTAGCGTTTCTTTGTAATACGTTGGCAACCAATTGAAGACAATTATCTCCCGCCTGATGGCCATAACTGTCATTGTATTTCTTGAACCAATCAACATCTCCGATTATCAGACATAATGAACACCTTGAGCGGAGCGCTCTGCTCCACTCGGTCAACAATACCGTGTCAAAACGTCGCCGGTTAGCAATTCCAGTCAATTTATCGGTAAAGCTCAACTCCAACAATTCTCGATTCAGCTCTTCTAATTTTGCCTCTGCATTTTTTCGAATTTTTATTTCCTGTTCAAGCTGGATATTCAAGTCAACTAAATTTGCTGTACGTTCTTCTACCTTCTGTTCCAATGTCACAGAATACTTTTCAATCTCATCTTTAGCCTGCTGTAACTCAATAGTTCTAAGGTCAACCATAGCCGTCAATTCACGTTCTTTATCTAGCATTCGTTTCTGCCGTAATTTTTTTAATTCATCCATGATAGTCATGCCAGATTGAAATATCCTTATTTCAACGTAAGGCGTTTCAGCATCAAAGTAGCATGTGTCATTGGCCCAGCAGGGGACTTTAAATGCATGACTGAATATCCCGATTAACTTCCCTTGCAAAAATGGAGCTCCCCATCTCTTTTCTCCTTGAAGATTCTTTTGCGTGCTTAACTCCCATGGATTTTTAACTATAACAACCGCCTGTCGATCTATTGGATTGTACTCAAGTATCTCAAAGGATCCCCATCCTGCCGCCGATACAGCTTTACCCCAGGACAAGAAGCCGTCCTTAAAATTAGTTGCCAAGGTCGAAATCATCGCATGGTAGTCCGCTTCCGTCCCAAGGCTGGAAGAATATGCGACAAGCAGACGGAATAAATCCATTCCAAGCTCATCCACAATAGGCGCCAACATATTCGATATAGAGGGATCGGTCCAAAAGAGTGCGGAATCTATTCCAAAAAAGGTCAGGTTGCCTTTATCCAACTCCCACTGAATAGGGACTTTATTCAGTTCAATAGTAATTTCTGATTTTTCTTGGATCTTTTCCATAACGGACTCTTGTTTTTCCTCTGGTTTGCTATCTTCTTATCCTTTATTGCCCCTCATCATCAACCCTGCTGTACCATCTGCCAGAACAGCTCATACAGCGGTTGCAGCTGCCGGAAGCCTGCGGCCAGGTCATCACGGATATCCCGGGTAAAGAGCCGACCGTCAACCTCCCGGTTGCAGATCAGGCAGACATTTTTGCGGCAATGCCAGCTCTGCAAGTCATCCGGCAGGGCCGGGTTCAGGGGGCGCTTGTAGCAGTCCCCCGCCAGCACAAAGGCATCCTGTTGGGCAAGCCAGGCCACAGTTGCGCGGAAGCGGGCCGGTTTTGCCTCGATCAGGCGCCGCAGGTTGTCCATGGTCTGTCTGGTGGCACTGTAAAAGCCCATGCCGTAGCGGTAGCTGTCGGCGGTGATCTCAAAGAAGAAGCAGGGGGCGGTCTTCCAGTCGGGACTGTAACGTTTGAAGGTGATCCAGAGGCAGGTCTTGTAGGGCGATTTGTTATGGGAAAAACGGGTGTCACGGTGGATGCGGGAGATGGTTTTATCCACCGCCGGGAGGGTGATCAGTGCGGGATCAAGGGCCAGCATGGTGTCGGCCAGCTCAGAGACCAGCAGCTTGAGGGGTTCCAGCAGCAGTTCCTGATACTCGTCGCGATGGTCCTCAAACCAGGCCTTGGTGTTGTTGACAGCCAGCCGCTCAAAAAATCCCGGGGCCAGCGGTGAAAATCCGTTAAACCGGTCAGCCATCTGCACCTCCAGGCAGGGTAGTGCCTCTTCAGCCAGAGCTACCGGACATATCCGGCCGGGTTAAAGGGTGGTACCGGCCCGGTGCCCCGTTCAATACTGCTGTTGTGCCGTTGCATCGCCTTCAGATGCTGGGTGACTTCGTGGGGCAGCAGGATTCGCTCCTTGACAAAGTATTCGCCCAGCCGGGGCTGGCTGTGGTGCTGGTGCCTGACCAGAAAGGCGGCCTGCTTGGGGGTCAGCAGTCCGAGGGTGACCGCCTTTTCACCGAACACGCCGGGGATGTCGGTGGCTGCACGGACAATCTGGATATCCTTGTCCGTCAACCAGCCCCAGGCCTTGGCGATCTCGCCGTAGGGCGGCCGTTGGTCACGCTGCCAGCGCATGCCCCGCACCAGATCCTGCCAGGAGATCTCGGTGGCAAAATACAAAAACTGGCCGAATTTCAGTTTGTAGGTGGGAAAGACGCCCCTGTAATAGCGTTCGTGTTCTTTCTTGGGGATCTTCTCCACAACCGGGCGTACCGGTCTGACAACCGTTGGACGGACATAGGTGGAGAAGGGGGTTGAAGGTCTGGCCGGTGCCGGTCCGGCAGCCTTTTTCTGGGCAGAGGCAAGGTGTTCGATCAGGATATCCCGCGCCGAAACCAGGGAGCTGACCGCCTCGCCGCAGTGCTGCGCCACACTCTGGGCCGAATCCGGGTGAAAGGCGCGCACCCGGCGCCTGAATGCCGATTTTACCTCGGCAGCGGTAACCCGCTGCAGATCAGCGGCCTCGCCAAACAGTATCTTGACTGCGTCTGATGGATGCATAGGCGCGTGTACTCCTCATCAGCAGGATTTCAGACAGCTTACCCGGTGCTACAAAGCTACTGCCTTTTGACCATCCATTTGTACTCCGGTATCAGGCACCTGACAATAGCTGACATTACCTTTTGGTTCAATCGGAACTGCCATGAACAAGGCCGAACGACGCTTGCAACTGGCTGAACCTGCGGCAGCAGGGGGGCGGAGGTTTAGCGGTTGTTGCGCTGCTCGTAAAAGGCCTTTTCAAAGGTTGTGACCGTGGTCAGATCTTCAAGACGGCTGATCGTGACAATAACGGGGCGGCCGGTATCATCGTCCTTTCCTTCCAGACGCAGGTAGTCGCCCTTTTCTTCCAGTGCCCTGAAGCCGTGCTGCTTCAGTCTGGCCAGCGTTGCTGCCGCCGTGTTTCCCTTGAAAATCAGTGTACTGCCTGCCAGGGCACGCTCATGCTCATAGAACAGCCCGACACTCAACAGCGGGGCTGCGTCGTGTATCTGGTACAGTTCAACGGCCAGTCCTTCCAGCTCGGCCACCTTGTCAGCCGCCCCCAGAATGGCTACGACCTCTGCCTTGGGCATCAGCACGCTGACCCGGTCCAACGCGGCAAGTTCAATGGCAAAGGAGGCGGTTGTGCCGATAAGCAGCACCATGCCGGAAAATAGTAGGGTTAGACAGGCTTTCATGGGAATCTCCCTCTGTGGTTGTCAGATCTGCGTATTGCTACGGAAGCTATTGGAAAAGGGTGTCAAGGACACCGATCAGACCGGCCGGATTAACCTTGACTCCGACCGAGGTGGTGGTCTTCTCCTGTACGCGGGTGCCGTCGGAGGTGACATAGTTCCGTGACGAGCTTGAGGAGGTCTCTTTCCCGATCGGCGCTGTTTGCGAAAGGGCCGCGCCGGCTCCCATCTTGAGCAGTTCCTTGGTCATCTCTCCCTGATCCATGGCAGCGCTATTGTCTGATCCGGGGTAGGCTGCTGCGACAGCCGGTGCCGGAGCAGCGGCGCCGGCACCGGACAGCGGCATCAGGCTGACGGAAACCGCCGGTGGAGTAAGAATATACGCCTCGCCGGTCTGCTCCTGGTTTGAGATGGAGTTCATGCCGCTGCCCATCCCCATTGAGGCGTTTTTAAAGAACAGGCCCGAGTTGATGCCGGACTGGACCGCCTTCAGGTAAACCCGTTCCGTCTGGTATTGATTCGTGATGACCACATCTGCCTGGCGGTAGTTCTCTTTGACAAGCGTCAGGATATGGCTGCGGTTCCGTTCAAGGGAGACCCGTGTCGGGGTGACACCGGCGAACTGACCGTCGGCGTAGATCCGGGCGCCGACCGGGTTGGTTGAGACCGGGATATCCTGCTTCAGAACCGGCATGCTGCAGCCTGTTGCAAGGATACTCAGCAACGAGCCGAGCAACAGCATTAAAAGGTGATGCATTGTTCTGGTCATGGTGTTCTCCCTCACATAGAGCTGATACGGTCCATTCCTTATAACGTACTTATGGCTGTATACAAGCTACGACAATGACAAAGGTTGATATACACTGTACAGAGCAGCCAAACGACGGTTGCTGGATAGCCTGCTGCACTGGAGCTTTTGTGACTTCAGGAGTATAACGATATCCTTTGAAGCGGGTTAGCAGGGGCTGAGCGCCTGGTTCGAGATGTGGCGTAGGGAGTTGGGGCACCACTGGGAGGTCTGCCGGAATGCAGCTGTAGCAAACTGAATGGAAGATCATCAGATGTCAAATCAACCGATAAAACTTGAACAACTAGGATGGAACCAGTGGTTTGACGGACTGTTGGCACTGCAGGGACAGCCGTTGGAGAGCGCGGCGCGGGTGGCGGCCGTAGACCGTGAGCAACTGCTGCTGATGAACAGCACGGGACTGTTCCGGGCCAGGCTGTCCGGCAGTTACCTGCACCATAACCGCCGACCCGAGGCGTTCCCCTGCGTGGGTGACTGGGTCTGCGTGGAAAAGGGACCACAAGATGAGATCGGCCTGATCCACAGCCTGCTCGACCGCAGGACCAGCCTGCAGCGCAAGGCCGTGGGCAGTGCTGGTGAGGCGCAGATGATTGCAGCCAACCTGGATTACGTGATCATTGTGCAGTCCTGCCACTTTGATTTCAACCTGAACCGCCTGGAACGCTATCTGGTCATGGTGATGCAGGGCGGGGCCGAGCCGGTCATCCTGCTGACCAAGACCGACCTTATCGAGCCTGATCAGCTGGCCGAACTGCGCAGCCGCATCGATAACGCCGGCATTTTTGCGCCGGTGCTGACCATCAGCACCATCACCGGCCAAGGGATCGACGAGTTGAAGCAGTTGCTGGTGCCGGGCAAGACCTACTGCTTTGTCGGCTCATCCGGGGTGGGCAAAAGCACGCTCATCAACGCCCTGGTTGGTGGCGGCCGGCTGGCAACCCAGACGGTCAGCGCCAGCGGCGAGGGACGCCACACCACGGTCCGGCGGGAGCTGCTGTTGCTGGACAATGGGGCACTGGTGATCGACAACCCCGGCATGCGCGAGTTCGGTATCCTGGATGCAGCAGACGGCATGGCCAGCGGTTTCAGCGACATAACCGGTCATGCTGCCCAATGCCGCTACCGGGACTGCAGCCATACCAGTGAACCGGGCTGTGCCGTGCTTGCTGCCCTGGCCACAGGCGAGATCAACCGGGCGCATTATGACAACTTTCTCAAGTTGCAGAGCGAATCCGCGTTTTACCAGCTATCCCACGCTGAAAAGCGCAAAAAGGACCGTGACTTCGGCAAGTTTATCAAGTCGGTCAAAAAAGATCTGACACGGGAATAGAAAGGTAACCATGCAACAAATCTGCGTCTTTTGCGGTTCCAGTCCCGGCACACGGCCGGAATACAGTGCAGCAGCTCACGCCCTGGGACAGGCCTTGGTGGCCCAGGGGATCGAGCTGGTCTACGGCGGCGCCAGCGTGGGGCTGATGGGGATCGTGGCCCGCACCGTACTGGAAGGGGGCGGCCGGGTGACCGGGATCATTCCCCGCCTGCTGGCTGAGAAAGAGGTGGCCCTGACCAGCCTGGATGACCTGCGGATTGTGGACTCCATGCATGAGCGCAAGGCATTGATGGCAGAGCTGTCAGACGGCTTCATTGCCCTGCCGGGCGGAATCGGCACCATTGAAGAGTTTGTGGAGGTGCTGACCTGGGCCCAACTGGGCATCCACACCAAGCCCTGCGGCCTGTTGAACATCGCTGGCTATTACGACGGGCTGCTGGGGTTCTTTGACCACATGCTGGCAGAAGGTTTTATCCGGCCAGCCTGCCGCAGCACCATCCTGGTTGAGCAGGACCCGCTCAGCCTGTTGGCGGCCATGGGCAGCTATCGTTCTCCCACAGAGGACAAGGCAGCCTGGGCCCTGAAGCTGAGCAACAGTTGAGCGCGCTGCTCTTGAACCAACCAGACCTGCTAAGGAGAATGCCATGGTTACTACCCAGTTTTTGCTCACCTCGCTGATCGTTGCCCTGGTGCCCGGCACCGGGGTGATCTTCACCGTATCCACCGGCATCATGCAGGGGCGCCGGGCAGCACTCTTTGCCGCCTTGGGCTGTACTGCCGGGATCATCCCGCACCTGCTGGCCACCATCCTGGGGCTGGCAGCCCTGATGCACACCAGCGCCCTGGCCTTCCAGACCCTCAAGTACGCCGGGGTGGCCTATCTGCTCTACCTGGCCTATGCCACCTGGCAGGATACCAGCACCTTCCAGCTGGATACCAGCTCATCCCGCAGCACCGCCCGCGGCCTGATGCTCAAGGCCGTGCTGCTCAACCTGCTCAACCCCAAGCTGACCATCTTCTTTCTGGCCTTTCTGCCCCAGTTCATCAGCCCCACCGCAGCCAGCCCGCTGACGCAGCTGCTCCTGCTGTCCGGCCTGTTCATGGCCATGACCCTGGTGGTGTTTGTTGCCTACGGTCTGCTGGCCCATGCCTTCCGTATCAGGGTAATCGCCTCGCAGCGGGTGCAGACCTGGCTGCGCCGCAGCTTTGCCGCTGCCTTTGCTGCCCTGGGGATCAGACTGGCCTGCTCGGAACGATAAAACGGTGGATGGCAGTGGCCGGTCAAGGGCCGGCTGCAAACAACAGACAGGATTGTACTTAAAGGAGTTTCAGGATGCCGCCATCAGCAAACCATGTCCCTCAAGATTCAATGGCCGCAGAGCAGCACTATGCAGAGCGGATTGGCTGGCTGCGTGCCGTGGTGCTGGGAGCTAACGATGGTATTGTCTCAACGGCGAGCCTGCTGGTGGGGGTTGCTGCAGCCGAAACCGGCAGCAGCAACATCATGCTTGCCGGGTTGGCAGGGCTGATGGCCGGTGCCATGTCAATGGCCGCTGGTGAGTATGTATCAGTCAGCTCCCAGGCTGATACGGAACGGGCTGATTTACAGCGTGAGCGCCGTGAACTTGAAGATGATCCTGAGTTTGAACACCGGGAACTGGCTGAAATCTATATGCAGCGCGGTCTTGATCAGGATCTGGCCAGGCAGGTGGCTGAACGGTTGATGGCCCATGATGCCTTGGGGGCCCACGCCCGTGATGAGTTGGGGTTATCGGAGATTCATACTGCCCGCCCACTGCAGGCTGCCCTGGCTTCAGCCATGACCTTTGCCCTGGGGGCGGCAGTACCGCTGCTCATTGCCTGGCAAAGTCCGCACCGGCTCACCATCCCGCTGGTGGCGGCCAGCTCCTTGGTCTGTCTGGCGGTTCTTGGGGGGCTGGCAGCCTCTATCGGCGGTGCCAACGTGCTGCTTGGCGCATGGCGGGTAACGATCTGGGGAGCCGTGGCAATGGCGATCACTGCAGGGGTCGGGATGCTCTTTGGCGCTGTGATCTGAAACATGCCAGCCTGATACCGGCATTGTTTGCGGGCGCTAGCGCCGTGCCTTGCCGCAGATGGTATCGATACTGATCTTAAAGACCCTGGTCCTGGCTGCATCGCTGGCAATATACTGCAGTCCTTTTTCATGATACTCAGGGCAGTATTTGTCCGTCAGCCCTTCCAGGCCGTGCTGCTTCTCTGCATCAAGCGCCTCGCTGACCCGGCCGGAGACAATCACACTTTCATAGCGGGTGGAGAACTTTTCCGGCACCACCTCCGTGGCACCCACCACACAGAATGAGGCCCGGTTGTTGTCTGCCAGCAGAGCCAGTTTGCGCCCTTCCAGGGCACAGTGGAAGTAGATCGCATTATTCAGCACGCAGTAACTGAGCGGCAGACCGTACGGTTCGCCATCAGCGCCACAGAGGGAAAGCACGCCGTACTCCCCCTGCTGAAGCAGTGCCCTGGCCTCTGTTTCAGCGATCCCCCGATCTTTTCGACGTAATTCGTGTTGCATGGGATATCTCCCTGTCTCCCGCCATCAAAGGCCTCTCATACCTGTGGCTTCCGGCTGAGCGGCAGTACCGTCAGGTCAGCGCCTTCCGCCAAACAGGCTGCCCAGTACGCCACGGATTATTGAACGACCGATCTGGCTGCCCATGGCGCGGGCCGCTGATTTTGTCAGGGCCTCAACCGCGCTTTCGCGACCTCTGCTGTGGCCACTGCCGCCACCCAGCATATCTGCCAGCACACCGCCCAAGCCGCTGCTGCCGGAAGACGACGCAGCACCAGTCTGCGTCTGGGTACCGGCTGCGTCGGCTGACTGTTTGGCTCGGGCCTTGAGGATTTCATAGGCTGATTCACGATCAATGGGTGTATCGTAGGCACCGGCAACGAGCGACGTCTGGAGTAACCGGCTGCGCTGGTCGGCGCTGATCGGGCCGATCTGCCCCCGGGGCGGCACCATGTAGGCGCGCTCCACCACACCTGAGCGCCCTTTTTCATCAAGGCAGGAAACCAGTGCCTCTCCCACCCCCAGTTCAGTGATTACTGCAGCTTCATCCAGGGCCGGATTGTCGCGCATGGTTTCTGCGGCAGCCTTGACCCCTTTCTGGTCGCGCACCGAAAAGGCGCGTAAGGCATGCTGGACCCGGTTACCAAGCTGCGACAGGATTTTATCCGGCACATCAGCCGGGTTCTGGGTAACAAAATAGACTCCCACCCCTTTTGAGCGGATCAACCGCACGACCTGCTCGATTTTTTCCACCAGCACCGGCGGGGCATCGCTAAACAGCAAGTGGGCTTCGTCAAAAAAGAAGACCAGCTTCGGTTTGTCAAGGTCGCCGACTTCGGGCAGATTTTCAAACAACTCAGACAGTAGCCAGAGCAACAGCGTGGCGTAAAGTTTTGGCGACTGCATCAGCTTTTCGGATGAAAGGATGTTGATGACCCCAAGCCCGCGGTCGGTCTGGAGCAGATCGGCACTATTGAGCATCGGTTCGCCGAAGATCTGCTCGCCGCCTTGTGCCTCCAGGGTCAGCAGGCCGCGCTGGATGGCGCCGATTGAGGCCGTTGATACATTGCCGTAGTCGGTGGTGAACTGCTTGGCGTTTTCACCGACAAAAGCGAGCATAGCCCGCAGATCCTTCAGGTCCAACAGTAACAGACCATTGTCGTCAGCCACCTTGAACACCAGGTTCAGGACGCCGCTCTGGGTTTCGTTGAGATCGAGCATACGCCCAAGCAGAAGTGGTCCCATGTCAGAGATGGTGGCCCGCACCGGATGACCATTCAAGCCGAACGGGTCCCACAGGGTAACCGGGTATCCCTGGTGGGCAAACCCCTCAAGTTTCAGGGCTTTGACCCGCTCGGCAACCTTGGCATTGCCGCCGCCGGGCTGCGATACACCCGCAAGGTCACCCTTCACATCAGACATGAAGCAGGGCACGCCGAGGCTGGAAAAATGCTCGGCAAGCATCTGCAGGGTCACCGTTTTACCGGTGCCGGTGGCGCCGGTGATCAGGCCGTGGCGGTTGGCCATCTGAGGCAGCAGCAGGATATCTGTGGTGCTGTTTTTGGCAATGAGAAGAGGTTCGGTCATGGCAACTCCTTACAGTTTCAGAAACCAGGCGTATTCAGGGCCGGTCCGGTTCGGTTCAAACTCGGTCACCTCGTACAGGGCAACCCCGTGCTGGTTGAACGGATCCTCCAGCAGGATCGCATCAAGCTGCTCCTTGGTGACGCCGGTAGCCAGAATAATCCCGCCGGTGCGGGGTACCTTGCGGCCCGAGGCGATGAAGGTGCCCTGGCTAAAGTAGCGGTCAAGAAAGGCAAGATGGGCCGGCAGGTGATGATCCACCACCTCCAGCGGCTGTTGGTAGGTTACGGATACGATGAACATGACTGACTCCCTGACTGGATCTCTGTTCTACGGCAAATGTCGGGCCAGTATAGCCGATCTGTTAAAAATCACCAGTGCAGCGGAACGCTGCTTATCCGCGCAAGACATCTTTCAACCCCTCGCGGCCTCCCCTTGTCAGGGGAGGAGCAAACAGGAAAGGTTTAAAGACCTCCCCCCTGACAAGGGGGGATTGAGGGGGGGTGGTTTCAGCTGCTATGCTGCCGGTGAGTCACGATGGTGCAGCAGCTCCGCCTGCAGGGCGGCCCACAGGGCGCCGACAATGGAGGGGTGATCAGGCACCAGTACCGGTACCCCTAGTTCCTGTGCAAGCAGGCTCACCATAATCGGACTGTTGGCAACCCCGCCGCTAAAGACCAGATGATCGCCATACCCCACCTTGCGGACCATGGTGGCCAGCCGGTTGGCAACGGCCAGATGCACGGCCCTGGCGATTTCAGCCGGCGGCATGCCGCTGTTTTTCAGGGAGACCACCTCTGACTCCGCAAACACCGCGCACATGCTGTTGATCGGCGTGGCCTGCTCAACACCGGCTGCAGCAGCGCCGAATTCGGCCATGGTGTAGCCCAGCGACACTGCCATCATCTCCAGAAAACGGCCGGTGCCGGCCGCGCACTTGTCATTCATCTGAAAGTTCTGGACCTTGCCCTCTGCGGTCAGGCTGATTACTTTGGAATCCTGACCCCCCACATCCAGAATGGTGCGGCATTGGGGAAAGAAATAACGTGCCCCCATGGCATGGGCCTTGATCTCGGTGATGACATCCACCTCGGCATGCTGTTGCACCAGATGCCTGCCATAGCCGGTGGCAACCGCCCTGACCGGTACATGCTGTTCCAGAAAGGCCAGCGCCTGGCGGTGCGGTTCAAAGCTGCTTTCCACCACGGTATGAAAACTGATGGCGCCCTGTTTGAGCGCCACCAGTTTGATGGTACGTGATCCCAGATCAATTCCTACTTTCACCACACTTACCCCTTGATCTGCTCGATAAACGCCTCAACACGGGTCTTGAGCTGGCCCACATCGTCGGGTGAATAATCAGACTCAATCGCCATGAACGGGATGCCCCGCTCTTCACAGGCCTTGCGCAGTTTGACCGCCTCGATGTTGTAGGTGTGGCAGAACTGCAGGCAGTAGTCGATGATCCCCTCTGCGCCGGACTGCTCGTACTCCTTCAGCACCTGGTCGATCCGCTCGGTGTTGGGGGTAAAGCAGGAACAGTCGATCTTCATGTAGCGCTCGGTCAGGCGTTCCAGCTGCTGCTCCAGCGTGGTGGAGCCTTCGTCGATCAGGTCCTTGTAGTAACGGGTGCCGATGCAGCTCTCCTCGTTGACCACAATCCCGCCGGAGGTCTCGATGATGTTGTGCAGCTTCCAGTTGGGCAGCGCCATCGGCGTACCGGAAACCATGATGCGCGGCGTGGAGGCCGGGGCAACAGCGATCCCCTGCTTGATCCGCTCCTCCAGTTCATCACAGAGGGCATTGACGTTTTCCACAAAGCGGTTCGGCTCGTCATAAAAGGCGATCTGCTCGATCAACAGCATATCCTTGCCGCTGATCGGGGACGGGTTGTGATGGCGCAGGTTGTTCAGGCGCTGCAACGCCTTGCGTTTGGCATTGATGGTCACAATCGCCTGGGAAAGCTCGTCAAAGCCGGTTTCCGTGCCGGTGATCTTGTCCACCGCAACCTTGAACTCCTTGACCTCATCCAGCCAGAGCGCCTTGTCCTTGTCCCGCTTCATCTGCGGGATCTCCATCACATGGGTCGGCACATACTCGTCCAGCAGCTCCCAGGTCTTTTTCTTGGCATCGCAGGTGGTCTCGCCATAGACAAAATCAACGGCCTGGAAATAGGGGCAGATCTTACCCACCTTGAAGCCAAAGGCTGATTTGACCATCGGGCAGATATTGCGGGGCAGCACCTTTTCAGCATCGGCAATCGAGCCCTGGGCGCCGCCGCACAGCCCGACACAGACGCCACCGGCTGCCACCACCACCTCTTCCGGGATATAGACACAGAAGGTGCCGATCACCGGTTTGCCAGCCTCTTTGGCCTCCATCAGCTCATGGATACGGCCGGTGTGGATGTTCTCCACCATGCCGTCAAAATAGGCCATCTTGGCCGGGCGGTTCTGCTGGGCCAGGAAGATGTTGGTATAGGCCTGGGTCAGCATGGCCGGCATGCCGGTAAAGCGGGCCACGTCCATGCCCAGTTTTTCCCACAGTTGCGGATCGGATTTCACCTCAAAAGCGCTCATGAACGGTTCTCCCTCAATTGAAATAATGGAGACCGAACATAAAAGTGGGGGGAGGGGAAGTCAAACAGGTAATATCGATAATAGCAGCCATTATTATCGTTTAGGTAAATAGCAAAAGATAGGCTGTTTGCGGGAGAATTTCGCAGAGATATCTGGTGGTGCGGTCTTTACCGAACCACCAGGTGATTGATCATAGCCTTATTTAAATTTTGAGATAACCTCTGTAACGCCAGGCATTGTTGGGCCATGGTCTCCTGACAAAAGACCCGTTTCTGTACGACTAAATAACGCCTGGAAAATGATCCTCCTTGATTCATCTGTAAACTCTGTTTCATTGGCAAGAGCAAGATACACATAGGCGAGTTGCTCGCGCTCTTCGGCGTCGCGTTGCAAATGAAACGCACTGAAAGTTAACTTCCCAAAAGTTCGGATTAAAAAGGCAGACAAGGAAAGGACTGATGCAAGTAAAATGATGCCCTGCCAGTGCTGCGCGGAAAACTTCTCAATTACTTTGCCAGATTGTAGCCATTCACTGAAAAGCCATGCAAATACAATGATAGCACCAAATGTCGTAGTAATAAGCGCGGCCCCCCATCCACGACCAGCATTCCTGCACTGACGAGCCCGTTCACGCCAGTATTCTGCGGGCTTTTCAAGTTTCAATTTCTCTGTGTAGAGCTTTTCCAAGTCAAAGAGCTTCGTTTTGGCATTCAAAAAGAAATCGTCACGCTGTTGAGACAACTCTTCTTGAATTGAGGCTTTCCATTCCAGAAGCTCGTTCTTAAATTCTTCACTATCAGTTTGTAAATTTTGCTGTAATAGCTCCGTTTCTTTTACAATCTCATCAGTTTTATCAGAAAGAGTCCTTCGCATTGATGCCAATGCTCGTTTTTCCACATCTCGCCTTTTAGTGATCATTGATTCGTCTTGAAGCAAATATTCATACCCTAGAATTGCACCTTCCAATACTTGGATAGAAAGATTTGTGTTCTGTAGATGTCCACGGTTGTAGTTAGTGACATAATTCCAAAAACTTTGCGCCTGAACAGAACCAATCCTCACTGCATTTAAAAGAGCTTCAGCAAAAGGTGAGTCAGAAAACACCCCGCTTTTCAGTCGTTGCACCAAATCTGATGTTAGGCTTTTCAATTGAATCTTACGATTATTTTCATCCCACTTAGTATAGCCGTTTTCAAAGGTGTCAAGCAGACGTGAAGCACCAGTAAAAGTATTTCTAATGCTCACTATGTGCTCGTTATTTGAGGAGTTTTTAGCAGCCTCATCCCAGAAAGGAGATTCCTTTTCCAGCATAGCTCGAAAAGACTTGACGCTGGTAAACTGCCGAGCTTCGCCAGCAGCGTCTACAATTGTAATATCAAAGCCTACTTCGGATAATAAAGACGACATTTCATCTTCTCCTTCTGTTTATTCAACTCACTGTTTCACCAGAGCCTGCCCCCTTACTCCACCACTTCCCACTTTCCAGCCGGGGTTCTCACCACGGTCAGGCGGGGCGGGTAGAGGGTAAACAGGGCCATGGCCGCGCACATCTGGTTTTCATCCCCCTTGATCTTCTCAAAAGCAGCCCGGTTAAACGGATGCAGCGGGCTGCCCCCCTTGCCCTGCAACAGCAGCTCCGGGCTGTTGGAAATAACCGCTTCCAGTTGCTCTGCGGTAGGTGCCTTGACCCGGATGCCGACCTTGTAGGCGTTTTCCAGGCATTTGGCCTTTTGCATGGCCGCTACGGTCAGGTTGGGCTGTTTTTCCAGCAGTTTGTAGGCAGCAGCAAAGTTGGGCTTGAACAGTGTGGCCCGCTCTTTCAGCAGGGCTGCCAAGGCGGCCTTGTCTGCCGGGCTTACTGCAATGATGGGCGGATAATGGTGCCAGGCACGGTCAACCGCAAAATCAGCAGTAAAGCCCCGCTCAAATACCACCTTACCCTTGACCGGGCGTTCTTCCTTGCCGGTGCCGCCATAGTTGGTGGCAGTGCTGCGACCAGCGCCATCATCAGTACGGGTTTCCTTGTCAGTGACTTCCGACCAGCTGAAACGGGCCAGGTAGGGCTGGGTGGGATTGGCCGGGGTAAACTCGACCCGGATGCTGTTCATGCCTTTACGCAGGCCCGGACCCATGGAGCTGGCCGGTACCCAGACCGCAGGCGAGATCTCCCGCTCTTCAAACAGCACCGGCAGATCGCGTTTTTCAAGTTCCTGTTCCGCAAGCAGCTGGTTGTTGAGATAGACCACCGCCTTGCCCGGTATGGTGTCCACCTGCTTGGCATTGGGGTCAGCAGGGGCAAGATAGGGGGTAAAGTTGAACTCAACATTGATGACAGCAGCAGGGGCAGGCAGACTAAAGGCAAACAACAGGCAGACAGCCAGCAAAAGGGTACGCATGGGAGAGCCCTCCTGAAAGGTGAGATAGCTGATAATACCGCAGTAATCCGCTGAGTCAAACAGGGAGCCCGGTGATTGCGGTCAGCACTGGCTGCAGGGATCAGCAGGTGGTCGCAGCGTTGCTGGTGGGTTTGGAGATCAGCAGCAGGAACAGCAGCATGGTCAGCAGGGCAATGACGCCGGCAGCAACAAAACCGGTGGGGTAGTCCACCCATTTGAAGGCGATCCCCATGGCGGTGGAACCGGTCATCATTCCCAGGTAGATGCAGCTGTTGTACATCCCCATGGCAAGCCCGCGCTGCACCGTGGGAACCTGCTCAACGATCAGCGCACTGATGGCGGTGAAGGTAAAGGCCATGCCGATGCCCATCCCCACGGCACAGAGCACCATCCAGGACAGCTGCGTGGTCTGTCCCAGGGCAGGCAGGGCCAGGGCGAGGCAGAACAGCCCGGCGCTGACCAGCAGGCGGCGCTCAAGCCGGTCGGCTATCATGCCGATCGGTACCCGCCCCACCACGTTGGTGATGGCCTGGGCAGCAAACACCAGGCCGACCTGGCCCGGATCAAGGCCGTGGGATGCGGCAAACAGCGGCAGGAAGGTCAGAAACAGGCCGAAGCCGATGCAGCTGCCGGTGGTGGCCAGCAGGCAGGCCCGCAGGGGGCGGTTGTGCAGCAGGGTCAGGCTGGCAGCCAGGGCGGCATGCAGTTCGGTCTTGTGACGGGCAGCGGTGCGGGGCAGTGCGAGCAGGGCAAGCAGCGCCATGGTTGTCAGCATGGTGCCGGAGACAAAAAAGACATTGCGCAGGCCGACCGTCTTGGCCAGATAGCCACCGGTTGCCGGTCCGATGGTCATGGCAACGTAAATGGCGGTGGTGTACCAGCCATAGGCCCGGCCCAGCCGTTCAGAGGGCACAATATCCGCCACCAGCGAGAGCATGGCCGGGGCAAAGGCGGCCAGTCCGGCGCCAAACAGCAGGTAGGCTGCTGCCAGCTGCAGCGGAGAACTGCACTGGGTTACCAGCAGTGATGACGCTGCGGTGGCCACAATGCCGCCGATCACCGGTTTGGTGCGGCCAAGCCGGTCCACCAGCAGACCGGCCGGGATGGACAAAATCCCGGCCGTCACCATGAAGGCGCCGTTGATCAGTCCCACCTGGGCCGGACCTGCCCCCAGCGTTGCCGCAAACAGCGGCAAGACCGGGATGCGCAGGTAGGAACTGAAAAAGGTGGCTGATCCGATCAGACAGAGCAGTACAAAGGGGGCCCTGCCATGCTTAGTGTGCGTCACGGGCGTGGCTACCGGTTGATGAATGCCATCATGGAGGCTGGATAACGCTCGCCGCTTGCCGCCCCTTTGGGCAGGGCCGCTGCGATATCGGCCAGCTCCTGCGGGCTGATTGCCACCGCGCTGGCGGCAATGTTCTGCTCCAGGTAGCTGCGGCGCTTGGTGCCAGGGATCGGCACGATGTCATCCCCCTGGGCCAGCACCCAGGCCAGGGCCAGTTGACCGGCCGTGATCCCTTTCCTGGCGGCAATCGCCTTGACCCGTTCCACCACCTCCAGGTTCTTCTGGAAGTTCTCGCCCTGGAAGCGGGGCGAGTTGCGGCGGTAATCATCCGGGGCAAAATCATCCGGGCTTTGCAGCTCACCGGTCAGAAAACCGCGGCCCAGCGGGCTGTAGGCCACCAGCCCGATCCCCAGCTCCCGCAGGGTGGGCAGTACCTCATCCTCGGGTTCACGGCTCCAGAGCGAGTACTCACTCTGCAGGGCGCTGATCGGATGCACGCTATGGGCACGCCGGATGGTGGCGCTACTGGCCTCTGACAGGCCCAGGTAGCGCACCTTGCCGGCCGTGACCAGCTCGGCCATGGCACCCACGGTCTCCTCGATCGGCACCTCGGCATCCACCCGATGCTGGTAGTAGAGGTCAATGCAATCGATCCCCAGCCGCTTGAGCGAGGCATCGCAGGCAGCCTTGACATACTCCGGCCTGCCGCTGATGCCGGTGATCGGAGCCCAGCCGCCGTTGGGACCAGCCTGGTTGCTGCGCACAATCCCGAACTTGGTGGCCACGATCACCTGCTCCCGCTTGCCCTTGATCGCCTTGCCTACCAGCTCCTCATTGGTAAAGGGGCCGTACATGTCCGAGGTGTCCAGAAAGTTCACCCCCAGCTCGAAGGCACGCTGGATGGTGGCAATCGACTCTGTCTCATCCCGTGTACCGTAAAAGTCCGACATCCCCATGCAGCCCAACCCCTGGGCCGAGACAATCAATCCCTGTGTGCCGAGTTTTCTCTGTTCCATCGCTGTGCTCCTTTGGGCATCTGCACTGTAAGCCGTTGGCTATCATCCCTCAACTGCCGCAAGGAGACAATGGTTTTTATGACTCCCTCAAGGAGCCTTTTCAAGCCGGTAGCCGGAAAAACTGAGTTGTTCCGTCCCGTTTTCATTGATCACCCGGATGGTTTCACCCATGCCGCGCCAGAGCCCGGTAAACACCGCTTCATGATCGGAAACAGGGCGGATAACGCTGCTGGTCCGACCACCACCAAACTCCGGCAGGGTATACTCCACCAGCAAGAAACCGTTTTCCAGCCGCAGCTCAATATCACTGACCAGCACGGTGTCGGCTCCGGCATTGCTGATCCGGTAGCTGCCGGTACGTTGCCGCCAGGCTTCAGAAACAGGAACCGGCATGACCTTCTCGCCGATCACCAGCTCCTGCTCTCCATCGGCTACCTTCAACAGTTCATGGCCGTTGACGGTTGCGCGGCTGATGCCATAGCGGCCAAGCTCCCCCAGGTCCAGCGGGAACAGTCCCAGCAGCCGGTACTGGAGTTGCAGCTTTTTGTCCTGCCGTGGTACCAGCCGGAATGAACGGTCCATCAGCTCTGCCTTGAGATACCCGGATCGTGGCGACAGCCTGCCCAGGCCGGCCATGGTGGCATAGCTGCCCTGATAGGCCTCCAGTTCATCCGGTGTCAGGAATTCGCCGCTGACAACCGGTTCCTGTTCCGGCTGTTTCCGTCCGGTCTTGATCTCAAGCGCCAGTCTTAATGCTTCGGTGCTGATGCTGTTGACCACCTGTTGGGCGCTGCTTGAGTTTGACAGCACCACAACCCCCAGTTTGACCTTCGGCAGCACCACCAGCTGGGCACGGTGATAGATGGTTGCGCCGCTGTGGTGGGCAACGGTACCGGCGTTCTTGATGTTGATGCCACCCAGTCCGTCCAGCATCCAGCCCAGACCGATCCGGAAGCCCTGGTCCAGCGCCACATCGCGGTTCTGGGAACGCAGCATCTCCTGCAGGGTTTCCGCCTTGATCAGCCTCTGGCCGTCCAGCTCTCCCTCTGCCAGGATCATGCGGATAAAGCGGCTCATGTTGTTGACCGATGCGTTCAGGCCGCCCGCCGGTATATCCCGCAGGGGCGGTTCTGTCTTTTCTTCACCATTGCGGTACGCCTTGGCTGCCGGGGCCTGGGTGGCAATGGCAGCAGAAAAGGCGGCATGCTGCATGCCCAGCGGTAGCAATACCGCCTGCTGCAGATAACGGCTGAACTCCTGTCCGCTGGCATTCTGCACCGCCAGCCCCAGCAGCGACATACCCAGGTTTGAATAGGAGAAGACCGTATTGGGCGGGAACGCAGCGTATTCATCCCTGATCAGGGTCGGCAGCGTGCTGATCGGCTGGGGCTGTTGGGTCCACATCCCCTTCTGGTAGTCGGACGGAATGCCGGAATGGTGGGTCATGATACTGCGCAGGGTGATGGGCGCCGTAGTGCCGGACCTGGAACGGAGCGAAAAATCTGGGATGTAGGTTGTCAGCGGTCTATCCAGCTCAAGCCTGCCCTGTTCCACCAGCTGCATGGCCGCCAAGCAGGTAAACAGCTTTGAGACCGACCCGACCCGATAGACCGTATCTCCGCTGGCGGGTGTCTGTGCAGCACGGTCAGCAAAACCGAAGCCCTCTGACCAGACCACCTGCTGGTCATCCACCAGTGCAATGGAGAGCCCCTGCACGTTGCTTTTGGCCATCTCTTGACGAATCAGCCAGGAGATCTGTTGCTTGAGATAGCCGTACTCACCGGGCACCAGGGTTGCCGGCCTGACCGGCGGTGAGGTAGCGCAACCGCTCAGGGCAACGCTGATCATGATGCCGAGTACATAACGGGTTACTGTCGCTGAAATCTGACGCATAAAGCTCTCCGTGATCATGGCCGCTGTGTTGTGGGGGTGCGTGGGCGCCCGTCATTCTGCTTCTGTTCGTTGTTGGTTGCAGTGGCAATGGCCATGTTTTGAATGACCTGCAGATACCAGGGGCGGTCTTGCGGAGGGATGAGCACATCCCGTAGGGTGCCATCGGGGCGTTTGGCAAGATACTCGGGCAGTTCTGCAGGCAGCAGCATAACCCGGGGCGGTTCGGGAAGCGCTGCTGGTGTGTCGGCTGCGCCATTGCCTGATGCTGCCATCAGCAGCAGTGCTGCAGTAAGGAGCTGTTTCAGAGCCATGCTGTCTCTCCACAAAAAGAATTGCTTTGAATCAAGCCTTGTGTTGTTATAAGTAGTACAATAATAAATTATCGTATTGCAATAATTATTTTTGGGGTGGGATGACGATGAGACAAGCTGGCCTGACCACAACAAGCCGTACCCTGCAGTGGACGATTATAGCGCTCTGGCTGCTGACGCTGCTGATCGCCGTGCTGCGTTGGACTGCCGCAAACCTGGTGGCCTGGCTGCCGCCGACACTGGCAGCCCAGGTTGGTGGCAGCAGTGTGACACCCGCTATCCGGCTGGCCTGTTTTGTGGTAGAGCTGATTCCGCTGGCTGCGGCCTATTACGCACTTGCCGCGCTGTATCGCATCTGCAGGGCCTATGGCAGGGGCGAGATCTTCAGGCTGGAGACCGGTGTCCTGTATCGACGCTTTGGCAGGGGGTTGCTGCTGCTGGGCGGGGCGAACGCGCTCTATACCTCACTGTTGTCAGCCCTGCTGTCGTTTGCGGTGCAGGGCAAGGTGGCAATCTCGGTTGGTCTGAGTACCGCTGACCTGTATCTGCTGATTGTCGGCTGTGCCGTGCAGATGCTGGGGATGGTGATGGATGAGGCCTACCGGCTTCATGATGAAAACAGTCAGATCGTGTAAGGGGCAGGCATGTCGATTGTCGTCAACCTGGATATCATGCTTGCTAAACGCAAGGTCAAATCAAAGGATCTGGCCGAACAGATCGGCATTACCGAAGCAAACCTGTCACTCCTGAAGAGCGGCAAGGTCAAAGGGGTGCGCTTTGCCACGCTGGAGGCGATCTGCCGCTATCTGGACTGTCAGCCCGGTGATCTGCTGGCATACCAGCCGGATCAGGAATAAAACCGCACCGCAGCCCCGCATCCGTTGTTAGCCGTACCCGCCGATCGCGTATTGCTGAGCCACAAAAAGCTACGGGCGTCTGATTCCGGACGCCCGTAGCTCTCTGCGCAACAGCGGCCTGCGCTACTTCACAAAGTTGCCGTTATGGTACTCCTCAAAGGCGATCCGCAGCTCTTCGCGGCTGTTCATCACAATCGGCCCCTGCCAGGCAATCGGTTCCCCCAGCGGCTGTCCGACCAGCAGCAGGAAGCGCACCCCCTGCTCACCGGCAACCACCCGGATACCCTCCCCTTGGTGCTCATACAGTATGGTTGTCTCGGGACCAAAGCAGCAGTCCCGCTCCAGATCCAGCCAGCCTGTACCGGCATAGTCGTAGGCATAGGGATCGCGCCCCTGATCAAAATAGCCCTGGCCGCTGAGCAGGTAGGCCACCACGGTGTAGCCGTCGGTTACGGCATGTTCAAAGATCGCACCCGGCGGCAGGCGTATATCCAGCAGTTCCGGGTCGGCCAGGATATCCTGTACCGGTCCCTGCACACCGGCCACCTTTCCTGCGATCACCTTGATTGAGGCACCATGCTCCAGGGTTACCTCGGGGATGGTGGCAGCCGGGACATCGCGGTAGCGGGGGGCGATCATCTTTTGGCTGGCCGGCAGGTTGGTCCAGAACTGGAAGCCCCACATGGTGCCGCTGGGACTCAGTTTGGGCATCTCCTGGTGGATGACGCCGCTGCCGGCGGTCATCCATTGTACGTCGCCGGCCCCGATCACCCCGCTGTTGCCCATGCTGTCGCCATGTTCCACCCGCCCCTCAAGGATGTAGGTGATGGTCTCGATCCCGCGGTGGGGGTGCCAGGGAAAGCCTGCCAGATACTCGTCCGGGTTGCTGGTGTGGAAATCGTCCAGCATCAGGAACGGGTCGAACAGCGGCAGCTGGTGGTAACCAAAGGCCCGCTTGAGGTGGACGCCGGCCCCCTCTATGGTGGGAACGCTTTTAAATACCTTGCTGATGGAACGTGGTTGCATGTCTGGGTACCTCATCACGGCCTATTTTTTCAAGAGGCGGTAGGGATCAGCCCTGGCTGGTCAGGTTGGCAGCGAATATCAAAGCCGTGGTGCACAACCACTGTATGCGTCATCAGGTACCACTTACGGCATGGCAGGATAGTCGCTATAGCCGACCGGGCCCGGTGAATAAAAGGTTGTCTGGTCCGGCAGCGCCAGCGGGTAGCCGGCCTTGATCCGGGCCACCAGGTCCGGGTTGGCGATGAAGGGGCGTCCAAAGGCAACCAGATCTGCTGCGCCGCTCTGCAGGTCAGCCTCGGCCCGTGTGCCGTCGTAGCCGCCGGAGAGGATCACGCCAGCGCCACCGGCAGCACGGAAGGCCTGACACATGGCCTGCACCGTGGCCGGTTCAGGCTTGGGTGCCCCCATGGCAGAGTGATCCACCAGGTGCAGGTAAGCCAGCTCCAACCCGCCGGCCGCCGCTGCCAGTGCGGTGTACTGGTCGGCAATGCCGTCGTAGGCACCGCTCATCTCGTTGAAGACCCCATAGGGCGAAAGCCGGATACCAACCCGTTCAGCCCCGATTTCGGAGATCACCGCAGCAGTGACATCCAGCGCAAAGCGGTTACGGCACGCAGCATCGCCGCCATACTCATCACGGCGCTGATTGGAGCCGGGATCAAGGAACTGGTTGATCAGATAACCGTTGGCGCCGTGTACCTCAACGCCGTCAAAGCCCGCTGCCAGGGCATTTTTAGCTGCCAGCACGTACTCGGCAATGGTCTGTTCGATCTGATGCAGGCTCATCTCCCGCGGCAGATCATAGGGCTGCTCGCCCTGGCTGTCGGTCCAGATCTTGTTGCCGAGGGCAATTGCCGACGGCGCCACCAGCTCTGCACCTGGCGGCAGATTGAGCCTGCTGCCCACCCGGCCGCAATGCATCAGCTGCATGAAGATCCGGGCACCACCGTCATGGACCCTGGCGGCAACCTGTTGCCAGCCCGCGGTCTGCTGCGGGGAAAAGGCGCCGGGGATCCGGGCATAGCCGAGCCCGTTGGGGGATGGTGAGGTCCCTTCGGTGATGATCAGGCCGGCATCCGAGCGTTGGCCGTAATAGTCTGCCATCAGGCTGTTGGGCAGATTGTCCGTAGCCCGCGAACGGGTCATGGGCGCCATGACGATCCGGTTCTGCAGCTTGACGGCCCCCAGTGTGTACGCTGAAAAAAGTTTCATGGTCATGTCCCTCCCTAACCGATTAGAGCTGTCAGCAGCCCGGAAGATGCTGCCTGATCTCCTGCAATAGCGCCTCAAAGGGTATCGGTTTGATCAGGCAACCGTCAAATCCCTGCTGGAGCACCTGTTCCCTGATCTGCACAGAGGCATGCCCGGTCAAGGCAATGACCGGTGTATGCCTGTTTGTTTCCCGTTCCTTTTCCCTGATCACCCCGACCGCCTCGATGCCGCTTACGACCGGCATGCTGACGTCCATCAGAATCAGATCAAAGTCCTGCTGTTCCCACAGCTGCAGGGCCTCCTGGCCGTCATGGGCCTGGATGACCGTGTGGCCTGATTTTTCAAGCAGCTTGCTGGTGAACTTCAGGTTGATCTCATGGTCATCGGCAAGCAGGATGCGCAGCTGCGGGCCATCCCATTCCGTTGAGGCCGGGACAGGAACGGCAAGGGGACATTCGGCACCTTGCCGGGTACAGACGGAAAACGGTGCGATCAGATGGAAGGTGCTGCCGACGCCTTCAACGCTCTCGGCCCACAACTGCCCGCCCATCATGCTGACCAGTCTTTTGCAGATCGCCAGGCCCAGGCCGGTGCCGCCGTATTTTTTGGTCAGGGAGGTTTCTGCCTGGGTGAACGGTTCAAAAATCATCTCAAGCATCTGGGGAGAGATCCCGATGCCGGAGTCCGTGACATCGATCTCAAGCAGCAGCTGCTGGTCATGCTGTTCCTTGAGGGCGACAGAGAGTGAGATTTTTCCTGACTCCGTAAATTTGACCGCATTGCCAAGCAGGTTGAGCAGAATCTGCTTGAAACGGGTCTGGTCGCCTTTCAGGCAATCCGGCACACTGTCCGGGATCTGCACCTCAATCAGCAGGCCTTTGGACTGCAGTAGCGATTTCAGTGAGTTGACAACCCCATCAATGCTTTCCCGCAGCCTGAAGTCCAAGGATTCAAGCGTGACCTTGCCGGCTTCGATCTTGGAGAGATCAAGCAGATCATTCAGCAGCGACAGCAACGTGGTGGAGGATGATTTGATGTCGGCCAGATAGTCTTTCTGCTCACCGGTCAGGCGGGTAAACTCAAGGAGCTGGGCCGTGCCGATGATGCCGTTGAGGGGGGTGCGGATTTCATGGCTCATGTTGGCCAGAAATGCGCTCTTGGCCCGGTTGGCAGCCTCGGCAGCCAATATGGCCTGTCTGGCCTCTTCCTGGGCCTGCACCAGCTGGCCGATGTCGACAAATGCGGCCACCGCCCCGCTGATGCTGCCGTTTGCATCCATTAACGGCACGGCATTGCCGTAGATCGTGACGCAGTCACCGTTGTCAAAGGTGATTTCTTCTTCAAAACCGTAGACCGGCATCGCGGTTGCCACTGTCCGTTGCAGCGGTAGTTCGTCAGCGGACAGCTCCCGGCCCTTGTGCAGCACCCTGAAATGATCGGTCCGGGTACCGGGGGTGCTCTTGGAGGTGTTGCTGCCGTATTCCATCCGCAGCAGCTCATAGGCGGCGTGGTTGCCGGTGATGACCCGGCAGAGCGGATCATGGCTGATCAGGACGGCAGCCGGAACCGCCTGCATCAACGCCTCCAGCTCGGCCAGACGGGCATGCTCAACTTCGGCATTTTTTCTCAGCTCCGCTTCGTCTTCCTTGCGCTTGCTGATTTCCCGGACCAGGCTGAGCAGGATCCGGTCATCACCGACATCAACACCGCAGGAGCTGACCTCCACCGGAAATGCCCTGCCTGCTTTGGTGCGGTGTATGGTCTCAAAGAGGATTCCCCGCTTGTCCGCTTCATCCATCTGGGCAGAGGCCGAAGCGGCACAATCCGGTATCCTGAGGTCACAGATCGTCATGTTCAACAGTTCAGCGTGGCTGTAGCCGTAGGTCCTGACGGCGGCATCATTTGCCTCCAGGATCCGGCCATCCTCCCGCCGGATAAACAGGGCGATGTCGCGGCTGTACTTGGAGAGCAGTTCGTAACGCCGCAGGGCAGATTCAGCCTGCTTGAACTTGGTGATATCCTCGGAAAAGATGACGATGCCGCCAATCTCGTCATTATTGGCGAACCAGGGCCGGATCTCCCAGCGCAGCCACTGCACTGAACCGTTGGCACGCACAAAGCGGTCTTCATCGGCAGACAGGACTTCCCCCGCCATGGCGCGGCGATGCAGCTCTTTCCAGCGTTGCGGGATCTCGGGGAAGACATCATAGTGCGACAGGCCGTGTAGATCCTGCTGTTCCAGCTGATAATCAGTCAGCCAGCGGCGGCTTGCGTACAGATAGCGCATCTCCCGGTCAAACATGGCCAGGGCCGCCGGCGCATATTCGACAAAGATCCGCAGTTTCTCTTCATTCATCTGTAGTTGTTCCATCAGCGTAACGGCCCCTTGTCAGCGATTAACAGTCAGGCGGTGAGGTTGCTGTCATGAACAAAACAAGTGTGTATCGTCCTATTTTTATCACTATGTTGCAGCCTGTCCAGTCCTTGAGCTGTTTTATTTACCATATCCTAAAGCCGCTGCGGCAACAAACCTGAATCGTCGTCCTGGTTAGGTTGGAGTGGATCGGCTTCAGAATGACCTATCCTGTCACAGCCCTGTGCTATACTCAGCGGCATGAATTTTCAGGAGAGCTTCCGTGGCGACTGATCTGATGGACCGGCTGAAAATACTGGCAGACGGGGCAAAATACGATGTTTCCTGTTCTTCCAGCGGCAGTTCCCGCAGCAACAGCGGCGGGGTCGGTTCAGCTGCCTCCTGCGGCATCTGCCACAGCTGGACCAGTGACGGCCGCTGTGTCTCCTTGCTCAAGATCCTGATGACCAACCGCTGCATCTACGACTGCGCTTACTGCGTCAACCGCCGCAGCAATGATGTGCAACGGGTGGCGCTTTCTCCGGCTGAGGTGGCAGAGCTGACCATCGGCTTTTACCGCCGCAACTACATTGAGGGGCTGTTCCTTAGTACCGGCGTGGTGCGCTCCGCCGACTACACCATGGAGCTGCTGATTCAGGCGGTGCGTACCCTGCGGGAACAGTACCGCTTTAACGGCTATATCCATCTCAAGCTGGTGCCGGGTGCTGATCCGCTGCTGGTGCAGCAGGCCGGACTCTGGGCAGACCGGGTCAGCGTCAATCTGGAGCTGCCGACCCGTGAAAGCCTGCAGCTGCTGGCACCTGACAAGAGCCGTGATAGCGTGGTGGGGCCGATGCGTCAGGTCAGCAGCCTGATCACTGCCAACCGGGCCGAACGGAAGCAGTCCCGCAAGGTTGCCCGTTTTGCTCCGGCCGGCCAGAGTACCCAGTTGATTGTGGGGGCCACGGGTGAATCTGACCGTCAGATCGTGACCCTGTCGGAACAGCTCTACCAGCGGCTGGAGCTGAAGCGGGTCTACTATTCCGCCTTTATCCCCACCGTGGCCGACACCCGTCTGCCGGCCCGGCCCGAGGCGCCGCTCAGGCGTGAACATCGCCTGTACCAGGCCGACTGGCTGCTGCGCTACTACGGCTTCGCGGCCCATGAGCTGCTGGATGAGGCCTCCCCCAACCTGGACAGCGAGCTTGATCCCAAGACCGGCTGGGCCCTGCGCCACCTGGAGCTGTTTCCGCTGGAGATCAACCGTGCCGGCTATGAAGAGCTGCTGCGGGTGCCGGGGATCGGGGTCCGCTCGGCCCAGCGGATCATCCGGGCCCGGCGGCAGGGGCATCTGGGGACTGACGATCTGGCCAGCCTGGGGGTTGTCATGAAACGTGCCCGCTACTTTGTCACCGCCCGTGGCCGCTATGCCGGAGACGCGGGGCTTGATAGTAACGGCCTGCGCAGCAGGCTGCTGGACAGACCACTGCAGAAGCGTCCGGTCCAGTTGAGCCTGGCCCTGGAGCAGCCGGTACGTGATGAAACCGCCAGCCTGATTACGGGTGAGCTGTAATGTCCGGTTGTTATTGCTATGACGGCACCCTGGCCGGGCTGCTGAGCCTCTATGCCCGGCTGCTGGCGGAACGGGTTGTTGTAGAGCGGATCAGTGCCACCCCGCCTGATCAGCAGAGCCTGTTCAGCAGCGAGATCTATATTGCCACGGATCAGGCCGTGGCAGAGGCGTTCTGGCAGCGTCTGACCCGGCGCCTTTCCAGCCACTCACTGAAACTGCTGCGGCATTGTCTGCTGGCCGATCATCCCCAACAGGAACTGCTGATCTATACCTATCTGCTGCTGGAGGCTGAACAGGGCAAAAGGGTTGACGGGATGCTGGCCCATCCGGCCGTGGCGCCGGTCTGGAAGCTGTCCCAGCAGGTGGGGCGGGAGGCGCACCGCTATCTGGGTTTTGTCAGGTTTCAGCAGCTGCAGGGCGGGCTGTACTACGCTGCCATCGCGCCGGATCATCGGATTCTGCTGCTGATCGGGGCCCATTTTGCCGAACGGTTCAGTGATCAGCAGTGGGTGATCCATGACCAGCGTCACAACGAAGGGATTTTGTACGATGCTGAAAAGAAGGAGTGGCTGCTGCTGCCGATGGAGCTGCATGCACAGCCGGAGATCACACCGCAGGAGATACAGTTTCAACAGCTCTGGCGCAGCTACTTCACCACCCTGGCCATCCCGGAGCGCAGGAATCTGAAGCTGCAGCAGGGCAAGGTGCCGCTGAAGGTGCGGGGCTACCTGACGGAGTTTATGGCGTAAGGGTGGCAGTCATATGGGCGCGCAGATCATAGCTGGCCGGCAGCGAGCCGCAGTACAGGTTGAGCTTGTATTTTTCGCAGTACATGTGTCGCTGAACCTTATCACCGCTCACCACATCCTTGACGCTGTACTGTATCCAGAGTCCCTGGCCGTCAGGAAACTGCTGCGCCTTTGCCAGCGCCTTGCCGGGATAGGCACCGTCGGCATCCGGCGTGGTCATGATATTGTGGCCGCTCACAAAAGGGGTGGGATGGTAGCGCACAATTCCCATGCTCTTTGGTTCAAGTGAGATCTCTGAAAACACGGTCTTTTTACCCAGCTGTTTTCGTTTTTCCTTCATCTTGCTGATGGCGATGCTCTCGTTTTCACAGCCGGTAACCACAATTTCATGCACGGCATGCACAACCGCAGTATAGGCGGCAGGCAGTGAGGAATCGACCGGTGATCCAAGGCAGACACAGGCGGGCATGGCTAGTACGCGTACCAAAAATTTTTTCATGGGATAAAACCAGATCATCATGCACGAACAGTGTGCGACTGGCAGGCTCCTTTTGCGGTGATCTGCCTGCAGGGCGGCAGACGGTTTAGTGCGCCGCAGACATCAGCAGCGATACACACGGGCGGCGCGGGACCATCGGCTGGGTCGCCTGTACGCCGCCCGCTTGATCCTGGCCACGTTTACTGGAGCTTTTCAGCGCCGGCCGGCAGATCCTCTTCCAGCACCTTGACGTAGCCCCGTACCCCCATGCAGTCCTTCATACGGGTAGAAATTACCTCTTTGTCACCCCGTTTGTCCATATGCTTGGCAAACAGGGCCGCCTCTTCCTCACACTGCAGGTGATCCTGCTTGAATGCCGCCTGATCCCTGCCGGCCTGATACCAGACATAGCTGGCCCCGCCGCAGCCGCCGAGCAACAGGCAGCCGGCGCTTGCGCAGCTCAGCAGCACCATTTTAATTCCCAGACAGGTAACACATTTCATACTGTCCTCCAAAAGAGTCTGCCGGTTATTTGCAGAGATTGGTAAAAGGCTGATTATCCTCGGCATCCCGGCCGTTCTGGATGGCATCCTTGTTCGGGATGCCAAGGTTGAGATCATGCAGCCGGTCCTTGGCCTCATTCCATGAAATGGCCCCCACCACCGGATTTTTACAGGTTTTGTCGTTGGTGGTGAAGTTGGTTTTGCTGTTGTAGGTCATCAGGCAGGTCAGCTTGCCGCCACCGCTGCAGTTTCTGACCAGGGTGAGGATGGTGCCGTCCTTGACCCGCAGCGGCACGGCATCAGGACCGGTGAACGGGTGCGCGCTGCCGCTGTCGATGCTGTAGGTGCCGCTGAGTCCGCCGGTCGGATGCAGCAGGAAATTGGGCAGCTGGATCGGGATAGTGCCTGCTGCCCGTTTTCCGAAGCTGATCGTAAAGCCCTTGATCTCGTTTGCCTTGCAGTTGCCCAGGCTGCCTGCGTCATCATACTGCCAGGTGTAGGCGCCGCTGCAGCCGCTGTTCTTGATGGTGTCGGGATAGCGTTTTGATGTCGCATCCCACACAAACTTGCAGCCGTCCTCCTGCTCAATGCAGACCACCTGGTTCTGGGCGGCCTTATCCACCGGCTTGCCCGGTTTGCCCGGTTTGCCCTGCTTGTCCTTGCTATCACCCCATTTGCCGTAATCCCCTGCCTTGAGGGCCAGCGGTGAGCAGCCGGCAGAAGCGATGCCGGTGCTGGGGTTTTTATCCGGGCAGGGTGCCTTGTCGCTACACTGGTTGCCGCAGCCGCAGGTGCTGTCGCTGGCGCATTTTGCTGCCAGGATAAAGTACTGCTGCCTTTTCAGGAAATCCTTGTTGTCGGCCTCAAAAAGCTTGTACGGAGCAAGGCAGACACCACCGGCCGGGCGATTGGTCCAGGGACAGGCAGGTAGTGCGCTGCAGCCGACCGTCTTGGTGCAGCTGCTGCTGGCAATGGTGGTCAGGGTGATCTGTACCGGGAAGTTATAGCCATCCACGTAACTGACGTTGTACCAGCTCTTGCCATCCTTGTCGTTCAGGGTAAATTCTGCCATCGAGGCCGGCTGATTGCCGGTGGTGCAGGTATTGTCGCCGCAACCGTTGCCGCCGGAATCCTGACAACAGTCCCCCACGGCGCACTTGTTGCCCTCGCAGCCGGTCCTGGCAACAAACCGGCCGTTAAAGGTCAATGGTGCGCACCAGCTGCGGGTCTTGCCGGCCTCAAGTTTCCAGTCCGGAAAGCTGCTTTTGTCGGGAGCCTGGCCCCGGTTGGCCTTGCCCAGCCAGACCCCCAGAAAGATATCCTCCCCCGAGTTATTGACAAAATTGAGCGGAACGCAACTCTCTGCCTGTGCCAGGGCAACCGCGGCCTGCAGCGGCTGGGGGGCGGCCTGGGCCGCCTCCAGGCATTCCTTGAGATGCTGGGCAAAGATCTCCTGATCGCCGGCCTTATCAAGGTTATAGGTGTATTCAGCCGCCTTCTTCTCACACTCGTAGCGGAGCTTTGAAAAACCCGGCGCCTCGGCTGCCTGGCCCACAGCCGCAACCAGACAGAGGGTGACGCTCAACAGTGCCAACAGCTTCAACCGGACAGATGCCATGGGTATCCTCCTTTTTCAGCGCTGCGTTGTGGGATGGCTGCTGCAGATTGGATTATATACTTCTAACAGAGAGTGGGACGATGTCAAATCAGTCAGCTGGAAAGGGGGAGAGAGAACTGATGCAGTAACTGGGGTATCGTGGTTTATGAAATCATACATGCTTGCAATTATCGCAGTTGTTCCCTAAATAGATAAAATCACGCTGCCTCGTGCAGGCACGCTATGAGGGAGGATGCTATGGCCTGGACCTATCTTGTTCTTGCCGGACTGCTTGAAATCGGCTGGCCGATCGGCCTCAAACTCGGCTGGACGGAAAACGGCCCGCGGCCGCTCTGGCTCGGCTTTGCGGTGCTCTGCATCATACTCAGCGGCTCGTTCCTGTTGCAGGCGCAACGGGTCATACCGATGGGAACGGCCTATGCGGTCTGGACCGGCATTGGGGCGGTGGGTACATTTGTCGTGGGGATCGTGGCCTTTGGCGATGCCGTCAGCATGCTCAGGATCGCCTCGGCCGGCCTGATCATCGCCGGGGTGGTGGGACTGAAGTTTGCCTGAATATCGACAGCCGCCTTATTTGCCAGACCAGCAGTCTGCATCTCCTGCAGCCGCGTTGCCGGATTCGTCCAAAACCGACACTCTGCTGCGGAAAATCGGGGAAGTATCCGCCACCGGCAATGCTGCTGAAGGACCGTCCCATACAGGGGTACATGCGGCTTCACCTGAAGCCCGTGGTTACACGCCTCAGGTCCTCCCCGGAGGCAGTTCCGGGGCGCCCTTGCACCTCTCCAGCGGGTCGCAGATCGTATCCTCGTCGCAGGGGGGCAGATCCCAGGTCTGCGGGGCAGCCCCTTTTCGCATGGTAACGCAAAACAGATCGCGGGGCAGACTGCCCTCCTCCATGCGGTTAACCTGCAGAAGCTCATAGCCCCGGGACAACCGGCGGATCTTTTCAGCCGTAAAGAACTGGACCGCAAACCCACCGATTTCGTAGATATCTTCACCCCAATGGGTGCCTGCCCGGTAATGCCTGTCAAAGTTGCTACGGACCGAATACAGGGCCAATCCGCCCGGTTTGAGAACACGATGCATCTCGCGCAGGACAAAGGCGATCTCAGCCGTGGAAAGCTCCATGCACAGCAGCATGTGGGAATAACATGCGTCGAACTGTTCGTCGGCAAACGGAAGTGCCTCCCGCACGTCGTGACTGAAGGGGTGTAGCTGGGCAAGCAGGCCCGCAGCTGCCGCCTTTTTCCGAACTCCCGCAACCGCAGCTTCTGAATAATCAAGGGCGGTCACCGTCAGCGCCTGCCCGGCAAACAGAACCGTATCGCGGCCCTGGCCGCACCCAACCTCCAGCAGCGAGCGCACGCCGTTTTGCCGGAACAGCTCAAGCGAGACCCTGGCAAACTCACTCGGCTGCTCACCAAAAAATGCGTCAGACCGGCTAAACTGTCTGTCCCACTGTTCTTGCTGGTCCGGTCTTGCTGGTTCTGCCCGATCCATGGCATGCTCATTTCTTCAGGCTGCGCTGCCTGGTTTAGCAGGCTGTTGAAAAACTACTGCGGAGCCCGTCTACGGCGTTGCGCGGTGCTCGCTCTTTCTCCTAACTATACGTTATGTCTCAGTCGCTGTGCGCCGTGCGCCTTGTAGCCGTGCTTCCTCATAACGTTTTTCAACAGCCTGTTAGTCCGTTACTCCTTGATCAGCCCGTGCTGCCGGAAGATCGCCTCCACCAGGGGGGCGTCTTCCACGGTAAAGCCGATCTTGACCCACTGGCTCTTCAGGTCGGCCATAAAGATCCTGTCGCGCCTGGGCCGGTTGTAATCTGCCGGAAACCAGGTCTTGATGTTGCCGGTGCCGTGCAGGCGCCACTTGCCGTTCCAGAGCGTCGGCTTGCAGACCGTAATGGCGGCAATATCCGTCAGGCGGACGGTCTTAGGAGTATGCAGCGGAAAGTAGTACTGTGCAAAGACAATCTCATCTGCGGTTATGGTCACCAGGCTGTCGTGGTAGATGGGCTTGTTGTCCATGGGGCGCCTTTACAGGTGTGAGGTGGTAGCGGCAAAATCAAGATGGAGAGACTGTTTTTTTACTGCCTGCATTTTGACAGATTGACCGCCTGACATAACGTAGCCTGCCACTTTAGTCTCCGACTGGATGAGGTCTATTAAGGCTTTTACCGGAACAAGGCTTGAGATCGATGTCCCGTCTCCAAGTTGCCCATAGCTGTTGTCTCCCCATATGTTAACCGTACTGTCCGAAATAGCTGCGCTATGTGACCATCCAGCGGAGATAGTGGTGGCAGGTCCGGCCAGACCGGAAACCGTTACTGGTAAGCTGCTGTTAATAGTGGCGCCGTTGCCGAGTTGCCCGCTAGCATTGTTGCCCCATGTCCTGACAGTGCCGTCGCTTAATAACGCCATGCTATGGAAATCACCTGCAGCAATGGCTGTGGCCGCACCACCTAAACCTGCAACAGAGACCGGCACGTAGCTGTCAAGATATGTGCCGTTGCCAAGAGCACCCTGTCCGTTGTATCCCCAAGTCCTAATCGTACCATCGCTCAGCAAGGCTACCGTGTGACAATAACCGGTTGCTATTTTGGTGGCTGTACCGCCGAGTCCTGCAACAGTGATCGGTGTGCTGCTGTCAATAGTGCTGTTGTTACCGAGCTGGCCAGCGTAGTTTGCACCCCATGTATTGATGCTGCCATCGGACATAAGTGCAACCGAATGAACAAAGCCTGCAGAGATGGCAACAGCTTTGCCACTGAGCCCGGCTACATGTACCGGTACGTTACTGCTATGAGGCGTTCCGTTGCTGATGGCGGTTCCCCAGGCCATGATGGACCCGTCTTCCATAAGTGCCATACTGTGTAGACCACCGGCAGCAATAGCGGTGACTTTACCAGTCAATCCGGTAACAGCTACCGGAATATTGCTACTGGTATTGTTGCCGTTTCCAAGCTGTCCAAAGGTGTTATATCCCCATGTCTTAACCGTACCGTCCGCCAAGAGTGCTATCGAGTGGAATTCTCCGGAGGCAAGAGCTACTGCCGGTCCGCCAAGCCCTGTGACGGTCACCGGTATAGTGCTGTTAGTAGTAGTGCCGTTGCCCAGTTGTCCAAGTTGATTACTTCCCCAGGCCTTGACACTACCATCGGGCAGCAGTGCTAGCGTGTGGTCATTCTTGGCAACGACTGTAGGGGTAACCGAGATTGATGCAGTAGAATCTTCGCTTTTGCCACATCCTGCATAGAAACAGATCAGAATGCCAAACAGAAGGAGCCTACCCAAGATACCGATGAATGTAGGTTTTTTGATCCGGTTACCAGTGATGATTATGGTTGGCTGTTTGGACATAATCTTTCCTCAGGGATAATATGCGGCTGTGCATTGATGAATAGTACAACATCACCGGCAGTCGATATCTTTTTGTAGAACGGATTTCTTTCCGTATGTTCCAGGCTACGTCCTGCTCGTTGAGCAACAACCGGAATTAAGTCTTCAATATCGTCGGGGTCAATCTTTAGATCCTTTTCAAGTCTGTCCGAAGCTCTCAGGGGGCATGCACCCTCCGGGAATTTTACCTGTTGTTGAAGCTCATCATGAACGGCTCGGATTACCCACGTGTCAACCTGGTTCCTGTCGAATGACCTTGCAAATGTACAAATCCCTTCATGTGCTCGTTCCTCTGTCATGCCCATCAGCTTTTGCCTGTGTCTTTTGTTTGAATAGAGCGTGGTTACGGCCAAGGCGGCAAATAGTGCTAACATCCAGGGATGGCGGGTGATTGCAGATAGAAGCACGTAGAGCATCAGCCCGAGTACACTGCATGCCAGTACCTTTTTCCACCAATGTACTTGTTCTGGTAGGTAGGGTGGCATTAAGCGTGATGGCGTTTTCATGTTTTCTCACACAGATGGTTATACGGTGACAATTGCTGTTGCCTTACCGGGCGGCGTCATGCCCGGTCAAAGTCTGAGCGCGGGTTAGTGATGTAACTCTATCGAGGATGGCACCAAGCAATTTTTGGTCTTTTTCGTACAGAAGATCACTTTTTAGCAGCCGAACAGGGCCGAAATATTTCTGTGCAAATGGGGTTTCGTGTTCAGATTTTTTCTTCAGAATTCGAGCGTAATAACCTTCAAGAATGCTTGAGTAGTCACTTTTTGAAATTCCTTCCTTCAGTGCCTTTATCTGTGCGCTCATGAAGCTCGGTAGTTCGCTTGCGGAGGAAGGAATAAGCAGAACGACGAAATTTGCGCTAATACCTTCTTCAGGTACCTTACCGGTGAATTCCCATCGATAGATATTATTATCGCGAGTGAAAGATGAAGGATGCACATTAGCAAGAAATACAGGGCGAGAAACTCCGGCAGGCGCTGCTTCACCAAGCTCTTTAAAAAAGTTGGCCTCTTCTAGTTTCTTGAAAAATTCTGTTCCATCTATCGTAAAGACAGCATTCTCGACTGGCTCCTTCCACGTATAGGCAGTTTTTGTAATATAGCCGAAGCTATAGGCCAAGGCCGGAAACATTCGGTCCAACTCATAATATTTCCTGTCAATGTCGTTAAAGTCGCGCTCATTTTCATTTGCAGATGCAATCCCTAAAAGCAGGCTATAGGTAACCGTGACGGTCTTTGTCTGGTGAGGTTGAAATTGCTCGTTCCACGCAAAGACTTTCTTGAACAGACCCTGCGGGTCAAGTTTCTTGTCTATCAACCCTTCCTTTAGAGTTACCTTTCTTTCGGATTTTGTGTCTTTTGCCCGGAAATGAAGCTTAGACATGGCGAGTTTTTCGTCTCCGAAGCCTTGTAGGTCAAGGAACGGAAACCCAACCTGCAGAGAGACTGGCTTATTTGCAGTGTTTTTCAAAACGAACACAGCTTCAACGTCAGCTCTTGGGAAAAATGGTGTTCCCCATTTCCCCGTTTCTTCATCAACTCGCAGTTTAATAAAAACATGTTCCTTCACGAGCTGGATATCATTGTTTTTAATCGGTATAACCTGATTGCCAGCACCAAAGAAAACACCTGTATTGGCGAGGGCGGTGAGCGGACAAAAGAGCAGGAGAATCACAAGGCATGAATTCATCCATCTCATTTTTATCTCCTTTTGTATGGTAACGGACAGAGGGAAAGCCGGGGACAGGCCGCTTCACAACAGAGCTGGACGAAAAGCAGCTCACCCTTTCAGTCATTATAAATCGAACCCAAAAACATTCTGTCCGGCAGCGCGGAGCAGTTTTTGCACGAACTTGTTTTTGACCACCGCATCCCCCGGCTCGGGCACATCAATGCTATTGCCAAACAGCGCACGTTTCGTTTCCAGCATTTCTGCGTTACCGCCAAATTTCTTGGTAAGCTCTTCCAGCTCCTGTTTGCTGGCAGGCAGGATAAACAGGTTCTTGATGGGTGCCCCTCGTTCCGGGCTCATCTTCTGGTAAATCATCCAGAGCCCTTTGACATCGGTTATCTCACCATGTTTCAGGTTGCTGTGCCGGTTCAGCGGGTCGAGCTGCACCATCCGCAGGGCGATCTGATCCATCTCCACCTGGCTGAGGAAGACGTCGTTGCGCAGTTTGTAGGCCTCCTTCCAGGCATCGAGATAGTCCGGATCGAGGTCGGCAGCTTTGCGGAAATGGGTATAGGCGTCGGCCTTGCGCCCCTGAGCCTCGCGCAACTGTCCCAGCAGATAATGTATCTGCGGTTTGTTCGGCGCCGCCTTTGCCGCCCCGGTCAGCACCTCTTCGGCTATGCTGACGCTCTGCTGATGCGTAAAGACCCCCTCGCAGCCAAAACAGAAATGGGCCACCTGGCCGAACTGCTCCGGCATCCGCTCGAACGCGATTTCATAATGTTTCTTTGCGCCGGCCAGATCGCCGATGGAGGCCAGGCGCTCGGCAAGTCGCCACTGTACGCAATAGGCGTCAGCAAACAGTTCCGATGCCTGTGCATACACCTGCAGGCTTTTGCGCAGCAGGCCGGCCTCGGTCAGCTTATCACCCGTTTCGGCCAGCTGCACCGACTGGACAACTCGATCGAAGAAGGCAGCATCGTCCGATTTCCCCTTGGCCTTGAGAATCTCACCCAGTACCGCATAGCCGCGGGCACGGTCGCCAGGCGGTTCTTCGCCATCGGTGGGGTCAATTTTCAGTGCCTGACGTACAGCAGCCTCAGCCTCGTCCAACCTGCCTTCCCTTTTCAGCAGCACCGCCTTCCAGATCAGGGGGCGCTCCTCAAAGCGGTCCCGTAGCTGCAACCGGTCAAGCCAGGGAATAACCGAAGAACCAAGCATTGCGGTGAGGGTCTCGTAGGCGGCATCGTCATCCGGTTTGGTCAGCAGGTACCACTTGAGTATGGCGGTCGATTCGGCAGTGCGCCCGCTCTTGTACAGGGCCCTGGCAGCGATGGGGGCCAGTGAAGGCTTGTTTTCGTGCATGTTAATAAGATCGGTCGCACCCCACCAGCGTGATTTTTCCAGCAAGACAAGGACATCGTCAAAGCGGCCCGCTTTGTCATACAACTGGGCCAGACGGGTAAGCTGAGCAGTGATGAAGCCGCTGGCCAGGGCCATATCCTTCGCAATTGGGTTTGCGCTGAGCTCCGGTGCGTTCAGTATGAACAGCGTCGTGGCAATGATTATCTGTTCTGCCTTGGCAAGCTGGCCGGCGTTTTCATACTCCTCGACCAGTGACTCCAGGGCTTGGCGTCCCTCCCAGGTTGCCATGTCGGTCATACGGAGTTGTAAGCCGCCGCTTTGCAGCAGGGCCATCACCTGTTCCTCTCCCACGGCGGTCAAGTCCGGCCGGGACAGGAGCTTGGCGATGGAGATCAGCCGGGCTGCCATACTGAGCTTTACCCGTGCTATGGCCTGCCTGGCCTGCGGGGTTTCCTTGCTCTCGTCGGCCGTGACGATTGCGCGCAGCAGTCCCAACGCCTCTTCAGTGCGGTCCATGGCCAAAAGAAAGTCTACCTTGCGCGACTGCACGACCAACCGGGTTCCAAGGCTGTTATTCGGTTTCTGAGCGGCAGCATCAAGAATGGCAACCAGCTTGGCCGCTTCGCTGTCATTACTGACGACCACGCCACATTGCTTCCACAGCGGCAGCTCAGGCCGATCTGTCAATATGCTGCTGCACCACCGGTTCAATCTCTGCGCATGACGGTTCTTGTCGAAAGAGTGCCAGCGCCGTCCGAACTCGGATGCCTCGAATTCATTCGCCTCCATCCGTTTGCTCAACTCCACCGCATCAGCAATCCGGTCCTTGGCGATCAGACCCAGCAGGTAAAGGATCTTTGCGCTGGTGCGGGGGGTATCCCTTTCCTGGAACCGGTATTCGTGTTCAACAGTCTGGAACATCTCCGGCACTGTCTTCTCTTTGTTTCCCTTTTCAGGGAAACGGGTGTTGATGGCCTCATACAGCTCCGTATCGTTCAGGCTGGTCACCAACTCCCATTGCGGGTCGGTGAGCAGGTCAACGCGCTTCGTTGCCAACCGCTTGGCAAGATCGAGGGTCCTGCCACCCGACGGTACCCGCAGAGATACCCCCGGTATCGTCATCGCCTTGAGGATTACCTCTTCGGCCCGTTTCTCCCCGGCCATACCGACCAGATCGGGTATCTGTACCTTGATCTGGCCCTTCGGCCGTTCTCCACGCAGCGATTGCAGATACGCCTCGAAGCTCTCGACCGTTGGCGCCCCCGATTTTCCGACATCGGGACGCTGCAGATCATCACGCAGTTCCGACAGGTTCAGGCCGAACGGGTTATTGTTCGCCATGGCCAGGGCAGCTTTCAACTCAATCAGCCCCTGATCGAGAGCGGGCTTGTCTTTGGTCAGGTAGGCCATCAGAACGCGCAGGACGGTATCCTGGGTGGCGTTGCCGGATGGAGGCACCGCAGCCAGGCGGTTCTTGAGGGTCTCCCAGGCCTCCGGGGAGGGGATGGAGCTAATCAGAGCTGTCAGTGACGGGGTCTTGGCATCGGGCGGGGCAAACGGGTTCAAGGCGTTTAGCTTCATCGACTCGGGCGGCAACAACTTGAAGCGTTCATAGAGCTTCAGCCAACGATCGACAGCAACATCGACGGCAAGCCTTGCGCGCTCTGCCTTGAAACGTTCCAGATCCCCCATGAACAGCTCTGCCTCGTTTTGGGCAGAGTCGTTCTTCTTCTCCACGGCTCCGGCTGCCTTGCCGATACGGGTCAGCGCCTCGCCGGCACCGATAAGATCGTCGGCAAATGATGGCATTGATACGGCCCAGAACGCCGTACATACAACAGCTGCCAGGATGCTGCCAGAACGCCTGCGTGTGGGAACAATACGACTCATCGTAACCCTCCTTGGGTGAGAGGTAAAATGGGGATCTTACGTCTCATTGTAGTTGTGGTCGTTTTTCTTGCACTTTGTTTAACGGTGCCAGCTCTTGAGCTGCCGGGCGGCCTTATCGCTTGGTCTCGGCCTGAGCGCCAGGTTGAACGCTCGCTATTTTTCCTCTTTTTCAAGCAACATAGACGATGGGTTTAGCCGGCGTCCTGTAGCAAGGCAAAAAACAGCCTCATCCTCCCGCCCAAGCCCTCTCAATATTGAAGCTTTTCGAGAAAAAGCGTCGTCAATTTCCTCTTCTCGTGACACCCAACATTTCCCGTCTTCCAGCATTTTTATTGCTGTATTCAAGGATTTTATTGCATTTTCATGCTCGCCTTTTCGTTCCCAGTAATCTCCTAGATCGATATAGGCAGGGATACAGTCTAAGTCCATCTCAAGCGCCTGTTCGTAACAGGCACGCGCTGTTTCAAATAGCTTTTCGGACTCCATCTCTTCAACGGCACCGGACAGGCCCCAGAGGTCAAGCAGATTCCCCTTGTAGAGAATGGCACCGATGTACTTTGGATAAACCTCGATTAGACGGTCAAGTACGCTCAATGCTCCCTCGTACTCACCTGACAACCCAAGCCGACCCGCGAGTTCCATTTGTTTTTTCGTCAGCAATTCTATAGTCATATTCTTGTTGTTCAACGGGACCGGTGGCTCACCAACGCGTCAGCGCCTGTATGCCGTCTTGTTAGGTATCAGACCTCCCACTCTCGGCTACGATAGATAAATCGCAATTTCGGGAATCTTCTTCTTTGCGGTGGCTACAATTGAATCGTTTCCGAATAGGAATGACAAATGTTCATGGGCCACTGATCCAAACAAAGGACAGCACTCCTTATTATAAAAAGCTAAATCCTCGGGGTAGTCTGGAGCGAGCCAGTCATATACAGACGTGACAGTTCGAAGCACTTTTATTGTGTCATTTGTTATTCGGTAAAACCTGATTGTCTCTTCTGGAGGGGCACAGATCTTAGTGCCCGGCCATTCATTTGTCAGTTCTTCTTTAATCAGGTATGGCCTTAACCTCTTCTCCACCTCTTGGGCGGTGGCGGCAAACGAGAAACCCTTCCGCCATATCAGTGAAAATGAGGATGCTTCTACTTTCGCCCACTCCAAAAGAAGGTAGTAACTTTCATTCTTAAAATCTGAATCGATTTCATAAAATTTCATTTTTCATCCACCTAACGGTGTTGCCGCTGAGTCGCAAGCGTCAGCGAGATGGCTCTAGTAGTGTGTTATGCGCTATATTTCTGGAGTAAATTCTGCCGACAACTCCCCCTGCAACGACGGATGCAAGAATGACAAAAGGTGAGAATAGAAGAGCTCCTTCCGCAGCCTCACCTTCACCTTTCATGCTTACAAACAGAATAGCCACAGCCATCATTCCAATAATGCTCGTCATCAGCACGCCAATTAAATATGGATGGGAAATTTCCTTCTTTCGAATTTTGCTCACTAGCTTCATGGCCGTCCATCCAACAATGGAAAATCCTCCGATTAAAAGAAGAAAGTACAAAGCAAGTTCAGTCGACCCGGAGAACGACATTACGCCGGACACGGCACCAAAGATAATCAATGCGATAATGATGCTTTTATAAATTTTCGTCATTTTTCTTTCGCATAACGGGGCAGCGGGTGACCCGTCCGGGTGGCCTTTTCGCCCGGTCGGTGTCCACCGTCCTTGTTAGATCAATCACTTCTTTCGTGTATAGATTCCGGTAAACCATGTGTGCCATTGCTTTTGAAGAATTATACCGTCTGGAGTTTTCCTCTCTGAACAACCTTTAGCCATTGGCTCATGTGTGTTTGCATCAATAGTCCAATATTCTTCCGAATTATGTACCAGACCATTAAATTGAACTTGGAGCTGAACACCGCCCAAAAGAGCTAAGGCGCAACTAACAAACATAATGGTCTTTCTGTCAACAAGCAGAATCAAGCCCATAACACATAAAGCAGTAAGTTCGAATTGCCCAAACGGCTCCGCGATCTCGATGCACATCTTTTGACGGATTGCAAAAGCAAAGAAAAAAAGAGCGAATACCGCTCCTCCGATTGCCGAGGGGATCTTTACTTTCCAAGCAATATTCTTAATAGGCTTAGTTCTAAAGAAATAGATTGTCACTACTGTGACAACGGCCATTAAGATCATGCTGATCGCGTTGATGTTATCGGGTTTCATCTTTTTCCTTCATGATCTAACTCGTTATTGAGCGGTTCACGCGCGCGTGCGCGTGAACCGCTCATCCCGCCAAATGGAACATTTATCCTGCAGCCATTCACGGCTTCGTGCCATATGGCTCCATAGCTCCTGTGCTCTTGGCTGTAACTGCCGCCTGCAAGGATGCTAGTACCTACTCTGATTCGCACACTCTTCCAATGACCGAATACCGTTACACTTTGGAAATACGGCACACCCCCAGAACTCCTTACCTGCATTGCTGCCTTGGCGTGCAAGCCGCTTCTTCATCTGCCCACCACACTTGGGGCAGGCAGGGGCCAAGGCTTTTATCTCCTGTTGGTTGACCGAAGGCGCAGGCGATAGGCGTACCCTGTCAATCAGGCTCTTCAGTTGAGGGCCGTCAATCAACTCAAGGTTAAGTCCTTGAGCAAACTTTATTGCCTCATCGGTATACACGCCAGAGGTCACAAAGTAGCCGCCGGTTGCGCCATTTGCAGCCATGACACCGTAAAACTCACGCACCGGCTGAACTCCAACCTTGTAGGCCTTCCACTGTTTGCACTGCACCAGATGCTTTTCGCTGTTTTTGCGTACTACAAGGTCGATGCCGCCGTCAGGGCCATTGCCGCCTGCCCGGCTCACCTGAAAACCGGCACGTTGGAAGTGCTCGGCAACCAATTGCTCAAAATCGCCCCAGCTCATCTGATTGAGCGCAGTTGCATCAGCTGCTGCTGCCGCTTTCTCATAGAGCCTTTTTTGGCGCAGTGCGTTTATGCCGGAAATCAGCGCAGCCAGTCCAAAGCCAAAAGGCAGGATGTATTGAGCAAGCATGGCAAGGGATGCCAGCATGCCTTTTACCACCATCTCACCCACTGTGGCTGATGTGAGCGGACGGCCGGCAAGCTGGTGCAGCACGGCATAGGAAACCAGCGCCAATACGATCCCGACCCACCAGGGGAGCCTGCTGGTCACCAGTACTAACTCTTCAAATGGGCTTGTCTTCTGTCTGGGCATAACGTTTCTTCATCTCATTGGCTGGCATTGGTATATCTGTGACCTGACTCCAGCTCCTGCTGCAAAAAATTATGGTTTTAAACAGCAGGTATATTGATAGGTTACAAGAAAACTGTAAAATTTCTTTACACCTTGAAAAAACGAAAAACCCGCCTTTTGGGCGGGTTTGGGTGTCAGCATATACGCTGTATGGAAGGCCGGTTGGGCATGGGCTTTCCTCTGTGATGTAATGGTTGGCTATCTAGTAGCGCAACTGGCGGATGCTTGTCCAGTTAAAACAGCCTGATAGGGTCACAGCCCTCGATCATCCTATTGTGTTCATATTTCCACTCCATTGCAAAATCAGCCTGTTACAGCAGGCGTGGCGCAGTCTTCAGGCGCTCCAGCGTTGCCAGGTTTTCAACGCAGATCCGGCGGAACGGTTCAGAGATGCGTGTATCAACACGTACGCGATTCCAGAACTGGCAGGCGCACTCAAACGCCGCAACCCATTCCTGATGAGCGCCGGGCACCGCAGCAGGCGGCGTAAAATTACGGACTGGTGCTGCGCCATCCATGGGGCGGTACAGCATCGGCAGTAGATCATAGGCCGGTGCAAGGGAGAACCGCTTGCTGCCGTCTGCCATAATCAGGGAAACATTGCCAAAATGTTGATCATTATTGGCAATCAGGCTGCTAAAGACCGATAACCAGCGCAACGCTGAGGCATCCTGTGCTGAGAGCCTGCCATCCTTTTCCATCCGATTGGCGGCATTCACCCAGTTGTCCTGATAGCCATAAAATTCATTATCCACAGCACGCAGTGAGATAATCGGCAGACGACCGTGCAGGCCGGTCCGGTCAAAGCGAAGTACCTCCAGAAACAGACGTCCGCCCGCCTCCAGAACCATGCTTTGTGCAGCAGCAATGCCTGTCTGTTGCGTGATCTGCAGCGCATGGTGTTCACACACCAGCAGGTCTGCCCAGCGCCTGCCCTCTTCACTGGCCACAGGTGGAGAAAACTTGACCAGTACGTTTTGCACCATGCCGCCCTGCTCAATGGTGGCGGTAAACTTAGGCTGTTCGCCCCCTGCCGATGATCCAACAGGCTGCCCTTCCATCGCCTCTTGGGCCAGCCGGGGATACCGTTCTGTCCTGGCTGCTGCCGGTATGGTGCCAGCTGCTTCCTGAATCATGCGGAAATAGCGTTCCAGTGATTCCTGACCAACTACCAGATTACCCATGGTGTCTTCACCACGGCGAACAAGAGCCATCAACGCATGGTCTTCTTGCCAGTCATTGCTGCGGGGCGGCAGACCCAGTTCTTGATGACAGTTGCGCACAAAGGCCCGGCCAACAAAACCTTCCGGGTGCAGGTCAGCCAGAAACCAGGGCAGGCTTTTGAAGAGTTGCTCACGGCCATCCTGCGGTTGCCAGAGAAAATCGCTCTGGGCCACGCAGTAGAGCGTTCCCAAAAGGCGTGCATTACCCTCGGCATCAATGGCATAGACCGGGAAGTTGCCCCCCAACCCACGCAGATCACGCAATCTGCTGTAACGGCGTGCGCGGGCCTTGCCGATTGCCAGCACACGGTCATCCAGCTGCGTAAGCAGGCGTGAGATAACCGGCTGGCTGAAGCCGAAACGCTGCTGTATCTCCGGTGCGGAGTAGACGCCGGTGGCCAGAAAGGCAAGCAGTCGTTCCTGATTGTCCATGGTGTTGGGTTGCATACTTAAAATCCTGTATATGAATAGATACTGAATAAATAATTTATAGATAGTGTATAGATTATTTATAATTTAATCAATAAGCTAGGCGCTTAGGTATGATTTATTTGCGAATAGATAGTTTGATTGATTTGAAGGGTGCTGAACAGGAGGTTGAAGCTTAGGCGGGCTGCCTGGACCGCCTGACAGAGCGTACCAGCATGGGGGCCAGAAACATTATGCCAAGCACGATCAGCATGGTGGTGTCAGGGTCGCGAATATACCTGTTCAGGCGCAGCGTTGTGATCGCAATAACGGCAAAGTAGAGCATGTCTCCGGCAATGGCAAAGGCCCAGCCGGCAATAAACCCGTGTCCTGCTGCCAGTGCCGAGGCGCGGCCGGTCATGGGATCAACACCAAAGGCGATCATGACCAGTGCAAAGGGACCGGCGCCGGTACCGCTGAACTGCGCTGTGCTGCGCGCCATGGCAGCCTTGAAGGCTGCGCTGAAGCGTGCCAGAAACGGGACCTTTCCGAACAGCATTGCGAGCATCCGCAGGATCGGTTCAAAGACAATGGCCAGCATCAGATCGGAGACCAGATAGATCCCGGCGGTGATGGGCCAGGCCAGGCCTTTGGCCTGGGCAAGCATGACACCGGCAGGGATTCCGCCGCCGACCGGGATAATGAACAGCTTCAGTACACCAAGCATGCCGGGTGCGGATGGGGTCATGGTGTAAACAGCCTTATACCCCGTAATGGGCAAAGGCCTTGATTACCTTGCCGTCCGGGCCGAAGTGAAATACCTCGGCAGCCAGCCGGTCCAGTGCGCCGCGGTAGTAGAGGGTAATGCTGCTGACCCCGGCAAGTACGGTGATCAGTTCAAACTGCAGATCCGGCAGCAGTTGCAGGGCCTGGCTCCAGTAGGCCCCCACCGCCTGCTTGCCCACCAGTCTGCCGGATGGTTCACCCACAATCTGGGCAATCACCGGCGAGTGCATCTCAAAGTCATCGGCATAGTGGCTGAGCACCTGCTCCAGATCGTGGCTGTTCCAGGCGGCAATCCATGCATTGGCAAAGCTGTGTGCAAAGGCCTGATCAATCATCGCGTCCTCCGTTGCTTGGAACCTGTTGGACTTAGGAAATCATAGCGAAAATTTGACTGGGCGAGGGCAGATTTTGACATTTTTGAAGGTCAATAGTTGTTCTATTAACCGAGAAAACGGCGAAATATGAACCGTCCTGGCAAATTTGCAGTAGATTTATCCTAAGTCCGACAGATTCCTAGATAATCCCTTTCAGCTTCAGCGCCTCCAGCACCACCTGCTGACGGTAGGCTGCCTCTGTTGGTTTGGTTATAGCCATGTTCAGGGCAAAGAACCAGACCTCTGTGCCGGTTTCAAGATAGCCCACGTACCAGCCGATTTGCGGCGTAATCTTTTCTCCGTAACCTGCCCAGCCGGTCTTGGCGTACAGGCGGTAGCCGGGCTTTTCCTCCACCAGCATAATCCTGGCCAGCGCATCATAGGATGCCGCCTTGAACGGCAGTTCATGCCTGTAGAGCTTTTTCAGGAACGCGATCTGCTGTTGTGCGCTGATCCGTAGATCGCCGGACAACCAGAAGCTGGTCAGCTCCGGCCCGGATAGGGCATTGCCGTAGTCGATCTTTTTCAGCCATTGCCGGTAGCGGGCGGTACCGATCCGTTGTGCCAGATCCTGATAACACCAGACGCAGGAGTTTTTGAAGGCGCTGGCCAGGGTCTGATCCCGGTTACAGGCTGGCACCCCTTTGTCTTTGCCGTCCCAGAGAAATACCGTATCCGGCCTGGCAGCCCCGACTTCCAGCGCAATCAGGGTGTTGGGGATCTTGAAGGTGGAGGCGGGCAAAAGCGGTGTGTTGGCGCGGGCCTCGTCATGGATGTAGCTGCGGGAGCCATCGCGGTTTGTCAGCACCAGGGTCCCCTGCAGTGCGCGGTCACTGAACAGTCTGGCAAGTGCGGCATCGCTGCAGACGGCCGGGCTTACTGAAAGGAACAGCACGGCAGATAGACAGAGTAAAAGTAACCGGCTCACAGGCATCCTCGCAACCAACATGATAATCAGCGCATGCAGCATACCATATTACTTCTGCATCCACGATGCCTTGGTGTCGTGACGTTTGCCATCCTCCAGGGTGGCCTGACTCAAGCTGCCGGCCTCGGTCTGGATGCAGATGAAGTACAGGTCTTCATCCCCGGCCTTCCAGCCCCGTTCTCCCTCCGGTGCCACCCGGACCAGGCTGCCCTCCTGGAGCGGGAATTCATCGCCATCCACATAGAACATGCCGCTGCCCCGCAGCACGATGTACAGCTCTTCGTTCTTCTTGTGACTATGGATGAACGGCATATATTTACCGGCAGGCAGGCGGTTGAGGGAGACCTCGCAGCCGGTCAGGCCCAGTTCCCTGCCGATGAAGTATTTGCCATGAAAGCCCATGAAATCCTTGTTCAGCAGCTCTTCAAACGGTCCGATATGTTCTGCGCTGTAGTTTTTAGCCTTGGTTGTCATCGCTTTTTCCTTTCCACTGCTGGATCTGGTTGGTCAGTGCAGCCGGTACGTTCGCCTCACAGGGGATCTTGACCTGACACAGGCCGCAGGGGGTGGCGCCGGTGCCGTAGGTTGTCGTTGCATAGGGGGTGGTTGTCTCACGGATGTAGGTGAAACAGGCCTGTTTATCATGCCCGTTGGCTGTGGTGATGGCATCAACCGGACAACGTTTGGCGCAGGCGCCGCAGCTGCCTTTGGCATACCAGAGGCACCAGGCATGATGATCATCACCGTATGCCCGTGGGGTAACCGGCAGGTTGATGCGCGACACCACCGAACCGAAGCGAACGGCCTTGCCCCAGCGGGTGATCAGGGCATCTGAAAGGCCAAAGGTGCCGTGTCCGGCAACGAAGGCCACATGCCGCTCTGACCAGTTGGAGGCCAGACCAAAACGTTCCGACTGGCGGTAGGCAAAGCCGGGCAACCGCTCCGGCGCCACAGCCGGGTAGCCTGCCTGGGTGAGTGCGGCTGCCAGGTGCAGACGCAGTTCGCAGTTGAACTCTTCTCCATGAAAACGTGAGCGGGCCCAGCGTTCAGCCGGTACAGTGGTTTCCTGACGCTGATCAGCACGGGTTTCCGGTGTCTGCGGCAGGATATAGCTGATTACCCGCAGCTCTTCAGCGGCCACCGGCGCTTCGGGAAATGCCAGGGCATAGGCCTCTTGCGGGGTCCAGAGAAAGGAGCCGATCAGCTCTTTGTTGCGCAGAAACAGGGGATCGTCTCCCCGCGCTATCGCCAGCTGTGGTTCCAGCCAAGCCTTTTCACCGCTTGCAAGGTGCAGGCTGTTACTGGGGTGCGATGCCCAGAAGCTGCGAATGATCTCTTCAATCTGTATGACTGAATCCATACATCCCTCTCACTACCTGTCTGACCAAGAAACGAAGGATTACCATGTTCCGTAATGCACAAACTCAGCAAGCGGCTTGCGGGGTGGGCCTCCCTTGGCCTCAGTGGCCGGGTAACCCAGGGGAAACAGGCCCACAATCCGGGTCTGGGGCGGAATCCCCAGCAGGCCTTTGAGCTGCTCCTCATCAAACACCCCCACAAAGACCGTGCCCAGCCCCAGGTCATGGGCAGCCAGCATCAGGTTCTGGCTGGCAATCCCCAGGTCGGCCATAAAGTACTGCTCACCGCGCAGGTCGCCGGACTGTTGCGGATCAGCACAGGCCACCAGCACGATCGGCGCCTGGGCCAGCCCTTTCTGGGCCGGGTTGCTCTTGTAACCATAGGTGCTGAAGAACGATTCCACAAACGACAGCTCGCTGATGCTGGCGCGCAGCTGTTGGTCCTGCACCACCACCAGGCTCCAGCACTGCTTGTTTGACCAGGAGGGGGCCTGTTGCACCGCCTCCAGCACCGCCTGCAGCTTTTCCGGTTCAACCGGCTGATCGGAAAATTTGCGGATACTTCTGCGGGTCTTGATCGCTTCCAGGGTTTCCATAGACTGCCTCCTTTAGGGGTGTCGTAATCTTAACGCCAGGTGACCCGCGCTGCCTGGCGCGGCGGGATACGGTGATAGCGGTAGCGGGGCAGACCGTACATCAGCGCCCCGGTGACGCTATGGCCTTCCGGGATCCCCAGGGCCTCCCGCAGGGGCTGGTGCCCCGCTGCTGCCCGCATCAGAAAGCCGGCCCAGCAGGTGCCGATGCCGCGTGCGCAGGCTGCCAGCTCAAACTGGGTCAGGGCAATGGTGCTGTCCACGGTGCTCCAGCCCCAGTCGTCCGGCGCGTGGATTACCAGCAGATGGGGCGCACTGCGCAGGAACGGGTCCTTGCCCTGGTCCCACATGGTGATGTAATGGGCATAGCGTGGTTCAACGATCTGCCGCAGGTACTCGGCCACCAGGCCGGCCAGTTTCCTGACCTCAGCCGGGTTCTGGATCACCAGCCACTCAACCGGCTGGCGGTTGACAGCCGAGGGGGCCCAGCGGGCAATCTCGATCGCCTCCCTGACCAAGGCCTGCGGCACCGGCTCGGCCTTGAACTCCCGGACCGAACGCCGGGCCTGCAGCAGCTGGTTCAGGGCTGTCAGATCAAGCTGCAGACTGCTGTCCAGCAGGGCTGCCTCGTGCAGCGGCAGCTCTTCGTGCTGCAGCGCATCATATCCACAGACCGCCACACAGTGGCCGCACCTGATACAGCGCTGCTCACCGTCTGCATGGAACTGCGGGAAGCCCTCCGGGTCGTTCTCAAACAGCCCTGCCGGGCAGACCGCGCTGCAGGCGCCATCCCGCCGGCAGCGGCCATGATCAATGCTGACAAGGCTCATGCTTGCCTCCCAGGTGCGTTCATGAGCTGGCGCGCCACAGCCTCGGCCTGCTGCAGGACCTGATCAGGCACGGCATCCACAGAGGCCGGTCCGATGCCGCAGGCCCGGATCAGGCTGGTCTCCGTGAAACCCATCCATTTCAGGAAAAAGTCGTAGCGTGGGAAGATATCTCCGAACATCGCCTCTTCAGGCTGCCCCTGGGTCTGGATAAAGACCAGTTTTTTGGAAGAAAGCCGGCTGGGCTGCGGATTGGTGATGTAGTCCGGCACCAGATAGGAGTAGCTGCGATCAACAAACCCCTTGAGCTGCATGGTGATGTCGCCGTAATAGACCGGCGAGGCCAGCACCACGGCATCTGCATTCTGTACTGCGGCCAGCCCTCGGTCAGGTCGTCGTTCAAGACGCAGTCTTCGCGCCCTTGTTTGCAGGCATAGCAGGCCTGGCAGCCACGATAGGTCAGGCGGTTCAGTTCAAAGGTCTGGGTCTCGGCCCCCAGTTCAGTGGCGGTCTTCAGCAGATGCCGGGCAATGGTGGCGCTGTTGCCGTTGCTGCGGGGGCTGCCCAGCAGGGTTACGATTTTCATGGTTGTTCCTCCGTTGTGATGGTTTTACCGATCTCCCAGGCCGTGCCAAGGTAGTCACCCAGGCCGAAATAGCGGCGGTGGGCTGCATCCCAGATGAACGGCTTGACCTTGGTGATATCCGGGTAGCCCTTGGCACCCAGCACGGTTTCGTCGGCCTTGATATCCACGATCTCCCCCACAAACTGGGTGTGCAGGCCGATTTCCAGGGTGTGCAGCAGGCGGCATTCAATCACCAGCGGTGCCTCACTCACGTAGGGGGCATCCACCAGTTCGCTCTTGACCGGGGTCCAGGTGCAGGCGCCGAATTTGTCCGTATCGCGGCCCGAGGCGATCCCGCAGAAGTCCGCCTGTGCCACCTGCTCTGCCGAAGGGATGCTGACGGTAAAGGCCTTGCGGGCCTCAATGGCGGCATAGCTGTGGGTGGCCTTGCGCAGGGAGACCGTCACGCAGGGCGGAGTAGAACAGCAGATGCCGCCCCAGGCGATGGTCATGATGTTGGGTTTGTTGTCGGCATCATAGCTGCCCACCAGCCAGACCGGGGTCGGCATGGCCAGGGTTTTTGCTCCCACTGATTGTTTCATTGTTTTCCTCCTCAGATATGTAGGCCGCTTCCATTTCAAGGCGCTCTCTTCGTTGGCTCGTCGTCGGCTCCTCGATGTACTGCGTGTACACCTGCGTCGCCGAACTCCTCGCCGCCTTGAGATCATCCTTGAACTGAAACCGGCAGCAGCGCACCGGCAAATTAGACCGGTCGTCTAGTCAAAGGGTAAAAAATTTATCAGCTCAAGGTCTGGGAAAACAGGATCTGGATAAAGTCCTGCAGCGGCTGCGGCGATTTCATCACCTTGGCCCGCAGGATCGCCCCTTCCCAGCCGGACAGGATAAAGGAGGCCATGAGCTCGCACTCGCAATCGGCCCGCAGGCTGCCCGACTGTTGGGCCTCCTGCAGGCAGGCGGCAAACAGCTGCTTCCAGTCGGCAAAGATCTCATCCAGCCGGGCACGGAAACGCTCGTTCTGATCCGCCATCTCCTGGCCCAGGTTGCCGATCAGGCAACCTTTGCTGCACTGGTTGCGGCTGAACCGTTCCAGGGAACCCTCCAGCAGGGTGCGGATACGTCCCAGGGGCGGCATTGTCGTGTCCTGCAGCAAGGCGGTCATGCGCTGGCTGTAGTAGTCGGCAAAGACGTCCATCACTGCCAGGCCGAATTCCTCCTTGCTCTTGAAGTAGTGGTAGAAGGAGCCCTTGGGTACTCCGGCCTCTTTCAGCACCATCTCGATGCCGGTGGCGTTGTAGCCCTGGCGGGAGATCAGCTCGGTACCGATTTTGATGATATCGCTGCGGGTGTCTTTCTTTTCCATGGAAAGCAAAATAGACCGGTCGGTCTAATTAAGCAACCACTTTTTTTGATCTGTGGTACAGGGTGGTCAGCTCTTCGTTTTTAGTGCAGGAGCCGTTTATCTGTCATCATTCATGAGGTCTGTATGCGTGAACGTTTGATCAACAGGATCTGCTGTTTTGTGCGGGAAGATCAGGGTAACCGTCTCCACGGCTGTGATCAGCCTTGTTTTACCAGCCGCTGTCCTGTCGGCACCATTACGAAGGCGGGCCATGGTAAACAAGGGTGCGGTGCGAGCAGCAGGTTCCGGGTTAGGGGGTAGGGTCCTGCAGTGGTAGTCAATTAGTGGGGGTGCCCGAATGGCAGGTGGGATTTATAGCTGATTGGAGGAACTTCAGGATGGTTCTAGCGCACGATATAGGCGTGCGCTGAAGGTGTTGCTTCCATTTCCACGGATATAGCCGGTGGGGCAGACAAGGCTGCAGGCACGGCAGCCGCCGCAGCCGTCGTGATCGTGCGGGCCGGCAACGTAGCTGACTGCAAGGTTTCTGCCTCTACCAAGAAACGTCAGTTTATGGCGGCCAATTTTGGCGCACAGAGCGATGCAGCAGCCGCACAGAATACACCCTGCCGGCATGGCGCGCTGCAGATCACCCTGCTCATGCTGATCAGCTGTTTCCCTGCCGGAATTCCAGTCAAGCGGTGCCGCTGCCACGAGTTCCTTGAGTAGCTGTCCAACCGCTTGGTTGCTGAACGGTCCCCGTTCCAGTAGCAGACGGGCCACTAATGCACGCTGTTCCCGAAGTGCCGGGGAGTCAGTCCGGATAACCAGGCCGTCTGAGCAGGGCAGCCTGCAGGCATGGTGCGTCTGCCAGCCGGCCCCGCACAACTGCTCGACAATGCACAGACTGCAACGTCCCTGGTAGCCCGTATGCGGCTGGTAACAAAGTGACGGCAGCTCGATTCCCTGTTCCCGGAGTACCTGCAGCAGCACCGTTCCAGCGCGGCCGACCAGCTGTTTTCCGTCAACGGTCATCACCATCAGGTATCCTCCCCAGAGACCGCCACGATTGCGCCGTGAGGACAACTGTCAAGACACAAACGGCAGCGGGTGCACTGTGCATGGTCAAAGCGATAGCGTTCCGGGCCCCGGCCGGGATCCAGCTGTATGGCGCGTTGCGGACAGAGTTCATAGCAGATCTGGTTGTCGGTACAGCGTGAGGGAACAATCTTCAGCCGGATCAGGGCACTGCAATATGCTGCCGGGCACTCGCCCCGTGCGTGCTGCTCGTATTCCTGCCGGAAAAACCGTAGCGTTGTAAACACCGGATGCACGGCAGAGCGCCCCAGGCCGCACAAAGACAGGTTGCAGATGGCATGGCTGAGTTGCTCAATAGCCGAAACTGTAGCGTCGTTTCCCCGGTGTTCTGTCAGGTCGTGCAGCAGCTGTTCGAGCCGCGCCAGCCCATCACGGCAGATCAGGCAACGTCCGCAGGATTCATCGGCCATAAAGCCGACCATATGCTGTACCAGATCAACCAGACAGCAGGCGTTGTTCAGCACCACCAAGCCGCCTGAGCCGATCATACCCCCAAGCGCGGCCATCGTTTCATAATCAAGATTAAAGCTGCCGTAGGGGACGATCCCCCCGGACGGTCCGCCGATCTGGATTGCTTTGATCGGGTCCGGGGGGGCACCTCCGATTTTTTCAATAACCGTCGTCACCCCAATCCCTAAAGGAACTTCAACGAAACCGCTCCGGCTGACATCACCGGTAAGGCAGAAAATTTTGGTTCCAGGGCTTGCTGCGGTCCCTGCCTCACGGTATCTGGCGGAACCATGTGTCATTATCCAGGGCACATTTGCAAAGGTTTCTATGTTGTTGATCACGGTAGGGTGACCATTGAGGCCAGCCTCAGCCGGATACGGTGGACGACGGCTCGGCTCGCCCCGTTTCCCTTCCATAACGCTGAGCAGGGCCGTTTCCTCACCACAGACAAAGGCACCGGCATTTGTTGTAATGCCGATTTCCAACGAGAAATCGCTGCCCAGGATGTTATTGCCCAAGAGCCCGGCTGCGCGGGCTGAGGTAATGGCATGCCGCATGCGACGGATTGCCAGGGGGTACTCATGCCTGATAAAGATATGCGCCTGCTGTACCCGGATGGCATAGGCCGCCAGCATGATACCTTCAAGCACACGGTGCGGATCGCTTTCCATCAGCGTACGGTCCATGTACGCGCCGGGATCTCCCTCATCCGCATTGGCTATAACGATTTTTGTGCTGCTGCCGGTTTTGGCAGCCATTTCCCACTTGGCGCCGGTGGGAAACCCGCCGCCGCCACGCCCGCGTAAGCCTGAAGCCGCTATTTCTGCTATGAGATCAGCGGGCTGCTGTTCAAGCAGCGCCTTGGCTGCGGCAAAGTAACCACCGGTAGCGATGTATTCAGCAAGGTTTTCAGGGTCGATCAAGCCGCAGTTGCCGCTGATAAGCCGGCGCTGGCAGGCAAAAAAATCTGCCAGATCATGATTAATCACCTTCTCTACGAGCAAGTCGTCAAAACTGGTCAAAAAGCCCGGTTCCCGCTCGCGGAGTACCAGCCAGGCACCTTTTTGCAGGCGTTGCTCCTTGGCAGTGTGAATGATCGGCCAGGTACCGCTTTTATCTACTTTGCCAAAGAGATAGTGCCGTCCATCAGGTGTCCTGACATCGACCAGGGGTTCGCAAAAACAGGCGCCAATGCAGCCGACCTTGCGGACAACCGTATGGTTGGCAAAATCATGGCGAGCAGACAGCACCGCAGCACGTTCCCCGGCCCCTGCCGCCAGTCCGCAGGTGGCAGCACCGATACCGATGCGTGACATGCTTCCGGGGCAAAGCAGCTCATGTCCCTTGGCAGCCAGATCAGCAAGTAGATCGGGAATATCCGTCAGCCCCTGTCGGCTTGTAAGAAAATCTACGATTGGAGCCCTTTCGGGCGCCGGTTCAGTCCATGCCTCCGACAGCATCCGGCCGTCAATCTGGAGTCCGGCTGTTATCCCGCCCTTGAGAGCTGTTGGATCAATCGCTGGGGCTATCATTACGCTGCAACTCCTCTAGCCTTGCCGTTACCTGCAGCGGCTTTATCTTCCCCTCGAGGACCCCATTGACGCTGAGAACCGGGGCCAGGCTGCATGCCCCGACACAGGGCACTTTGCTGATGGTGACAAAGCCGTCTTCTGAGGTTCCGTCTGCGTCCAGCTGCATGGTTTCTTTCAACCGCGTAAATACTTTTTCTGACCCGCGTGCATAGCACGCAGTACCACAGCAGACCGCAATCTGGTTTCTTCCGACAGGGCGTGTCCGCAACCCACTAAAAAAACTTACTAAACCGTAAAGATTGGCAAGCGGTATGCCAAACTGTCTCGATACATCATGCAGGCTTTGTTCTGGGAGATAGCCATAGTGCTCTTGAATGGTGTTCAGCACATTTACGACTTGCCGGTCTGTTCCGGCCAGCGCCTGAAAAACCTGCTCGATCTCTCCAACCTGCCCATTTTCAAAGGTAGTCATTTTCTGGATTCCTTTAACAGCAGCCATTCCGGTTGTACCCATATTGATTGGCTGTAGTTTGTCGTGGTCCCGTTTCCTAGCTTTTTAGTCATAATAGGCGTGCTGGCGAATTTTTTAAAGGCCTGAATGGGGAAAAACTTGGGGCACGGCAAAAGAAAGGGAGCAGCCACTGCCGTGAGCGGCTTGGACACTAGCACAGACCTTGTCCCTGCTACGCAGCAAAGGCCTGCCACGAGTCAGCGACATGTGCCGCACAATACGTTCGTGCCCAAGGCACTACCAAGGGCTCCGACCGGACCGCTTGCGGCCTCTGTCAGACCACGGCCCCCGGCGAGCAGCAGATCCCGCTGTCCCGTGCTGAGTGAGGCTGACAGGCCGTCAGCGCAGCAGGCTGATCAGCAGCGGCAGCAGCAGTGCCGTAAGCAGGCCGTTCAAGGCCATTGCCAGTGCCGAAAAGGCGCCGGTCACCCGGCTTTTGTGCATGGCATGGGCGGTGCCGATCCCGTGGGAGGCGATCCCGAAGGCCATGCCGCGGGCTGTCTCGTCATGCACCTTCATCCAGTTGAGCACCAGATCGCCGATCACAACGCCGGTGATGCCGGTCAGCACCACCGCAACCGCGGTCAGGGCAGGCAGGCCGCCGATCTGCTCGGAGATCCCCATGGCAATCGGTGTGGTGACCGACTTGGGGGAGAGGGTTAACAGCAGTATCCGCTCACCCCCCAGCAGCCAGGCGATCCCGACTGCGCTGAGTATGGCGGCCAGTGAACCGGCAAACAGGGCGACGATGATCGGCACAAAGGTCTTGCGGATCACGGCAACCTCCCGGTAGAGCGGAATTGCCAGGGCAACCGTGGCCGGTCCCAGCAGGAAGTGGATGAACTGAGCCCCGCGAAAATAGGTCTGGTAGTTGGTACCACTCAGCTTCAGCAACAGGACCAATACCAGGACTGCGGTCAGCACCGGATTGAGGAGCTGGCTGCAGCCGCAGCGCTGGAAACACCAGGTCCCCAGCTGATAAGCCAGCAGGGTCACGGTCAGCCACAACAGCGGGCTGGTGGACAGGTAACACCAGAGTTGTACCATATCACTGTTCATGGGGTGCCTCCTGCTGATCCGGCCTGGCGCGGCGGTTTGCCAGTTGCATCACCAGACCGGTCACGGCAATGGTTACGCCGGTCCCGATGATAATGGCCCCGGCCAGGGGCGCCCATGAACGTGCCAGCAGGTCAAGGCTGGTGATAACGCCGACTCCGGCAGGCACAAACAGCAGCGGCAGATAACGGTGCAGAAGACCGGCTACGTTTTCAAGCTCCGGGGACATGGTGCCCCGCAGCATCAGTCCGCTGAAGAGGATAACCATACCGATCACCGGGCCGGGTACCGGCAGCCTGGCTGCCTTGGCAATGATTTCACCCGCCAGTTGGCACAGCAGAATTATGGTCAGATGGCCGAGCATAGCTGTTTCCTTTCAAATCAAAAGTTGATCCGCCAACTCACGCCAGCAGCATCAATCCAATCACACCATGGGCAACCAGCCTGGCATCCTGATTGGTGATCTCCACCCTGACACTGGCGGTTCTGCGCCCCAGATGCAGCAGCTCCGAGCGGGCCGTCAGGGTGTCGCCGAGGGCTGCCGGGCGGATGTAGGTGACGTTCAGGCTGGTGGTGGTGCAGGCAGTGCCGGAAGGGAGCAGCGGACGGGGGAAGAAGGCGGCCGTATCCACCAGGGTGGCCAGCAGGCCGCCATGGGCACCCCCCAAGTAGTTGCGGTGCAGCTCGCTGACCGTTACCTGCATGATGGCGTGGCGGTCGCCGATCTCATGCAGCTGTATGCCAAGGGTCTGAAGGAAGGGAATCCGGTTGCCCGATTCCAGTGTGGCAGGTTCTATGGCCATGGCTGCACCTCTGTCCTGATCGCTCTACGTCGAGGCTATCATAGCCTGTCGGCGGTCTCTTGCAACAGGATATTCTGGTCTCGGGGCAGGTTTGTGACGCTTGCTGCCTCAGCAGGAGATTCCCGTTGACTGGGAATTGGAAACATCATACTGTAATTAACACTATGATGTGGTTAACACCAAAGGTGCGGAAAGGGACAACGATGATGTCAGCAACACTCTATGGGATGACAGCAGTGGCGCTGCTGCTGTCATGGTGGTTTGACCGGGAGAAGACCCATCGGGCGCTGAAGATCGGGGCCAAGTCGCTACATGTATTGCTGCCGAAGATCCTGGGGATGATTGCCCTGGTGGGACTGGTGCTGGCCCTGGTGCCACCCGGGCTGATAACCAAGCTGTTCAGCTTCCGTGGCATCGGCGGCTTTGTGCTGGTTGCCGCCATCGGCGCAATCATCACCATGCCGGCCCCGATCGCCTTTCCGCTGGTCGGGTCTCTGCTCAGGCTGGGCGCGGCTCCGGCCACCCTGGCTACCTTTGTGACCACCCTGACCATGGTGGGCATCATCACCGCGCCGATTGAGATCTCCTATTTCGGCAGACGTTTCACCCTGATCCGCCAGAGTTTAAGCTTTGTCACCGCGGTTATTATCGGGCTGTTGATGGGGGTATTCCTGTAATGAAAACGCATCTTGCAAGCTATCGTCTCTTTCTGGCCGTGCTGGGTATCAACCTGCTGCTGCTGCTCTGGCAGCCGGCCCTGGCCCGCCACTCGGCAGTCAACTCCCTCAGCTTCCTGCTGGAGGTACTCTCGATCGTGCCGCCGGTCATGATCTTGATGGGACTGCTGGATGTCTGGGTGCCCCGCAGGCTGGTGGAGGCCCATCTGGGACCCGATGCCGGACTGCTTGGCGCCGGGGTTGCCGTCCTGTTGGGAACGGCTGCGGCCGGACCGCTCTACGCCGCCTTTCCGGTTGCCATCTCGCTTCAGAAAAAGGGGGCGCGGCTGGCCAATATCGTTATCTTTCTGGGAACCTGGGCCACCATCAAGATCCCGATGATCATGATGGAAAGCAGCTTCATCGGGCTGCGTTTTGCCCTGCTGCGGCTGCTGTTCACCATCCCCTGCATCCTGCTGGCCGGATACCTGATGGAGCGGGTGATTCCCCTTGAGAGTCTGCCGGACAACACGGACAACGCAGCCAAGGCCTGATGGGCCAGAAAGGAGAACAGGGATGCCACCCAAACGCAAACAGCAGTATCGCCATATACCGGCCTTTATCCTGCTGGCGCTGGCTGAAGGGCCAATCCACGGCGGTGCGATCCATACGGTCCTGACTGAACGGATGCCGCTTTATAAGCCTGACACCAGCGTAATCTACCGTACCCTCCAGCAACTGGAGCAGGATGGCGAGGTGGTTTCGGAGTGGGATACCAGCAAGAGCGGACCGGCCAGGAAACGCTACCAGCTGACCGGTGCCGGCTGGAAGAAGCTTGAGTATTGGCGTGAAGATATCGAGATGCGGATTGCGAACCTGCAGTATTTTCTGACCACCTATCAGGCCATGGTGAAAGGCTGAGACATTTTTAGCTGGTTGGTTGTAAATTGTGTATCCCGCCGGCAATTCTGCCGATACAAGTACTGTGACGATTTTTGGGGGGATCTGCAGATGGAACTCACCGCCCTGCTGAAACAGTACAATCTGCCGCTTACCAGCAATGAGCGGGCACTGGTCAATGGCCTGAAAAGCAACAGCAGCTCACGTCCGGACGAGTATTACGAGCAGCAGCTGAAGCGGCTGGCTGATGCACGGGAGGCCCTGAAACGGCTGCCGGACAAGAAAACATCCGACCGCCAGAAAAAATCGGAAAAGATCAAGATGCTGAAGGAACGTCTGAAGATGCTGAAACAGATGATCCCGTTCATGAGCCCTTCGGCAGCCAAATCATTGAAGGCGGAACTGAAGCAGATCGCCTCCCAGATCGCCTCGCTCAAGGATGATGGCGGCAGTGGCGGTGCCCAGTTCAGTGGCGGCTCCGATTCAGCAGCCGGCTCGACGGTTGCGGCAACAGGTGCTGCAGGCACGAGCGCGGAAGCTGACACCGCCGCCGCTGAAACCACGCTGGCGAGCAGTGCTGCGGAGGGCGTGGAGAACACGGAAGCAGGTGAAAAAACAGCTGAAGCAGCGGGTGAGTCAAAGGATACGGAGACCACCAACGCAGCCACCAGCTATCAGGAACAGGCCAACCAGAGCAAGGCGGAAAGTGCTGCCAACCGAGCGGAAAAGGAAGAACTGGAGAAGCTGAAACAGCTTTACCAGGCAGTGAAAAACATGCTTGAGCGCAAGCTGCAGAGGCCGGATGACCCCGGTACCCAGGCGGCCTTGCAGATACAGGCCTACCAGGCCGCGTCCGAGGTCCTCAGCAGCGGGGCGGTCAGTGTTAAGGGCTGAGCATCCTGCCGGCAGGTGCGGTATCAAACAAAACGTTGCTTGACGAAAGGCGGTTGGAGGGGTATGACTCCCTGCATGCAAACCATCACCACAGATATGCAGGCTGTCGTCGTAGTCGTCACCTTGTGACGGCTCGAAGCTGCCTGTCTGCATAACAGAACACGGAGCGCGGGCCACCCCCCGCGCTCTTTTCGTTTCTGCCGGATAGCAGGTACAGACAAGGGGACGGGGGACGCCTTCCCGGCCTTGTACAGGTCCTACTTGAAAGGAGAAACCACCATGCAGATCAAACCGGAAATCCTGACCCTCAACCTCCCCTTTAGCGTACCGTTGCCAACCGGCCCGATTGACCGGTCGGTCAATGTGGTCCTCATCTGCAGCGAGATGCTCACCCTGATCGACAGCGGTACCGCTGGTGCTGAAACCAGGATATTCGATTACCTCCGTTCCATCGGCAGGCAGCCGGAAGAGTTGTCGCTGCTGCTTTTGACCCACAGCCACCCGGACCATATCGGTGCCGCCCGGGCAGTTGTTGCTGCCAGCGGTTGTCAGGTGGCAGCCCATGCCGCGGAACGGGCCTGGATAGAAGATGTTGAGCTGCAGGTCAGGGAGCGCCCGGTGCCCGGTTTTCATGCGCTGGTGGGCGGTGCGGTGCCGGTTGACCGGATACTGGTTGAGGCTGAACGCGTTGCTGTGGGCGGGGGGGCGGGTCTGGAGGTGCTGCACACCCCCGGCCATTCGCGGGGATCGCTGTCGTTCTGGTACCCGGAAGAGGGGCTGCTGATAACCGGCGATGCACTGCCGGTGCCGGATGAGATGCCGATATTCGACAGCCTGCATGACTCGCTGGCGTCGCTAAAACGGCTGCAGGCGCTGCCGGCCGAACAGCTGATCTCGGCTTGGGAACCTCCGTTGAGCGGTGCTGCTATCGGCCAACGGTTTGAGGCCAGTCATGACTGGCTGATGAAAATCAAAGCGAGTGTCGACAGGGTTGCCGGCAACAATCGGGATAAAGCCCCGATGACGCTGTGTGCAGAGGTGGTTGCGGCACTGGGGCTGCCGCCCTTTGCGGTTAATCCGCTTGTGGCGCGTTCACTTGTCTCATGTCTGGCATGACACCGTCCCCGGTCCGGCCGGGCCGGTACCGACAATGGTGATATCAGCGTCACAGGATTGCATCGGATGCTCCTCGGGGGACCGTGGTGCCGGTGGTCCCTTAGCAGGCCGTTGCGGCCTGCACGGTTTCAGGGTGGTTCGGCAGGCGTACCGTAATGAAGGTGCCTCCCTCCTCGGAGGTTGTCATGGCGATATCACCCTGATGGGTGCGTGCGGCCAGCAGGGCGGAATAGGTGCCCAGCCCGGTACCCTTTTGCTTGCCGTGGGTGACGTAGCGGTCAAAGAAGCTGGCGCGGATCTCCGTTGGTACTGCGCCCTGGTTATGAATCGTGATGCTGCTCCAGTGTGCATCCTGCTCGCAGGAGACGGTAATGACCTCCCCCGGCGGAGAGGCCTCTATGGCATTGCTGATCAGGTTTGAGAGCATGGTGTAGCAGAGCAGTTCTTCGCAGGTCACCATGAACAGGTCGTCTGCGCCGGCCGGGACCCCCTTGACCAGGCAGGTCAGCTCCAGCTGTTTCTGCTTCAACTGTTGTTCTGACCCTCTGGCGATCTCGTTAATCAGTTGCAGCAGATTGCAGCTGGTTGTTGTCAGCGTATAGGTGCCCTGCTCCATTTTGTAGAGCGACAGGGATGAGTCGATAATGTTCAGGATCCGGTAGCCGCAGGTCTTGATCATCTGTATCAGCTCAGTCTGCTCCGGGCTCAGGTTTGCATCCATAAGCAGAATTTCCGGGATGCCGATCACGGGATTAAGCGGCGTTTTCAGGTCGTGGTGCGTGATAAGCTCGATATCGTCACGCATTTTTGCCACCTGGACCTGGTCCGTAATGTCGCGGACAATCCCCACCGCCAGCAGCGCAGTACCGCGTTGATCATGCCGGGGGCGGTTGAACTCAACCTGCAGGTGATGGACGCTCCCATCGCCCTGAATGATCCTGTGGCTGAACTTCAAGGGCTGTTTTTCCTGCAGGTAGGTGGCGGTTACCTGCTGCACGGCAGGCATATCGTCAGGGTGCACCCGTTCAAAGATCCGCTCCAGGCAGGCGCTGGTCTGCTGCTTGTCGTAGTCAAACAGGGCATACATCTCGTCCGACCACCACATGCTGTTATCGCGCAGGTTCCATTCCCAGCTTCCCATATGGGCCAGCCGCTGGGCCAGCAACAACGATTCCTCTTTCTGGCGCAGCGTCTCTTCACTCTGTTTCAGTTCCCGGAACAGCAGGCTGTAGGGTTGCCTCAGGGCGGTTTCAATGATGGCCTTGTACATGAAACCGAAGGAGAGGATCTTGAAGATATGGCCGACAAAATTAAAAACGCCGTAGAGATGGGTATAGACCGTAAAGAACAGCTCGGTAACAATGGTGCAGGCGATTGACAAGGACAGTAATTGCAACACATTCGGTTCAAAGCGGTCTTTTTCTCGATGCAGCAGCACAAGTGCAACCAGCAGAATCAGATCAATAACGTATTCGCTTATACGCTTGAAGGGTGTCAGTCCCTGGCCGGTCACAAAGCAGTCTGGAAAGTTACGGGCCCAGAAGATTGACCAGAGCGCAAGCACTGAAACCGCGCCCGCAAGCAGAAACACCCCGGTGATCTGCAGGCGCCGCCGGAAAAAGAGCGGGGCGGTCAGCAACGCGATGCTCTCCATGTAGCGTGCAACCAGCCAGAGCTGAGGGGCCAGGTTGTTGTGATCAAAGCTTGTGAAGATACCCGTGCCGCGGTAGGCCAGGGTATGCAGGGTGTCGAAAAAGGCGACAAACAGGTAGGTAATGCCGATAAAGAGCAGGTAGTTGTTGTTGTAGAAGGCCCGTGAGTTCCAGGCGATCATGAAGATGCCGCAGGCAATGACAATGCTGAACAGTTCTGCAAAGCTGTGAAATACCAGATACTCGCGCTGCGCAATCAGATACAGCAGGAAGGTGAAGACGCAGAACAGTGCGCCTTTCAAGATCAGACCAGGGGAAGTACGGCCGGACGTATCATACATAGCTGAGTGCCTCGCGCTGCTTTCAGGTGCTGGTCGTCTGTACTGTAGCAATGTGAGTATAGCCGAAAAAACAGACTGTTCAATGCAAGACGTGCCCAGGGCGGGGCGGCGCTGTTGGAATGTGGTACTGCGTTGGATGTTACGTGGAAAGATTAACGGGTTTGGCTGCCGGAGCGGCTCAGGAAGAACATCCTGCGCCAGTTATGAGGTCCCTTCAGGTCATGCGTGCTGACCCCGCCGACCTGAAGCACAAGAAAAACAAAATAAGGTTGCCTTATCTCTCTGCATTCACTTTGCCGACAGCAAAACCGGTAGCGAGTAACTGCTTACTATGTCTAGTACAGCTTATTCGTTAAGCAAGCTGCTGAATTGTTCCGGGTCAGTTCGATTTTTTGCCTGATTTTTCCTGACAGTTGCGGTACCGTAGCGCCGCGCTGCAAGCAGCCCGGTTCAGCACCGGGCAATCCACCGCGCCGGGAGAAACGATGCAGACCATTGAAGCCCTTATTGCCGCCTTATCCAATTTTGTCTGGGGACCGCCGATATTGGCGCTGCTGGTCGGTACCGGGCTCTATCTGACCATTGTCCTGCGGGGTGTGCAGTTCCGCGCACTGCCCCATGCCTTCCGGTTGATCTGGCACAAGGAACATGCCGGTGACGGCGATATCAGCCACTTCGCCGCCCTGATGACCGCCCTGGCGGCAACGGTGGGGATCGGCAATATTGTTGGTGTGGCAACCGCCATTTCCCTGGGGGGCCCGGGGGCGGTGTTCTGGATGTGGATGACCGGTCTGGTGGGGATGGCAACCAAGTATGCCGAGGCGGTGCTGGCGGTCAAGTACCGTGAAAAAGGGCCCCACGGCATGCGGGGCGGCCCGATGTACTATCTGGCAAAGGGGGCCAACCTGCCCAGGCTGGGCTGGCTGTTTGCCGTCTTCACCGCCCTGGCCACCTTCGGCATCGGCAACATGACCCAGGCCAATGCCGTGGCCACGATCTTCAAATCCACCTTTAATGTCGAGACCTGGATCACCGGTCTGGTGCTGATGCTGATGACCGGCCTGGTGATTCTGGGCGGTATCAAGTCCATTGGCAAGGCTACCTCGATCCTGGTGCCGTTCATGATCCTCGGCTATACCATCGGCGGCCTGGTGGTGCTGGCCTTGAATCTGGACAAGATCCCCCATGCCCTTGGGCTGATCTTCCAGCAGGCCTTCAGCACTGCCGCTGCTGGCGGCGGTTTTGCCGGTTCCACCATTGCGGCAGCCATGCGGTTCGGTATTGCCCGGGGTGTCTTCTCCAACGAATCCGGCATGGGATCGGCCCCGATAGCGGCAGCGGCGGCCCGCACCCATGATCCGGTCAAGCAGGCCCTGGTCAGCATGACCCAGACCTTTATTGATACCCTGGTGGTCTGCAGCATGACCGCGCTGGTGATCCTGACCGGCAGCGCCTGGCTTGAGAAGGTACCGGCCGGCCAGCTGACCAGTGTCAGCTTCGGCGCCACACTGGGGCAGCCCGGCGTCATGCTGGTGGCGGTTGCAACCGCCCTGTTTGCCGGTTCAACCCTGATCGGCTGGAACTATTACGGTGAAAAGGCGATTGAGTACCTGCTGGGACCAAAATCAATCAAGCCGTACCGGGTGGTCTTTGTCTGCGTGGTACTGCTGGGCTCCATGATGAAACTGGATTTTGTCTGGAACTTCTCCGACCTGATGAACGGCATGATGATCATCCCCAACACGATTGGCCTGCTGCTGCTGTCCAGAGTCGTGAAAGAAGAGACGGCACGCTATTTCAAGTGGAACTCCTGACCGGCAGGGCTGTCTGTGAGGCGGCATGTTTTCTGATTTGGTCGCTCTCCTGCTCGCTGATCCCCAACGACAGCAGAAAGGCCTGATGGGCCTGGGGGGCGCGCCGCTCAAATTCGCTGTGCCACTGGCACATGGCCTGGTCGTCCATGCCGGCGGCCCGCAGCATCTCAATCCAGGTCTGCTTGTCCACCGCCTGTGACAGCTCTCCGCCGGTTGGCAGCGTGAGCATCCCGGCCAGCAGCCGTTGCTGGGCCTGCAGTTGTCTGATCTCGTTGCCGATAGCCTGCAGCCGCTGCCGGATGACCGCCTCGCTGCCGTCTGCTGCCGTTGCCAGCAGACAGCGGATCTCCTCTATCCCCAGACCTGCCTGGCGGTAGGAACAGACCAGGGCCAGCCGTTCCTTGTCGGCAGCTGAATAGAGGCGATAGCCCGCCTCACTGCGGCCGGTGGGACAGAGCAGGCCGACCCGGTCGTAGTACAGCAGGGTGCTGCGTGAAAGCCCGAAGCTGCGGGCCAGCTGGGTAATACGATACATAGGGTGCTCCAAAGCTGCGGCCCCGCCCAAACGGGGCCGCCACCGGTTTTAATCATGCGCTTTGGGCGCGAATCTCTGCAATGCGCTCGCTGGAAAGTCCCAGCCATTCCAGAAAGCTCTGGTGACCTGCCGGATTTTCTGTCTCGAACAGGTGGTGCCATTGCTGCATGGCGGCCTGATCCAGCCCGATGGCCCGAAAACGGGCTACCCATTCCTCTACGGTTACGTTTGATTGCATACGGTGTCTCCTTGTGCTGTGGTTTTGTGTCGTGGCCATGACAAGGGTTACGCTAAACTGTGAAGCGATAGTCAGGTCAAGGGAAAATGTTTGGCAGCCGTTCATGCACCGATTGTACACCATACAATGGGGGTAGTGACAATTGACAAGCGCCTGTAACTGTGAATAGTACTATGTAACATCTGCAGGCAAGGAGCCGGTATGGAACATGTGCTATGGGAAGCGCGTTATACTGTTGGTAATGAACGGCTTGATCAGCAGCATCAGAGGATTGTCGGCATGATCAACCAGCTGGGTGAGGCAATGGATACCGGTGCAGAGAAGGCCACCCTGATGAAAATACTGTCCGATCTGGCCGGCTATGCCAAGACCCATTTCAGCGAGGAAGAACGGACCCTGGTCGAGCATCAGTACCAGGCTCTTGATGAACACCGCGAACAGCATGCCCGGCTTAACCGCCAGCTGGCTGATTTTTATCGAACCTTCTACACCAGCTCCCGCCCGCAGACCAGGGAGGTCATGGCCTTTTTACAGAGCTGGCTGTATGACCACATTCTTGAGCAGGATAAACGTTATGCACCGTGTCTGGAAACCGCAGCATAGCCGGCTGCCAGGGACAGGGGGTGTCGTATGAACAGCCAGGGTTCGCCGCATGGTTCCAGGTCAGGGGTAACCGGTTTCCTGCTTAACCGGCGCCTTTCACTGGTTGTTGCCGCTGCCTCCTTTGTCACGGTGTTGTTGTTGGCTCTGGGAGTTGCTGCGTTTGTTGACAGCTACCTGAAGGAGAAAAACGGCCAGTCCCTGGCTGAACTGGCCTTCCACATGTCTCAGACGCTGGATAACGGGGTCTATGAGCGTTTTGGCGACCTGCTGCAGATCAGCCATCGTCTTGATTTTCGCAGTCTGCAACAAAATCCCCAGAAGTTGCGTGCGTATCTGGAACAGCAGCAGCGTTTTTTCCCGGAATACGCCTGGCTGGGGTTTGTGCGTCCTGACGGGACCGTGCTGGCAGGTACGGGCGGGATGCTGGAGCGCAAAAACATCAGTGCGCGGGAGTGGGTTCAGGCAGGCAAGCAGAACCCCTATGCCGGGGATGTGCATGAAGCCATGCTCTTGTCCGCGCTGCTTCCTCAGCCACAGGATGGTGAGCCGCTGCGCCTGATTGATCTGGCCCTGCCGATTTATGATGACCAGAACCGGCTGCTGGGGGTCATGGGAGCCCACCTGAGCTGGCAGTGGGCCAAGGATATCCGCAAAAACCTGCTCAGCCACAATCTTGATGGCCGTGAAATAGAAATTCTTATTCTGAACAGCAAAGGCAGTGTCCTGCTGGGAAGTTCCGGCGGGGCCTCCAATGGTATGGATCTGTCAAAACTGCTGAGTTTTCGCCAGGCCAGAGAGTTTAAAGTCGGCTCGGTCTCTGAACAGTGGCCCGATGGAAACCGTTATACCAGTGGCTATGCCCGCGGCAAGGGCCGCCCTGATTTTAACGGACTCAACTGGATTGTGCTTGCGCGGCAAAGCGACGCGATCGTTCACCAGGAGACCTCAGCCATCATGCAGAAGGCTGTGCTGCTTGGTCTGCTGATCGGCTTGTTGGCAGGGGCAGGCTGTTGGTTCAGCGTTTCCCGGGCGCTTGAGCCGCTGCAGCAGATTGAGGAGGCACTGGCACGGCTTGATCAGGATGCCGCTACGTTACCGGAAACGCTGCCCACTACGCGCCGTGACGCACTGGCGGGTTTTGCCCGGAAGCTCTATAGCCGGCTGATTGACATGTATGGCCGGGAACACCAGCTTCTGGCAGAGCGGGAAGAGTTGCGGGCAGAACTGACACAGCACTTTGATACCAAGGCACATCTGGCCGAACTGCGCAGGAGCCTTGAGTTGCGGGTGCTTGAGCGGACTGCGGACCTGCAGGATACAAACCGTCTGCTGGAACAGCAGCTTGAGCAGGCCGCGGCAACGTTGCTCTCCTGCCGGCAGTATCTGCAGGATCATCCGGACAGCACCGGCTTACAGGCTCAGATCCGGAAGAATCTGGAGCTGTTGAGGACACCACCCGCCGACACGGCGGTACAGGGCAGCCAGACCGCCACTGAACCGTCTGTTCGGGAGAAGCTATGAAAAACAGATCGATAATCACCGAGCACCTTCTGACCAGCACTGTCCTGCTGGTGGCCTTGCTGCTGTTTCTGGCAATTGGCCATCAGTTGATTGCGCATATCAGGGATGACGGCCAGATGATCAACCTGGCCGGCAGTCTCCGGTACCGGACATACAAGCTGTTGCTCCTGCAACGGGACTTTGTCAGCGCAGAAAGCCCGGTATTGAAGTCTGTGGCCCGCTCATTGTTGAAGAGCGAAATGGATGATTTTGACCTGACCCGCAGCAAGGTCCGGGTTCTGACACACAGCAGCCTGCTTTTCCCCGGCGTGATGAAAACAAGCGGGCTCAATGAGATTGATCAGCGCTGGACCGGCGAGATGAGACCGTTGTTGCTGGCAATCATTGAAACCGGGGGTAAGCAGAAACAGCTGACAAGCCGCTATACGCAGCTCTCAAACGACTTTGTCACCACCTTGAACACCTACCTGAACCAGCTGAGCCAGGAAAACCGGGCCGCTATTGAGCGCTTTGAACTGCTGCGCGGCCTGTTTGTGGTGCTGTTTTTTGTCAGCTTTCTGCTGATCGCCTACTTCACCCGCAGCCGCCTGATCAAGCCGTTGACAATGCTGCGTCAGGCCGCCGACCAGTTGGGGGCCGGAAACTTTTCTGCATCATTGCCCCAGGTTACCACCGTGAAAGAGGTGGATGTCCTCTATCAACGCTTTAATGAGGTGGCAGCCTCACTGCAGCAGATGATGCAGGATCTGACGGAGCGTTCGAATACCCTGATGGCCTTTAACCGCGCTTCAAACGAGATGGCGCAACTGGTCACCCTGGAACAGATCTACAGCTTTATCGCCAGCCGGGCCTCGGAAATTCTGCAGGCGGATCTGGTCTGGGTGGGACTGATTGAGAAGGGGCATCAGGAGATCGTCCCGGTGGCGACGGCCGGTGCCTGCCGTGACCTGATGACAAAGGTCCGTATTACCTGGGATGACTCAGAACTTGGCCAGGGGCCGTCCGGGAGGGCCATCCGCGGAATGCATCCGGTCAAGGCCGTGGTGGATGCGCCTGAGCTGGCACCGTGGCGGGAGCGCTTTGAAAGCATGGGGCTGACCACGCTGCTCTCAATTCCGTTGCTGGTGCGTGAAGAATGTATCGGTGTACTGACGCTGGTCAGCAGCAACAATGAACTGCATAAAAGCCATATCGTCGATATCTGCCAGGTCTACGCCAATCACGCCGCTGCGGTGATTGAAGACCTGAAGCTGACCGAGTACATCATCTTTTCACTGGCGCGGGCAGCAGAAGCCAACGACGAGGATACCGGCAATCATATCCTGCGGGTAGGAGAGTATTGCACCGTACTGGCGCAGGAGCTGGGGCTGCCGCAAGCGGTGGCGCAGGGCCTGCGCTTTCAGGCCACCCTGCATGACGTCGGCAAGATCCATATCAACCCGGCGGTACTTAAAAAGAAGGGCCCCCTGAACGACGCAGAGTGGCAGGAGATGAAACAGCATCCGCGCTGCGGTTCAAAGATCATCGGTGACCATCCCATGCTGGCCATGGCCAAAGAGATCGCACTGGCCCACCACGAACGCTGGGATGGCGGCGGCTACCCCTTTGGCCTGAAGGGGGATGAGATACCGCTCTCTGCACGGATTATGAATATTGCCGATCAGTATGATGCCTTGCGGAGTGAACGGGTCTACAAACCGGCCTTTGACCATGCAAAGACCTGTTCGATTCTGCTTGAAGGGGATGGACGGACCATGCCGGAGCATTTTGATCCACAGGTGCTGGCGGCATTCAAAAAGGTTGCCGATCAACTCGACCAGATTTACCGGCGCCTGCAATAGCTGCCGGCCACTCCTGCCGCAGGCCCGCCTCACCACACCCACCGAGTAGTCCGGATTCAAGATCCAGTAAAGGCGTAGATCAGGCTCTGGTAATTCCCGGCAGCGTCACGGTAAAACGTGCCCCGCAGCCGAGGGCGCTCTGCACCGCGATGGTGCCGCCGTGGTTGCGGACAATCCCCCAGGAGACCGCCAGTCCCAGGCCGGTACCGTTCTGCTTGGTGCTGAAGAAGGGTGAAAACAGCCGTTCCTGCTGTTCCGGGTCGATGCCGGGGCCGGTGTCGGCGACGGTAATCGAACAGGTGCTGTCAGGATCTGCCTCGGCACTGATGGTGAGCCGGCCCACTCCTTCCATGGCCTGCAGACCGTTCAGGATCAGGTTGGTAAAGACCTGACGCAGCTGCTCACGGTCAGCCTCCAGCTGGATTGCCGCCTGCCGGTAGTTGCGCTCGACCGTGTAGCCTGCCAGCGGTACCTGATGGCCGATCTGGTTCAGGATCTCATCCAGCAGGTCCGGCAAAGGAAAGCGGCTGATCTGGCGCTTGTCCTGCCGGGCCAGGTTCAGCAGACTTGCGGTGATCCGGTTGATCCGGCCGGCCTGGGCCAGGATTTCGCTAACCTCCTCCTGATCTTCTGCCCCTGCGGGGATCGACATCTGCAGCAGCTCGGCATTGCCGCGGATGATGGCCAGCGGGTTGTTGATCTCATGGGCCACCCCGGCAGAGAGCATCCCCAGCTCAGCCAGGCGCTCGTTGCGGGCCAGCTCCTTTTCCGTCTCCAGCAGTTGCCGGCTCTTCTCCTCCAGCTCTACGGTCCGCTGCTGGACCTTCTGTTCAAGGGTACGGTTAAGGGTGCTGATCTCGGCTTCCCGCCTGCCGAGCTGCCTGCCCAGGGCGGTGGTCAACCCGACTGCCAGCAGGGTCAGGATCAGCAGCAGGGCTGCAAAGGTCAGGTTGAGGTTGTTACGCAGGTAGAGGTAGGGCCGTTCCGGCAGGCCGACATACAGCGCCCCCACCACGGTACCGTCGGGATCACGCAACGGTTCATAAGCGGCAAAGTAGCGCTCATGCAGGACATAGGCCGGGGCGATCCAGACCTCTCCCCGCTGCAGGACCTGCTGGGCCACTTCGGCTGAAAGCCGGGTGCCGGTGGCCCGCTGCCCGTTTTCATCGGTCACCGTGGTGGCGATCCTGACATCATCCAGAAAGATGGTGGCGGTCTCATGTAGCAGACCATCCTGCTGTTGCGGTGCGATCAAGCGGGTAATCCGGTCTGCCAGCTGTTCATTGTTGTTCAGCAGCTGTCCGGCCAGCAGCGCCCCGTGCAGCTCTCCGTCAGCAGCGGTAATCGGTGCTGCGGCAACCAGAAACAGGCCGCGCTGTTCAGCGGTTTTGCTGGTGGGCAGGGCGTGTTGCGACGGAAGCAGGGGGACCAGCATCTGGTCCGGTAACAGCGGGTTTTCCTGGCCGGCCTGCAGGGCAGACAGCAGCATGGTCCCCTGGCTGGCACGTCCGGCCAGGGCCTCGGCCACCGGCTTGAGGTGCCGCAGCGTGTCGCCGAAACGCTCGGGGTTGGTGGCGCGGTAACGTACCTGGCCGTAGCGGTCCACCACGGTCAGAAAACTGAAACTGCGGCTGCCTGAAAGGAGGCCCAGCAGGCGGGATATGTCACCGGCTGTGTTTCCCTGCAGCAGGCGGGACAGCTCAGGGCTGCGGCTGATCACCTGCAGCCCTTCAGACAGCCGGCTCAGCTCCCCCTGGTACAGCTCCCTGGCAGTGCCGAGATCGCTGCGGGCCTCTTCCTGGGCCTGTCCGGCCACCCGGGCGCTGATCAGGTGGTTGCCGGCCAGCCAGCAGACCAGCAGTGCGGAGACCAGTGGCAGCAGGGTGGTCAGCAGCAGGCGGCGCCGGATATGCGGGGTGGTTTCCATGGCTGACTAATCCGCCTTGTATTCCTGCAGCTTACGATCCAGGGTCTTGCGGGAGATGCCCAGTATCTCGGCGGTCTTGCTTTTGTGAAAGCCGGTCTGCTTGTAGACCCCCAGGATATGCTGCCGCTCCAGCGTATCCAGCGATACCAGCGGCGTGACCTCATCGTTGCGCAGTGGTGTGGTCCTGCTGCAGACCGGCAGCAGATCCGAAGTCAGCTGGTTGCCCTGGGCCAGGATCACGGCCCGTTCGATCACATTTTCCAGCTCCCGTACATTGCCCGGCCAGTGGTAGCGGGACATGCAGAGCAGGGCATCCGGGTCGATGCCATGCAGATCCTTTTTCATCCGGGCGGCAAAGCGGCGTACAAAGTGGCGCGCCAGCGGTTCGATATCCTCCGGCCGCTCCCGCAGCGGCGGCAGGGTCAGGGAGATGACGTTCAGGCGGTAGTAAAGATCCTCCCGGAAACGCCCCTCAGCAACCTCCAGCTGCAGGTCGCGGTTGGTGGCAGCCACAAAGCGGACATCCACCGTCCTGGGCTTGGTTGAGCCGATCGGAATGAACTCCTTCTCCTGGATCACCCGCAGCAGCTTGGCTTGGATGGTCGGTGAGACATCGCCGATCTCATCCAGAAACAGGGTGCCGCCATCCGCCTCTTCCAGCAGTCCCTTCTGGTTCATGATCGCACCGGTAAAGGCACCGCGCAGGTGACCAAAGAGCTGGCTCTCCAGTAACGAATCCGACAGGGCTGCACAGTTGAGCGAGACAAAGCCATGCTCACGGCGGCCGGAGTTGGCATGCACGGTGCGGGCGATCAGCTCCTTGCCGGTGCCGGATTCGCCCAGGATCAGGATGTTGGCCTCGCTTGAGGCGACCTGCAGGGTCAGGTCGTACACATCCCGGAAACGGGGTGAACTGAAGACAATCGAACTGTCGTCCCCGCCCCGCTGCAGTTCCTCCCGCAGGCGCCGGTTCTCATCTGCCAGGCGGTGGTGTTCCAGCGCCTTGGCCAGCACCCCCAGGATCTTCTCCTTGGGGAACGGTTTCATGACGTAATCATAGGCCCCCAGCCGGATGGCATGCACCGCATCATCCACCGTGCCGTGGGCGGTCATCACCACCACCGGCATGTTGGGACGCAGCTGATGTACCTGCTTCAGGATATTGATACCGTTGATGTCCGGCAGCCGCACATCCTGCAGCAGCAGATCAACCGGTTCCGTTGACGCAGCCGTCAGGCGTGCCAGCAGGGCGGTGCCGCTGCTGAAGGTTTCCACGGTGTAGCCCTGTGTTTTAAATAGTTTGGATAGATAACGCAGGATGCCTTCTTCGTCATCGCAGATCAGGATACGGGGCATAAACTGATTCCTTTGAATGATAACAGCTGATTTTGGACAAAATGATACAGGCTCTGGACGGAATTACACAACAATAATTTGCGGGGGAGTCAGGGCAGGTTGATTTGGCTCTTACTGTTGCCGGTGGTGTCATCCTTTTTTTACCATTGGGAAACACTACGCTGGCTTGCTGTGTAGTTCAGCTGTTGCTCTTAATCAGCCTCAAGCTGTGGTCTTATTATTTAGATACCCTCACCCTTTTTGAAACAGGCTTCTTGGTGAGTGCTGCTTCATTTTTTTTGGCTTTTTCCATGTTCATCAACTCGACAAAATTAACCGGCTGCAAGTGCAGTGTCGGCACTCCGGCCCGCCGTGTGAGATCGGCAATTGCTTCGCGTAGATAGGGGAAGATCATGGAAGCGCCATTAGCCCGGGCAATTATCTCCAGCACATCCGCGGGCGGTTCTTCTACAAGCTCAAACCTGCCGATTCCTTCAACCATGAAAGCAAAGGGGGCATGCTCGCCATCCGGCATCTCAACCCGTACCTGTACGGTTAGATCCGTACCGGTACAGGAATAGTCCACTTCAACAGAGGTTGTGATCTCGATTTTGCCGGATTTTGGTTTGAAGGAGGGATTGAGATGGAACATGATGTTCGGCAGAAATATTTCTTTCAGCGAAAACTGAAAATGATTTTTCATTTGTTACCCCAGGGCGCTTTTTAAGTGGTCCGAGTATGCCTCACCGTGCGGTGATTCTGCATAGGTATAAGGCGATTTGCTCCGGTAATCCATCAGGCTGACAACCTTGGCGCTTGCTTTTGCCGGGCGGCGGTTGATCACGTCAAGGGCAAAGGGTAGTTCGTCCAGAATCCGCAACAGGTTGTCCATACCCTTGCTCTGCATTACCTGACCGGACTCATAGCGGGCAAAACCTTTCAAGCCGCCGCCACACACTTCGGCCATCTGCTCTTGGGTATAGCCTAGCTTTTTGCGGATACGTTTGATCTCGGCAGCAGTCAGCAGGCCATCCACACCCCTGGCGAAATCCTTCAACAGCTTTGATGCCCGTTGTGACGAAGCCGGGTCAACAACCGCTTCGCCGCAGGCCGCGCATTCATACACCACATACCCAGGCACCGCCAACGTTTGGTCCTTGTAGGTAAAAATCTCTTCAACCACCTTTTGCTCCAGCGCATCAGCGCCGCAGACCGGACAGGTGCCTCCCTGCTCGTACATGTTCACCACTCCTTGCTTGTATCTGTCTTAAACTGGATGACAACCGCCTGATCGTTGCCGGCCGAGAGTTGCAGCTTGATATACAGAGCACGCTCTCCATCATCCGATTTATAGACGTCCTGCCATAACTGTGCGTTTCCGTAGGCTGTCATGGATTTATAGAATTCTCTGCGGGTCAGCCGCAGTACCCGTTCAACAATTGCTTCATCATCGAAATAGCCGATCTGGGCGGCTTCCTGCTTGCATGTTCGGGTAATCACCCGGGTGTTTTCGTCTTCAAGCATCTCTTGAAGCTGGTTCAGGGAATAGTGGGGTTTGCGTTTTTCCATAGGTGGCTGGTAACTCCAGACATAATTACATCAATAGCAGGTACAGGATGCTTGCGTCAAGGCGTTTTGTATCATGATGATACTTTTTGGGTGGCGATTGCGAGTAAAGGTTTGGCACTATAACCCGGTGATGCGTGCTCGGCACAGCATTGTCAGCGGCTGCCTCTACTGCCCCTGCAGCACTTTCTTGCCTGGTAGCACTACACGCACTAATCATTCGATTATCTGCTGAAATTCTTCGAGCATCCGGATCGAATCAAGATCCGTATCCTGGTCAATATGGTCTCTACTCGGCAATTTGCCAGCATCCTTGGATCTGGCAAGCCATTGCAGGGCTTCCTCAACATTACCTTGCAGGGCAAACAAACAGGCTAGGTTATAGGCAGCCTGGCCGGGCTTGGTCTGTTCAGCCTGCTTAAGCTGCTTATGGGCAGACTCAAACAGCCGGTCAGCCTCGTCTCCGCTCTTGGTTTTTGCCTGATGTAAAAGGGCATTGCCCCAGTTGTTGAAGGCTTCATGCATGTCCGGTTTGATCCGTACTGCTTCGGCATATTTGGAACAGGAGTCTTCAAACAGCCGGTCTGCTTCTTTGCCATGCTTGGTTTTTGCCTGCTCAAAAAGGGCATTGCCCCAGTTGTTGAAGGCTTCGGGTTTGTCCGGTTTGATCCGCACTGCTTCAGCATATTTGGCGCAGGCGTCGGTAAACAGTCGGCCTGCTTGGTCTCTGCTCTTGGTTCGTGCCTGATTTGAAAGGGCATTGCCCCAGTTGTTGAAGGCTTCGTGACCATTGGGCTTTAGTGATGCAGCTGCTGAATACAACTGGATTGCTTGTGCATATTCCTCAAAACGGTGCACGGGTTCTCGTTGAGCTTTAGCATAGAATTCGTTCCCCTCCAGTGTGTACGCCCAGTAGAGCTGCTCAAGCGGTATCCCCCGGTATGGCGGGGTCAGGTCACCCGCCAATTTGATCAGTTCGGCATATTTCCCTGCAGAAAACAGAGCCGCTGCTTCCTGGGCAACATTTTCAGCAACTATTCCTTCCTGCTCTGCCTTGGTCGAGTCTGCTGGCGCTGGAGTTTCAAATCTAACAATTGCACCACGGATGTTGTCTCTGGCATTGGCAACAATATCGACTCCCGCGCCATTTTCCACCGGAAACTCAATCAACATATCCAACAGCTCATCAAGGTGTGTAAATGGTGAGCCGATGAAGTTGGGGGGGAAACATTCCAGACGCTGCGCCAGGGTAATGAAAAAACTGTCAGCGTCAAATCCCTTTACAAAATGAGCATCCTTTTCGGGCAACAGCAGTTTTTCCCTGACATGGTGCGACGGTTCTTCATCCCGGTAGCCAATCCAGAAAAGGCGGTTGTCAAAGCGCTCTACCTTTGCCAGATGCTCAAACACCGGGTCGCACTCACCGCTGTATCCTGCCACGATCCAAACCCTTTTTTTGCCTGCATCTTCAAACACAGGCGCAAAGTGGCCCGAAAGCTCACTACACTCATCCCCGGTATTCATAAGCTTGAAGCCTGTGCGTTGACCATGCAGGTAAAAGATGGCCTGATCCGGCACGTCGGCCGGTTTGAACAGTTGCGACGAGGCAAAATCATAGACTGCAGGAAATATGTTGATCATGGCGCAGGACTTGACCACAAGCTGGTCAAAATTGGTGGTTAGCACCCGGTCCACGTAGCCATGCTTGATCAGTTGCGCAATGCCGATATGCGCCCAGTTAATCTTTGATTTATCGATATGAGCAGCGATCAAATCCCGCCTTTCTGCCAGTGACAGTTGTGCCATGCAGTTGGGATAGTCTTTTAGCTTGGCGCGTTCATAGGAGCGGGGGTACTTTGTTTTGATAATCTCAACAAACTGGGTCGCAGTCGGAATGCCCGCCGTAGCCGAACAGCCTGCTCCTATCAGTAAGGTTGAACACTTCTCTCTACCTTTGGCTTGGCGAAGTGTTTCGACCACATCATCAATTTCCATGTATATGCTCATGCATTTCCCCCCCCATAGAGCATCCAGCTCATTTGCTGGATTACTCCACGCCGCTGCGTGAGCAGACGGTCAGTCTGTTTTTGTGTCGAGTAAGCTGCTGATATTAGGTGAGTGAACACAAAAGTGTAAAATTTCTTTACACCTGTAAAAAACGAAAAACCCGCCTGAGGGGCGGGTTTAAATTTCAGCAGTCTTTGCTATGTAGGGAAGCCGGTTTCGCATGGCCGTTCCTGTTGTTGAATTTGTATACGATTATTTATCGTAAAATCCAGGTGCTGTCCAGTTGTAATAGGATATTAAAGCCTGTTTTGCCGCTGATTATGGGGTTTAGCGTAAATGAACATAATAATCGTAATGTAATCTGAAGGATGCGCCACAAAACGCCTTGCTTTCGTGTTGTTTGTGTTCATTTGCAGTTATCCGGGCAGGTTGCCTTGTCCCGCCTATCAAGCTTTCCCATCAAAAGCCGACCTTCAGACAAAATGATACAACTCGGGACAATTGTACACAGAAAAAATGTCCGCCTGTGCCGTAAACGACCAGTGCCAAAACGATAACTACCTTGATTTACGTTCTTTTCAAGATTGGCACGGCTCCTGCTCTCTTCGCAGCTCGATACGATTTGTATACAGGACAAACCTGCAAATATCTGCGGAGGTACGAATGAGTCAGTTAGGGCATTTTTTCGGCAGTGGGATCAGTCGCCGGGATTTTATCAAGACCTGTGTGGCAACAACGGCAGTCATGGGACTGCCTTTCAGCATGGCGGCCAAGGTGGCGGAAGCCGCCCAGGCACCGGATCGACCGCCGGTGATCTGGTTGCATTTTCAGGAGTGTACCGGCTGTTCCGAGTCGCTGCTGCGGGCCAATCACCCGGCTCCGGCCACCCTGTTGTTAGAGATGATCTCGCTGGACTACCATGAGACCCTGATGGCCGGTTCCGGCCACCAGGCTGAGAAGTCGCTGCACGATTCCATGAAGGCCAATCATGGCAAGTATATCCTGATCGTGGAAGGGGCGATCCCCACCAAGGAGAATGGCATCTACTGCAAGGTGGGTGGCAAGACCGCCCTGGAGTCCCTGCGCAAGGCCGCCGAGGGGGCAGCCGCCATCATCTCGGTCGGTACCTGCGCCAGCTACGGCGGTATCCAGGCGGCCCCACCCAACCCCACCGGCGCTGTTGGTGTACGGGATATCATCAAGGACAAACCGATCATCAACATCCCCGGCTGTCCGCCTTCCCCCTATAACCTGCTTTCCACCGTACTGTATTTCCTGACCTTTAAGAAACTGCCGGAACTGGATGAAATGGGCCGTCCCAAGTTTGCCTATGGCCGCCGGATTCACGAGCATTGCGAGCGCCGTCCCCACTTTGACGCGGGCCGTTTTGCCAAGGCCTATGGCCATGAGACCCATGCCCAGGGCTACTGCCTCTACAAGCTGGGCTGCAAGGGGCCGGCCACCTATGCCAACTGTTCTGTGCAGCGCTTTAACGATGCCGGGGTCTGGCCGGTCTCGGTGGGCCACCCCTGTATCGGCTGTACCGAGCCGGATATCCTGTTCCGCACCGCCATTGCCGACAAGGTCCAGATCCATGAACCGACGCCGTTTGACAGCTATGCGCCGGTGGATCTGAAGGATAAGGGCAAAGGGGCCAGCCCGGTTACCACCGGTGTGCTGGGCCTGGCAGCCGGTGCCGCCCTGGGGGCCGGGGCCATGCTGGCCCGCAAGCTGCCGGATGCTGAGCAACCTGCTGCTGAACATGAGCAGGGAGGCGACCATGAGCACAAAGAGTAGTAGACGCGAGTTCCTGAAGCTGGCCGGTCTGGCCGGTGCGGGGCTGGTGACTGCGCCTGCCATGGCGCTGGCCGGCCACCCGGTTGCCGGTGCCAATGATGAAGAGCTGGGCATGCTGTACGATGCCACCAAATGTGTCGGTTGCAAGGCCTGCATGTCGGCCTGCAAGCGGGTCAACGGCGATTACGGCTCACTTGCCTATGAACAGGCCAAGTTTGACCCGGACAAGCTCTGGGATGCCCCCCAGGATCTGACCGGTTCCACCCGTACCCTGATCAAGCTGGTCAAGGATACGCCCAAGGAGTGGTCCTATGTGAAGTACTCCTGCATGCACTGCCAGAAACCGTCCTGCGTCTCGGTCTGCCCGGTTTCGGCCATGACCAAGGACAAGATCACCGGCATTGTGGATTACAACAAGAACACCTGTATCGGCTGCCGCTACTGCCAGATCGCCTGCGCCTTCAACATCCCCAAGTTCCAGTGGGAAAAGGCGATCCCCCAGATTGTGAAGTGCGACCTCTGCAAGAACACCAATCTGAAGCAGAAGGGGATCTCGGCCTGCGCCGAGGTCTGCCCCACCGGCGCAATCATGTTCGGCAAGCGCAAGGATCTGCTGGCCGAGGCCAAAAAGCGGCTGGCCGAGCATCCCAAGCAGTATGTCAACCATATCTACGGTGAGCATGAGCTGGGCGGTACCAACCACCTCTACCTGGCCGCACTGCAGTTCAAGAAGCTGGGCCTGCCGGAGCTGAAGAGCGAGGCACCGGCCGAGTTCTCTGAAAAGATTCAGCACACCATCTACAAAGGGTTTATCGCACCGGTGGCCCTCTACAGCACGCTCTGTTTCATTGCAGTCAGAAATATGAAGAAGGGCAGCGCTCATACGGATGAGCAGAAGAAAAACAGCGATGGAGGGGATCAATGAGCCACGATGAGTACCAGATTCACAAGGCGAAGATTCTGACGCCCTCCTTCTGGGTCTTGCTGACCCTGACCGTGATCGGTTTTGCCCTGATCGGTGTCCGCTTTATCTGGGGTATCGGTGCCGTCTCCAACCTGAGCGACGGCTACCCCTGGGGCATCTGGATTACCTATGACGTGGCCACCGGCACCGCCATTGCCTGCGGCGGCTATGCCGTGGCGATCCTGATCTATATCCGCAACAAGATGCACTACCACCCGCTGATCCGTTCGGCCGTGCTGACCTCGCTGTTCGGCTACGGCCTGGCCGGTTTCTCGGTCATGGTGGATGTGGGCCGTCCCTGGAACGCCTACAACTTCTTCGTGCCGTCGCAGTGGCAGGCCAACTCGGCCATGTTCGAGGTGGCGCTCTGCGTCATGGCCTACACCACCGTGCTGGCGATCGAGTTCCTGCCGGCGGTGCTGACCCGGCTGCAGGAGACCAACTGGAGCCGGGCACGGGCCTTTCTGGAGAAGTACCATGGCCGTTTCGGACTGGATACACCGGTGGTGCTGGAGAAGCTGGAGAAGCTGCGTCAGCGGGCTGTCTGGCTGCAACCCAAACTGGACAAGGTGCTGATCTTCGTGATCGTGCTGGGGATCACCCTGCCCACCATGCACCAGTCATCGCTGGGGTCACTGCTGCTGATCGCCTCCACCAAGCTGCATCCGCTCTGGCACACCGGCTTTCTGCCGCTGCTGTTCCTGATCAACTGCATGTTCATCGGCTACTCCATCGCCATTCTGGAGTCGGTTATCTCCTCATTCGGCTTCAAGCGCCCCTTTGAGATCGAACAACTCTCCGGCCTGGCCTCGATCACCCCCTATCTGACCACGATCTGGCTCTGTGTGGTGGTGGGAGATCTGATCTGGCGTGGTCAGGTGGGTAATGCCCTGCGGTTTGACTTCTATTCCGCCTTCTTCCTGCTGGAGTTCGGGCTGGTGGCCAGCGGCTCACTGCTGCTGTTCTCGAAGAAACGGCGTCAATCGCCGCGCTGGCTGTTCATTACCGCAGTCCTGATCGTGCTGGGCGGTGCCCTGTACCGCTTCAACGTCTACCTGATCGGTTTCAATCCGGGCCAGGGCTGGCGTTACTTCCCGTCCCTGGCGGAGTTGCTGATCACCGTCGGGATCGTGGCGTTCGAGATCCTGGGCTATCAGGTGCTGGTCAAGCTGTTCCCGGTCCTGCCGCGACTGCATGGCCATGAAGTAGTAGAAAAGGCATAACCCCCCTCAGTCCCCCCTTCTCAGGGGGGAGGTCTTGACATCCCATCTTTTTGCCCCCTCCCTGACAAGGGAGGGTCGGGGTGGGTTAATAAAAATATTTGCTGCACAGGAGAAAATACATGGCACGAATCACGATTGACCCGATTACCCGCATTGAAGGACACCTGCGGATCGATGTTGAAGTAACCGGCGGACAGGTCAGCAAGGCCTGGTCATCCGCCCAGATGTGGCGCGGTATTGAGACCATTCTCAAGGATCGTCCCCCCCAGGATGCCTGGATCTATGCCCAGCGCTTCTGCGGGGTCTGCACCACGGTGCACGCCATCTCCTCGATCCGCTCCGTGGAGCATGCCCTCAAGGTTGAGGTGCCGCTGAACGCCCAGTACATCCGTAACATCATCATGGCCCAGCATTCCGTGCAGGACCACATCGTCCACTTCTATCACCTCTCGGCCCTGGACTGGGTGGATATCGTCTCGGCCCTCAAGGCCGACCCCAAGAAGGCCGCCTCGATTGCCCAGTCGGTCTCGGACTGGCCCGGCAACAGCGAGAAGGAGTTCAGCGATGTCCAGAAACGGCTGAAGGCCTTTGTGGATTCCGGCAAGCTGGGGATCTTCGCCTCCGGCTACTGGGGCCATCCGGCCATGATCCTGCCGCCGGAGATCAACCTGATCGCCACGGCCCACTACCTGAAGGCGCTGGATTACCAGCAGAAGGCTGCCCAGGCCGTGGCCATTCTGGGGGGCAAGAACCCCCATATCCAGAACCTCTGCGTGGGGGGTGTGGCCACCGCCCTGAACATGGACAACCTGGCCACCATCAACATGGAGCGGATCGCCTACCTGAAGGCGCTGATGACCGAGACCCGCGAGTTTGTCAAAAAGGTCTACTATCCCGACCTGCTGGTGATCGGCAAGGCCTATAAGGACTGGTTCAAGCATGGCAAAGGGGTGGTCAACTACCTGGCGGTGCCTGAGTTTGCCGAAGATACCAAGAACACCAGCTTTGCCCTGCCGGGCGGCCTGATCATGGGCGGCGATGTGGCCAAGGCCCGCATCATCAGTACCCATCAGGACCAGCAGCTGATCGGCAGCATCAAGGAGTCGGTGGCCTGCGCCTGGTATGAAGGCAAGTCCTCCCTGCACCCCTGGGAAGGTGAGACCAAGCCGGATTACACCGACTTCCAGGAAAACGGCAAGTATTCCTGGTGCAAGGCGCCCCGGATTGATGGCAAGCCGATCCAGGTCGGGCCGGTGGCCCAGCTGCTGGCAGGCTACGCCGCCGGCAACCAGCGGGTACGCAAGCTGGTGGACAGCACCTGCAAGGCAGCCGGGGTCGGCGTGGCTGACCTGCACTCCACCATGGGCCGCCTGGCAGCCCGTGGCATCCGTGCCCACCTGCTGTCTGACCTCTCCCTGGAGTATCTGGACAAACTGGTGGACAACGTCGGCAAGGGTGACAAGACCTATGCCAACCACACCGAGATCCCCTCCGGCGAGCATCGCGGAGTCGGCTTCCACGAGGCACCCCGCGGCGTGCTGTCCCACTGGATGGTGATCAAGAACAAGAAGATCAAGAACTACCAGGCCGTGGTCCCCTCCACCTGGAACGCTTCGCCACGGGATGCCGAAGGCAATGCCGGTCCCTACGAGGCCTCGCTGCTGGGCAACCCGGTGGCCAAACCGGATCAGCCTCTGGAGGTACTGCGCACCGTGCACTCCTTTGACCCCTGTATCGCCTGCGCGGTGCATACGATTGATCCGGAAGGCAAAGAGATCACGAAGGTAAAAGTGGTATAGCAAGCGTCCACTTTTTCGCAATCTCGGTGTCAGGCTGCGCGGCGTCTTGTGCGACGTACTTTGTTGTACGCCGCCGCGCCGCCGCTTGCCTTCCTTGACCTTGCAAAAAATTGAACGCTTTAAGGTGAACACAGGAGTGGTGTATGAAAGTTCTGATTTTTGGTGCAGGTAATCTGCTGCTGTCCGACGAAGGATTCGGGGTGCATCTGGTCAAGTATCTGGCCGACAACTACAGCTTTGACGACGATGTGGAGCTGTACGACGGTGGTACCCTGGGCTTCATGGCCTCCCATAAACTGGAGGAGGCCGGCCGGGTCTACATGGTGGATGTGGTCACCACCCCCGGCGAGCCCGGCGAGCTCTACCGCTTTGAAAAAGATGCCTTTATCGGCCGTACCATCCCGATCAAGATGTCACCCCATCAACTGGGGATTCAGGAGATGCTGCTCTTGTCCGAGATCCGGGGCCGCTGCCCGGACCAGGTCACCCTGTTCGGGGTGGTGCCCAAGAGCTACGAGGCGGGGATTGAGCTGTCACCGGAGCTGGCGGTACGGTTGCCGCAGCTGGCAGAACTGATGGTTGCCGAGTTGACCGCTGCCGGACATCAGGTGGTGGCGCATCGGGCCTAGCACAGATAATAGAACATCCCACAAAGGGAGGGCTTAGGCCCTCCTTTTTTTGTGTATGTATACATTTGGCCGGGCTGCAGCGCGGCCCGGTATTCCGGGGAGAGAAATGAGAGTCAAGACGAAGTTTATCGCCGTCAACTGCCTGATCGTAACCGTGGCACTGATCCTGTCCACTGTTGCCGGGCTGTACAAATTCAAGCAGGAGATGTACCGCCAGGCTCAGGTTTCGCAGGAAAGCAGAATCAAGACCTTCTGGGAGCTGCTGCGGGCCAGGGGCAACGAGTTTAGCGTGGTTGACAACAAGCTGCTGGCCGGCTCGTATGCGCTCAACAACAATGAAGAATTGCCGGACAAATTAAAGGAGCTGTGCGGCGGCACCGCCACCATCTTCATGGGTGACGAGCGCATCTCCACCAATATCGTCAAACCGGACGGCAGCAGGGCCATAGGCACCAGATTGTCAGGTCCGGCCTATGCAGCGGTACTGCAAAAAGGGGAAAGCTACCGCGGTGAGGCGGACATCCTCGGCACCTCCTATTTCACCGCCTATGACCCGATCAAGGATCGCAACGGCGCGGTGATCGGCATCGTCTACGTGGGGGTCAAAACCTCCGAGTTTTACGCCGCCTACCATCACCTCCAGATAGTTGTGGCGGTCATGGCGCTGGTCGTGCTGCTCTGTGCCGCTGTTATTTCATGGCTGGTGATTAACCGCCTGTTTGAACCGCTCAACCGGATGCACGACATGCTGAAGGACATGGCAGAGGGGGACGGCGACCTGACCAAACGCCTGACCTACTGCAAGCAGGACGAGATTGGCGAGATGTCGTTCTCCTTCAATGCCCTCATGGATAAGCTGCACACCATCGTGGTAAAGGTGGCCGAGATTACGACACAGCTGGCCGCAGCCAGCGCACAGGTCCAGGGAACTGCCCAGCAGATCGCCCACGGGACCGGCGACATATCGTCCCAGTCAACCGGCATTGCGACGGCGGTTGAGGAGATGGCAGCCACATCCGGCGAAATCGCCAACAACTGCGTCCTGGCGGTGGGTGAGGCCCAGGAGACCACCGCCTCAGCCAAGGCCGGTGCTGCGATCGTTGATCAAACCGTTACAACCATGCACAGCATTGCTGAACGGGTTATGGCAACCTCACAAACCGTCGAGGCCCTGGGGCGGCGATCCGATCAGATCGGTGAGATCATCAGCACCATTGAGGATATTGCCGACCAGACCAACCTGTTGGCGCTTAACGCCGCCATTGAGGCGGCCCGGGCCGGTGAACAGGGCCGCGGCTTTGCGGTCGTGGCCGACGAGGTGCGGGCACTGGCAGAACGCACCACCCGCGCGACCCGCTCCATTGGTGAGATGATTTCCAGTATCCAGGCCGAAACCGCCCAGGCTGTCACCTCGATGCAGCAGGGGGTTGGCGAGGTCAAGCTGGGGGTTGATGAGGCGCAACGTTCGGGCGGGGCCTTGCAGGCCATTCTCCGCCAGATTGGCGATGTGACCGCGCAGTTGCATCAGATCGCCACGGCAGCGGAACAGCAGACCGCCACGACCCATGAAATAAGCGGCAATATGACCCGCATAACCGAGGCGGTGCAAGAGACCGCCAGCGGCGCCCATGACTCGGCCAGGGCATCGCAGCAGCTCAACACGCTTGCCCATGACTTGAAGGGGGTTGTGGCACAATTCAGACTCTGACCGCCAGCTGCCTTTGTGCGCTGCCGTACCATGACGTCCAGCGCACAAAGGGCCAACCTGCAGCCAAGCGAAAAAAACGCAGAAACTCTGGTTATTGGCGGGATTTTTTCAGGTCGTCGTAGCACTTCCAGCGCTTGTAGTTGTTATCGTACTGTTCACTCCAGAAACAGTCCATGGCCTGCTTGTCTGCCTTCCATTGCGTATAACAGGCAAGCCCCTGGGGCTTGGAGCACTCTTCCACCAGGGTACAGCCGCAATCCTCCGGTGTCGGACCGCATTGACGCTCAAGGAATGCGGTCACGGTGTCCTGGCCTTTGGGACAGGTGAAGACCGGGGCGTTTTCCGTGCAGGGGCCGATTGCCACGCCGGGCCCAAAGAGCAGATCTTTGCGGGACCAGCAGGCAGCAGCCTGTTTGCGCACCTTGCACTCTTCCGGCTCAACCGTACCGGATAGTCCGTACTTGGGTTTGCCGTACTTGGCACAATCCACCATGCTGGTGGTGGTGCCGATCCGCACTTCGCACTCTTTGGTGCTGCCGCGGCGGCAGCAGACGCTGGCCTTTTCAAACAGACGGCAGCCGCACTTTTGCAGCTCGACCAGATCGTAGTCCCAGCAGGTTCCCACCGGGGTCAGATATTTCTTCCCATTCAGCTCATTGGTGGGGCGCTGGCCGCCCCGGCTTTTCAGGTCAAGTACGCGGCCTTTGACATTATGCTGCTGTTCCCAGAGCTGGATGACCTGCGCCTTGCCCGGTTCTGCACCAGCCGGCTGAGCAGCCATACTGACTGCCGCGATGATACCACATGCCAACACCATTAACGATTTCATAGAGCCTCCTGAAATGTTGATAGGGATGTCTGGATAGTGGTGAAACTATAGCTCAGAATGCTACTGCCGCAACCTCGCTGCATGAAAATTACAGCAAAACCCCTCCCGGCCTCCCCTTGTCAGGGGAGGAGAAAGCAGGAAGCATAAAGGCTTCCCCCCTGACAAGGGGGGATAGAGGGGGGTTGGTTTTAGCTGTTACGCAGCATTACTGCCTGACCACCAGACCCGGATCAAAGCCCTGCTGCTTGGCCCGCTGCAGGATGGCGGCATAGAGGGTGTCGTCCATGCTGCGGGTTCTGCTGAGAATCCAGAAGTATTTGCGGTTGGGGGTGCCGATCACGGCGTACTCGTACTCCCTGCCCAGCTCAATAATCCAGTAGTCCCCCCGGAACGGCCAGAAGAAGGAGACCTTCAACTTAGCGTTGCTGGCGCTGTCCACCACCCAGGCATGCCCCTTTGCCTGACGCTGCCTGCCATCTTCGCTATCCTTGCAGCGGTTCAGCACCTCAATATCGCCATCATCCCGCAAGGCATAGCTGGCGCTGCTCTCCAGGCAGCCCTTCTGAAACCAGTTGGGATAACGGGCTATCTCGTACCACTGCCCAAGGTAGCGTTTCAGGTCAACCTGCGGCACGGTCTGCAAAGGCGGCAGGCCGGTGTCGGCCTGAGCCGTTTGTCTGCCCGGGCAGACAACGGCCAGGGCAAGCAGCACAAAAAACAGGATAACTTTCATGGTATCCCCTACTTTCTGTTGAACTTTCCGGCATCTACCCTGCTCTGTCGCTCTTGACCTGAGCATGCTGTTCCCTGATAAGCTGCAGAAAAGCATCACGAGCTGGCGCATCTGTTTTTGCGTGCCAGCAGACAATCAGCGGAATCGGTTCCAATGCAGGTAGGAGCGGCACAAAGGCCAATTGATTGCTGCGCAGGTTCTGGACCCCTTCAGGAACGATACTGACACCTTGCTCCGCTGCCACCATGGTGAGCACTGCTGACATCAGATCAGGACTAGTGCTCACCAGAGGTGAAAAACCTGCCTTTAGACAGGCTGCAATAATATGATCATGCAGGCCAACAGCCACTGCCCGGTCAAGCAGCACAAATGGTTCCTGAGCAAGTTCGTCGAGTTGAATGCTCTGGCGAGATCCCAATGGATGCGTTTCGGCCATTACAGCAAGAAAATGTTCCTGAAACAAGACCTCACCTGCCAAATCCGGGTACCCGGGAGGTAACGGGCGGGTAAAGCCGATATCGATTTCCCCACGGCTGAATGCGGCCAATTGCCTGTCCGGCGTCAGTTCGTGCATACGTATGGCAACATTTGGATAGATTGCCCGGTAACGACGTATCAGATCCGGCAGAAAAAGCATTGTTGGCGCTGAAAAGAACCCAATGGACAATTGCCCCTCTTGGCCGCGCGACGTACGCAACGCCCTGTCCTTTGCAGCATCCGCTGCAGCCAGAATCGCCTGAGCCTCGATCAGAAACACCTTGCCAGCGGCAGTCAGCTGGACCGAACGTGTATTGCGCAACAAGAGCGGTGTACCGATCTCCTGTTCCAGGTCGATAATTTGCGTACTCAGCGCAGGCTGGGCCACCAGCAGTTTTTCAGCAGCCCTTGAAAAGCTGAGTTCCTGGGCCACGTTCACAAAATAGCGAAGATGTCGTAGTTCCATAGGTAATTAATAGCAAATACGTATAACTGAAACAATAATTATGTATTTAATAAATAGGTAAAAGTGCCCTAAGATCTGAACCAACAAAGCAGTACACAAACAGTGCCAGCTGAAAACCTCACGCTGGCAGTGCAGCTGCACTAACGCACTGCAGGGGACCCTGTACATGAGCATCTCTCTTGAAAACAGCACAGAGCCAAGCTGCCCGCAACCATCCGAAAACCAGCTGACAGCGGCACTGGTAGTGTTTTTAGCCGCGGGAGGCGGCCTGGCAGTGGCCACCCTGTATTACAGCCAACCGATGCTGGGGATACTGGGGGGTGCTATCGGCGCCTCTGATCATGCAGTGGGTTTGGTGCCAACCTTGACGCAACTGGGGTATGCCATGGGGATTCTGCTGCTCGCACCGCTTGGAGACCGCTACGACCGGCGGCGGATTATCCTCGTCAAGGCAGCAGTACTGGTCCTTGCACTGCTGGCTGCAGCAGTAGCGCCTTCGATCCTATGCCTGTTGGCAGCCAGCCTGGTGATCGGTCTTTCCGCCACCATGGCACAGGACATCGTACCTTCAGCAGCCCACCTGGCCTCCGACTCCCAACGGGGCAGGGTTGTTGGCACCGTGATGACCGGGCTGTTGCTTGGCATTGTACTGTCGCGCGTGGTCAGTGGTTACGTGGCAGAGCACTTTGGCTGGCGCACGGTCTTCTGGGGCGCTAGCGCCAGCATTGTGCTGACAGGTGTGGTGGCATGGCGCCGCCTGCCGCGCTTCAAGCCGACCATGCAGGTGCCATACGCTGAACTGATGCGATCGCTGGTGCAGTTGTGGAAACGCCATGGCGAGCTGCGTCGAGCAACCTTGGCGCAAGGCCTGCTGGCGGTCGGATTCAGCGCCTTCTGGTCAACGCTGGCCATAATGCTGCATGCTGCGCCATTTCATCTCGGCAGTCAGGCTGCTGGCGCCTTTGGCCTGGCTGGAGCGGCTGGCGCCTTGGCAGCCCCCGTTGCCGGGCGTGTTGCCGATCGGCAAGGGCCTGAACAGGTGACCAAACTGTGTGCAGCACTCGTTGCCCTGTCATTCGCTGCCATGTTTTTTCTGCCGTTTTTGTCTCCCCATGCTCAACTATGGCTGATTGGGGCCAGTGCAATCGGTTTTGATCTGGGCGTGCAGGGCACCCTGATTGCCCATCAGACCATTATTTACAGCATCGATCCCGGTGCACGGAGCCGCCTCAATGCGATCATGTTCGTAGGTCTGTTTATAGGCATGGCCGCTGGTTCGGCACTGGGCAGCCTGATGCAGGCTGCATGGGGATGGATGGCGGTAACGGCACTGGCAACACTTGCGGCACTGGGTGCATTGGCAACGCGCTTGTGGCCTGCCAGCAGAGTTGCCAGCAGGTCAGCCCTTGCCACTGAAGAAGCATAAGCGCAACAGGACTGCAGACAGGTAAAGCTGTCAGACAGCTGGAGCCAGGGTGTTATGGCTACTCCCCTGCACCCCCCATGGACCACTGCAGGTTGGTCGTGGGCATCATCCACCTCAAGCCGGGTCTTGGTCCCGCACTCAAAGCCCTTTTCTGTCACCTGCAACAGCCGTTCCGCCTGTTTGACCATGCCGGGCACGGGCAGGCATGTATTTCAACTGGCAGGACGGGCAGACTGATGTGCTATACTTCAACGACATGTCAGTGATGCCGTATCTCCATTGGTAGGGTCTTATTATGCCGGAAATCGCCATTTACGCCGAGCTGCTGGATCAGAACGCCCGGGATCAGATCAGGCTGATTCAGGAGCATCCTGCCTTTGAAGGCAGGATCGCCATCATGCCGGATGCCCATGCCGGGGCCGGTTGTGTGATCGGCTTTACCGGCAGGTTCGGCTGCGGGGTGATCCCCAATATTGTTGGGGTGGATATCGGTTGCGGCGTGGCAGCGGTTCCGTTGGCCAGACCGGGACGGATCGATTTTGCCGCACTGGATCGCTACATCCGTCAGCAGATCCCGCTGGGGATGACCTCCCGCAAGAACGACCGCTTTCTGGGCGAAGGCAGCGTGCCCAAAGCACTGGTGACCCAGGCTGCTGCGCTTTGCAAGCGGATTGAAGCGGATTTCTACCGGGCCGGCAAGATCAACAAGTTCATCCCGCCGCTGCTGCAACTGGGTACCCTGGGGGGCGGCAACCATTTCATCGAGATTGGCCGGGAGCAGTCCAGCGGAAGGCTGTACCTGATTGTCCATTCCGGTTCCCGCAACCTGGGCAAGCGGGTGGCGGAGCAGTTTCAGGCCAGGGCGCGGCGCTTCACTGAGCAACGCCATATTCAGGTGCCGCGCGGCCTGGAGTATCTGCCGCAGCAGGAAGGGGGCGCCGACTACATCCACTGCATGCAGGCTGCCCAGGCCTATGCCCGGCTGAACCGGCGGATGATGCTGGCGATCATGCTGGGCTTCTTTGATCAGGAACTGGATGAGGGGCAGGTGGTGGAGTCGGTGCACAACTACATCTCGGAGCAGGATGGGCTGGTGCGCAAGGGGGCCATCTCGGCCCGGGCCGGTGAGGCGGTGATCATCCCGCTCAACATGGCTGACGGCACCATCCTGGGGACCGGCAAGGGGAACCCGGCCTACAACCGCTCGGCACCCCACGGCGCCGGCCGCCTGCATGGCCGCAAGGAGATGTTTCGCAGGCTTCAGGAGGGACAGTTCAGCATGCGCCAGTATGCCGACTCCATGCAGCATGTCTTCTCCACCTCCATCAGCCGCGACACCTTTGATGAGAGCAAGTTTGCCTACAAGCCGCTCTCTGCCATCGAGAAGCATCTGCAGGAAACGGTTGAGATCAAGCAGATCCTGCAGCCGGTCTACAACCTGAAGGCCTCCGGCGACTGATGCGGCTGTTTGTGGCCATAGAGCTGCCTGAGGTCGTGCAACAGCAGCTGTCGCTCCTGCACGAGGAACTGCCCGGGGTCCGCTGGGTGCGGCCGGAGCAACTGCATCTGACGCTGGCGTTTCTGGGGGAGCTGGCAGAGCAGCAGCTTGGGCTGCTTGGTAAGGCGCTTGAAGGTGTCAGTTTTGAACCGTTTACCCTGCGATTTGAGCAGCTGGGCTGTTTCCCTGATCAGCGTCATCCGCGGGTGGTGTGGATCGGCCTGCAGTCCAACCCGGCGCTGCAGCAACTGGCCCGCCAGGTGCAGGCTGCGGCAATGGCCTGCGGCATCATGCTGGAACAGCGTCCCTTTACCCCCCACATCACCCTGGCCCGTTGCAAGCAGGTCAATCCGCAGCAGGTAGCCGCGTTGCTGCTGAAGCAGCAGCCCGAACTGCCGGAGGTGGCGGTCGATGCATTTCTGCTGTTTCAGAGCAGCTTGTCAGCCCGGGGGGCGGAGCACCGGGTGCTGCGCAGGTTTGCTACTCCCCCGCAATCCCCATGGCCCACTGCAGGTTGACCCGGGCCGTCAGGTAATCCCGGTTGGCCCGGGCCAGGTTGCTCTGGGCCCGTAGCAGGTTGGTCTGGGCATCATCCACCTCAAGCCGGGTCTTGACCCCGTACTCAAATCCCTTTTCTGCCATCTGCAACAGCCGTTCCGCCTGTTTGACCGTGCCGGACAGGGCGGTGATCGTCTCGGCGGCCTCAGCCAGGCTGTAGCGGGCCGTGCGCAGCTCCAGGGCAATGCTGTCCCGCAGTTTCTGCTCCTGCAACTGGCTGGTGCGCAGGTCACTGCGGGCCTGCTGGGTGCGGCCCCGGCTGCGCAGGCCGTCAAAGAACGGAAAGGTCAGGTAGATACCGGCATTCCAGGCCGGGCCGTCCGATTGTCTGCGCGGCCCCGGATCAGAAACCTCAAGCTGGTGCCAGCCGGCCGTGCCTTTCAGATCCAGGCGCGGCTTGTCATCGGCATTGGCAATGGTGACCAGTTCCTGGTTGATGCCGATCTGCAGTTTCTGATTGGCCAGTTCAGGCCGTTTATCCAGGGCGATCGTGAGCGATTCGTCAAAGCCCGCGACCTGTTCCGGCCTGGCCTCGATCCTGCCCACCACATCCAGTTCCGGCTGGTCTGCCCCCAGCAGAAAGCGCAGCCGTTCCCGGCTGGTACGGATGCTGTTTGCGGTGCGGATCAGCTCGGGCCGGGCATTCTGCAGCTCCACCTCGGCTGCCAGCAGATCATAGTCGGTGGCTACCCCGGTCTCAAACTTGCGCCTGGCTTCGGTGTGGTGCCGTTCCTTCTGGGCCAGAGTCTCCTGGGCCAGGCGGTGCAGCTCCTTGGCCAGCAGCACGTCATAAAAGGCGATCGAGACATCCCTGAAGGCGGCCTGACGGAACAGCCGCAACTGCTGGTCGGCGGTCTTGAGCCCCACCTCGGCCGCTTTGAGGGCCGCGCCGATTTTGCCCCAGGTGTAGAGCGGCTGGGACAGAGAGAGGTCCACGCTGCGGTTGGCCTGCATCTGGGCTGCTCCGTAAAGTGCCTTGGTGCTGTCATCCTTGCTGTAGCCGAACCCGGCCTGCAGACCCAGCTGCGGCAGGGCAGCAGCCCGCTCTTCGACATATTTGCCCTGGACATAGTTGGCATATTCCCTGGCCTTCCGGATATCCAGGTTCTGCTCCAAGGCGATGCTCAGGCAGTCCTCCAGGGTCAAGAGCCGGGGGGCTGCCAGGGCTGATGTGGCAGAGATGACGATCAGGATGATCGCGAATATTGCAGAGTTCTTAAGGCAGACAACCCACCCCCCGCCCTCCCTTGTCAGGGAGGGGGCTCCCGTTACCCACAAGATACGTCCCCCCTGACAAGGGGGGATTGAGGGGGGTTGGTTTGAACTATTCAGTACTGTTAATCTACCGTTCACGTCTCTACTCCTTTAATCAGCTCGGCCCGCAGCCAGCCCCGCACGCTGTTGATCAGCCAGATTTCCTCGGCCCGCTGCAGATCCTGCGGGTACAGGAGCCGTTCTTCGATGGTGCCCTGCTCCAGCAGTTGCTGGCGCATCACGCCGGGCAGCAGCCCACTGGCCAGCGGCGGTGTTACCAGGCGGTTATCCAGCTTCAGCACCAGGTTGGTGAAACTGCCTTCGGTCAGCTCCCCCCGTCTGTTGCAGAGCAGTACCTCGTCCGCCTCAGGCTGTTCCTGGCGGGCCTGGTCGTAATGTTCGCGCTGTTCAGTCTTGAGGTACAGCAACAGCTCAGCCGGGTCCACCAGGGTGGTGGCCAGGGCAACCTTGAGCGGCTGTTGGAGCTGCTGCAACGGTGCTGATTCGATCTGCAGACTGCCATCCGGAGCCAGCAACAAACGGGTTTTATGCTGACCGGTTGTGCCGGCGGCATGGGCCAGCAACGCCTGTCTGATCTGTTCCCGGTTACCGCAATAGCCCAGCCGGGATGCAGACCAGCAAAGCCGTTCAAGGTGCTGCTCCAGGCGGGGATAGCTGCCCTGCTCCAGCAGCAGCGATTCCAGCAGCCTGGGCTGCGGTCGCGGCTTGAGAAAGGCGGCCTTGTTCAGGCATTCGGCGTACTCGCTGGTGGCCCGGGCATCCCAGGTAATGGCGCTGCCCACCCCCATGCTGATCCGGCCGGTCTGCTGCTCCAGCAGCAGGGTGCGGATCGCCACGGAAAAGGCTGCCTCGCCCCCCGGTGCCAGATAGCCGATGGCGCCGCAGTAGATGCCGCGGGGCTGTTGTTCAAGCCCGCTGATCAGCTCCATGCTGCGACGCTTGGGAGCACCGGTGACCGACCCGCAGGGGAACAGGGCCTTGAACAGGGCTGGCACGCTGGTATCAGGCTTCAGCTTGGCCGTGATGGTGGAGGTCATCTGATGCACGGTGGGATAGGTCTCTACCTCAAACAACCTCTCGGTCTGCACCGTGCCGGTCCGGGCCAGCTGCCCCAGGTCGTTGCGCAGCAGGTCCACGATCATCAGGTTCTCGGCCCGCTCCTTCATATCCTGCTGCAGCTGCTCCCGCAGTGCCCGGTCCTCGGCAGGAAAGCGTCCACGGGGGGCGGTCCCTTTCATCGGCCTGGTGGTGATGGTCTCTCCCTGTACGGCAAAAAACAGCTCAGGCGAGGCAGAGATGATGGTGTGGCTGCCGGTCTCCAGATAGGCACCGAAGGCGGGACGCTGGGCCAGCAACAGGCTGCGATACAGCTGTCGCGGATCACCCTGCCACTGCCCCTGCAGTGGAAAGGTGTGGTTGATCTGGTAGCTTTCACCCTGCTCAATCGCCGTGTGAATCCGGCTGATCGCAATCCCGTAGTCGGCCGGACTGCAGGCAGGCTGGAGCCCCGGTGTGGCAGTTGCACGGTCCGGCAGGCCATCCCCCGCTGTTACGCAATGGCGCTCCCTGAACAGGCTGAACCAGGCCAACGGCAGACCTGACCTGGGAGGCAGCGCCGGCAGGTGCGGATTGAACGCCTGGGCCGCCTCATAGGCCACAAACCCCACCGCATAAAAACCCTGCCGGGTGGCGGTCTCGGCCTGCAGCAGTACCGACAGTACCTGATCCGCAGTCATGGCAGCGAGGGTGCCAACATGGCCGGAAAAGCGCCAGGAGGCGCTGAAACGGTCTGCGCTGCAGGAGTCCAGCAGTATGGTGGGGCAGGTGTCAGGCATGTTTAATCCTGCGTCTTAGATCATCATAGACACCTTCAAGGTTGTGCATGATTTCGTGGTTGGTATAGCGAACAACCGTAAGGCCATAAGCTTCCAATATTCTGGTCCGCTCAGCATCATATTCGACAGCCTCTGCATGGCTGTCACCATCAATTTCAATTACGAGTTGCAAGTCAGAGCAGTAGAAATCGACGATATAGCCCCCGATCGGTTTTTGGCGGGTGAATTTGTAGTTAAAAAACTGCTTGTTGCGTAGAAGTTCCTGCCACATTTTCTGTTCAGCCACTGTCGGGTTCTTACGGTTACTCCGTGCAAGGCTAGTAAGCGTTGTCTTGTACTGCAGGAAACCCACCCCCCGCCCTCCCTTGTCAGGGAGGGGGCTAACAGCACATCCAATATGCTTCCCCCCTGACAAGGGGGGATTGAGGGGGGTTGCTTTTTGCATCAGTGCTGTTCGCCTTTCCACTTCCGTTTCAACCAGAGGCTGAAATCATCCAGATAGGTGTACATCACCGGCACCACGATCAGGGTCAGCACGGATGAGGTGATCAGCCCCCCCACCACGGCGCGGGCCATCGGCGCCCGGCCTTCGCCACCGGCACCGATACCGAAGAAGAGCGGCAGCATGCCGAAGATCATGGCCAGGGTGGTCATGACGATCGGCCGCAACCGGGTGCGGCCCGCCTCGATCACCGCTGCGGTGCGCTCCAGCCCGTCCCGTTTTCGCAGCACCTTGGCATAGTCCACCAGCAGGATCGCGTTCTTGGTGACCAGCCCCATCAGCATGATCAGGCCGATCAGGGACATGATGTTGATGGTGTCGCCCGTGATCCGCAGCATGCCGGCCATCCCCACGATGGAGAGCGGCAGGGAGAACATGATCGCCAGCGGTTCAAAGAACGACTCGAACTGGGCGGCCAGGATCAGGTAGACGAACAGCACCGCCAGGATCAGCGACTCACCCATGTAGCCGAACGATTCGGCCATATCCTCGGCCTCGCCGGAAAAGCCGATGCTGTAGCCCGGCTCCATCTTGATCCGCTTGGCTACCTCTTCCACCTGTTTGACCGCGGTGCCGATCGGCAGGTTGTCCAGGTTGGCCGAGACCGTTACCAGGCGGGAAAGGTCACGGCGGTTGATCTCGGTGGGGGAGGAGGCCACGGCCTCGCTGGTGATACTGGCCAGCGGCACCAGCCGGGTGCTGCCGTCGGGATCGCTGACCGAGATCTTCAGTTCCCGCACCTGGGCCGGATGCTCCCGCAGCTGCCTGGGCAGGCGTACCCGCAGGTCAACCGCATCACCGTCCTCATCTTCATAGGAGGAGACCGCCTCCCCGCCGATCAGCCGTGAAAGGCTGTCCACAATGGCACTGGAGGAGACCCCGGCAGAGCGGGCCTTTTCCCGGTCCACCCGCAGCCGGTATTCCGGGGTGTCGTACTCCAGGGTGGCGGAGATATCCACAACACCGGGAATGCTGTACATCTCCTGCTTGAGCTGGGCTGCGTACTTCTTGAGCCGGGCCGTATCATCCCCCTTGATGTTGACGTTGAGCGGTTTGGCAGCCGAGCCGATCGCCCCCACCTCTTCAAGCGAGAAGTTGATCCCGGCAATGCTGCGGAACCGCTCCCGAATGACCTGTTGAATCTCAAACATGCCCCGGGTACGTTCCGATTTCTCCTTGAGTTTGACGTACAGCAGGCCGTCCCGCACCGTGCCGTTGTCGCCGGCGCCGATGGTGGCGTAGGTGTGGCTGATCTCTTTGATATCCTTGATCAGGGCCAGCATCTGCTGCAGGCGGCCTTCGCTCTCCTTGATGCTGGCATCCGGTGCCGCCTGGAAGGAGATCTGGAATTCGCTGGTGTCCTCTTTGGACATGAAGGATGATTCCAGGGTTGCCATCACCACCAGGCCCAGCACAAAGGCGATTCCGGCTGAGATCACCACCTTGCGCCGGTGCTGCAGGGCCCAGGCGATTATGCCGCGGTATTTGTCGGCGCTGCGGTCAAACCAGTCGTTGAACTGTTCCAGCCAGCGGGCCAGCCCTTTGCGGTTGCCCCGGTTGTGGATCGAGGGGTCATGCCAGCGGGAGGAGAGCATTGGGTCCAGGGTAAAGGAGACAAACAGCGAGACCAGCACCGCAAATGAGACCGTGATGCCGAACGGGAAGAAGAAGCGCCCCACGATCCCCCGCATGTAGGCCACCGGCACAAACACCGCCAGGATCGACATGGTGGTGGCAAAGACCGCCAGGCCGATCTCGGCCGTGCCGAAGCGGGAGGCCTCCATATGGTCCTTGCCCAGTTCCAGGTGGCGCACGATGTTCTCCCGCACCACGATGGCGTCGTCGATCAGCAGGCCAATGGCCAGTGACAGCGCCATCAGGGTCATCACGTTGAGGGTCATCCCCATGGCGTTCATCACGATAAAGGAGGAGATGACCGAGATCGGCAGGGTCACACCGGTGATTACGGTGGAACGCCAGGAGTTGATGAACATGAACACGATCAGTACGGTCAGGATACCGCCCACCAGCAGGGTCTCCTCCACATCGGCCAGTGACTGGCGGGTCATGATCGAGCCGTCCCGTACCAGCGAGATGGTCACCCCTGGCGGCATTTCAGCTTTAACCTTTTGCATCACCTTCTTGATGTTATCCACCACCTGGACCTGGTTGGCGCCGGACTGCTTGTAGATATCCAGACCAATGGCAGGCTGGCCGTTGACCAGGGCCAGCTTGCGGCGCTCCTCCACCCCGTCGGTGACCCTGGCCACCTCCCCCAGGCTGATCGGCCGGTTGTTGCGGGCGGCAATCACCATGCTGCTGTAGCTGTCAGCCTGTTCAGGCTTGCCCTCGATCCGCAGCGGGTATTCGGCCGTTGACTTGGTGATCTTGCCCAGCGGGGTGTTGATGTTCTCCCCCTTCAGGCCGTTCACCAGGTCATTGACCCCCAGCCCTAAGGAGTCCAGCCGGACCGGGTCCACCTCGACATTCACCTCGCGCTTGGCGCCCCCTACCAGTTCCACCTTGCCCACACCGGTGACACTTTCAAACCGTTTGCGGATCTTCTTGTCCACCAGGGTGGTCAGGTCGCGCTGGGAGAGGCTGCTGGACTGGATTGCCACTGCTGCCGACGGCATGGCATTGAAATCCAGCTTCTGGATGATCGGCTCTTCCACCTCTTTGGGCAGCTGGCCGCGGATCGAGCTGATCTTGGCCCTGGCCTCCTGGGCCACCTCGTTGGTCCGCTCTTCCAGCCGGAATTCAGCCACCACCGTGGAGACCGACTCGCGGGAATAGGAGGTGACATGCTTGATCCCGGCGATCTGGTTGACCGCCTCCTCCACCCGTTTGGAAACCTCGCGCTCCACGGTTTCCGGCGAGGCGCCGGGATACTTGGTGACAATCGAGATCACCGGCATCTCAACATTGGGGTACATCTCCACTGAAAGCCGCTTGTAGGAGAAGAACCCCAGGGCAACCAGGGCCAGCATCATCACCGTGGCAAAGATCGGCCGTTTGATGGACAGGTCTGAGAGGATCACTTGGTAGCTCCTGCGCCCTGTACCGCTATCCGGTCGCCATCCCGCAGGGTAAACGCGCCCCGGCTGACATATTTTTCGCCCGGCTTCAGCCCTTCCCTGACCTCGATCAGGTCGCCATTGGCCGCACCGGTCTTCAGCTGGCGCTGGCGGGCTATCTGCCCTTCTGCCACAAACAGGCTGGCGGTCCGGGCAGCACTGTCATACTGCCCCAGCACTGCCCGGGGTACCTGCAGCACACCGGCCCGCTTGCCGGTTATGATCCGGCCTTTGGCAAACAGGCCGCCTTTCAGCAGCTCCGGCTGGTTCCGCACCTCGGCCACCACCTTCAATGAACGGTCTGCCGTGTTCAGCTCCGGGTTGATGAACATGACCCTGCCGCTCAACAGCTTGCCGGGCAGGGCATCCACGCTAAACTCAAGCGGCTGGCCCACCTTGATCCTGGCCGAGTCAACCGACGGCACGGTCACGGTCAGGTTCAGGACCCGGTTGTCCACCACCCGGAAGATCGGCTTGCCTGCTGCAGCGTCGCTGGCCAGATCACCCACATTGACATCCCGCAGGGCAACCACGCCATCCAGCGGCGCCGTGACCAGGCCCTTGCCAAGGCGGGCCCGGCTCTGACGCAGCTCTTCCTCTGCCACCCGGATCTGGGCCTTTGACGAATCAAGCCTTGCCCTGGCTGCAGCGGTCTCGGTGCGGCTGTCATCCACGGCCTGCTGGGTGGCCAGACCGGCCTCCTTCAGCTTGACTGAGCGCGCCTCTTCCCGCTCAGCCCGGGCAAGGGAAACCTGCGACTGGGCCAGCTGGGCCTTGGCCGCCACCACGGCAGCCTCGGCCCGTTTGGTCAGCGCCTCGGTTTCCGCCACATCGATCCGCGCCAACGGCTGGCCCTTGTGGACCCGCACCCACTGGGTTACATAGACCTCTTTGACCAGGCCGGGGATCTGGGTCTTGACGTCGGCGCTGAACTTCGGCTCCAGAGTGCCGGTCACCTCAACCCCTTCAATCAGTTCAGCAGCTGCCACGGTTGCCAGCTCCACCGCCAGCGGCGGTTTGACCGTTGCCGCCTGTTTTTTGCTGCAGCCTGCCAGCAGGGCCAGCGCTACTGTCATCAGTATTGCGGTATATCGTTTCATTTCCTGATCCCTTCAAACAAAAGTGACAAAAGCCGCAGCAAACCGGCGCGATCAACCCGCACCGGCTTGGTCTGGTTGAACTGTTCTTCCATGGCGGTATTGAGCAGCGCCACAATGGCCCAGGCCGTATCAACCGGGTCAACCTTACGAAACTCGCCGGTGCTGATCCCTTCGTTGACCAGCTGCTCCATATGGGCCAGCATGGTGCTGAAGGAGGCCTCAAAATCGATGTGCGGCGCGCCTTGGGGCGGACCGTAGTAGATGGCGTAAATCAGTCGCGCCACCGGCAGCCGTCCAACAAAGATATCCAGCAGCGCCGTGCAGTAGCCGCAGATCCGCTCCCGTACTGAACCGGGCGCCAGACGGGCCTGCTCTGCCACCTGATGAAACTCAGCCAGTCCATCCCCCAACAGGGCCAGATAGAGCCCTTCCTTGTTTTTAAAGTAGTAGTAGAGCACCGGCTTGGTAACACCGGCCGCCTCCACCAGCTCACGCACCGAGGTGGCGGCATAGCCTTTACTGGAAAACAGCTGCAGGGCGGCATCCAGCAGGCGCTGACGTACATTGCCGGATGTATCGGAAACAGGTTGCGTTGACATGGCGGCCTTTCGGAAAAGGGTGTTTACCGATCGGTATATAGAGGATTCCGTTGCAGCTGTCAATTGGCAACTTACCGATCGGTAGGTATACGATACGGAAAAGGCCCGCTGCAGGTGCAACGGGCCTTGGTAGAGATCGTACGGTTCCTTGTCATTCAATATCCGGCGGGCTTTCCCCGCTTCGGCAGAATCCCTCTAGGTACATTCAGCTGAGCAACGTCGTTGGCATGGCAGGGCACATTGTTGAGCCGGCAGAACCGGGAGCAACGTTGTTACTCATCAGCTGCCGGAGCTGTCCACTTCTGCAGTAAGGCCAGCAGTTCCGGTACCTCAAGCGGTTTAGCCAGATAATCATCCATACCGGCAGCAAGACATTTGTCTCTGTCTTCCCGCATGGCGTTGGCAGTCAGGGCAATTACCGGTATGGCATGATTCCTGACTGCCGAGGCGGGGTCCCGGATTGCAGCCGTTGCGGTATAGCCGTCCAGCACCGGCATCATACAATCCATCAGTACAAGCGTGTAGTCGTTCTTTTTCAGTAAATCCAGCGCTTCACGCCCATTTTGCGCCAAGTCCAGCTGGTAACCAAATTTCTGCAGTATTGATCGTATAAAGATCTGATTGGTGGGCTCGTCTTCAGCCAGCAACAGACGGATGGTATCGGCAGCCGGCAACAGGGGCACCACCTGTTGCGGCAGGCTACCCGCTGCGGGGTAACTGCCCCCGGAAACCGTTCCTTCAGGCTGTTTTGCCAGAGGGACGGTAAACCAGAAGGTTGAACCCGTACCTTCACTGCTTTCAACACCGATCGTTCCGCCCATCAACTCAACCAGCTGCCGCGAAATAGTCAGCCCCAGGCCTGTGCCGCCAAACGAACGGGTGGTTGAGGTATCTGCCTGGGTAAAGGGGGCAAAGATTTGCTCCAGCTTGTCAGCGGCAATGCCGATACCGCTGTCCTGTACGGTAAAACGCAGGGTGGCTTGGTGCTGATTCTGCTCCTCCAGACTGACATGCAGCGAAACGGCACCTTTTTGAGTAAATTTAATGGCGTTGCCAAGCAGGTTCGTGATGATCTGGCGCAGCCGCCAGGCATCACCCTTTAACAGCAGCGGAACTTCAGGGTCTATAACCGTAGTACAGGTTAAATCCTTTTCCCGGGCGTGGAGAGTGAGCAGGTTGCTGGTGCTGGCAATTTCCGCTTCAAGATTAAAGTCATGGGTGTCAAGTTCAATCTTGTGTGCCTCAATTTTCGAAAGGTCCAGAATGTCATTGATCAACTGGACCAGATTCCTGCCGGATTGTTTGATGGATGCGACATACCCCTGCTGTTCGTTGTTCAGATCGGTTGTTGCAAGCAGCTGCGCCATACCGATGATGCCGTTCATCGGGGTGCGAATTTCATGGCTCATATTTGCCAAAAACCGGCTCTTCGCCATATTGGCCGCTTCTGCCTGCTCTTGAGCCTCCCGCAGCATTTGATTGGATTCCTGCAGTTCTTCGGTCCGCTCCTGAACCCGCTGTTCCAGGTTCTGATTGTACATAAGCAGCTCTTGTTCAGTCCGCTGGAGATTTTCGGTCATGGCATTAAAACAGCGTGCCAGCTCTCCAATCTCATCATCAACACCGACAGATGCCCGTACCGTTCGGTCTCCATCGGAGATCTGCCGGGTGGCCGTCACCAGTTCGCCGACCGGCCGGGTAATCTGGCGCGAGAGAAACGATGATAAGAACCGTCCCGCAACAATGAAAGTAATGAAAAGTGCCAGCATGAAAACAGAAGCAGCGAATATTCGTTGGCGGATGCCCTGTCTGACTTTACTTTCAAAGGTTTCGCAGATCCGGTTGATCTGCTCCGAAGCGGCAGTAAGTTCCTGTTCGGTTTTTGCTGTCTGCTGCTGGTAGAACAGAAAACGTTCAAAAGCGGAGACGTACTCTTTGGCATCACGGATAATCAGAAAAAAATGCCGCTGCGTCAGACTGTCTGCATGCGTACTTTTTATCTGATTGCCGGATGCAACAAGCTTGTCAATAAGAGGACGCAGCTTCTTGGAAGTAGAAAGTGCCCAGCCTGCATGCTGTTCCTGGCCATGCCTCTGAAGATCAAACAGCTGGTTGATGCTGCTGTAGAATTCATCGCTATCAAATGTAAGCCTGGTGATGGCCCGGGCCCGGGCTGTTGATGTCTCCAGTTTTCTGCCAAGGGCGATGACCCTGCTTTCAAGTGCTGCGGTCTGGTCCTTCTCAACCACAAACTTTTGAAAGTTCCCCTTAAAACGTTCTATCTGCGTGCTGATTCCAGCACCATTGCTGCCTGACTCCAATCGCCCCGGGATCTCTTGCAATTGTAAGCGGGCAGATTCAAGCAGCTGGTATACCTGGTTTGCATCCTTGCGGGAAAGTGTGTGGGTAAAGCTGCGCTCAGAAATGGTAATCTGGTTAACGGTTCGGATCATCTGCTCAATCTTCCAGAGATCGTTCATCTGTGTGGTGATCGAGAAGACGGTAATGCCGGCCACGGCAGCATAGAGCACCATGAGAAGCAGCATGGCAGTAAAGCTGAAGCGGACTTTTTGTCCAAATTTTAATCGTAACAGGAAGCCCGCAATCATTTTTGATTGGCCTTCAGCTTCCGGAACTGACTGGCTGCATCCGTTGCCAGTTTCTGTTGGATCGTCTGGCGGTCTGCCGGGAATTCGAGAAATTCAGTGAAGGCGTTAAGCCCGATCTCTGCTATTTCAGGTGGTGTTGACAGATCATAATTAAAGGCAAAGTGGCTGCTGCGTGCAATCTCCTGCAGGACGCGCCTCTGGATATCTCCATAAAAAGATACGGGTACGGTCCGGCTGGGAGCAAGCGCACCAGAGCCTTTGCTCAGGGCTTCCTGCGGGGCTGCAGCGGTCAGAAAAGCCATGACCTGCTTGGCACCGTCTTTGTTGGTTGCCTTGCGGGGGACCACCAGACCGTCAATCGGCCCCATGGAAACCAATGGCAGGGTGGGGTCAATGATCGGAAACGGGAAAAAATCAAAGTCTTTGCCGGCAACCCATTTGTGAGAGGTATTCGTGAAATAACCGATCACCCAGGTGCCCATTAAGGTCATTGCCGCCTTGCCGGTGTATACGAGCTCATTTGCGCCGCTATCCCACGACAGGTCATTGAGGTTCCGGTTAAAGTATCCCTTCTGTATAAGCTGCTGCCACTGTTCAAAAACTGCGGACACACGAGGGTCTTGGTAGCCAATCTTTCCCTGCATCAGCGCTTGGCGGAACTCATAGGGAGCGGTCCGCAGGAGTAGCAGATCAAACCAGAATTGGGCTGGCCATTTTTCCCTGGCGCCAAGGGCAATCGGAGTGATCCCTTTTGATTTTAGGATCGCGCAAACGTTCAGGAATTCTTTCCAGGTTTTGGGGGGAGTCAGGCCATGGGCGGCAAAGACCTTTTTGTTGTAGAAGAAACCGATGTAGTGTTGCGTCAAGGGTATAAAATACTTTTTGCCGTTGTACTCGCAGGCTGCCTTAATAACCGCAGGCGAGAAGCGCTCATCAAGCCTGGTCTGCGCCCAGACATCGTCAATCGGTTCCAGATACTCGATAATCGAAGCTGTTCGAGCACCTGCCCAATAGGAGTAAAGATCAGGAGGGTTGCCTGCTTCAAGATTGTGTCTGATGCTGGTCTTGAATGATTCGTGATCCAGGGGAATCGGCTTGAGATCATAACGGCTATTCTGGCTGTTAAAAATCTTGGCCATATCATCCAGGCCGCCGTTCATGGAGTCGGTAAAATAGTGCAGAAAGGTAATGCTGGTCTTTATGGAAGCACCCGTCTTTGAACTGTTTGTTCTATCGCAGGCGGCAAGCAGGATGAGAAGCAAAGAAATAACGGCAAAACGCAAGAAATAACAGGCCATCCCATTGTTCTCCGGCTGCTTGCCAACCATTCAGGGCAAAGCAGGTAAAATTATTTTGGCGAGATCATTACTTCCAGGTAATGGTTTCTCCCACCGTCATCTGATGCATCAGAAATTCAAGGCCGTAACGGCGTAGAGCCTTTTTAAACTGTTCCGGGGTGCCGGTCAAGGCCGGGAAGGTGCCAAAATGCATCGGAATGGTCTTTTTTGGGCGGATCATCTCCACGGCCTGGGCTGCCCGGACCGGCCCCATGGTAAATTTGTCACCGATGCAGACCAGCATCAGATCAACCTGGCCTTTCAACAGCGCCATATCGCTGAACAGGTCGGTGTCACCGGTATGGTAGATACGGGGGCCATTTTTGACGCTGATCAGGAAGCCTCCCGGCTCACCGGCATAGACCGGACCGTTGGGGGTATCCATGCTGGCACCGTGGATGGCCGGTACGAACAGCACCGTCACCTCGCCATCCAGCAGGCTGATGGTGCCGCCAAAGCTGCCGGTTTCAGCCCGCTCGGCCTGCTTGGCCGGGAAGCCTTTGTAGGCCACCATCGCCTTTTGCAGGTCAAAGGTGGCCACCAGCTTGGCGCCGGTCTTCTTGGCGATCTCCACCGCATCACCGATATGGTCGCCATGGCCGTGGGTCAGAAAGATCAGATCAACCTTGGTCAGCCCGGCCAGATCCTTTTCAGCGTTGGGGTTGGACGGGTTGCTGATCCAGGGGTCCACCAGCAGCACCTTGCCGTTGGGGGTGACCACCTTGAAGGCGGCATGGCCGTACCAGGTCAGCTGGGCCGGGGCAGCCAGGGCGGCATTGGCTGCAAGGATAATGAACGCAAGCAGGGTAACAATGATGATCAGGCGTTTCATGGTAGGCTCCCTTCTTCAGGTTTGTTTCTCAAATCAGTGCGGTTCATCAGGATGAAATCATGCATGGCCCACATTCACCCTCTGTATCTCTTCTACCAGCAAATCGGGATCGAGTACAACCAGCATATCATCAATCTTTCCACACATCTCCGGCTTGATGATGCTTTTTACATAGCCTGAGTCGGCACCGATAATCGGTGGGACACGCTCTAATCGGGATGCGTCAAATTCCGGCACGGCGTCAAGATCCTGCACCAAAAGCCCAACCAGCCCTTTGGCTGTCCTGATGATCACGATATGGTCTTTGTAGGACAACTCGAGTGCCGTGGTTTGCAGCCCTTGATGCGGTACAATCCCCTTTTTCTGATTGAACAACAGCTTTGGGTTGATGACCGGAACAACTTGCGGGGTACCGCCGAATTCAGCCGTAACAAACGGGGTTGTTCCGACCAGGTACGGCTTTGAACCGGGCAGTGGCACTAGTTTATCGGCCTCAACAGCCTCAACAACCGATGCAGCAGGCAGTGAGTAGATTTTGTCGCTTACGATAAACGTCGCAAGCTCAACCGTCTCGGCACTCTTAATGGTTCCGGTGTTGTAGGTTGCGTTGGTCTGACTGGCCGGCCTGTCCCGGACATCCCCGATCGGCACAAAGACAAACGCGATTAGGTCATTTTTGTAGTCACCGCTGTTCTTGTATTCCCGATATCCACATGAGGTCATACAGCCGACGATAAAATATTTCTGGCGGTGCACAATGATCCGGGAAATCCCTTCACCGTTCGGCAGTGCAAAAAAATCATGGTCAAGTGTGAGCCTGGAACCGATCCGGTAGTCGTCGCAGGTGGTTGAAATAACAACGCCGCTTCTATCGGTAAAGACGGCAAAGGCCCCGCTCTTTTGAGGCAGGTTGTCGTTCAGCATCGCCATAAACTCCGGGGCAGCATCAAAGACGATCCCGATACCTCCAACAACCGTAGCGGTGTCATCCAGGGATCGAATAGCTGCGTTATAGACATAGGTTTCGCATTCACCATACAGCCAGGTCTTCTGAAACGCTGAAACCGAGTATTTTTGGCTGTTGTCGAGCCCCATAACCTTATGCAGCTGGGCCTGATCATACTTCTTGCCGACCAGATTAATGTTGTCACCATGCAGATTGCTCGCCGCCACAATGGTGCCATCCGTGTCATACACAAAAATCCTCGTATAGACCGTGTAGAGCGAGTTGATGTAGATCAGGATATCGGTAATTGTCTGCAGATCGTCTTCACTCCGCTCCGACAAGCTCAGCACCCTGCGGATATCATTGGTCAGCGCCCACCAGCGGCAGTCATTCGCCCTCTCGTACAGGTTGCGATCCATGATGTCGATCATCAGCCGTGCAATAAATTTCACGTCTGACAGACTTGATGAAATAACGGTCTGGTACAGGTTTGAGATCGAACTCTCAAACACCTCCCGGGTCTTTTGCCCGTTTTTCGATATCTGGCGCAGGATCGCCTTGAGCCGCACCAGATCGCCCTTGCCGCCGGCCGCCATGACCTGGCCGTTCCAGACCACCCGGCGCAGTGCCAGGTTGATATCGTCGGCCCCGGAAACGATGGCACTCAGATCCGGGCAGAACGAGTCAGCGTACTGCATGATGTTGTCGAGGGTTTCAGCATCAATCTCGCCCAGCAGCCCTGTTGCTGCCTTAAAGGCGTCCGCAGGAACCATGACATGGCCCTGCCACCCCAGCCCAAAGAACCCCTGGTAGCCTCTGGTCTTGCAGGTCTTGGCGAGATAATCCCGGCCATTGTGTTCAATGACACTGTAGGCGCTGTCTTCCTGAATGGGGAATGCCTTCCCCAGGGAGACCGATGATTCATCGCTGGAGGCGATCACCAGCCCATTATCATCAAGAAGGCACATAATGGATTTGTCCCCTTTGTTCTTCAGGCTGGCAAAAATGCCCTCCATTTCGTTTTCAAACCTGAAACAGAGGCAGAGAACACCAATCACGTTGCCTGATTCAGGGTCTTCAATCTTTTGTGAATAGATCAGGGAACGGTCGTTCATGGGGCGTAGATCAGATTTTTTGAAGCTCTCCAGATAGCCGTCCTGCTGGATGGTGTCCATGACCAGCGGGTCCTTTGAGGAAATGATACCGCTTGTTTCGTCAAGATTTGCCAGCACTCTTTTATAGGTGTCGAGGATGATGATCTCGTCATAGACGGTATATTTGTCGCGGTATTCCTTGAGGCGTTGCACAATCGCCTCCTTCGGCACCTTGCCGAGAATAAACTGGCGGATGTCATTGTCGGTTGCAAGAAAGCCGACGTCGGCAGTCCGTTCGTACAGGTTACGGATGATGATATCGACGACCACCTGCGCCTTTGAGGTGATATCCAGCACAACCTTCTTGATATTCTCGGCAACTAGATTTTCAATGAGTTTTTCTTCGAGAACCCCAAAGCCTTCCTGGGTCTTTTGCATGGTGGAGAGAATAGTCACTGCTTCGTGGGGACAATTCATTTCAGCATTGGCTGAAATAACCGACCAGATAAGATCCAACCCATCGAGACTTTGTTTGCAACGCCTGACGGATGGCATGTAATCAATCATTTCTTCAATAAACTGTTTTTGCATACAACGACTCCTTTGAGTTGGAATGTCAGGACATCGTTGTCCGCAATTTTATAGTTGGTATGTGGTTCAGGTTAGTTTTGTATGGAATGTCCTTTTTGGGGTAGTGTCTTCATGTTGGCTGGTTACAGTTGTGAGGTACAGTGAGGACAACGGCTTGCCTCGTCATGCACCGCTGATTTACAAAAAGGGCACTCACGCGGTGCCGGTGCCGGAGCGGGTTCTTCAGTCTTGCGCACCTTGTTGGCGGCCTTGACAATCATGAAGATCACCAGCGCCATGATCAGAAAATCCAGGGTTGTGTTGAGAAAGATACCGTAGTTGAGGGTGGGGGCACCGGCCGCCTTGGCTGCCGCAACAGTCGCATACTCGCCCCCTTTCAGGCTGATGAAGAGGTTGCTGAAATCAACCTTGCCCAAGGCCAGGCCCACCACCGGCATGATCAGGTCGTTGACGGCAGAGTTGACGATTTTGCCAAAGGCAGCGCCGATAATTACACCAACCGCCAGGTCCAGCACGTTGCCCTTCATGATAAAGGTCTTGAATTCCTGCAGCATGGCAACCTCCCCTATGAAATGTCGTCCGGCTATGCCTGCTCGATCAGAAAGCTCGAGCTGCCGGTAAGCGTAATGGTATCACCGGGATAGAGTTTGCGTCCCCGGCGGGTCTCAACCGCTCCGTTGACCTGAATCTGGCCTTCCTGAATCACGATCTTGGCCTCGCCGCCGCTCATGACCAGGTTGGCAAGCTTCAGGAAGCTGTCCAGCTTGATGTAGTCGGTATCGATTGAAATTTTTTCAGACATGGGAAACCTTTCTATCCAGACTACGGTACTGAATCGCCTCGGCCAGATGCGGTTCATGGATCGCTTCAGATCCGGCCAGGTCGGCAATGGTGCGGGCCACCTTGAGGATGCGGGAGTAGCTGCGGGCCGAGAAGCCCAGCTTGTCTCCGGCCAGTTCCAGCATCCGGTGACCGGCGGCATCAAGCTCACAATGCTTCTTGATCAGGCGGGCGTTCATCTGGGCATTGCAGTGCACCTTGGTGCCGGTGAACCGTTCCTGCTGCACCTGGCGTGCCCGGATCACCCGGGAGGCAATGACGGTGGATGACTCGGTTTCACGGCTGTCGGACAGGTCGCGGTAGGCCACGGCCGGCACCTCGACATGCAGGTCGATCCGGTCCAGCAGAGGACCGGAGATGCGGGAACGGTACCGTTTGATGGCAATCGGCGTGCAGGTGCAGGCATGGGCCGGGTCCCCCAGATAACCGCAGGGGCAGGGGTGTGTGCACCTTTCTCTACTATTCCCATTCAAGACGGCACTCGTTCTCAATCTACATTCCCCTCGCAAAACAGCAGCTTCCCGGTTATCCCGAATTCCCCATCACAGTTGGTGAACACATCCGTAAGAAACGAATGGATCTCGGACTCCTCCAGAGAGAAGTCGCCGAGATCATCGGAGTTACTGAGTCATCAGTATGGAATTGGGAGCACGGAGTTGAACCAGAACAGCACTATAACCCCAATATAATCAAATTTCTAGGGTATATTCCGTTCGACTGTCCGGATGACACTGTTGGTAGGCTTGCGTGGTATAAGAGAGCGAATGGACTCACCCTGAATGAACTGGGGCAACAGATGCAGCGACACCCGGATCAGTTACAGGAGTGGTTGAGCGGAACTAGGATACCATTCAGAAAAAGCCAGGAACGGATCGAGCTGTTTCTGGAAAACCAGGAAACTTTCCTTCAGCAAGGGAAAAAACGAGGGCATATTACTCTTCCAGACGACTCAATGCCTTTTCCAGGATGACATTGTTGACTCCCATGCCCAGATAACCGGTCTGGCCGTATGTGTCGTAGTTCGTCACTTTTTCCGCCAGCTCAAGTATGTCGGCTTCCCTGGCGTGGAATCTGTCCCGGTTTTCAATGATCCAATAGATACGCTCCGCCAAAAAATTCGGCAGCTCCTGTTCATTCTGAGCAGCTTCCGTAACGGATTGTAACTTCTCAAATACTGTCATCGCTATTCCTCCAGCCAGCGCAATGTCCGTTTAATGTCTTCATGGTCGTATGCCCATTTACAACAACCTGCCTCGGCGTAGACATCGTACTCCCGGACCTGGGCGGCAAGAATTTCGACCAGATACTCTTTCCCCTGATAAAGCTCAGGGCTTCTAGCCACCATAAGGACGGGGTCGGCAAGCCATTTCGGCAGATCTTGGTGTTCATACTGCTCAACGGTAACCTCTTCCAGCTCTCTGAATATGTCGCTCATTTGAACCACCTTCCTTATCCGCGCAGCGCACGGAGAATAGTTTCCACTTCATGCCAATCCACTTCAGGGGTCATGTGGCACCACGACAAGCGGATTGATTGTTCAACTTTTTCAGGCGTTAACCCCATTGCTGCCAGTACATGGCTTGGCGTGTGAGTATGTGAGGTGCATGCCGAGGTGCTGGACACTGCAATAACATTTTTCAGAGCTTTAATTGCCAGATCCGAGTTGATTCCTGGCAGCGACACATTGAGCACATGCGGCAACGTATGATCTTCTGCGCCGTTCCTCTGCGCACCAAGTGCCGAGAACGTTGCCAGAGCCTGTTCCCGAAAAACCCGGCATTTATACGTCCGCTCATTGTTGTTTCGTACCGCAAGCTTTGCAGCCTCCCCGAGACCGGCAATCAGGGGAACCGGCAGCGTGCCGGGGCGAAGTCCCTGTTCCTGCCCGCCACCAAACATGAGCGGGCGCAGCGGGGGAAACTGACGGTCACGCTTGCGGGCAATTAGAGCGCCAACACCTTTGGGGCCGTATATCTTGTGACCACTTACGGAAATGAGGTTGATACGCGGATGGCGGAGCTGCTCAAACTCCTTGCCGAATCCCTGGGCAGCATCAACATGCCACCAGGTTTCATGGTTCGATACTATATCCGCAACCTCCGTCAGCGGTTGCAGTACCCCGGTCTCATTGTTTACTTGCATGGTTGAAACCAGAAGCGTGTCCGGACGAAGCGCATCCGCCAATAGCTGCGGATCAAAGCGGCCATCTGTCTCTACCGGAATAATCTGTACCTCGAAGCCCAGACGCGCCATCTCGTCAAACGGTTCAAGCACCGCCTTGTGTTCAATGGCAGTGGTGATCAGATGACGGCGACCGCGCCGTATTCCCTCCTCGGCGAGTCCGAGTATCGCAAGGTTGTTACTCTCCGTTGCACCGCTGGTAAAAATTACTTCATCACGTCGAGCCTTGACCACCTCAGCCACTTGCCCCCTGGCATGTTCCACAGCGGCAAGCGCAAAGACTCCGTAGTCATGAATGGGACTCGCAGCATTACCGAAATCCTTTTCCAGAAATCGCATCACCACTGATGCCACTGACGGATCTACCGGCGTTGTAGCGTTGCAATCAAGATAAATAGCCATGTCATCCTCCCTCAGCGGTAGTTATTGCCAAGTATATGCAGAACATGTATATAAGAAAAATATATTGTTTTTATCATTGCTATATAAATATCGAATGGCTTTGAGGTGAAGAAATCTATGGACGTAAAACAGCTTAGATTCTTCCTGGGTGTGGCGGAGTGTGAAAGCTTTACCAAGGCAGCAGAGAAACTGCATATAGCCCAGCCGGCCCTCAGCATAGCCATCAAAAAGCTTGAGGAAGAGCTGGAAGTGCTTCTGTTCAATCGTAGGGATAGGAAGATAACCTTGACTGCCGAAGGTGAAGCGCTGTTACTTCATGCACAAAGTATTCTTCAGGGGGTAAACAACGCGAAACAGGAGATTGCCGATCTGCGGGGTCTGCTCAAGGGGGAGGTGCGCGTCGGTCTCACCCCGATGTTAAGCAGTTTTTTCTTCCCGAAGATAATCGCATCATTCAAACATAGTCATTCTGGCCTCAGGATTTCCATTTCCGGTGACAGCGCCTGGAATATCCAGCGAAAAATCGAATCTGGTGAATTGGATGTCGGAGTTATCGCCGGAGAAGTGCCAGAGGGCTTGGACTCCCACCACCTTTTACGGGAAGAAATCGTTGCGTGCGTGTACCCCGGACACCCCTTTGCCGGACGTAAAAAGGTTGCGTTGCGCGAACTGCTCAAAGAACCGCTGATTCACTACAAAGAAGGGTATCATCTGCGCGAGTTGATTGATGAACTACATGCCGGGGAAGGGATAACGCCTCTGGTGGTGGCAGAATCTAATTTGTTCACCTTGATCCGAAGTCTGGTCAAGGAGAGGTTGGGGCTGGCGTTTTTCCTCAAGATGGTAGTAGCACGCGATGCAGAAGTAGTCGCCATCTCATCTGATCCGCAACTTTTTATGGATCTCCACATCGCGTGGAAGAAAAATTCGTATCTTTCGAGGGCAAACCGCGCCTTTGTAGATTTTCTTATCCGGGAACTGGATGAGTATTACATGATTACGCAAGCAGCAGGGTCGTTTCCATTACCTTGATCAGAGAATTTTCAACGCTGGAACTTCCGACACAAACTGTCGTCAGAAATCATCATTGACTTTAACCACGCTACGAACCCGCTTGGGCAGCAAGGCCAACTTGTCGTCAATGTGCCTCCCGAAAGTATATCGGATTGAATTCTCTTCGTCGCTGAAAAGCTTTACTCCGACTATATTGGCAACCTCGAACACCAGGCCGATCTCACATTTCGGATCACCCCACTCGATCTTCTGCAAGGTCCTTCTGGAAATCCCCGCCCGTCCGGACAGCTCTTCCTCGGTTATCTTGCGTTCTTTTCTGCCAAGCCGGATGAGTTTACCCAACAGCTCAGCGGCATCCCGGGTCTGACGGAGATATGTGCGGTTAACTGGAGAGGCCATAAAAAACACCAAATGGATATTATCGCAATCGCTAAACAATTGTATGGATACGATAGTATCCGTTTAGGTAAAGATCTAATGAAACGCGGGAAGCATGAAAGCTTACTCAACGCGGCACGAACGGACGAAAGCGGCAAATGGTCGTATATCGCCACCGAATGAGGCAGCATCAAGCGCTTCCATGTATTCTTTACGTCGGTCCACCGGAATGATAGTCCAACTGAAACCGCCCGAAGCGAGCATGGCGTTCATCAGGAAACGACCGATCCTGCCGTTGCCATCCATGTAGGGGTGAATGTAGACAAAGATGAAGTGACCCAGCACCCCCCTGACAGCAGAAGAGGACTCAGCTTCAAGCAGATCACATAACTCCGGCATCATCTCGCGCACAGCCTCCTTCGAAGGGGGCACATGGGCGGCGTTGCGGATATACACCTGTGCGTTGCGGTATCCCGCAAGATCGACAGCCGACAGGATGCCGGCATCCACACTGGGCGAAAACAGACTGCGGTGCCAGGCGGCATGGTCTGAACGGAATGCCGTGCCCGGGTTTGCACCTGAAAATATCCTGCGGATCGTGGCCATGACTTCATTGTGGGCCAACCAATAACCGCGCGCAGCCATGGCATTGCGCGACTCGGAATCCTCCCGGGTATTTTCCGGGTTCCAGTCACCACGGGATACACGACTGATCAGTTCATCGGATACCCGGTATCCTTCTATGGAGAGAGAGTGGTAGGCATCCAGTTGATACTGCTCTTCAATACGGGACATGAAGAGATCGATATTTTCAGGAATCCCCGGTTCCTGTGGAAACAGTTCAAGAACCGGCTGGCGCATCTCATGCCACATGAGTCGTATCCGCAGAGCATGGCGGGATTCGCTGTGCGTCAGCAGATTCATCGGCAGAAGTTCCTCAAAAGGATTGGATTCCGTAACCATGTATCCGCCAGAACGCATGGTTGCCAGAATCTGATCGGCATGTTCCGCCCGCCCGACAGCTCGCAACGCTCCGGCAAGTCTGCCGGCGATTGTGCTGTGTCCACCCTCCAGAAGTTCCCGGAGAAGAGTGGATGCATCCCTGACCCCGGACAGCACAATTTGCGCATCACGGGCATGGTTTCGGTAAAAGGAGGGCGGAGCCTTTATCAGGGCGGTTTCAGGCATGAGAACGCGGAGAGTGCCGACCATCGTCACTTTGTCGGCAGTCATGGATTCCACAGCTTTGTAGTCAAAAAGACTGCAACCGTTCGGCAGGGAGAGAGTTCCGTTCTTTGCCAGGGGGGAGTGGACCGTGACCTGTTTCGGCAACAGTGTGCTACCGGCATGGAGGGACAGGGACAGGTCGGGTGACACATGCCAGTTATCACCGAACCGTTCCGTGCAGTACCCGGCAATAAACTCACGCATGGCAGCAAACCAGGGGGTGCTGTCACCCATCTGTTCATCAGGACGGGACGGCATATACCAACCCTTGAGGATCTGTCTCAGGAAGCCGTTTTTTACAAGCGATGACAACTGGATTCGCTTGAGTTCAGTTGACTTGATGACGGATTTCCCGTCATCCTGCAGTTTTTTCAGGACAGTCAGGGCATCTGCCAGATGTTGCTGAGTCGGACTGGTCTTCATGGTCGCCTTGCTGTTACACGATTATTATGATCAAGCATTACAAGATTATTGTTGAAGTGGCAAGGGGATTGCGGTCGTGGTGGATCGCGGGGACGTACCTTGAACTCGCTGTCTGCCAGTGTTCATTGGTTGGTCCCAAACAAATCTGCATAGATTTAGTTACGCAGTGAGCTGCTTTGAGCTCTTCAAATGCTACAGGACTGATGCGACCATTAGCACTGTGGCGGCGGTTACGATTGTAGTCAACTTCAATATACTCAAACACTGATCTCGGTAATGTCACACCGAAACTTCTCCCTATGAATCACGATGTCTTCCTATCCAAACTCCGATACTGGATCGCCTCGGCCAGGTGCTGGTCGCGGATAGCTTCTGACCCGGCCAGATCGGCAATGGTGCGGGCAACCTTCAGAATACGGGAGTAGCTGCGGGCGGAGAATCCCAGTTTTTCTCCGGCCAGTTCCAGCATTCGGTGCCCGTTCTGGTCAAGTTCACAGTGTTTCTTGATCAGGCGGGCGTTCATCTGGGCGTTGCAGTGGACCTTGGTCCCTTTGAAGCGCTCCTGCTGCAGGTTTCTGGCCTGGGTTACCCGAGCCGCGATTGCGGCAGAGCTTTCAGTTTCACGGCTGTCAGACAGGTCACGGTAGGCGACGGCAGGAACTTCAACATGCAGGTCAATCCGGTCCAGAAGCGGCCCGGAGATGCGGGAACGGTACCGTTTGATGGCAATCGGCGTGCAGGTGCAGGCATGGGCCGGGTCCCCCAGGTAGCCGCAGGGGCAGGGGTTCATGGCTGCCACCAGCATGAAGCGGGAGGGATAGGTCAGGGATAGCAGTGAACGGGAGATGGTTACCCGGCCGTCCTCAAGGGGCTGGCGCAGGACCTCCAGCGCATTTTTCTTGAACTCGGGCAGCTCATCCAAAAACAGCAGTCCGTGGTTTGCCAGGGAGACTTCACCGGGCCGTGGTGAAGCCCCGCCGCCGATCAAACCGACATCCGAGATCGTGTGATGGGGTGACCTGAATGGCCGGGTGGTGACCAGGGCGTGCCCGGATTCCAGCAGGCCGCTGACGCTGAATACGGCGGTGGTTTCAATCGCTTCGTCAAAGCCGAGCGGCGGCAGGATGGAGGGGATCCGGCGGGCCAGCATGGTCTTGCCGGAACCGGGAGGACCGATCATCAGGAGGTTGTGACCACCGGCAGCGGAGACCTCAATGGCCCGCTTGGCATGATCCTGGCCGCGCACCTCGCAGAAGTCTTCACCATGTTCCTCCTGCTGCTGGAAGAGCCGTTTCAGATCAACCTGTTTGGGGGCAATCTCCAGTTCACCCCGCAGGAATTGGACCACGTCGGTCAGGGTGGCTGCCGGCAGTACCTCGATCCCTTCTACAACGGCTGCCTCGGCAGCATTTTCGGGTGGCAGGATCAGCCCGGCAAGACCGGCCTGCCGGGCGGCAACCGCCACCGGCAAGGCGCCCCGCACCGGTTTCAGGCTGCCGTCAAGGGAAAGCTCACCCAGCAGGATATAGCGGTTGACGCGATCACCGGTGATGGTGCCGGTGGCGGTCAGGATGCCGATCGAGATCGGCAGGTCAAAGGCAGAACCTTCCTTTTTCAGGTCGGCCGGTGCCAGGTTGGCGGTGATCCGGCGGGGGGGGAAGTCATAGCCGCTGTTCTTTAAGGCGGCCTTGACCCGGTCCTTGCTCTCCTTGACCGCTCCGTCAGGCAGACCGACCGTGGAAAACTGCGGCAGGCCCTGGGCAATATCCACCTCCACGTCAACCAGGATGGCGTCAATTCCGACAACGGTGGCACTCAACACCTTAGCAAGCATGGCTCCCTTTCAGACATCCTGAGCAGTCTTGCGCTCTCATTCCCGCCGGGTTCAAGCTGGCGCTGGGCAGGCGGGAAGGCGCAGCGGTCTACGAAAGCATGATGAAGCCCATCTGCCGTCCTGTCTCACCGTTATCCCGCCGGTAGGAAAAGAACAGCTCTTTTTGGCAGCAGACACAGTTGCCGGAGGTCTGGATGGAGCCGGAGAGCAGCCCGGCATCCTCAAGTTGCATCCGGTTGGCCAGGGCCAGGTCAAGCCGCCATTTGCCGCTACCGGCAGGCTCTGCCACGGCGTTCCAAAGCTCGGTTTGATCCTTGAAACCATCCTTGACCGGCTGGTCCACTTCATAACAGCAGGGGTTGATACAGGGGCCGATTGCAGCCTGTATATCCCTGGGACGGCTGCCGAATACCTGTTTCATTCCTTCAGCGGCCTGGGCGGCAATCCGGGCCGCTGTACCCTGCCAGCCGGCATGGACCGCGGCAATCACCTTCTTGACCGGATCAAACAGCAGGAGCGGCACGCAGTCTGCCACGGTGACCCCGATCATCACACCGGGCTGGTTGGTGATGATGGCGTCAGCCTCAAGGGCGGTAAAGTGTGAAAAATCATCGTTGGGCGCGTCAATAACCAGGATGTCGCTGCCATGGTTCTGGCGCACCGTGACCAGGCGTTCCTGTGGGATACCAAAGGCCCGGGCCAGCAGGCTGCGGTTACCCTCCACGTTGTGGGGCGAGTCATCGGTGTTCATCCCCAGATTCAGTGAGTTGTAGGGAGGACGTGAGATACCTTCGTGCCGGGTTGTGAAGCCCTGAATCGTTGCCGGGGATGTCGCTTCAAAGCTGGGCGCAAGATAGTGAATGCGTCCGATGCGGGTCGTTTCCATTTGAATTCCTTTGCCTTTCAAGGCTTATTACGGTTTAATGTCTGCCGGCGGCGCTGCCACCAGATATAGCCTGCCACCAGTCCGCAGCTTGCCAGAATGACCCAGGCCAGGGCACGGTGGGACCAGGCCATGACCAGTTCCTGATTCTGGCCGATGGCATAGCCGATCCAGGTCAGGATGCTGCACCAGATGCCGGCTCCCAGCAGGGTGTAGAGGGTAAAACGCAGATGATTCATGCCGGCCACACCGGCAGGAATTGAAATGAGATGCCTGATCACCGGCAGCAAGCGGCCGATAAAGGTGGATATCTCGCCGTGGCGCAGAAAGAATGACTCAACGCGCTCAAACTTGTCCGGTGGAATCAGGACATAACGGCCATACTTAAGGATCAGGGGGCGCCCCAGATAATGGGCGGCATAGTAATTGGCATAGGCCCCGGCCAGACTTCCCAAGGTGCCGGCCAGGATTGCCGGCAGCCATGCCATCCTCCCCTGGTGGATCAGGTAGCCTGCAGGCGGCATCACCAGCTCGCTGGGGACAGGAATGATGGAGCTTTCCATCGCCATGAGCAGAAAAATGCCGGGATACCCCATAGAGCCAATGGTTTCGAGTAGCCAGCTGATCAGTTCGTGAATCATGAAAGTCCTTTACCGGGCAAAATGCCCCTCCTTATACCTTAAAAAGCCGGGCGACACAACCGCCCCCATGAAAGGAGTCTGTTGATGAGTATCAGACTTTGCGTGTTACTGCTGCTGCTGCCGGTACTGGTTGGGGGTTGCGCTTCGTTCCGCGCTAAAAACCGCCAGGACGCCTGTGAAAAGATGATCAAGGATTACAACCGGATGATCCGCTGGCAGGAGGCTGAAAAGGCAGGCATCGCCTTTGTGGATGCAAAACAGCGCCCAAACTTTGACAAAGGGGCCGAAGCGTTGCGCCGTCGTGGAGTCACCGTGGCAGATTACCGTATCCTGGCCAAGGAGTGTCTGGTTGAAAAGAAGAAGGCCGAGTCCACGGTTGAATTTGATTATTTTGTCATGCCCGACAACCGTTTGAAGACCGTGACCGATCATCAGAACTGGATCTTTATTGAAGAGAATCCCGCGGAACCCGGGTTGAAGGAAGGCTGGCGGCTTGTCTCTCCCCTGCCCGAGTTCAAGTAGCGCGCATGATGGATGAGCTGACGCAACAGGTGGCACGGTTTCTTGAGTTTCTGGCAACGCAACGGAATGCCTCGCCCCATACCATTGCTGCCTACCGTAATGATCTGAACGGGTTTACCTCCTTTGTCCGGAGCGAGCGTGGCACTACGGTAAGTACGAAGACGGTTGACCATCTGCTGCTGCGCCTCTATCTGGCGAGTTTAAATGGCGTGAACAAGCAGCAGCAACAGGCCGGGTACGCCAAGAGCAGTATCGGACGTAAACTGGCGGCGGTCAGGGCGTTCTTTGGCTGGCTGGTGCGGACCGGGCAGCTTGAGGTCAACCCGGCAGAGCTGATTGCCACGCCCAAGCGGGAGCAACGCCTTCCCTTTCATCTTAATATTGACCAGACCGTGACGCTGATCGAGGCCCCTGCTCATGCCACGCAGGAGCAACCCACCCTGGCCCGGGATACGGCCATCCTTGAGTTGCTCTATTCAAGCGGCCTGAGGGTTTCGGAGCTGACCGGACTGGCGGTCGCTGATCTTGATCGTGCTGCTGGGATGGTCAGGGTGCAGGGAAAGGGTGGCAAGGAGCGGATTGTGCCGGTCGGATCAGCCGCCTTGGTGGCACTGGAACAGTACCTGGCCGGGCGTGGGCAGCTGGCGGATGATGCCCCGCTCTTTCTCGGCTGCCGCGGCGCCCGGATCAACCGCCGCACGGTTGCCATCCTGGTAAAGCGCTGGTCTTCGGGCATTCCTGCCTTCCGCTCGATCTCACCCCACACCCTGCGTCATACCTTTGCCACACATATGCTGGAAGGAGGGGCTGACCTGCGCTCAATTCAGGAACTGCTGGGGCATTCCTCCCTTTCCACAACCCAGAAATATACCCATGTCGGGCTTGATCGTCTGCTGGAGGTCTATGACAAGGCCCACCCCCGTGCCCGCGAGACAGACCAACAAAACGGGGAGAGCACCTGACGCGCTCTCCCCATGCCATCCTGTCTGTCGATCTGCCGGTTATGCCAGTTCGATGGTGACCCTGGCCCCTTCTTCAACCTTTAACTTGCGCTCGATGCCGGGACCGATCACCAATGCATTTTCATACTGCATTTCAACATCATTGATGATCATGACCGGGAAGACACCACCGCCGCCAGCCTCGGTGCTTATCTTCATCTTCTTGCTGGTCTTGCCGAAGAAATCGCTGATATGTTTGGCCGTTGCCTGGCTGACAGCCACCATGCCCAGTTGGTCAAAGCTGCTGCTGACGTCACCCTGCTGGAGGTGGGCGATCCGCAGGGACATCCCGTCATGGCTGCTGGCGGCAACGGGTGCGGCAGCAGGCGCTGCGCCCGGCTTGGGCAGCATCTGCTCAAGTTTACGTAAGGCCAGATTCAAGGTGATGTTGACCATGGACATGTTCACGTTTTTTGAACAGAGGACGCTGATATAGGCACCGCTAAGCGGCCGTACCATCAGCCTTCCTTCTGAAAAGCGGAGGTCCATTGCCACCAGGTTTTGGGGGATCTGGAGTGCATGCAGGCAGTCAAGGACCGTCCCGGCAGCGGTGGAAAGATGTTTTTCGTCAAGGATCAACGGGCAGGCTGCAGCAAGGATCTTCCCCTGCTCATTATACAACGAAGTGCCGATCACGCCGTCTATAGCGGTTATCTGTTGCAGGATAGTCTGCATGGATCCTTACCTCCCCGGCACCAATGCGGCTCTGATTTCTGCTTCCACAGCATCCAGTTTGTTGCCGGTTGCAACGGCGATACCCAGATAGTGCTGCTTTGAGTCGTACATCAACAGGTCAAAATGCTGGGTCTGAACAGCAGCGGATTTCAACTCCCCCAGACCGAGGAAGTCACCCAGTTTATTGCCGGATTGCGCCAGAAACAGTGCCTTTGCCGCCAGGGCTTCGGCCTCCATACTGTCGTCCTGCACCGGGTGTCCCTGTTTGTCCAGCAGCACGGCATAGGTCACGGCGTCAATCTGCATGACCCTGGCTGCTGCGGCACTCATGGTACGCTGAGGGCTTGCCGGATCAACCGGTCTTGGCTCTTTGCGGCGTTCGCTGGTCTCGATCACATCGGCGAACGACTCCTCAGGCATGTTGTTCTCTTCATCCATCCTGCGATGCGCTTCCAGCAGCAGGAAGTTGAGGCTGCAATGGATGGTGCAGACGTTGGTGGTCATTTCAGGTGCGAGGCTGAAGTTGCCGCCGGGCCACTTGAGGATTTCGTAGATCGCATCCTCACCGCTGAATGAGGCCTGCTCGGCGTGGATGATCTCACCGTCTACAAAATAGATTGCACCGCGATGATCCAGGTACTCTACGGTGATGCAGCCTGAATACCTGTTGTGTCCCTTAATCTGGATGACGTCGGCGAGCGAAAGACCGGCAATCTCACCCTGGAAGCCGCTGACTGCTTCTGCCATGAATGAACTCCCGTGTGGAATGTGCCCTGGATAGAAGAGCTGATATCACGAAAATGGAATCTTACGCACTTTATTGGCTAAGCGCAAGAATGAATTTGATGGTGAAAAAGGTCGCCAGGAAATAAAAAACCCCGCCGGTGACCCGGCGGGGTTTGCGCTACGTAAACAGAATACGCCTATTCGCAGAGGTCGATCTTCACATCCCAGTTTTTGAGCTTCATGGTGCCGTTCTTCTCAAGGTTGAGGTGCATCTTGAAGGCGCGATCCCACAGTTGCGGCTCATGACCAACCTTGCGCTTGAGGCAGTCTGCCTCGGCAATGTTCAGGTACTCGGTCAGCTGGGCCTTGTAGTCAGGGTGGGCGCACTTCTCGATGATGCGACGGGCACGCTCTTTCGGAGCTACACCACGCAGGTCGGCCAGGCCTTGCTCGGTGATGACGCAGTCAAGGTCGTGCTCGGTGTGGTCGATGTGTGAGCAGTGCGGCACAACGCAAGAGATACCGGTCGGGTCGGTCTTGCTTGGGCGGCTTGAAGGGGTATGCATCATCTTCAGGTAGCCGTTACGCAGGAAGTCGCCGGAGCCGCCCAGGCCGTTGATCATACGGGTACCACCAACCAGGGTGGAGTTGGCGTGTGCGTAGATGTCGATCTCAACCGGGGTGTTCATGGCGATACAACCCAGACGGCGGATCGGCTCAGGTGCGTTGGAGATGGACAGCGGACGCAGGGTGATCTTGTCGAAGTACTTGTCCATGTTGGCGAAGAACTTCGGGAAGCCCGGGTCAGCAGACAGGGACAGTGAGCAGGAAGATGCGCAATCCAGTTTGCCGGAGTCAAACAGGTCAAGCATGGTGTCCTGCAGAACTTCGGTGAATACGGTCAGGTTCTGGAAAGGACCTTTTGCCAGGCCACCGATAACAGCGTTGGCAATGGAACCAACACCGGACTGGATCGGCAGCAGGTTCTTGGGCAGACGGCCAGCCTTCACTTCGTGGGTGAAGAAGTCAATGATGTGGTTGGCAATCGCCTCGGAGGTGTCGTCCTGCTCGGCAAAGGCACGGCCCTGGTCACGCAGCTTGGACTCAACAACAGCTACAACCTTGCTTGGATCGCAAGGGATCGAGATGGAACCGATGCGGGAGTCAGCGCGGGTAATGTTGAATACCTGACGGTTCGGCGGAGTCAGTGGGGTCAGCAGGTCGTGGATGCCTTTGAAGGAAGGCTGTCCGGTGTTCACCTCGAGGATGACGCGGTCGCAGATCATCAGGATTTCGGGGATGACGCCGCAGGAGGAGGTGGGAACCAGGCTGCCGTCTTCCAGAACTTCGGAAACTTCGATGATAGCCAGGTCCAGCTTGCCGCTCTCGGTGTCCTTGGTGTAGAAGCCGTAGCCCAGATCCTGAGCAAACAGGGACAGGTGCTTGTCACCCATCCGGATACGACCGGCGTTGATACCGGCAGCGATGTCTTTACCGGTCTGATACGGCCAGCGACGATCGATCATGTCGTTTTGTGCCCAGCGGTTCTCGGTCTCTGCACCAACAGAGGCGCCGATGAACAGGTTGAACTTCAGTTTGCCTTGCAGGTTGTTTTTTTCAACATGCTCGGCCAGGGCGATAGGTACCACTTTAGGGTAACCGGCCGGAGTAAAGCCTGACCAGCCAAGGTTCATACCGTTTTTGAAGTACTCAATGCACTGCTCTGGGGTCTTTACCTTGTCCAGCAGTGATTTGCACTGAACGCGGTCTTGCAAAGTTCCGTACTCTGACATCTTACTACCTCCTGTTTTGTTTTTGTGTCTACAGAGCGTCGAAGCATACACGCAACGGCGAATAAAGCTGAAAAAGCATTCGTAAAAACATTGTCCTGGAAAAAACTTAACTGGCTTACGCTAAAGTAGAACCGGATTTTACTTAAGCGAGTTCGCAGAGTCAAGGCAATTTATTCGGTTTCCCGCATGACGGTTGTCAGTCCGGATAGATTACCTGCAGCAACGACAATCCCTGGGGGGGGGCGGTGACTCCGCCCCGCTGGCGGTCCGGCTCTGCCAGCAGGCCGGCAACATGTTCCGGGGTAAAGCGCCCACGCCCCACATCCACCAGGGTGCCGGCCATGATCCGCACCATGTACTTCAGGAAACCGCCACCGGTAACATCAATGGTGATAAAGGGGCCGCTCTGGTTGATCTGTACCGCATCAATCCTGCGATGGCTGGTTACGGCGCTGCAGTTGGCACCACGAAATGCGGCAAAATCGTGTTCGCCGACAAAGTAGGCCGCTGCCTGCTGCATGGCCTTCAGGTCAAGCTGATCGCGAACATGCCAGGCGGTGCGACGATTGAGCGGACTACGGACAGGGGCGTTATAGATGGTGTAGCGGTAGGTCTTGGAGCGGGCTCCGCCAATGGCGCGAAAACCGGCAGGCACTTCTACGGCAGACTGAATCGCGATGTCGTCAGGCAGATGGCAGTTGACGCCATCCACAAACGCCTTGAGCGGGACCGTTGATTCGGTACGGAATACAGCCGGCATGGCAACGGCATGCACCCCGGCATCGGTGCGGCCGGATGATTGCACCCGCACCCGTTTCCCCAGGATCTTGGCCAGGGCCAGTTCGACCGTTTCCTGGATGCTCGGGCCGTTGGCCTGTTCCTGCCAGCCGCAGTAGTTGGTGCCGTCGTATTGAATAATAAGCTTTATGGTTCGCATAAAAAAGGGAGCGGTCTTTTCCCGCAATCTCGGTGTCAGGCTTTTCATTCCCTTGTGCGGCGTACTGATTCTGTACGCCTCCGCGTGAATGCTCGCCTTCCTTGACCTTGCGAAAAAATCCTCGCTCCCTGAACTCCTCGTCAATTGAGGTTGTAAACGCTTGAGCTTTACTTCTCCAACAAAATTCTCAACATCCGGCGCAACGGTTCCGCTGCACCCCACAACAGCTGGTCGCCGCAGGTAAAGGCCTGCACGTACTGTGGCCCCATCTTCATCTTGCGGACCCGGCCCACCGGTACGGTCAGGGTGCCGGATACGGCAGCCGGGGTCAGACCGGCCAGCGAATCCGCCTTGTTGTTGGGGATCAACTTGACCCACTGGTTGTCGTTGGCGATCAAGGACTCAATTTCGGCCAGCGGCAGGTCCTTGTTCAACTTGATGGTGATGGCCTGGCTGTGGCAGCGCATGGCGCCGACCCGCACACAGATGCCGTCCACCGGGATCGGGCTGCTGGTGCCCAGGATCTTGTTGGTCTCCTGAAACCCTTTCAGCTCTTCGCGGCTCTGGCCATCCTCCACCTCGCGGTCGATCCAGGGCAGTACGTTGCCTGCCAGCGGAAAGCCGAACTCCTTGGTCGGCATGGAGCCGTCCCGCAGGGTCTGGGTCACCTTCTTGTCAATCTCCAGGATGGCAGAACCGGCATCCTTCAGTTCTTCAGCCACCACGCCGTTCAGGGTGCCCATCTGGGCCAGCAGCTCACGCATGTTGGGGGCGCCGGCACCGGAGGCAGCCTGATAGGTCATGGAGGAGATCCACTCCACCAGGCCGGCTTTGAACAGGCCGCCCAGGCCCATCAGCATCAGGCTGACGGTGCAGTTGCCGCCGATGAAGTCCTTCTGGCCATTGGCCAGGGCCTTGTCGATCACGTTGCGGTTGATCGGATCGAGGATAATGACCGCATTGTCTTCCATCCGCAGGGTGGAGGCCGCATCGATCCAATAGCCGTTCCAGCCCTGCTTGCGCAGCTCCGGGTGGACCGCCTTGGTGTAGTCGCCACCCTGGCAGGTGATGATCACATCCAGCTTTTTCAACTCTTCAATATCATCAGCCTTTTTCAGGGTGCCAGCACCCATCGGGGCAGGCTGGCCTGCCTGGGAGGTGGTGAAAAAGACCGGTTCAAAACCGAGGGCAAAGTCGTTCTCCTCCTGCATCCGCTGCATGAGGACCGAGCCGACCATACCGCGCCAACCAACGATTCCGACTTTCATGGTGTGTACTCCTTCAAAATGAATATAGGCAGTTCAATGAGCCACAGTAATTTCAGATTTGAGATGACAGCCGGGCGCCGCCACCGGTAACAACGGCAGCGCTCAAAGGTGGCATTGCCTACAGAGCGGCAATAATCGCGTCGCCCATCTCTTTGGTGTTAACCAGCTTCTCCCCCGACTTGTTCTGGAAGATGTCGCGGGTGCGGTAGCCCTGGTCCAGTACGGTTTCCACGGCGGTATCAATGGCGTCAGCCGCCTCAACCATGCCACAGGAGAATTTGAGCATCATGGCAGCGGACAGGATCTGGGCAATCGGGTTGGCAATCCCCTGGCCGGCGATGTCCGGGGCAGAACCGCCGGATGGCTCGTACATGCCAAAGCTGCCTTCTGCCAGGGAGGCGGAGGGGAGCATCCCCAGGGAACCGGTCAGCATGGCGGCCTCGTCGGACAGGATGTCGCCGAACATGTTTTCGCACAGGATCACGTCAAACTGCTTGGGCCATTTGACCAGCTGCATGGCCGCGTTGTCGACATACATGTGGGACAGCTCCACATCAGGGTACTGCTTGGCAATATCAATCACCACTTCGCGCCAGAGCACGGAAGAGGAGAGCACGTTGGCCTTGTCAATGGAGCAGACCTTTTTGCCGCGCTTCCGGGCAGCCTGGAAGGCGACATGGGTGATCCGCTCGATCTCGGGCACGCTGTACTTCATGGTGTCGATGCCGATCCGGTTGCGGCCTTCACCCTCGATCCCTTTGGGCTGGGAGAAGTAGATCCCGCCGGTCAGCTCACGGATCACCAGCACGTTGAAACCACCGCCGATTACTTCCTCTTTCAGTGACGAAGCGCCGGTCAGGGAGGGGAAGATAATGGCCGGACGCAGGTTGGCGTAGAGACCGAAGATCTTGCGCAGCGGCAGCAGGGCTCCCCGCTCAGGCTGTTCATCCGGCGGCAGGGACTCCCACTTGGGGCCGCCCACCGAACCGAACAGGATCGCATCAGAGGCCTTACAGATATCAATGGTGCTCTGGGGCAGGGCCTTGCCCTCGTTGTCAATCCCGGCACCACCCACGTTGGCAAAGGTGCCCTCAAAGGTTACATTGTATTTCTGGCCAATCACGTCCAGTACCCTGGTTGCCTCAGCCATCACCTCAGGTCCGATACCGTCACCCGGCAGGACCGCAATTTTAAAAGTCTTCGCCATGTTCCACCCCTCTGTCAAAAAAGTGCGCTACCTTACTGTATACATTGGATGTTTGTCAATCATCACGAAAAAGGGGCGATCTCTTCGGAGACCGCCCCTTACGTAAACACTCAGGATAGACGGCTCCGGTTACAGTCCGGCCTTCTGTTTCAGCAGCTCTGCCTTGTCAGTCTTCTCCCAGGTGAATTCAGGCAGTTCGCGGCCAAAGTGACCATAGGCCGCGGTCTTCTGATAGATCGGGCGCAACAGGTCAAGCTGCTCGGTGATGGCGCGGGGACGCATGTCAAAGACCTCCCGGACCAGCTCGGACAGACGGTGCTCAGAGACCACGCCGGTGCCGAAGGCATTGACCATGATCGAGACCGGCTCTGCCACACCGATGGCATAGGCCACCTGCACCTCGCAGCGCTCGCACAGACCGGCAGCCACCAGGTTCTTGGCCACATAACGGCCCATATAGGCAGCAGAGCGGTCAACCTTGGAGGGATCCTTGCCGGAGAAGGCGCCGCCGCCGTGACGGCCCATGCCGCCATAGGTATCCACGATGATCTTGCGGCCGGTCAGACCGCAGTCACCCATCGGCCCGCCCACCACAAAACGGCCGGTGGGGTTGATGAAGAAGCGGGTCTCGCTGTCCATCAGGTGGGCAGGGATGACCTTTTTGATCACCTCGTCCATGACCCCTTCAACAATGGTTTCATGGGTCACATCCGGGGTATGCTGGGTGGAGATGACCACGGTGTTGACCCGTACCGGTTTGCCGTTGTCATACTCAACCGAGACCTGGGATTTGGCATCGGGACGCAGGAACTTCAGCAGGCCGGACTTGCGGACATCGGCCAGCCGCTTGACCAGTTGATGGGAAAGCTGGATCGGCATCGGCATCAGTTCCGGGGTCTCGTTGCAGGCATAGCCGAACATCAGACCCTGGTCGCCAGCGCCCTGCTCCTTGAACATCCCCTCACCCTCGGTGACACCCTGGGAGATGTCCGGGGACTGACGGTCAAGGGAGACCAGCACGGAGCAGGTTTCGTAGTCAAAGCCGGTCTCAGAACCGCAGTAGCCGATCTCCTTGATGGTGTTGCGGACGATCTCGGCATAGTTCACCACCGCAGTGGTGGTGATTTCACCGGCGATCACGGCCATACCGGTGGTCACCATGGTTTCGCAGGCCACACGGGCCTTGGGGTCCTGGGCCAGAATCGCGTCCAGGATGCTGTCGGAGATCTGGTCAGCCATTTTATCAGGGTGACCTTCGGATACGGATTCAGAGGTGAAGATAAATTTTTCAGCCATGTGCGTGAAACTCCTTTTACGTAAAATATAGGTTGTTGCCAGACAAAATGAATCCTTGTGAAACCGGTTTACTGATCCTCTGCATCAGCATGGTTTCTGCTGCGGTGGAGGATGTAGAGCTGCCCGCCCAGATCAAACAGTATCAGGGCGGTTACCAGCAGCAGCAACGGCCCGTTGTAGCGGAAAAAGGCAAAGCAGTTGAAGAACATGTAGAGCAGCACCACGCCGGTCAACAGTTTACGGACCGTGCCGACACCGGACTCGGCTGCCTCGGGATCGCCGCCACCTGCCTGAAACAGCAGTGGTGCCAGGTGGTAGCCCACCGAGGCATCCACCAGTACCAGCAGGATATTCACCACAAACAGCGGCAGTAACAGGGGATCCATGCTCATTAACAGTCGCCTTCAGCAGTGATGTAATCCGGCGGCAAGTCGCAGCCGGACGGGATCTGGAACGGCACCGGGTAGCGGATACCGGCCTTGTGGGTGGCTGCCAGCCCTGCTGCAGTCCGCTCCAGCCAAGTAAACGGGATGCCGATGCACAGCTCATGGTCCTGGGTCATGCCGAAGCGGCGGTCACCCAGGCAGGGGATCTCCACCGTGGGCTCACCGGTTAGCGCCACCTGGGCCACGGCCCGGGAGCAGACCCCGGCATCGCCGGAACTCTTCATGGTAAACTCACCCCCCTGATGAAACAGGAAGGCCTGTACAAAGCGCATGGCCTGGGCTGAGTTGACATACAGCACCACCAGATCAGGGGTTATCCCTTCCACCGGACGGGCCAGGGGATAGGTCAAAAGCCCTTGCACATCAGGGGCCAGGCGGGGCATGGCCTGCTGCATGGCAGCGGCAGCAGCCTGATCCTGCTGATAGATGCCGTTATTGACCGAGCCATCCAGTACCCGTTGCGGCGGCGCAATCAGGCCGACACAACCGGCACCCAGGACGCAGTGGGCGGTATGTTTGTCTGCCCAGGTGGACCAGCCGTACATCCGGCTGTAGGCGATCTGCTGGCAGACCGCCAGGCGCTGCCCCTTGACCCGGATCTTCTTGTCTGCAATCAGTGCAAGGTCTCTGACAATGGTGACGCCGACCGGTTGTGTGACCGGATTGACGGTCTCTTTGACCGTCGCAAGAAAATGCCCAAGCTGTTCCATGTCCCTGACCTCCCTGAGTGCGTGACCGTCTGCGGCTACTGCTTCTGGCGTGCCCGTGCCCGCCGCGATCCCGGCTGGGTATTGCCGGCACCACGGGTGAGCGGCTTTGCCTGCGTCTTCTGGGGATTGGCAATGCTGACCGTGATGACCCGGTTTTCCATCAAGGCACCATCCAGGCACTCAATCGCCTCGTGCAGCTGCGCTTCATCGGCCATCCGTACGTAACCGCACCCTTTCGACTTGCCGGTTGCAGGGTCGGTGATGATATGTACCGAGGTCACGGTGCCGGCCACGCTGAACATCCTGCGCAGATCATCTGCTGTTGCTTCATAGGGCAGGTGCCCCACATAGAGTTCTTTGGCCATGAGCTGGTCCTTTGTCCCTCTTTCATTTTAAGGTCCTGGCTTTGTTGACTCGTCTTCGGCTCCCCAACGTACTGACCTGTACGCCTGCGTCGCCGAATTCCTCGCCGCCTTGCCAGCATCCTTGAACTGAAACCGGAGTTGATAGTCTATGCAGGAGCTGTCTGCTGCTCCCACTGCTGCAGCCGCTGCAGGGCTTCCCCGGCGTTTTGGCCACACATCTCACTGCTGGGCCGCAGCGAACTGCAGACCGCCGGCCGTTCCGGTCTGCCAAAGATACGGCATCGGTTTTCCAACGTCAACTGAACACAGCGGATTCCAGCCGGTTTTCCTTCCGGCATGCCCGGTATGGCAGAGCTGATGGAGGGGGCGATGCAGCAGGCAGCACAACCGGCCCGGCACTGCACCGTCCTATTTCTCCAGCGGCAGTCCGGCCTGACGCCAGCCGGGCATGTCGCCATCCAGATAGGCAATCTTACTGTACCCCCGCTTGGCCAGCATGGAACCAACCATCTCTGCCCGCGCACCTGATTCACAGTACAATACCAGTTTTGTTTGCCTGTCTTTCGGCAGCGCCCCGGTCAGTCTGAAAATGACCTTCCAGAACGGCAGCAGCAGGGCGCCGGGGATATGCCCCAGGCGGTACTCCATCGCGCTGCGTACATCTACCACCGTGGGCGGTGTCTTGGATTTAAGCTGTTTCTGTAACTCTTTTGCATTCATCCGCTGTTCTGCTCCATTACACGTTAGGCCGGCCGGTGGTGGCAAACCAGATGCCGGCCCCCATGCTCAATCCGATATCACGGTGGCCCAGATAATCACTCTGTACCCGCAACCCGTTTTCAAGCAGCGACATGCTGACCTCAACCTTGTTAAAGGCATCATAGCGGTTACGGTCCCCCACCACCAGCAATACGGCGGCAGGTAGCTGGCGCAGCTTCAGGTACAGCTCTGAAATGTTTCTCAGGTTGTCCGGAAAGAAGTCCTCCACTGGGTCCAGCACGATCAGCTTGCACTTGAAGTACGAGCAGAACTGGTGCAGGTAGGCGTAGGTCTTGGTCATGCTGCCGGAGATGTCGATCAGGTGCGGCGATACGCCGTAGCACTCATCAAAGAGCGAGATATGACTGAAGTTATCCAGGTTCTGGTCAATCCGCCCTCCCAGTTCCGGCACCGATTTTGACCACTCCCGGGTCAATCGCTTGAACCTGCGATGACAGTCTTCGTCCGTGTCACGGGCATTGATATACAACACCCTGCCGGACTGCAGGCAGCGAAACTGCTCCAGAAACGGCAGGTCAAAGGCAACCGACATGGCAAGTTGCATTGCCAGGGTGGTTTTGCCATAGACATTGTTGGTCTGCAAGGAGACCAGGGCATTGGCCGGGATAACATCCTCAACCAGGTACTCTTCCGGCTTCGGCTTGACAAACTCACGTTCCTGCCATGCCTTGATCCCCAGTTTTACAGCAAAGGGGTTTTCCTCAATCTTCAGGTTGGATGCGATGGTCATGGGCTTGTACCTAGAGAAGCATCTTCCACGTTTGAGAAAGGCGGGCAGCTGTTGCCGGGCTACCCGCCGGATCATGTTTTAGTAACGGTAATGCTCGGCCTTGTAGGGACCTTCCACCGGCACGCCGATGTAGTCAGCCTGCTCCTTGGTCAACACGGACAGCTGGGCGTTCAGTTTTTTCAGCTGCAGCCGGGCCACCTTCTCATCCAGATGCTTGGGCAGCACATAGACGCCGGTGGGGTATTTGCCCGGGTTGCAGAAGATCTCAATCTGGGCGATGGTCTGGTTGGCAAAGGATGATGACATGACGTAGCTGGGGTGGCCGGTGGCGCAGCCCAGGTTCACCAGGCGCCCCTTGGCCAGCAGGATGATCCGGTTGCCGGAGGGGAGGATGATATGATCCACCTGGGGCTTGATCTCTTCCCACTGGTACTGTTCCAGGGCAGCAACCTCGATCTCGTTGTCAAAGTGACCGATGTTGCAGACAATGGCCTGATCCTTCATCTTCAGCAGGTGCTCATGGGTAATGACATGGTAGTTGCCGGTGCAGGTCACGAAGATGTCGGCCTTGTCGGCAGCATACTCCATGGTCACCACGCGGTAGCCTTCCATGGCGGCCTGCAGGGCGCAGATCGGGTCAACCTCGGTCACCCAGACCTGGGCAGACAGGGCGCGCAGGGCCTGGGCCGAGCCCTTGCCCACATCGCCGTAGCCGCAGACCAGAGCGACCTTGCCGGCCACCATCACGTCGGTGGCCCGCTTGATGCCGTCCACCAGCGATTCGCGGCAGCCGTAGAGGTTGTCGAACTTGGATTTGGTGACCGAGTCATTGACGTTGATGGCCGGGAAGGCCAGCTCGCCACGTTCATGCATCTGATACAGACGGTGCACGCCGGTGGTGGTCTCTTCGGTGACCCCCTTGATCTGGGCCAGGCGAACCGAGTACCAGGTCGGATCAACAGCCAGTTTGGCCTTGATGGCGGCAAACAGGATCGTTTCCTCCTCGGAGCCGGGGTTGTTCAGGACGCTGGCATCCTTTTCAGCCTTGCTGCCCAGGTGCAGCAGCAGGGTGGCATCGCCGCCGTCATCCAGGATCATGTTGGAAAAACCGCCGTCAGCCCATTCAAAGATCTTGTGGGTGTAGTCCCAGTAATCGGTCAGGGATTCGCCCTTGACGGCAAAGACCGGCACGCCGGATGCCGCAATGGCAGCGGCCGCATGGTCCTGGGTGGAAAAGATGTTGCAGGAGGCCCAACGGACCTGGGCACCCAGGGCGGTCAGGGTCTCAATCAGCACCGCGGTCTGGATGGTCATATGCAGCGAACCGGTAATGCGTGCCCCTTTCAGCGGCTGTGAGGCGGCATACTCCTCGCGGATCGCCATCAGGCCAGGCATCTCGGTCTCGGCTATTTTAATCTCTTTACGGCCCCAGTCTGCCAGGCCAAGGTCAGCCACGATGTAATCAGTTCCCATGCTCATTCTCCTTTGGTTGTTGTGTACGCCTGTATCAGCAGCACTGCTTCCTGGCCCTGCAGCGGCGGGACCTGTGCAATGGCAACCGTGCCGAAGTCCGCCTCTTTCAGCCAGTGCTGCAACTCTTCTTCTTCAAAACCCAGCCATTGATCCGCCAGCTGCTCGCGGGCCAGTTCCCGTTCATGGCGCGCCAGATCTGCCAGTAACAGTGCACCGCCGCTGGTCAGTACCCGTCTGATCTCGGCCAGTACCGAAGGGGGATCGGCGGCGTGGTGCAGCACCATGTTCAGGATGGCGCAATCCACGGAACGGTCCGGCAACGGCAGGTGGTTCATCTCACCCAGGCGCAGATCAACCCCCCCAATGCCTGATGCCGTCAGCCTGCGGCGGGCCTCATCCAGCATGGCCGGTGAGTGGTCAACCCCGATCACTGAACAGGCCTTTTCAGTCAGGGCAGGCAACAGGCCACCGGTACCAAGTCCGATCTCCACCACCTGGCTACCCTGCGGTATCAACGCCAGCAGCTGCTCCCGGTAGTCCGGCACCGGCAGCAGGGTGCGGGCCAGATCGTCCCATTGGCGGGCATGCTGGTCAAAAAACTGTCGGCTGCGCTGGCGGCGGGCCTCAAGTACGCCGGCTATGGCTGCAAGATCCCGCTCCCGCTCCGGCAGGTTCTCCAGCTCCTGTTCCAATGCCGGTCTGATGGCATGGAAAAAGGGGGAGTCGTTGCTGGCGCGGTAGTAGCTCCAGGTCCCCTGGCGCTTGACCGACAACACCCCGACCTCGCTCAGGATCTTGAGGTGCCGTGAGATGCGGGACTGTCCCATCTCAAGGATAGTGGTCAGCTCCTGTACGGTAAATTCACCGCGCAGCAGGATTGCCACCAGGCGCAGGCGGCTGGCGTCGCCTAAGGCTTTGAGAACATCAAGAAGCATAGATCCGCTTTCCTGAAACAACTATATCAACTTTTCTTGATATAGCAGTTGGGCTGGATCCGGTCAACAAAAAAACCCGCCTGGAACCAGACGGGTTTTTGAGGATTTAGGGGTAAAAACGGCCATTACTCCCCGAACAGCTCGTCAAAGATCGCCTGCACGGTGGTAATCTTGTCTGCCTTCCAGGCATTGCTGCCGCAGAAGACCAGACCGGTTTCCACATCACCTTTCTGGGCGCGGTCCAGGGCGGTGACGATGCAGAACCGCTCCCCGGACTCCTTGTAGGAACATTTTTTCAGGCAGCCCATCCGGCAGGGGGTGTGGTGATCAAGATCGTACTGGCGGATGTTGGGGGTGTTGGTCAGGATCGCCCGGCCCGGCAGACCGGCCGGTGACATCAGCAGGCCGATGTCGCCCTGCTTGCAGTCCAGATAGGCCTGTTTGAAGGCCATATCGGCATCGCACTCTTCGGTACAGACAAAGCGTGAGGCCATCTGTACACCGTCGGCCCCTTCTGCCAGGGCATGTTCCAGATCGGCCCGGTCCCAGATGCCGCCGGCAGCGATGACCGGTATCTCAACATGGTATTCATCGCGGAAGAACTGTTTGACGCCCCGCACGGTGGCATACTGGTCGTACTCGCCGGTACCGATGTTCTCCATCTTCTCGCCCAGGTGGCCGCCGGCAGTGTCCGGGTCCTCCACCACCACCGCATCGGGCAGGCGGTGGTAACGCTTTTCCCAGGTACGGGCGATCAGCTGGGCCGCCCGCACGGACGAGGCGATCGGTACCAGCGCCACGTCAGGGGCATGGGCGGTCAGCTCTGGCAGGGAAAGCGGCAGACCGGCGCCGCAGACAATCACCTGGGCACCTGCCTCAATCGCGGACTTGACCAGCGGTTCGAAATCCGACAACGCCACCATCACGTTAACGCCGATGATGCCGTCCGGTGCGATGGCGCGGGCCTTGCGGATCTCGGTCTGAAAGGCCTGGGTCTCGGCCTGAAAATAGTTGGTGCCGGTGTAGTGGTCGCTGTTGAGGGCGATACCGGCTGCCGCCACCAGGCCGATGCCGCCGCATTTGGCAACATGTCCGGCCAGATTGCCGCCTGATATCCTGACTCCCATACCACCCTGAATAACCGGAAACCGTGCGGTGTGTTTGCCGATCTTCAATTCTTTGGCCATGCTCAACCCTCCAGTGCAGTGCTGATAGCCCTATCCATATACAACAGCAGCGCGGCAAGGGGTGTAATAGTTATGTAAAAGCGTTGTTCTTGACCGCAGCGGTCGGACACTTCATAATGGCAAACCTAAACCTTTATTGTAAGGGAGGCAGCTAGCATGAATAAAGACTGGAAACTTGAAACCCTCGCCATTCAGGGCGGTTACGAACCCAAGGCCGGTGAGGCCCGCATCGTGCCGATCGTCCAGAGCACCACCTTCAAGTATGATGATGCCGACTACGTGGCCAAGCTGTTTGATCTTGAAGTGCCCGGCTTCTTTTATACCCGCCTGGGTAACCCCACGGCCGATGCCTTTGAAAAGAAGATCGCCCAGATGGAGGGTGGTGTGGCTGCCCTGGCCACCTCATCCGGCCAGGCGGCCATTACCCTGGCCATGTTGAACATCTGCCAGGCCGGCCAGCATATTGTCTCCGCCAGCACGCTCTACGGCGGCACCTACAATCTGTTTTCCTCAACCCTGCCCAAGCTGGGAATCGAGGTCACCTTTGTCGATCCCGATGCCTCGGCAGAGGTGATTGCCGCTGCCTTCCGGCCCACCACCCGGGCCCTGTATGCCGAGACTATCGGCAACCCCGGCATGAATGTGCTTGATTTTGAAAAGTTTGCTGGTGTTGCCGACACCCACAAGGTGCCGCTGGTGATCGACAACACCATGGCCACGCCCTACCTCTGCCGCCCCTTGGAGCTGGGGGCCAGCATTGTGGTCCATTCAGCCACCAAGTACATCGACGGTCATGCCACCAGCGTCGGCGGTGTAATTGTGGATGGCGGCAGTTTCAACTGGGATAACGGCAAATTTCCTGAACTGGTGGAGCCGGACGCCAGCTACCACGGCATGCAGTACGTCAAGACCTTCGGCCCGGCTGCCTACATCATCAAGGCGCGGGTGCAGCTGATGCGGGATCTGGGTGCCACCGTGGCACCGATGAACGCCTTCCTGTTTAACCTGGGGCTGCATACCCTGCCGTTGCGGATGCAGCGGCACAGCGAGAATGCCCTGGCCCTGGCCAAACACCTTGAGGCACATCCGGCAGTTTCCTGGGCCTGTTACCCCGGTCTGGCCAGCCACTCCAGTCATGGACGGGCACAGAAATACCTGCCCAAGGGCTGCAGCGGTGTGCTGACCTTCGGTATCAAAGGGGGGGCCGCAGCCGGCAAGAAGTTCATGGAGGCCTGCAAGTTGATCGCACTGGTGGTGCATGTGGGTGATGCCCGTTCCTGTGTGCTGCACCCGGCCAGCACCACCCACCGTCAGCTGACCGAAGAACAGCAGCTTTCCTCCGGGGTCAGCCCGGACCTGATCCGTCTGTCGGTGGGGATTGAGCATATTGATGACCTGATCGCCGACGTGAATCAGGCCTTGGAGGCAAGTCAGAAATAATGCTTGATATCGCCATTGGCACCTTTACCATGCGTCCCTATGTGTTCGCCTTTTTTGCCGCGTTTCTGCTGGCCTGCGTCCCCCATGTGGGCTGGAAAAAGACCCTGAGCTTTACCGGAGTGGGCTACCTGATCGCCTTTATCTCCGAGAAGCTGTCCATTACCACCGGCATCCCCTATGGCTGGTACTACTACATTGACAGCACCAAGACCAAAGAGCTCTGGATCTGGGGGGTGCCGTTCTTTGACTCGCTCTCCTATGTCTTTCTGACCTACTGCAGCTACACCACCGCCCTGCTGATCCTGTCACCGCTGGCAACCCGCGGCGCAGACCTGATCACCCTGGAGACCCGTGCCATCCGGCGTTCATGGGCGGCGCTGGTGTTGGGTTCATTCCTGCAGACCTTTCTGGATATTATCATTGACCCGGTGGCGCTGCAGGGCAAGCGCTGGTTTCTGGGGCAGATCTACGGCTACAAAGAGGTGGGGGTGCATTTCGGGGTGCCGCTGTCCAACTATGTCGGCTGGCTGTTGACCAGCTTTGTGCTGGTGGCGGCCTTTCAGTGGGTTGACCAGCGGCAGGAGACAGAGACCCCGCGGGGGATCTTTCCGATGCCGTTCAGGTCGCTGCTGGGGCCGCTTTTGTATCTTTCGGTGCTGCTGTTCAACTGGGGGGTGACGCTCTGGATCGGTGAGAAACTGCTGGCCATGACCGGCATCTTCATCTTTACCCTGCCGATTGTGCTGGTGGTGGTGCTGGCCCTGCAGCGGGTCAACCGCTACCGTGAAGAGGAGCTGCGGGAACATCTCAAGGATTATCCCTGGTCGCCGCTGGGCAGGTGGTAGCTATCTTGCTTTCATCGGCAATCTGAAGACAGCCGCCCCCGGTTTTTATCTACAGCATCGGCAGGATCTGCTGCAGGGCCAGGCCGAGATTTTTACCGGCCCTGCCGCTGTTGGCCGCCAGGCGGGCCAGTTGGGGAATGATGCGCGGCTTTTTCAGGCAGGTGAAGAGTACGCGGGGAATGCTGATCCTTAACTGTTCATCGGTAAGCTCATCCAGTGAAAAACCCAGTTCTTCGGCAGCATCATCGCTGATGGCGCGCAGGCCCAGAAAAGGAATCCCTGCTGCAGTGGCTGCCTGGGCTACTGCAGCACTCTCCATCTCCAGTACCGGGGTCGGGAGGTTGTCGGGCAGTGTTTCGGCGCAGGCGCTTTTGGTGGCGATCCTGCCGGTGGTAATGAAGCTGCCCTGCCAGGTCCGCAGCCCTCTATGCTGCAGTTCGGCAGACAACCGTGCAGTGATCAGTTCACTTCCCGGCAGGGTCACTTCGTTCAGGCCGTTCTCGTTGTCAGTGAAGAGACGTTTGCAGAGTACCAGGTCGGCCACCTGCGCCCCCGGGCGTACGGCACCGCAGAATCCGGCCGACAACAGCAGGTTTGGCCGGTCCGCGTTGATCAACTGGCGGGCTGCGAGGGCTGCAGCTGCCGTTCCCATACCGCCTTCAACCACCGTGACCAGCCGGTCCGCCAGCATGCCCCGGTAGCAGGGGATGCCACCCACCAGACGCCGCTTGACCTGCTGCAGGCGCTTGACCAGCGCGACCCGCTCCTCGGGCATTGCCACAATAATGCCGATATGCTTGACTGTATCCATGCTGCGTACTGTACCCCCATTTGTTGCCCCTGAAAAGCCCCTGATCAAAATTCTGGACAAACAGGTCATATTCATGTAATTAAAAAAGTTCTTCCTGGAGAGGTGTCCGAGTGGCTGAAGGAGCACGCCTGGAAAGTGTGTGTACGCTAATCCCGTACCCAGGGTTCAAATCCCTGCCTCTCCGCCATACCTATAAAGGGCTACGTACTTGATTGTCGTAGCCCTTTTTCTTTGCCATCCCCCGTCCTAGCAAGGAGGACAGCCGCATGCGCCCTGCCCGTATCCTTTCCTGTTGTGCCGTCCTGCTGCTGGCTCTGGTCCTGGCGGGCTGCTTTGCCAAACCGCTGCCGCCGGTGGTGGTACCGCTGCCCACCCGCCAGATCAACTATCAGAAAGAGGTCAAGCCGCTGCTGGACAAGCGCTGCACGGTCTGTCACTCCTGTTACAACTCCCCCTGCCAACTCAAGCTCGACTCCTTTGAGGGGCTTGACCGCGGCAGCTCCAAGCAGGCGATCTACAACGGCACCCGCCTGCATACCATGGAGCCGACCCGTCTGTTTGTTGATGCCCAGACAACCGGGCAGTGGCGTGCGAAAGGCTTTTCCAGTGTCACCGACAGTACCGTGTCAGGCAATCTGAACGACTCGCTGATGATCCAGATGCTGGCCCATAAGATCAAAAATCCCAAGAGCAGTGGCGACTACCGGCCTGAGGCCGATGACCTGACCTGTGCAAAGGACCAGGATGAACTGGGCAGCTATCTTGCCAAGCATCCCAATCGCGGCATGCCCTTCGGTTTCCCGCCGCTCAAGCAGGATGAGTTCAATCTGATCGCCGGCTGGCTGGTGCAGGGGGCCAAAGGGCCGGACACTGCCCAACAGCAGGAACTGACGCTGCCCAAGGCGGCAGATGCCCGCGCCATGGCGCAGTGGGAGACGTTTCTGAATCAGGATGATCCCAAGCATGGCATGACCGCCCGTTATCTGTACGAACATCTCTTTCTGGCTCACCTGAAATTTGCTACCGGCACCAATGAATTCTATGAGCTGGTCCGTTCCCGTACAGCACCCGGCACGGCGCTGGAGCTGATCCCGAGTGTGCGGCCCTACGATGACCCCGGCGTGGCGCGGTTCTATTACCGTTTCAGGAAAATTCACTCAACCATTGTCCACAAGACCCACATGGTTGTTGAGCTGGATGATGCCTATCTGAAAAGGATTCAGGAACTGTTCATCCAGCCTGAGTGGCTGCAGACACCGCACCTGATGGGGTATGAACCGCAGTTGAGTGCCAATCCCTTTCTGGTCTATGAACAGATGCCGCCCCGCAGCCGTTATCAGTTTCTGCTGGATAATGCCAGATACATCATCATGACCTTTATCCATGGCCCGGTCTGCAAGGGACAGATCGCCCTGAATGTGATTGATGACCACTTCTGGGTGATGTTCATGGACCCGGCCCATGACCTGATGGTTGCCTATCCCGGTTTTATCAGGCTCTACAGCGATACCCTGCGGATGCCGATTGAGCAGGGCAGCGACATGGGGCTCTTCTCGGCGGTGAGTGACCGCTACAGTAAAGGAGCCCTTACCTACTACCAGGCCCGCCAGAATTTTTATGCGGCCCACCACTATGCCGGGCTGGGGTATGAGGCGATCTGGAAGGGAAACCGGCCGGTCGACGCACCGCTCCTGACGGTCTACCGTCATTTTGATAATGCCTCTGTGCACAAAGGGGCGCTGGGTAATCTCCCCAAGACGCTCTGGGTGATTGACTACCCTCTGCTGGAGCGGATCTACTATGCGCTGGTGGCTGGCTTTGATGTCTACGGCAACGTTGCCCACCAGCTCTCATTACGGCTCTACATGGATACCCTGCGGATGGAGGGTGAGAGCTACTTTCTTGATTTTCTGCCTGCCGATAAACGCCAGGAGCTGATGCAGTCCTGGTACCTGGGGCTTGACCTGAAAAAGGTGGGGTACTATCCCTCGCCGAGGCCGGCCAGGATCGCCTTTGCCACCAACGATCCCAAGCGGGAGTTTGTCGAGCACCTGGTGGACAAGCACCTGTTACCGGCAACCGGCATCACTTTTGATCCGATCAACTACCTGCGGGCCGGTGCCAGCTACCCGCGGCTGCCGGAAAAGCTGCGCAGTATGGATGACTACCTGTTGGCCTTCCGCTCCCTTGCCCGGCCCGGCATGCCGTTTATCACCGTGGTCAACGATTACAACGCCAATCTGGCCTATCTGCGGATTCGTCTTAACAGCGGCAAAGATCTGGTTCATTCCGTTGTGATCAATCGTTGGCATGATAACGTGGCCTTCCTGTTTGGCGAGGATGGCCGCCTGGATCCGGCCCGGGATGATGCCGACTTCATTCCCGGCCTGATCGGTCCCTATCCCAACTACTTTTTTGATGTGTCAGAGCATGATCTGCCTGATTTCTTTCAGCTGCTGTCAAACTTCAAGGGGACGCCGGAGGAGCTGGCGCGGCTCAAAAAGTATGGCATCAACCGTGCTGATGACCGCTTCTGGGAATCCTACGACTGGTTTCAGAAGCGGTTTGATCAGGAAAACCCGGTCAGGGGCGGATTGTTGGACCTGAACCGGTACTACTACCAGGCAAACTGATGCAGCATATCGTTCAGGCGGGGCGTCCCGGCGCCTTGAACAGGTTTTGACAAAACCGCAGCAGTGTGCTATGCAGACAACCTGCTCAATCCTCAGCATTTTCTGTTTGTGGGCGGAGATGACAGCCGGGCCCTGCGCAACGGCAGGCCGTGAACCCCGCCAGGTCCGGAAGGAAGCAACGGCAGCGGCTGTCGCTGTGTGCCGCAGGTAAACCCGGCTGTCATCTCCGCCCACAACGTTTGTACTGCATGTCCAGATTCAGGAAGCCACCCGTGTCCTACGAAGTCCTTGCCCGCAAATATCGCCCCCAGACCTTTGCCGGATTGACCGGTCAGGAGCATGTCAGCCGTACCCTGCAGAACGCCATTGATACCGGCCGGGTGGCCCATGCCTTCCTGTTTACCGGGGCGCGGGGGGTCGGCAAGACCAGTACCGCCCGTATCCTGGCCAAGGCCCTCAACTGCGAGCAGGGTGTCACGCTGGAACCATGCAACGTCTGCCCGCACTGCCGCGAGATTACCGACGGCAGTTCCACCGATGTCTTTGAGATCGACGGCGCCTCCAATACCGGTGTGGATGATGTCCGGGAACTGCGGGACAACAGCCGCTATCTTCCCTCCCACAGCCGCTACAAGATCTACATCATCGACGAAGTGCACATGCTCTCCACCAACGCCTTCAACGCCCTGTTGAAGACGCTGGAAGAGCCGCCGCCCCATGTCAAGTTCATCTTTGCCACCACTGAACCGCATAAACTGCCGATTACCATCCTTTCCCGCTGCCAGCGTTTTGATTTCAAGCGGGTACCGCTGATCAAGATCGTGGGCCGCCTGCGCGAGATCGCTGATCAGGAAGGGATTGTCATCAGCGATGCCGCCCTGGCCCTGATTGCCCGCAAGGGTGACGGCAGCATGCGGGATTCCATCACCTGTTTTGATCAGGTGCTGGCCTTCTGCGGCAACACCGTGGCCGTTGAGGATGTGGCTACCCTGGTGGGGGTGGTGGATCGCCGTCTGCTGGCTGACCTGTCCAGCGCCGTCTTTGCCGGCGACACCCAGGGGGCCCTGGAAGGGGTCCGGCGGGTAGATGCCTTCGGCTATAACGTGCGCCAGTTCACCCAGGAACTGATCAGTCATTTCCGCAATCTGCTGATTATCCGTTCGGTCCCCAAACCGGGCGAGATCCTTGACCTGGCCGAGGCGGAGCTGGAAGAGTTACGGCAGCAGGCAGGTGAACAGAGTGCTGCCGATATCCAGCGCCGCCTGACCCTGCTGGTCAAGGCTGAGTCCGAGATGGCCCATGCCTCGTTTCCGCGGTTGCTGCTGGAGATGGTGCTGCTGAAGATGGCAACCCTGCAACCGGTGCTGCCGATTCAGCAACTGCTGGACCGGATCAAGCACCTCGAGACCGGGGTGGCCCAGACAACCCCGGAGCTGTGGGCTGCCCCCAAACAACAGGCTGCCGTCAAACCGGTCCCGCCGGTGCGCCATGGGCAACCGTCTGTCCAGCAGCCGGTGGCATCCACACCGCAGGGTGGCGGGGGCTGGGAGCGTTTTGTGGCCTTCTGCCTTGAGCAGAAACCGGCCCTGGGGGCGCTGCTTGAGCATGGTTCGCCCCTGGCCTATGCCCCTGACCGGCTGGAGATCGGGTTCCCCGAGGGTTCCTACTTCCTGAACAGTCTGCAGGACCCCGATAACAAACAGGCGGTTGATGCGCTGGCGGCCCAGTACATGCATCAGCCCACCGTGGTCAAGATCGTGTCAATTGCCGCTGTTGCAGACGGGAATTCGCCCTGCTCTCTGGCCGAAAAAAAAAAGCATGATGAGGAACAGCGACGGGAGTCAATCCGGCGCGAGGTGACCGAGCATCCGGTAGTGCAGGAGGCGCTACGGGTACTGGGTGGCGAGATTGTCGAAATCAAGGAAATGTAAACGCTGCATAGCGGAACATCGTTTCAGATGATACCACAGAAGGAGATGCGCAATGTCCAAAGGTTTGGCAGGAATCATGAAGCAGGCCCAGATGATCCAGCAGAAGATGGCAAAACTGCAGGAAGAAGCCGCCCTGAAAGAGGCAGAGGCCTCAGCAGGCGGCGGTGCCGTGACGGTGGTGGTAAACGGTAAGAACGAGATCAAGTCGCTGACTATCAAGCCTGAGGCGGTTGATCCCAATGATGTTGAGATGCTGCAGGACCTGATTATTGCAGCCACCAACGAGGCCCTCAAAAAGGTGCACGAGGAACTTTCGGGCGAGATGTCCAAGATCACCGGCGGCATGAGTATTCCCGGTCTGTTCTAGTGGCCGGCTTTTACTCCTGCTGTAATTGAACTGGCTGATTTCAATGGAAACGTGCAGACGCGGGGCTCCCTTCGTCTGCATATTTTTAACCGCACTATAATTATAAAAAATTGTTTTATCTGGTTAATATTCTATGCTACAACATGCTCCAACACTGACACGGCTGGTGGGAGAACTGAAGAAACTTCCCGGTATTGGCGAACGCACGGCACTGCGTCTGGCCTTCCATCTCCTCAAGTCACCCCAGAATCTCGGCTCCCTGGCAGAGGCGCTTGTGCAGGTTCAGGAACGGGTTTGCGCCTGTTCCGTCTGTTTTGCCCTGACCGAGCAGGATCCCTGTCCGATCTGCAGCGGCGGACGTGACAGCAGTGTGATCTGCGTGGTTGAGACCTCGCAGGATATGCTGGCCCTTGAACGGAGCAACGCCTACCACGGTGCGTACCATGTCCTGCAGGGGGCTATTTCACCGCTCCACGGCGTCAATCCGGATGATCTGCGGATCAAGGAACTTCTGGCGCGGATTGAACAAGGGCAGGTCGACGAGGTGGTGATTGCCACCAACTTCACGGTGGAAGGTGAGACAACCGCCCTCTACCTGGCGCGGCAACTGAAGCCGCTGGGGCTTAGAGTCACCCGGCTGGCACACGGTATCCCGCTGGGCAGCGATATCGAATTTGTGGACCCTGCCACGGTGCAATGGGCCATGAAGGGGAGAAGCGAACTTTAGATCCGTTTTGCGTATCGGACATTACCAGTACCACATCAACAGGAGGAGCAGTATGAGCAAGAAGATGGTCACCATCGACGGCAACACCGCCGCAGCCCACGTGGCCCACGCCACTAACGAAGTTATTGCCATTTATCCGATTACCCCGTCCTCGGTCATGGGTGAGATCTCCGACGCCAAGAGCGCCGTGGGTGAAAAGAACATCTGGGGCAACGTCCCGTCCGTGGTTGAGATGCAGTCCGAAGGCGGCGCTGCCGGTGCCGTACACGGCGCCCTGCAGGCCGGTGCGCTGACCACCACCTTCACCGCCTCCCAGGGCCTCTTGCTGATGATCCCGAACATGTTCAAGATCGCCGGTGAGCTGACCTCCACGGTCTTCCATGTCTCGGCCCGCGCCATTGCTGCCCAGGCGTTGTCGATCTTCGGTGACCACTCCGACGTGATGTCCTGCCGCTCAACCGGCTGGGCCTTCCTCTGCTCCAACAACGTGCAGGAGGTGATGGACTTTGCCCTGATCGCCCAGTCCTCCACCCTGCGCAGCCGTGTGCCGTTCCTGCACTACTTCGACGGCTTCCGTACCTCCCATGAGGTGCAGAAGGTGGTTGAGCTGACCTTTGACGAAATGCGTGCCATGATCGACGACAAGCTGGTTGCCGAGCACAAGGCCCGCGGTCTGAATCCGGACAAGCCGGTTATGCGTGGTACCGCCCAGAACCCTGACGTCTACTTCCAGGGTCGTGAGACCGTGAACCAGTTCTATCCGATCTGTGAGAAGATCGTGCAGGAGGAGATGGACAAATTCGGCAAGCTGACCGGCCGTAAGTACAAGCTGGTTGATTATGTCGGTGCCAAGGATGCCGAGCGCGTGGTTGTGGTGATGGGCTCAGGTGCCGACGTGGTACAGGATACCGTTGAAAACCTGGCTAAAAAAGGTGAGAAGGTCGGCGTGGTTAAAATTCGCCTGTATCGCCCCTTCCCGCTGGATGCCTTTATCAAGGCGCTGCCCAAGACCGTCAAGAAGATTGCTGTTCTGGATCGTACCAAAGAGCCCGGCTCCCTGGGCGAGCCGATCTACCTGGATGTGCGTACTGCCATCGGCGAGGCAATGGCTTCCGGCAAGCTGAAGATGAAGGGCTATCCGGTCATCGTTGGTGGTCGCTACGGTCTGGGCTCCAAAGAGTTCAACCCGGCCATGGCCAAGGCGGTTCTGGACAACCTCAAGGCTGCCAAGCCCAAGAACAAGTTTGTGGTCGGTATTGAGGAAGATGTTACCAACAGCAGCCTCAAGGTTGATTACTCCTTTACCAACCCGATGCCCGGTACCTACGAGGCGATGTTCTTCGGTCTGGGTTCCGACGGTACGGTTGGTGCCAACAAGAACTCCATCAAGATCATTGGTGAAGAGACCAATAACAACGCCCAGGCCTACTTTGTGTATGACTCCAAGAAGGCCGGTTCCATGACTACCTCGCACCTGCGTTTTGGTAAAAAGCCGATCCGTGCACCGTACCTGGTGCAGGAGGCAGACTTTGTGGCCTGCCATAACTTCTCCTTCCTGGAGAAGTACGACATGTTGTCCAAGGCCAAGACCGGCGCAACCTTCCTTCTGAATGCCCCCTTCTCTGCGGAAGAGGTCTGGGACACCATGCCCAAGGAAGTACAGCAGCAGATTATCAGCAAGAAGCTGAAGTTCTACGTGATCGACGGCGTCAAGCTGGGCAATGAAATCGGCCTCGGACCCCGTATCAACGTGATCATGCAGACCGCCTTCTTCAAGATCTCCAACATCATCCCGCTCAAGGATGCCGTGGCCTCCATCAAGGGCGCCATCAAGAAGTCCTATGGCAAGGCAGGTGAGAAGGTGCTGGAGATGAACTACAAGGCGGTTGATGCCGGCTTGAACAACTTCTACGAAGTGAAGGTGCCGACCAAGGCCAGCAGCAAGCTGAAGATGGCTGCTGCCGTGTCCAGCAAGGCACCCAAGTTCGTCAAGGATGTCACCGGCGTGATCGTGGCCGGTCTGGGCGACCAGCTGCCGGTTTCCAAGATGCCCGCCGACGGTACCTTCCCGACCGCAACCAGCCAGTACGAGAAGCGTAACATCGCCACCGAGATTCCGGTCTGGGATGAGAAGCTCTGTATCCAGTGCGGTATCTGCTCCTTTGTCTGCCCCCACGCAGCCGTACGGATGAAGTCCTATGACGGCAAGCTGCTAAAGGATGCCCCCAAGACCTTCAAAACCGCTGATTGCAAGATCAAGGGCCAGGAAGGCAAGAAGCTGACGGTTCAGGTGGCACCGGAAGATTGTACCGGTTGCGGTGCCTGTGCCCACAACTGCCCTGCCAAGGACAAGACCAATGCCAACCACAAGGCGCTGGACATGACCTTCCAGCCGCCGCTGCGTGCCTCAGAGGCAGAGAACTTCGAGTTCTTCCTGAAGCTGCCTGATGTTGATGCCAGCCAGCTCAAGCTGGATACCCTCAGCAACAACCAGCTGGTTCGTCCGCTGTTCGAGTTCTCCGGTGCCTGCGCCGGCTGCGGCGAGACCCCGTACCTGAAGCTGCTGACCCAGCTGTTCGGCGACCGGATGATCGTGGCCAACGCCACCGGCTGCTCCTCCATCTACGGCGGTAACCTGCCCACCACCCCCTATGCTCAGCGTACTGACGGGCGTGGTCCGGCCTGGTCCAACTCCCTGTTCGAGGACAACGCCGAGTTCGGTTACGGTATGCGTCTGACCGTGGACCAGTTCACCAAGTCTGCCGGTGAGTATCTGGTTACCCTGTCCGAGAACAAGGCCTTTGCTGCCAATGCCAAGCTGTTTAAAGAGATCCTCTCCGCTGACCAGTCCACCCAGGCCGGTATTGAGGCCCAGCGTGGCCGGGTTGAGAAGCTGAAGGCCGCTCTGAAAGGCAGCAAGGATGCCACTGCCAAGCTGCTGATCCCGATTGCCGATTACCTGGTCAAGAAGTCGGTCTGGTGTATCGGTGGTGACGGCTGGGCCTATGACATCGGTTTCGGCGGTCTGGACCATGTCATCGCATCCGGCAAGAACATCAACCTGTTCGTACTGGATACCGAGGTCTACTCCAACACCGGCGGACAGGCCTCCAAGTCCACCCCGCTGGGTGCGGTTGCCCAGTTTGCCGCAGGCGGCAAGCCGGTTTCCAAGAAAGACCTGGGCATGATCGCCATGTCCTACGGTTCGGTCTATGTGGCCACCGTGGCACTGTCCAACCCGGCCCAGTGTGTTAAGGCCATGCTTGAGGCCGAGGCCTATGATGGTCCTTCCATCATCATCGCCTACTCGCACTGCATCGCCCACGGCATTGACATGACCGCCGGTGTGGATGCCCAGCGCAAGGCAGTACAGTCAGGCTACTGGCCGCTGTACCGCTACAACCCGGCCCTGGCTGCCGAGTGCAAGAACCCGCTGCAACTGGACAGCAAGGCTGCAACCATCAGCTTTGAAGAGTACACCAATAACGAGAACCGTTACCGGATGCTCAAGAAGGCCAACCCCAAAGGGGCAGACGCCATGATGAAGAAGGCTGCTGAATGGTCCAAGGCGCACTTTGCCTACTACCAGAAGCTGGCAGCACTGAACTTCGAGGACAGCTGCGAGAAGAAGTAGTCTCCTGCTTTATAAAAGTGCTACAATTCAGCCCCGCGGGAAACCGCGGGGCTTTTTTATCTGAACAGGGAGTCCTCTCATGCATGATCATATCGCCCGCGCCATGGCGGTCAAAGGCAAGATCCGGGCTGTGGCCTGCATCACCACCAAATTGGCAAACGATATCTGTTTTCTGCAAGGCACCTCACCCATTGCTTCCATCGCGCTGGGGCGTGCCCTGTCCGGGGCAGCCCTGGTGGGGAGTACCCTCAAGCAGGGTCAACGGACCGCAATCAAGTTCGAGGGGGGCGGGCCGCTCAAAAAGTTGATCGCCGAGGTGGAGTGGGATGGTGCCATCAGGGGGACGGTGGCGGTGCCGGATGCGGTTGCCGAGAGCGTGCCTGCTGCACTGGGCAGGGCCGGATTCCTGACGGTCACCAGGGATCTGGGGATGAAAGATCCCTACACCGGCATGGTGCAGCTCTACACCAGTGAGATTGCCGAGGATCTGGCCTATTACCTGACCGACTCCGAGCAGGTCCCCTCGGCCATGGGACTGGCGGTGAGCCTGGCAGATGATGGGCAGATCGCGGTCAGCGGCGGTTTTCTGATCCAGTCGCTGCCGCCTGCCGATGAGGAGGCCGTGGAGCGGATCATGGCAACCATCGCCACACTGCCGCCACTGACCACGCTTCTGAAGGACGGCACCACACCCCAGCAGCTGCTGGATATACTGCTGGAGGGGGTGGAACACCACCCGCTGGAGTCAACGGACCTGTTCTTCCGTTGCGGCTGCTCCCGTGACAAGGTGGAGCGGGCCCTCCTGTCGCTGGGTGCGGACGGACTTGCCAAGATGATTGCCGAGCAGGGCGAGGCATCGGTCACCTGTGAATTCTGCAAGCAGCAGTACCGGTTTGAAAGGAGCGAACTTGAAACGCTCAGCAGGTCATACTAAGTCGGCAAAGGCTTCAGTGGTGCCAGCAACCGCCAGCGAACCTGTCCGGTCGCAGTCGGCTGCACCGGAAATCCTGGCCCCCTGCGGCTCCCTGGAGGCCTTTTTTGCCGCCATGGAGTCGGGGGCCGATGCGGTGTATGCGGGCTTGAGGGAGTTTTCAGCCCGTGCCCGTGCCAAAAACTTCACCCTGGGCCAGATGGCGCGGATGCTGGCCTATGCCCATCAGCGGGGTCGCAAGATCTATATCACTCTCAACACGCTGGTAAAGCAGCAGGAGCTGCCCCAACTGGTGGAGACCCTGGCAGAACTGGCCCGGCTGCGGGTGGATGGGGTGATCGTGCAGGATATGGCGGTGGCCCGATTGGTGCGGAACCATTTCCCCTCCATTCCGCTGCATGCCTCCACCCAGATGACCATCCACAACTTGCCCGGTGTCAAGCTGCTGGAGGAGTACGGCTTTGAACGGGTGGTGCTGGCCCGTGAACTGCAGCTGGCAGACATCGCCTCGATCGCATCTCAAACCGGTGCCGAGCTGGAGATCTTTGTCCATGGCGCGCTCTGTTTCTGCGTCTCCGGTCAGTGCCACTTTTCCTCCCTGTTGGGGGGGCATAGCGGCAATCGCGGCCGCTGTGCCCAGCCTTGCCGCCGTCTCTACAGTCACCGCGGCAAAGAGGGCTACTATTTCTCACCCAACGACCTTTCTGCGCTGGAGTTGATCCCTGAGCTGGCCGCCGCCGGAGTGACCTCACTGAAGATCGAAGGCAGGATGAAGTCGGCCGATTATGTGGCCAAGGTGGTCAAGGCCTACCGCTTGATGGTCGATGGTGACGCAACAGCACGTAAGGAGACCCTGAAGGCTGCCAAGGAGCTGTTAAAGGACTCCTTTGGCCGCACCCCCACTAAAGGTTTTCTGGCCTCCAGTAATCCGGTTGATATTGCCAACCCCTGGCTGCGGGGCGGCACCGGCCGGTTCAGTGGCGAGGTCAAGCAGGCCCGCCAGGGGCAGATCAGTTTTGAAACCCGCGACGGGTTGCAGGTGGGGGACCGCCTGCGGCTGCAGCCCAAGAGTGACCAGGCCGGCCAGGCCTGGACCCTGCGGGAGTTGTATGTGAATCGCAAGAAGGTGCATGAGTGCAAGGCCGGCACCCTGGTGGAGGTGGCCTGCCCCTTTGAGGCCCGTCCCGGTGATGCCCTGTTCAAGGTGGGGGCTGCCGATGCCTTTGGCATGAGTGATGAGGCGGCCAACCGCAGGCTGCAGGCAGCCGGGCCGGACCGGGTGGCGGTGCGGTTGGAGCTGGCCTGCAGGCAGGGGGACGCTGGCTGGAGCCTGGAGGTTGCTGCGCGGATTGGTGCAGCAGCTTTTTCCTATGTATTCCCCTTGGGAGCACTGGAAGCTGCCCGCAGCAGTGATATGGCCGGGGTGCTGCAGGCCCGTTTCAGTGAAACCGGTGAGACTCCGTTCAGGCTTGAGAGCCTGCAGGCCCCTGACTTTCCGGCACTCTTTATCCCGCCGGCCCGCCTGAAGGAGATCCGGCGCGAGCTGTATCAGCGGCTGGAACAGGAGGGTACTGCAGAGGAACGCAGGCGGATAGCAGAGGCCAAGGCAGCGGCGCTGCGCGAGATCGGTTCAGAAGCCAAAGGAGTGCCTGGCAGAGGGCAGGGCGAGGAACTGATCCTGCAGGTGGATAGCCCGTCGGAGGTGCGTTGGGCCTTATCCCAGGGGGCACAGCAGGTGGTGGTGCCGCTCCACCGGGCTGCCATCCATGAGTTGCCACGCTATCTGGGCCGGCTGAAAGGGGATGCCGCTCAGCTGGTCTGGCAACTGCCGTTCATGCTGTTTGATCAGGAACTGCCCTTTATCATGGAAGTGCTTGATGCACTCTACCAGGCCGGCTTTCGTTGTTTTGAGATCACCAATCCCGGTCAGCTTAAACTGCTGCAACGCTATGCAGGGCTGCAGCTGTCATCCGGCTATCGTCTGTTCACCCTGAACAGTCAGGCCCTGACGTTCTGGCAGGAACAGGGTGTCCAGCGGGCAACCCTTTACCTTGAGGATGACCGGGAAAATCTGGCTGATCTGTTGGGGCTGTCACAGCCTTTGACCGTGCTGGTCTACAGCCCGGTTGAGGTGATGGCCACCCGGGTCAGGATCAAGGAGATCAGCAGCGGTGCCCCCTTACAGTCAGACCGTGGCGAAGGGTACCGGATTCGCGGCCGGGACGGTTTTACCCATATCAGTGCCACTACGCCGTTCTCTCTGCTGGGGCGGCTGGCGGAACTGCGCCGGATGGGCTGCCGCTCTTTCATGCTTGATCTGTCGGAGACCCCGCCTGAGCGGCGCGGCGAACTGCTGGAGGCGTTCAGGTCTGATCGCGTAGTTCAGGGGGCGACGCTCTTTAACTATGAACGGGGGTTGACATGAACAGGGGGCTCTGGTGCGTGATCATGCTGTTGCTACTGCTGCCTGCAGGAGCGCCGGCAGCAGCAGAAACCCTGCGGGGGATGGTCAAGGCGGTACATGACGGTGATACTGTGGTGTTGGTAGGCCGGGGTACCGGCCGGGTAACGGTGCGGTTGTACGGTGTTGATGCGCCTGAGGCCCGCAAGCCGGACAGTCCGGGCCAGCCCTTTGGCAGCCAGGCCAAACGGGTGCTGATGTTCAAGGTGTTGGGCAAGGAGGTAACGGCCGAGGTGCAGGATCGTGACCAGTATGGCCGCACGGTGGCCGTGCTGCAGCTGGCAGGCAGGGATATCAATGCCGAGATGGTGGCAGAAGGGATGGCCTGGGCCTATCGTCAGTTTCTGAACGGCCCCTATGCTTCACGCTACAGTGCGTTGGAAGAACAGGCCCGGCGTCAGCACCGGGGGCTCTGGCGGGATGCTAACCCTCAGCCCCCCTGGGAGTTCAGGCGGGGCCAGAAGCGGCGGCGTTAATTTTTCAGCTTCTTTGACAGTTCCAGGGCCCGCTTGACCCGTGACACCACCCGCAGCGGCTGGACCGGTTTGGGAATGAAGTCAAAAAATCCGGAATCAAGCGCCTTCTGCTCTTCATCGGTGGAGGCGCGGCCGGTCAGCATGATCACCGGAATCGATGCGGTAATCGGATTGGCCTTGATGGCCCGCAGCAGGCCATGCCCATCCAGTTTGGGCATCTGGGCATCGGTAATTACCAGTTGAGGACGGTGGGTCAGCGTGGTCTTGAGCGCCTCAATACCGTCTTTGCAGATAATGACGTTGTAGCCTTCCTTTACCAGGGCTGCCTGCACAACGGTGGCAACCGTAGGAGAATCCTCCACCACCAGAATCGTGTTACCGGCATCCGGGTTAACCGGTGCATTCAGATAGTGCCGGGCGATTGCCTCCAGGATCTCCTTGCGGGTCGCGATTACCGGCACTACCTGCAGTCCGGTGATACGGGCAATCATGTCGGTGGTCTCGCCGTCAAAGGGGTCGGTTATGGCCACTGCCAGCATCATATCCTTGTGTTTCAACGGAAACACGAGCCGTTTCATGACAAACTCGGTGGGCAGCAGGTTGATCGTCTCGGCCGGATAGGTGCGGTTACTGAAGTCAGCAATGGTCTTGAAGCCAAACTGGCGTCCCAGCGCCTCTACCAGCTCAAGCTCGGTGATGACCCCCATCTCTTCCAGCACTTCACCCAGTTTTTTCCCTTCGGCATGCTGCCGTTCCAGCGCCCGTTCCAGGGTCCTTTCGCTGATCAGCTTGGCCTTTACCAGTATGTCGCCCAGCTGCTTTTTCTGGTTGATGTCGGCAAAGGGGCTGTGCTGGCTGACCAGTGCCTCCATCAGCTCTGCCTCGGTAATAACCCCCATCTCTTCCAGGACCTGTCCCAGGCGCTTGGCGGTTGCCTTTTGCCGTTCCAACGCCCGTTCCAGCGTCTTTCTGCTGATCAGCTCGGTATCAACCAGTATGTCGCCCAGCTGCTTTGTCATACGACCTCCAGGTAGTTAAAAACTACTTCGGCACTTTTTCCCAGTCTTCCAGGAATTTCTTGATGCCGGCATCAGTCAGCGGATGCTTGGACAGCTGCAGCATGACCGAGTACGGGATGGTGCAGATATCAGCGCCGATCAGGGCGGAGTTAAGCACATGAATCGGGTTGCGGATGCTGGCTACGATGATCTCGCTGGTGTAGCCGTAGTTGTCGAAGATGGTCCTGATCTCTTCAATGATCCCCATACCGTCCTGGGAGATATCGTCCAGCCGTCCCACAAAGGGAGAGACATAGGTTGCGCCGGCCTTGGCCGCCAAGAGCGCCTGCATCGGAGTAAAGATCAGGGTGACGTTGGTCTTGATCCCCTTGGCTGAAAGCTGCTTGGTGGCTTTCAGGCCTTCCGGTGTCATCGGCAGCTTGATGACGATGTTTTTGTGAATCTTGACTAGGTCCTTGGCCTCTTTGACCATGCCTTCCGCATCCAGGGCAATTACCTCGGCGGAGATCGGGCCGTCTACGATGGCGGTGATCTCTTTGATGACATCCTTGAACTTGCGGCCTGATTTGGCGATCAGGGACGGGTTGGTGGTAACACCATCCACCAGACCCAGGGTGTGTGCTTCACGAATCTCGTGTACGTCAGCGGTGTCGATAAAAAATTTCATGTCTGAACCTCCGGTTTTAGGGATTAATGTATATGGTCAAGTTGATCGCGAAACTTATCCAGGCAGTCCATTGAGCAGAAATAGTGCCGCGTACCGTCCAGGGTTCCGACAATGGCATCCTGTTTTGCCAGGTACACCTTGCAAACCGGATCCTGTACGGTTTCTTCGTCGTTGCGGGCCGGTTTTGACGCAGAAGGTTGCCGGGGGGCAACAAGTGACTTGAAGATCCGGAACCCGATATAGGCCAGCAGCAACCAGATTACGAGGCGAAACATGGTGTCATTACTCCAGTGGCCTGACCTGCTCGTCGGTTTCAAGGCAGGTCAGCAGCTCTGCTATGGTACGTTTGCTGGCCGGTTCGCATAACTCAGGGGCGATATCAGCCAACGGCAGCAGTACAAAACGGCGCGCCGTCATCCGGGGATGGGGCAGGGTCAGGTCAGGTGTTGCAAGTTGTGTGGTGCCGTACAGGAGCAGATCCAGATCCAGCCGTCGTGATTGCGGGCTGGCGGCCGGGGTCCGGCCAAAGACTTCCCGTTCTATCCGTTGCAGCTCCTGCAGCAGGTCATGGGGCGGCAGGGTGGTGGCCAGCCGTGCAACCCCGTTGTAAAAAGCAGGAGTGCCGGATGGCATACCCACCGGTGACGTTTCATAAAACCTGGATAGGGCTGTCACACGGCAACCGGCTATCTTGCCCAGCTCCGCCACGGCCCGTAACAGGTTCAGTTCCCGATCCCCCAGATTAGAGCCGAGGGCGATGTAAGCATCGGTTTCCACAAGGCGGGATTAAACCATACTTGTGGGGGGGCGTCAACCGCGGTACAAAAAAAGCCCCCGTCACCAGGAGGGGCGGCAACGAGGGCGATGAGACCCCCAAGGGGGCTCGCAAACATATTCTCTGCCTATAGTGTACCCAAGCCGGACAGGTGCTGCAATAAAAGTTTTGTAACCAATTGCCTCTGCAAGCAGATTAGCGTTTGCTGACCTTGGGGCTGATTGCATTGTAGGGGCACTGCTCTGCCAGACAGCAGCGGTTGCAGTGCGGTCTGGGGCGGCAAACCTGTTTCCCCAGCTCGACGATCAGCGCATGGTACTCGTTAAACAGGGCTGTATCTGATGCCAGGCTGTCCATGAAGTGACGTCGCAAGCCATCATAGCTGATCTGCTCATCCACCAGTCCCAACCGGCTGAAGATCCGTCTGGTGTAGGCATCCACCACAAAGCTTGGCTTGTGACCAGCATAGAGCAGAATTGAATCGGCGGTTTCAGGTCCGATCCCCTTGACTGCAAGCAGTTCCGCTCTGGTATGCTGCCACGGTCCGGCAAAGAGCCGGTCAAGGCTGCCGTCGTACTGATCCAGTAGAAAGCCGACAAAGGCCTGCAGCCGTGCCGCCTTGATGTTAAAGTAGCCTGCCGGTCTGATCAGTGCGGCCAGCGCGTCCGGCAGCAGGCCGGCAATGCCAGCAACCGACAGTCTGCCGGCTGCCTTCAGGTTTGCAATCGCCTTTTCCACATTGCCCCAGTTGGTATTCTGGGTCAGGATGGCCCCGACACAGACCTCGAAAGGGCTCTCGCCGGGCCACCAGTGCCGGGGACCGTACTGCTCCAGCAGGACAGCGAAAATCCTGTCAAGCTGCTTATCTGCCAACCAGCACCCGCAGGTTTTTGGGATTGACCTTATAACCGCCGGAAACCGTAACATAGCCTTTGTACAGGTCGCTGATATCGGTGATGCGTGCCATGAACCAGCTGCTCTGGCGGGCGTTTGACTTGTCTTGAGGGGCCTGATAGGCATCATTCTGACTGTTTCCCTCAAACATGATCATCACGGTCCCCAGCCTGATCTCGTCCGGCCTGGCAAGCCTGGTGCGCCAGAAGAATTTGGTCCACTGGCTGGCGCCATTTGCAATCTTGAAGAACTCGGCCTCACCCTTGGTTTGCGCGTTGGGCGGCTGGGTCATCTTGGCCAGGGTCACATAGATCCAGGCGTTCTCACCCATCGGCTGTTCACTGATGAAGAAGTCGTCGCTCTGGATATAGTGCCGGTCTTCACCGGCTGTCGGTGCCTCGTAACGCGGCTGTGGCGCAGGCTCCTCCCGGGCAGGGGGCATCTGCTCACGGATCTGTTGGCCATCGGTCACCAGCTTGTCAACTTCATCCATAAAACCTGCCTGCGCGGTTGCGCAGCTAGCCAGCAGCAGTGTCAGCACGCACAGCTTCTTCATGACACACCTCCGTTACCTCATAGGTTTTATCCGTCCCAAAGGGTATTACCCTGCTCCTATACCAGAGATTTCCGATCTGTAAAGGCTCAGAGTGAGGCGGCAATCCCCTGTTGCAGATCGGGATAGCGCAGGGAAATTCCCAGATCATCCAGCATCCGGCGGTTGTCAACCACCCGTGATTCCATGAAATAGTTGAACAGCAGCGGCGGCATCACCCGGCGGGCCTCCTCAAGGTCGATCTGGGGCTGACGGGGTTTCTGCAGGGCATCGGCACAGGCGTTGAAGTAGGCTGTCATGCTGGCCGGATGACCGTCACTGACGTTGTAGATGCCGGTCCCTTTCAGCAGGGCAGAGAGGCAGACCTGGACCAGGTCCTCAACGTGAATCCGGTTGGAGGGCCTGGCCAGCTCCTCCCGCAGCAGCGGCTGGCCCTGATTGATCTGCATCAACGGCAGGCGCCCCTTGCCGTAGATGGCCGAGACCCTCAGGATGACCACCGGAATACGGTGCTGCAGGCCAAAGTCCTGAAACAGTTGTTCGGCATCCAGCCGCCGTTTGCCCATGGCTGAGGTTGGCTCCGTGGGACTCTGCTCGGTCACCAGTGCGCCGCCGGTGTCGCCATAGACGCTGGTGGCACTGAGATAGACGATTTTGGAGGGGCTGAGCTGATCCCGCTCCAAGGCAGCGCAGAAATTGCGGGCACGCAGATCAATACTGCCGCCTCCCTGGGGAGGGACACTGTACAACAGCATCCGTCCGTCCAGCGGCAACCGGGGGATGTCGTCACGTTCGTCCATGCTGCAGAGGCAGACCTCTGCACCGGCCGTGGCCAAGGTTGCAGCCTTTTCCTGATCCCGCAGGTGAACCGTCACGGACCAGCCCTGTGCAAGGGCCTGTGTGGCCACCAGACTGCCGGTGTAGCCGCATCCGGCAATAAACAGCTGCTGCATAATCGTTATCCCTTTCCTTCATCTAGCAGTTCATCCAAGGGCTGCTTTTTCTCAATGGCGATGATCCTGACCTTGATCGCCCCCTTGCCCCACAGGCCGATCTGCTGGGCTGCAGCGCGGGAGAGGTCGATCAGATTGCGGACTGCGTGACGGGGATGGCAGCGGTCATTGATGATCACCGACACCTTCTGGCCGCTCTTGATGTTTTCAACCGTAACAAGGGTCCCCAGCGGCAACAGGGCATGGGCTGCGGTCAGCTTGTCCGGGTGATAGCGCTGGCCAGAGGTGGTGCGCCGTCCGATGAAGCGCGAGGCGTAGTAGGTGGCCACGCCGACCTGCGGGTCTTTAAGCGTGTCCCCGTCCTTTGCCAGCACCTCCAGCAACTGGGCATCACTCATATCATCACGTTCTATCGGGTGAGCAGCATGGACAGCGCCGGGCATGAGCAGGGACAGAATAAGTAGACGCTTAATCATCGTTGCAGGTACTCCCGGATACCGTCTCTGAAGCGGATCGGTTCAAAATCAAAGGTTTTCCTCCAGCAGCCGTCGCAGATATTTTCCTCAAGCAGCATCTGCAGCTGGTCCATGGTAATCGGAAAGGCACGGAACCCCTGCAAGGCCTTGATCACCGGCTTCATCAGGCCGAGCGGCAGGGCCGGTTTCCAGGGGTGGCTCTTGCCCATCGCCTCGGCAATGGCATCCAGCAGTTCACGATAGGTCAGGCGATCCTCGCCGCACAGCTCAAAGACCTGGCCGGCGGTTTCCGGTTTCTCCAGGGCATCGGCGTAACAGCGGGCCACATCGCTGCCGTGGATCGGCTGCAGCCGGTAGTTGCCATCCCCCATGGTGGGCATGACCGGTGCCAGCCGCAGGTTATCTGCCAGCATGTTGACAAAGGCATCCTTGGGGCCAAAGATAAGCGACGGCCGGAAGATGGTCCAGGCCAGGCTGCTGCCCCGCACGATCTCCTCTCCCCGCCATTTGGTGCGATGGTAGCCGGAAACCGCATCGAGCCTGGTGCCGAGGGCGGACATCTGCAGGTAGCGCAGCACGCCGCTGTGTTGGGCCGCCTGTACCATGCCGGCGGTGGCCTCCACATGCAGCCGCTCAAAGCTAATCCCCTGGGCGGGAAACTCGCGGATGATCCCCACCAGATTGATTACCGCGTCACAGCCTTTCATGGCAGCGCCGTAACTGGCCGGATCAACGACATCGCCCTTGACCAAGGTGATGCCTGGCGCTGCTGGCCCGCTACGGGCATGACTCAGAAGTATCAGCTCGTGACCGCGCTTCAGCAGCTCTGCGGTCAGGTGTCCACCCACAAATCCGGTGCCACCGGCGATGAAGATCTTCATTGGCAGTACTCCTCTCCGGAATTTACGCGGCCATTTTAAGTGTTAACCAGGCCACTGCTGCATAGCGTGCCAATTTGCCCGTCGCAACCAGCAGCAGAAAGGTGCTAAAGCGGATCTTCAGCAGCCCCCCCACCAGGCAGAGCGGGTCCCCCACCAGCGGCAGCCAGGAAAACAGCAGCGACAGGATACCGTACTGTTGATACCACGCCTCTGCCCGTTGCCGTTGCTGTTCGCTGATCCTGAACAGGCGGGCCAGCAGCCAGTCACCGCCGTAACGCCCCACCAGCCAGGTGGTACAGGCCCCCAGGCTGTTGCCGGTGGTGGCAGTCACGACGCAAACGGCAGGGTCGTAGCCCCTGACCAGCATCAGCACCAGCAGCCACTCCGACCCCAGCGGCACCAGGGTCGAAGCCAGAAAACTGAGTGCGAACAGGGCCGGATAACCGGGCTGTTGCAGCCAGTTTAACAGGGGGGACAGGTGTGTCAAAAAGCCGTTGTCAAACAGATCCACATCACGTACCTTTTGTCCTCGAATAAGACAGTATAGCCGAAAAATTGCAGTAGCAACAGGGGGGTAGCATGAAAACCCGCGGCAAGCCAACCGGACACTATACCCAGGCAGCACGTCTGCACAATGTAATCCGCCTGATTGAGACCCGTAACGGCATCACGCTGGATGAGCTGGTGGAGGAGACCGGGGTGGATCGCCGCACGGTCCACCGGGATCTGGTGGCGATCCAGGAGGCCGGCTATCCGTTGACCGCAGATCGCCTGGATGGGCGCAAGATCTACCGTTTTCTGACCGCCACTCGCCAGGTGGCACCGATCACCTTTACCCTGGATGAACTGGTCTCACTGCATCTGCTCAAGGCCTGTGCCGGGCTGCTGCCGCCCGAGCCGTTCGGTGGCGAGATCGATGCCATCTTTGCCAAGATTCACGCCTCGCTGCCGCCCCGCTCAGTGGCACATCTGGAGCGGATTGCCCGGGTTTCACTGCCCCGATTCCAGGGGGGCAGGACCTATACAGGTTCAGCCGAGCTGTTGTCCGAGCTGCGCCGGGCGTTGCTGTTTCAGTACCGGATCAAGCTGTCCTACAGCCGCAGCGGCAAGGAGGCTGCGCTGTACGAGATCGATCCCTACACCCTGGTGCTGGCCAAGGGAGGGCTGTACCTGCTGGCCCATGCCCATAACCGCGGGGCCGTACGGCTGTTCGCGGTGGAGCGGATTGTGGGGCTGACCGTGACCCGCCAACGCTTTGAGATGCCGGATGAGTTTAATCCGGAGCAGTACTTTAGTGACGCCTTTGGTCTGGTGACGGACCAGCCGATGCAGCTCAAGATCCGCTTTGACAGTGAGGTGGCCCATATGGTGCGGGACAGGGTCTGGCGGACCGGACAGACCCTGCTGAGTGAGCCGGACGGTTCCGTCCTGCTCTCGTTTGAGGCGGCCGGTTCCCTGGAGATCCTGGCCTGGGTGCTGTCCTACGGACGCCATGCAGAGCTGCTGGAACCGCCTGAGCTGCGCAAGGAGCTGAAGCGCCAGATCAAAGGGCTGCGCGAGATCTATCGCAAGAAGTGATAACGCCGGTTCCAGCTCAAAGGCACTATCTGCACCGGCTCGTCTCCGGCTCCGCCGCGTCCTGATCCCTGCACGCTGCCGTCGCCGGAATCCTTGCCGCCTTGAGGTCATCCGCGATTTGACATTGGAGGATTGAATAGGAACTTGACCCTGCTTTCTTGACCCTGCATAATCCACGACCATGAACGATATGACCTTACATGACCTGATTGCCGACCGTATCCGTGCCGCAGGCCGGATCACCTTTGCCGATTACATGGCTGCCTGCCTCTACGAGCCCGGACTGGGCTACTACACCTCGCCGGGACGCAAGGTGGGGACCGAAGGCGACTTCTATACCAGCATCACGGTGCATGCCACCTTCGGACGGGTCATTGCCCGCGAGATTGCTGCCATGTGGCGCTCCATGGACTGTCCGGCTGACTTTACCCTGGTTGAAGCGGGCGCCGGCCATGGCCGCCTGGCCTGCGACATCATGGACTTTCTGGCAGAGCACCAGCCGGATTGTTATGCCGCGACAAAGCTGGTGCTGGTTGAACAGGAACCGACCCTGGCCGAGGCCCAGGCTGCCCTGCTGGCCAAGCATGCGGCCAGGCTGTCCTGGCTTACCCCGGCAGAACTGCCCGGTTTCCGTTTCAGTGGGGTGCTCTACTCCAACGAACTGCTGGATGCCATGCCGGTGCACCGGGTCCTGATGACCCCGCAGGGGCTGAAAGAGATCTACGTCACCCTTGATGGTGATCAGTTTCAGGATCAGGCTGATCTGCCATCCACCCCGGCGCTGGAGGCCTATCTAGATCGCTTTGGTATCCCGCTGCACCCCGGTCAGGAGGCTGAGGTCTCGCTGGCCGGCCTGGCCTGGTTTGAAGATGTGGCGGAATCTCTGCAGCAGGGCTTTATCCTGACCATTGACTATGGCTGGGCCAAGGCCGAGCTGTACTCACCCCAGCGCAACCTGGGTACCCTGCTCTGCTACTACAAGCATACCGTGGAAGACAACCCCTACCAGCGGCTGGGTCAGCAGGATATCACCACCCATATCAACTTCAGCGCACTGCTTGAACGGGGAGAAGAGCTAGGGCTCAAGCCGCTCTGGTTCGGCGAGCAATCCCGTTTTCTGCTCTCTGCCGGGGTGATTGAAGAGCTGGAGCAGATCGAGGCATCCGAGCTGCCGGAAAAAGACAAGCTGCGCCTGCGGCTGATCATCAAGCGACTGATCATGCCGGAGGGGGGGATGGGAGATACCTTCCGGGTGCTGGTACAGTCAAAAGGGGTGACAGACCCCAGGCTGGGCTGTCTGCGTGGGATCAGCCTGTGAACCGTGGGGCGATCAAGGCGATTGTCTTTGACCTGGATGGCACCCTGTATGTCTCAGAGGCCTTTGAACATGCGGTCTGGGAATCGGTTTCCCGTTATGCCGGGCAGCTGCTGGGGCTTTCAGTTGATGCTGGTGGGAGGCGCCTGAAGGAGCTGCGTGACCGTTTGACTGCAGAGCGGGGGACCGTGCAGACCCTGGCGGTGGCGATCGAGGTGCTGGGCGGTACGGTGCCGGAGATGCATCGCCGCTTTGCTGAAGAACTTGAACCGCAGCAGTATATTCAGCCTGATCCGCGGGTCAAGCCGCTGGTGAACCGCCTGGGGCAACGCTACACCAGCTGGCTGCTGACCAACAACAATCAGACCCTTACCAACAAGATTCTTGCCTGCCTGGATCTTGAAGAGAGTTTCGAGCGGGTGATCACTATTAATGACACCTGGCGTCCCAAGCCCGACCGGAGCGTGCTTGATCAGGTCTTAAGCGAGCTAAGCCTGCCCTCTGAAGCGGTGCTGTTTGTCGGTGACCGCTACGATATTGATCTGCGCCTGCCGGAGCAACAGGGCTGCCCGGTATTGCTGACCAAAACCATTGACGAGCTGATGCAACTGCAAACTCTCTTGGATCAGCCTCCTTCACCTGTCTGACGTCCGGCAGTGCAGAGGGGCGATCGGCCTTGTATTAGATCTGTTTTAGAACAGGGTTATCAGAATCCTTGCCTTTTTAATGAAGGTTTGTTCTAATGGCCGCCCGTGTCCTTTCCCATGCCCGGTGCCAATGGAGGTAGCTTTATGTTCCGCGCCCGTCTGACTGCCAAGGTTCTGATTGCCATTGCTGTAACCCTTTCCGTCGGTTTTGCCTGCCTTGGGGTCTTGAGCCTCTATCTGTCCTACTCCTCCATGCTTGATCTGCAGCGTAACAACGCCCGCCAGGCAGCAGCCAACGTTATCCATGACCTGATTGAGCTGAAGATGAAGGGCGACTTCCAGGCCTTTAACCAGTATGTGGATGAGGTGGTCAAGCGGGGCGGTGCCCTGAAGATTCAACTCTTCCATCCTGATGGCAAGCAGTATAACGGCACGGAAAGCAGTGAGCTGGTGAAGCAGGCGGTAGAGGCCGGGGTACAGAAGGAAAAAAACAGTGTTGTTGACGGCAAGTCGGCTCTGGTGCTGGCTACGCCGCTGGCCAACGAGGCCCGCTGTAATGCCTGCCATGCGGCCGGCCCCAAGTTTCTGGGAGGACTGCAGCTGGTCACCTCCGTGGAAGAGGGGGCTGCCAAGGCCAAAAAACTGGCCGTGGTGCTGACCGGGGTGGGAATCTTCTTCTTCTTCCTGATCATCGGGGTGCTCTACCTGCTGATCTCACGACTGGTGGTGCGGCCGATTCGGGAGCTGTCTGCCCAGGTTGAGGATATTGCCAAGGGGGAAGGCGACCTGACCAAGGTGCTGCCGGTCCACTCAGAGGATGAGATCGGCCATCTGGCCGGTGAGGTCAACCACCTGACCCAGACGGTCCGTGAGATCATCGCTTCTCTCTATCAGCAGGCCTGTGTGCTGGGTGGCAATACCTGTGAACTTTCCAATGCCACCGAACGGATTGCCAAAGAGGTGCAGGAGCAGATGGAGCACGCCGATATGGTGGCCACTGCGGCTGAAGAGATGAGCAGTACCATCCAGAACGTGTCTGAAAACACCCATCAGGCAGTGGAGCTCTCCGCCACGGTGGATGCGGCTGCCAGCACCGGTTTGGCGGTGGTACAGGAAACCTGGCAGTGCATGAGCAGTGTCTCGGAGAGCGTGGAGTCAACCCTGGCCGGTATTGCCGAACTGGAACGCTCTTCCGCCAGCATCGGCGACATGCTCTCCCTGATTGAAGATATTGCTGACCAGACCAACCTGCTGGCCCTGAATGCTGCCATTGAGGCGGCCCGGGCCGGTGAGGCCGGCCGCGGTTTTGCGGTGGTTGCCGATGAGGTCCGTTCCCTGGCTGAGAAGACCACCAAATCAACCAAGGATATTGAGCGGGTGGTGGGCAAGATCCAGCAGGAAAGCGAGCGGGCAGCAGCCAGTATCCGTAAGGAAAGCGCCTTGGTCCGTTCCGGTCTGCAGCAGGCAGAAGAGGCTCGCCGTCAGCTGGAGGATATCAAAAACTGCGCCTCAAGCTCACGGATGATGAGTGAACTGATTGCGGTTGCCGCTGCCGAACAGACCACCGTAACCGGCGAAATTTCAACCAAGATCCACCATATCTCCGATGCTGCCCACGGTACCAACCAGATGATGAAGGCCAATATGGATACCTTCTCCCGTTTTGCAGATACCGTTGAGAGTATCTACGGTACCGTGGGACGCTTCTCGGTGGGTAACTACCATGACCAGGTCAAGGCCTATGCTGCCGAGCTGTCCAATGGTGTGCAAACGGCCATTGCCGAGGCGATCAAAAACGGTAGCCTGTCCGAGGCGGATCTGTTTGATCGCAATTATCAGCCGTACCCCAAGAAGACCGATCCTCCCAAGTTTACCACCCGTTTTGACGGTTTCTTTGACCGGGTCATCTCGCCGCTGCAAGAGGCAATTGTCAACCGTGACAGCCAGCTGGCCTATGTGATCTGCTTTGACGACCACGCCTATGTGCCTACCCACAACCTGCGTGTCAGCAAGCCGCTTACCGGTGATCCGGAGGTGGATCGGATCAACAACCGTACCAAGCGGATCTTTGGTGACAATACCGGCATGCGCTGCGCCAAGAATACCGAAAGTGTCCTGCTGCAGACCTACCGGCGTGATACCGGTGAAATTCTGAATGACCTTTCCGTACCGATCTTCATCAACGGCAAGCACTGGGGCGGCATCCGCTTTGGCTATAAGGCCCCCTGCAGCCTGAAATAGCCTTTGGGCCAGCCTGCTGACTACTGAAAGGAGAACCGACATGGCGTTACTGGTGTGGGGGCCGATGCTTGAAGTAGGGGTTAAGGAGATTGATACCCAGCACAGGAAGCTGGTTGATCTGGCAAATGAACTGTCTGATGCGCAAGTGGCCGGCAAGGCCAAGGATGTGCTGGGCAAGACCCTGTCCGAGCTGGTGCGGTATACCGTCACCCATTTTGCAACGGAAGAGCGGCTGATGGATCAGCACAAGTATCCGGCCGCTGCAGATCACAAGCAACAGCACAAGGATCTGGTCAAGACCGTCTCTGATTTCAAGGCCAAGTTCGACAAGGGGGATGCGGCCCTGTCAGTTGACATCATGCACTTTTTGCGGGACTGGTTGACCAAGCATATCATGAGTACTGACAAGGCCTTTGCCCGTGACCTGATTCAAAAAGGGGTCAAGTAGTCTTGCTCCTGCTGCTGTCGGGGTGCCTCCCCGGCAGCAGCAGATGAATGTCTCTTAATTTCTGTTGATTTCCTTGCATTTTAGTCTGGTTAGGCTAAACTGATCCCCCATGGTTGTTCGTCACCTTACCACGACTTCTCGTAAAGCCATCCTCTGGGCCCTGGCAGCAGGCTGCTGCGGCCTGCTGCTGAACCGTTTTCTGCCGATTGAACTGTACTATCGCCTCTCCTTACTGCTGGGATCGCTGCTGCCGCTGGTAATACTGGGAATGCTGGGTGGACGCTTCGGTATTCTGGCCGGTGTGGTTGCGGCCTCCGGAACCCTGCTGATCTGGCTGCAGCCGATTCCGTTTCTGGCGCTCTCGCTGGAAATAGTGGTAGTCGCCCTGCTGGTCCGGCGCGGGATGCGCCTGACCCAGGCAGTGATGCTCTACTGGCTGGTGGTCGGCATGCCGTTGGTACTGCTTGCCTACCTGTTCCTTCTGGATATCAGCGCGCAGGCCGCTCTGGTCTTTGCACTCAAATTCGGCCTGAACGGCGCCTTTAATGCCCAGATCGCCGCATTGATAATTGTTGCGATCCGCTACTGGCGTTTCAGGGAGAGCGGGGCACAGGAACACCGGATCTCCTTTGTTGAGGCGTTGACCCTGCTGGTCACTGCCGCGGTCTATATTCCGCCTATGATCATGTTACTGGTCGGCCTGCGCGGTGCCCAGCAACAACATCTGGCCGCGATGCACCGTACCGTGTCGCAGGTGACCGATGCGACGCAGGCCTTGTTGGGAGACTGGCTGCAGCGGCGGCTTGATTCAGTTAATGCCGTGGCAAAGGAGGTTGCCCTGCCTCTTGGCGCCTCACCGGAAACCAGACGGCTGATGACCCTGATCAAACAGACCGATCCGGTACTGTTGCGGCTGGGACTGTCTGACCAGCAGGGTAACGAACTCCTGAGCCTGACAAGCGACAGCATTCATGGCAGTGTGAAAAACGTGCCGGCCGACCGTGCCCGGATACTGGAACCGCTCAGGAACGGCATGCCCTATCTGGGAACCGCTGTCCCGCTGGAAGGGGGGCTTGAACCGGGAGAGGTGGTCGCCACCATCGGCCAGCCGATTATTCGCGGCGGACGTGTGGTGGGGGTGGTTACGGCGCTGATACCGGTGACACGGCTGCAGGAACGCTGTGACTTCGTGGTATCCCGCCGGAATGTGCGGCTGAGTGTGATTGACAGAAACGGTATCCCACTGGCCATGTCGAGCGGCAGTACTGCTCACAAGCTGGCGCCCGGGTTGCATGTGGTGCATCCCCCCAAGCGTCCCGGTCTCCCCTGGCTTGCGTTGATGTCGCAGGCCTACCTGACCAATCGAATTCCATTAAGTGCGATTCAACAGTGGGATCTGGTGGTTGAGGTGCCGTACCGTCCCGGGCTGGAGGAGATCAACCGGCGCGCCATCAGAGAGATGAGCATGATCCTGGCCTTGATGCTGTTGGTCTGTATGGCCTCGCGGATTGCCACCAAGGCACTTTCCCTGACCGCCTTCAGGTTGCGTCAGGTGACGGAACAGCTCTCCTGGCAGATCAGCCGGGGCTCCATGCCGGTCTGGCCGGCTCCCACGTTTCTGCGTGAAATTGATGCCCTGAGTAATAATGTCAAGGAAATGGCCGAGAGCCTCGGGCAGACCTTTTCTGAATTGAAAACCGTCAACGAAGAGCTTGAAAAGCGTATTGAAGAACGGACAAGGGAACTGGCTGACGCAAAACAGGCGGCTGAGGCGGCCAATGAGGCCAAAAGCCGTTTTCTGGCGGTCATGAGCCATGAAATCCGCACCCCGATGAACGGTATCATGGGGATCAACAGCCTGCTGAAACAGTCGCAACTTACCCCGGACCAGCGGGAACTGCTGGGGTATGCCTCGGATTCTGCCAACGCCCTGCTGCTGATTATTAACGATATTCTTGATTTTTCCAAGATTGAGGCCAACAAGCTTGAGTTGTGTCCATCGGTATTCCGGCTTGGCCGGCTGATGGAGTCGCTCTGCAATATGTACCAGGTGGTTGCGGACAGAAAGGGGCTGCGACTGGTCTGTGATTATGACAGTGACCTGCCTGAGCTGGTAACCGGTGACCAGGACCGGCTACGCCAGGTGCTGACCAATCTGTTGAATAATGCGATAAAATTTACCCGGCAGGGCGAGGTGCGCCTGTCGGTGCAGCGTCTTTCTGCAACCTCTGCCGACGGCGTGTTGCGGGTCGCCTTCCTGGTCGCGGACAGCGGTATCGGTATCGCGCCTGAAAAGCAGGAGCGGATCTTTGATATGTTCAGCCAGGCGGACAGCTCGACCACCCGTGAGTTTGGCGGTACCGGCCTGGGGCTGGCAATCTGTAAAAGCCTGGTCGGTTTGATGGGGGGGACCATACAGGTGACCTCAGCGCCCGGTGTCGGTTCCACCTTCCGTGTCGAACTGCCGTTTTACCAGGCTGCGGGCCTGACCGAAGCTGAAGGTGAGGGTACTCTGATCGGGCGCCGGATGTCTGCCGTACGGATCCTGCTGGCAGAGGATCAGGCCATCAACCGTCTGGTATTGAGCCGCCTGCTGAACGACCTGGGGCACGAGGTTGTGGCGGTTGAAAATGGCCGCAGACTACTTGAAGAACTGGCCCAAGGGGGCTATGATCTGGTCATAACGGATGTTTCCATGCCTGAACTGGACGGTTTCCAGGCGGTTAAGGCCATCCGTAGCAGGCAGCTGCCGGGCATTGACCCGGCGATTCCCGTACTGGCCATGACTGCCCATGCCTTGGGCGAGGATCGTGAACGCTGTCTGGAGAGCGGTATGAACGGCTACCTCTCCAAACCGGTTGATATTGAAAAGCTGGTGGCGGCGTTACAGCAGCTGCTGCCGGAGCATTGCAGAGAAGGGGGCGGGATGACCATGACTGATAGCGCTGGAGTGCCGCAGGAGCAGGTGGCGGAAGATCCGCTTGACCGTGAATACCATCACAAGAACTACCTGGCGCTGGGATGTGGAGACGTGCTGCTGGATGTCTTCCGGATTTACCTGGAGAGCGCCCCGTTGAAGGTTGAGCAGCTGCGGACCCTCCTGAAAACCGGTGACCTGGAGCAGATTGTCAGCCTGGCCCACGGGCTCAAAGGGGAATCAGGATCCGTGGGAGGCCGCTTTATCATGGCTGCTGCAGCTGCCATGGAAAAGGCCGCCCGTACCGGTGATCTTGAAGAGGCAGGCAGGCTGCTGCCTGAATTGGAACAGCAGTTACAGCGAGTTGTGGCAGCAATTCAGCAGGAGCTTGAGGCGTGAAAAAGAGATCACAGGGGCAGGGATCAACCGGCAGCAGCCAGGAAAAACCGCTTGCTATTCTGTTTGCCGCTTCGGAGGCCGCGCCCTATGCCAAGACCGGTGGCCTGGGCGAGGTGGTGGGTGATCTGCCGCGCTACCTGCACGCCATGGGCCATGATGTCCGGGTGGTGCTGCCCCGTTACTACAGTATTGATCCTGACCGCTATGGCCTGAAACTGCTGCCCGGTACCCTGGTGGTGCCGATGGGGATCATCGGCGAGATGTACTGCGGGGTCTGGGAGGGGCGCCTGCCCAAAAGCGAGGTGCCGGTCTATTTTCTGGAACATCAGGGGCTCTACGGCCGTGATGGGATCTATGGCGTGGACAATGTCGGCTTCATGGACAACGACAACCGCTATGTCTTTCTCTCCCGGGCCGCCCTGGAACTGCCCAAGATGCTGGGCTGGCAGCCGGATATCCTGCATGCCCATGACTGGCATACCGCCGCCGTGCCGGTCTTCCTCAATACCAGCTACCGCAACGATCCGTTGGTGGGTAATGCCGCCTCAATCCTGACCATCCACAACATGCAGTACCAGGGCAACTTCTATCCCGGTCTGATGGAGGTGCTGGATATCGGCTGGGAGTACTTTACCTTTCTGGGGCTGGAAAAGGATGATCAGGTCAACCTGCTGAAAGGCGGTATCTACCACGCCACCCTGCTGAACACGGTCAGCCGGGGCTATGCCCGCGAGATCCAGACCCCGCTTTACGGCTGGGGGCTGGAAGGGGTGCTGCAGGAGCGCAGTGCCGACCTGTACGGCATCCTGAACGGTGTTGATTACAATGAATGGAACCCGGCCACAGATCAGTACCTGCCGGCCACCTACTCGGCAGATGACCTGACCGGCAAACTGACCTGCAAGCGGGCCCTGCAGCGGCGTTTCGGTCTGCCTGAGCTTGATCTGCCGCTGTTCGGGATTGTCTCGCGCATGGTGCCCCAGAAAGGGACCGACCTGCTGGCCGAGGCGATCCACAATATGATCAGGCTGGACCTGCAGGTGGTGGTGGTGGGCAATGGCGAACCCTGGGCCCACTTCTTCTTTGGCGGTATGGCCCATCGTCACCCCGACAAGGTCGGCTGTCACATCGGTTACGACAACGCCCTGGCCCATCTGGTGGAGGCCGGTTCCGACTTCTTCCTGATGCCGTCGGCCTTTGAACCCTGCGGTCTGAACCAGATGTACTCGCTGGCCTACGGTACCCCGCCGGTGGTACGTGCCACCGGAGGGCTGGATGACAGTGTTGAGAACTTTGACGAGTCTGCCCTTACCGGCGATGGCTTCAAGTTCTGGACCAGGACCGCTGCCGCTCTGTACGATACGGTCGGCTGGGCCACCTGGACCTTCTACAACAACCCTGAAGGATTGGCAGCCCTGCGTAAAAACGGCATGACCAAGCGCTTTACCTGGGAGGAGTCTGCCCGCAAGTACGACGCCCTGTACCGGGAGGCGTTACGGAGAAGACGCGGTGCAGAGTAGTTCCGATTCCATTTCAAGACGCCCTCTTCGTTGGCTCGTCATCTGCTGTATCTGCCTGACCACCTTCTGGGTTTCATCAGCGTTGGCCCAGGAGCCAATTGCCGCCTACCCGATCCTGCCGACCGGCTACCACTCCATCAAGGTCTTTGACAGCCAGAGCCGCTTTGTCGGCCGGCTGCTGCCGGAAAAACGCTACTGGGTCAGCATTGACCGGATACCCCTCTTTCTGCAAAAGGCGATTGTTGCGGTTGAGGATGCCCGCTTTTATGAACATGGCGGCGTTGATCTACGCGGTATCGCCCGGGCTGCCGTCAAAAACGTGGTCAGGGGCCGACTGGCTGAAGGCGGCTCCACCATCACCCAGCAGTTGATCAAGAACAAGTATCTCAGCAGCGAAAAGACCCTTGACCGCAAGGTCAACGAAGGGCTGATGGCGCTTGAGTTTGAGAAAAAATACACCAAGCGCCAGATTCTGGAAATGTACCTGAACGAGATCTACTATGGCAATGGAGCTTGGGGCATTGCCCAGGCCGCCCGGATCTACTTTGACAAAAGCCCTGAAGAACTGACCGATATTGAGTGTTCCTTCCTGGCCGGTATTCCCAAGAACCCCGGCCGCTACAACCCGCTGGGCAAACCTGCCGATGTGGCCAGGCGGCGCTCGATTGTGCTGCAAAGGATGGTTGAGGTGGGTGTGCTGCCGGCCAGCCAGCTGCGTCAGCAGATCAGTCACACGGCAGCGCCGGTCCCGCCCAACCGTGCCCCCTGGTATCTGGCACTGGTACAGGCAAAACTGGTTGAACGCTATGGCCCGGCGGTCTTTGAACAGGGGGGGCTTGAGATCACCACAGCCATGGATCTTGGCCTGCAGCTCAAGGCCGAGCAGATTCTCCATGATGGTGTTGTCAAACTGTCACCCCAGCTGCAAGGGGCGCTGGTGGCCTTTGATCCGGTCAGCGGTAATCTGCTGGCTACGGTTGGCGGTACCGAGTATGTGAAGGGCGGTTTTAACCGGGCCTTGCAGGCCAAACGGCAGCCCGGCTCGGCCATCAAGCCGTTGATCTACGCGGCTGCCCTTGAACAGGGGGTGACCGCAGCAAGCCTCTGGAATGATGCGGCAGTCAGCTATCCTCAAGGTGATGGCGAAAGTTGGACCCCGCACAATTATGATGGCAAATCCCACGGCAGCATGACCCTGCGTCAGGCCCTGGCAAGCTCAAACAACGTGATTGCGGTCAAGCTGCTGGAGACCATCGGCATCCCTGCCTTTACGGAGCTGGCTGCGAAAAACGGCCTGGCCCTGCATGGCAACAATCTCTCACTGGCATTGGGCACCGAAGAGGTCACGCTCCATGACCTGGTACTGGCCTATGCACCGTTTGCAACAGGAGGCGTGCGTACCGAGCCGCGCTCCATCCTGCGGATCTATGAAACCTACCGCAAAAACTGGTTTGAAAACACAACCAGCAGCAGTCAGGCCCTCTCGCCGGCCACCGCCTTCATTACCACCAGCATGCTCAAGGATGTCTTGACCAGCGGCACGGCCAAGGGGTTGAAGAAGTTCAGCCAGAAGTACCCGTCAGCCGGCAAGACCGGTACTACCAACGACTACCACGATGCCTGGTTTATCGGCTATACCCCCCATCTGGTAACGGGTGTCTGGGTCGGCTATGACCAGCCACGGTCCGGTGGCAAAGGCTTTACCGGCGGGGCCGTGGCTGCTCCGATCTGGGAGCGCTTTATGCGGCAGGCCCTGGCCGGAAGGCCTGCGGATGATTTTACCCGGCCTGACTCGGTCATATCGGTGAGTATTGACCCAGCCAACGCCCTGCTGGCAACGCCGGCCTGTCCGGCCAAGCGGGAGGAGTTCTTTGCCTGCGGCACGGAGCCGGATGACTACTGTCCCATGCATGATGCGACGGCAGCGCCCGCTGCAGCCGCTCCTGGCCCTGCCCTCAAACCATCCCCATCCCACTAGCCCTTGGTCCGGGGTACCAACAGGCATCGCCTGTCCTGGCTGCTTAACATAACTTTACCTGTCCCGCCTGCCTTTTAACCCACAGATCTTACCCAAACGGGTAGGGTTTCTCCTGAGAGCAGATTTTTCACGCAGTCACTCCGGCGCAATGGTGCGCCGGAGGCACGCTGTTGCAAAGGAGATCACCATGGGCCTATCCCCCAGAAAAAATCTCGTGCTGTTCTGTGTCGTAGCCGCAGTGCTGTCAAGCCAGGGCTGGGCCGGCAGTGATAGTGGCAGGCCGCCCCGCGGTGAGCGCAGAAGGCCGCCCCAGGAGGCTTTTGATGCCTGCAAGGGCAAAACAGAGGGGGCGAGTGTCACCATTGCAACCTCCCATGGCAGCTTCAAGGCGACCTGCAGGAGTTTTGAGGGTGCATTGGCTGCGGTTCCTGAAGGGGCTCCGCCACCACCGCCGACAAACGGTAACGGGCCAACACCGGGCCGTTAGGGAGCAACAGCGCTATGGCCAGTTACGAACAGACCTTTCTGGAGCAGATCACCCATCTCCACGGACAGGATTTTTCCAGTTGGCAGGGCTGGCAGCTATTGATGGACTGGGTCAAACGCCAGCCCTGGCGGCTGGAATTTTTCGGAGGGGCAAAGATCCCGGCCCGTATGCTGCACCCACCCACACTGGTGATGGAATTGACCAGGTTTCTTGAGGGAGCGCCTGCAGCACCAGAAGAAAACAGCCCGGATCCCCAGACCTAAATCTATGTGTGCCCCCTAATTACCTTTGCCTCCATGGTGATGCAGCGGATAGCCAGACGAACCCAGGGCCGTGGTATGCCGGCCATCATTGAAGACATCACGGCCTTTGCCGAACATGTGGTCAGATTTGCCCTGGCCGGTATCAAGGCACACCGTATCAAAGGACGTACGCCATGAATGTTCCTAAACGGAAGCAGATCATCATAGCTATCATCATCATTGTTCTGGTGACAGCCGGCATAGCCATTGCCAGGAAGTTCATGGCGCCGGCAAAAATTACCTTCATAACGGCTCCGGCTGTCCGTATGGATCTGGAAGATAGCGTTCTTGCCACCGGCATTCTGAAGGCATTCAAGACGGTGGCGGTAGGCGCACAGGTGAATGGGCAGCTGAAGACGTTGCACGTTGCTTTGGGGGCCAAGGTGAAAAAGGGACAGTTGCTGGCTGAAATCGACCCGGTGCTGCCGCAAAACACCCTTAAGGATGCCGAAGCCCAGGTTGAAAACCTGCAGGCGCAGCAACGATCAAAACAGGCACTTTTAAGGCAGTATGAACTGGCCTACCAGCGCCAGCGACAGATGCAGGCCAAGGATGCCGGTTCCCGTGCCGATCTTGAGAGCGCACAGGCACAACTGGAAAGCACCCGGTATGAGATCTCTGCCCTTGCAGCCCAGATCAAGAAGGCAATCATTGCGGTTGATACGGCCAGGGCCAATCTTGGTTATACCCGGATCCATGCGCCGATCGAAGGGACGGTCATCTCGATCGATACTGAAGAGGGGCAGACCGTGGTGTCGAATCAAACAGCCACGATGATCCTGACCCTGGCCACGCTGGACAACATGACGGTCAAGGCCAAGATCTCTGAAGCGGATGTGACGAGGGTCAAGGCAGGCTTGCCGACCTACTTCACCCTGCTGGGAGACAGCGATACCCGTTATTACGGCAAACTGCGGGCCATCGAACCGGGTCCGGTTTCAGGCAGCACAACAACCAGTAGCACCAGCAGTTCCAGTAGCTCCAGCTCCGCGATTTACTACTACGGACTCTTTGAGGTGCCCAACCCTGATACGAAGCTGAAGGTTTCAATGACCGCACAAGTTGCAATTGTGCTGAATCAGGCCAGGCAGGCACTCTGCATTCCGGTATCGGCCCTTGCTGAAAGGCAGAAGGACGGCAGGGCAACCGTCAAGGTGTTGGCCGGTGAGCAGGTGGAAGTCCGGGCGATCCAGACCGGCATTTCCAACAATGTCCAGATTCAGGTTGTGAACGGACTGCGGGAGGGGGAAAAGGTCATCATCGGTGACAGCTCCAACCTGCCGAAGAGCGATCCCAACAACATGCCGCCTCCCCCGGGGAGGCGGTAGGTATGGCCAAGACGCTCCTTGAAATAGATGCCGTGGTGCGCCGGTTCTCAACCGGTGACCAGCAGGTGGAGGTCCTCAAGGGGATCGACCTGACCATCCGTAGCGGAGAGATGGTGGCCATTGTCGGTGCCTCCGGTTCGGGCAAGTCCACCCTGATGAATATCCTAGGCTGCCTGGACCGTCCCAGTGAGGGGAGCTACCGGATCGACGGCCGGGAGACCGGCAGCCTGTCAAATGACGAATTGGCCAGTCTCAGGCGTGACTACTTCGGATTCATCTTCCAGCGTTACCACCTGCTGCCCCACCTGACCGCCATTCAGAATACGGAGATACCGGCCATCTATGCCGGCGCGAACAAGCATTTCCGGCAGGAACGTGCCAGAAAGATCCTTGAACGGCTTGGCCTGGGAGACCGGTGCGATCACCGTCCCAATCAGCTTTCCGGTGGCCAGCAGCAGCGAGTCAGTATTGCCAGGGCGTTGATGAACGGCGGTGACGTCATTCTGGCGGATGAGCCAACCGGCGCCCTGGACAGCACAAGCGGCAAAGAGATGATGGCGGTGCTGCATGAACTGCATGCCAGTGGCCATACCATCATTCTGGTGACCCACGATCAGCAGGTGGCCGCCCATGCTGAACGGATCATCGAGATCAGTGACGGTGCGATTATCCGCGACCAGGCGAACCCGAAACGGCAGGCTTCAGCAACTGCCGCACTGGCGGAAAAGGTTGTTGTCAAACAGGCGGGTAACTTCCTGCAGGCCAACTGGGGCAGATTTGCCGAAGCCTTCAAAATGGCCCTGATCGCCATGCTGTCCCACCGCATGCGGACCCTGTTGACCATGCTGGGGATCATCATCGGCATAACCTCGGTTGTTTCTGTTGTGGCACTTGGCCAGGGAGCGCAACAAAAGGTCATCAAGGATATCAGCGCCATGGGTACGAATGTCATCGACGTCAACCCCGGCAAGGACTGGGGTGATGAAGACGCTGCCGGTATCCAGACCCTTGTGCAGTCCGACCTGGAGGCCCTCAAGGCGCAGGTGTATGTCGACAGCGCCTCGCCCACAACCGGAGGCAGCCATTTGCTGCGCTACCGCAACCTGACCGCCAATGCTTCGGTGAACGGCGTCAGTGAACAGTACTTCCGGGTCAAGGGGTATGAGATTGCCGATGGCATCGCCTTCAGCGCCGCCGACGTCAAACAGCAGGCCCAGGTGGTGGTCATTGACCAGAATACGCGCAAAAAGTTCTTCAGCAACCAGGACCCGATCGGCATGATTCTGTTTGTCGGCTCGCTGCCCTGCCGGGTCATCGGTATCACCAAAGTCAAAGACGGCCCCATGGGAAACAGCTCGAATCTTGAGGTCTGGATACCCTACACGGCTGCCATGAACCGGCTCCTGGGGCAGCAGTATTTCAGCTCGATTACGGTGCGGGTCAAGGATGGCATCTCCAACCCGGTTGCAGAACAGAGTATCACCAGGCTGGTCACCCAGCGCCATGGCCGCAAGGACTTCTACACCAACAGCAGCGACAGCATCATGAAGACCATCAACAAGACCACCACCACGCTGAAGCTGATGATCTCGGCCATTGCTGTGATATCGCTGATTGTCGGCGGCATCGGCGTCATGAACATCATGCTGGTGTCGGTCACGGAGCGGACCCACGAGATCGGCATCCGGATGGCGGTTGGAGCGCGTCAGGAGGATATCATGCAGCAGTTTCTGATCGAGTCGGTTCTGGTCTGCCTGCAGGGGGGGGTGATCGGCATCGTCTGTTCCTGGGGCGTGGCAAAGGTGTTCTCGCTGTTCGTGACCAGCTTTGCCATGCAGTTTTCGCTCATGTCGATTGTCTCGGCCTTCCTCTGTTCAACCATGATCGGTGTCATCTTCGGCTTCCTGCCGGCCCGCAATGCGGCCCGCTTGGATCCGATCGAAGCACTAGCCAGGGAGTGACTGCAGCTATGAAGATACTGTCCAGGTTTGCCTGCGCCATTGTTCTGACAATCTGTTGTTCCCTTGCAGGCTGCAGCGGCCTGCTGCCGCGCAGCCAGTATACCCGGCCGGAGGTGACGCTCCCGCAACAATGGCAGGCAACCGGCGTAACCGGTTCAGCTGTTGCAACAAAAAGACAGTGGTGGCGGGACTACAATGATCAGGCCTTGAGCGACCTGATCGAGCTGGCACTCAGATCCAACAACAACCTTGCAGCGGCCACGATCAAGGTAAAGCGGGCACAGCTTTCGGCCAGGCTTACCAACACCAATCTGACTCCGACGGTTTCTGCCAATCTCAGCAGCAGCCTGAGCCGTGACCTCACTACCCGCAGGGAGACCAAGTCGAGCGTGGCCACACTCTCGGCAAGCTATGAGCTGGATCTGTGGGGGAAGCTGGCCAGCGCCCGTGACGCCGGCAAGTGGGAGGCCGAAGCAACCGAGTATGATCGCCAGAGTACCGCGTTGGCGCTGGTTGGCACCGTCGCAACGAACTACTGGACCATCGCCTACCTGAATGAACGGATCGCCTCGGTTGACGCAAGTATTCTCAACGCCGAAAGAGTCCTGGGGCTGGTGGAGGTCAAATATCAGGCAGGAGCCGTTTCCGCATTGGATAAACTGCAGGCCCAACAGACCGTTGCCAGCCAGAAGGCGCAGCTGACTGAACTTTGGCAACAGCGGACTGAAGCGCGTAATGCCCTGGCGATTCTGTTCAACCAGGCACCGGTGCCTGCCGTGCCGGAACGTCAGCGCCTGCCGGAGGGGGCGTTGCCGCAGGTGCAGGCCGGTCTCCCTGCCAGCCTGCTTGGCCAACGGCCTGATCTGCAGGCTGCCGAGCAGAGACTGAAAAAATACCTGGCGAATATTGACACTACCCGCGCCAGCTACTATCCCAGTTTTACCCTGACCGGGACGCTTGGCACAAGCAGCACCAGCCTGGTTGAGGTCATCAAAAACCCCTACGCCGCATTGGGTGCGGGGCTGGCACTGCCGTTTATCCAATGGAATACGATGAGGTTGCATGTGGAAACCGCACAAGCGGATTATGAGGAGGCAGTGGTAAACTTCAGGCAGACACTCTACGCAGCGCTCAGTGATGTCGAGAATGCCCTGGCTGCACGCAAGAATTACGCAGAAGAGATCAAACAGCTGCAAGACTCCCTCGACCTGGCCAAAAAGGCGGAACAGCTGGCGGAGGTCCGTTATCTGACAGGCGCTACCGATCTGCAAACCTGGCTGGATACCCAGGAGCGCCGCAGAGATGCCGAACGGGCATTCGCGCTGGTCCGGTTGGCACAACTCAAAAACAGCATGGCGTTATATCAGGTGATTGGCGGCAGCACCGCTTTAGCAGCGCCGTAACAGGGCAGCCCCGCGAAACAGGATTGACAATCCCCTGAAAGCTCCTATCCTCTCTTAATCCTGACAGCCATTTGAGGAGCGCCACCCCATGCTCTCATCCCTGCATGATTTTATCGAACGCCTTGAACACCTGCGTGACCTGCAGCAGGTCAGCGTGCCGGTCGCAACCCGGCTGGAGATCGCTGCCATTACCCGCCGGATCAGCAGCTATCCCAAAGGCGGCCCGGCCCTGCTGTTTCAGCAGCCGGATGAGTCTCCCTTTCCGGTGGCCACCAACCTGTTCGGCTCACAGCGCAGGATGCGGCTGGCCCTGGGGCTGGACAGCCTGGAAGACCTGACTGCCGCCTTTGACAGGGTTCTGCAGGCCATCCCCCTGCAGGGCCTGACCGGTCTTGGTACGCTGCTGGCAGGTCATCCCGAGCTGGCCTGTTGCACGCCGGTAGCGGTCGCGCACGGCCCCTGCCGGGAGGAGCTGGTGCCAGGGGCAGACCTGCTCCAGTTCCCGTTTCTGCACAACTGGCCTGATGACGGCACAGCCGCCGGAACCGGGCGTTATCTGACCCTGGGACAGGTGGTTACCACTGCCCCGGACGGCAGTGACCCCAACTGTGGCATCTACCGCTGCCAGATCCATGATGCCCATACCCTGGCGATCCGCTGGCGGCGGGGCAGCGGGGCAGCGCGGCACTATCAGCAGTTTGTCCAGCAGGGTATACGGATGCCGCTGGCAATTGTGCTGGGCGGCCCGCCGAGCCTGACGCTGGCCGCTGCCTGGCCGCTGCCGGAAGGGCTGGATGAGTTCAGTTTTGCCGGCTGGCTGCGGGGCGCTTCGATCCCCACTGTGGCCTGCTCCCATGGGCCGCTGCAGGTGCCGGCAGAGGCAGAACTGGTGATTGAGGGCTTTGCGGAGCCGGACAGGCCGCTTGTGGAGGGGCCCTTTGGCAATCACACCGGGCAGTATGATCCGGCCGGTCCTGCAGCCCGCGTGACGGTCACGCGGATTACCCGGCGCCGCAATCCGATTGTCCCGGCCACCGTGGTTGGGCCGCCGCCCCAGGAGGATTGCTGGATGATGCTGGGCTGGGAGCGGCTGCTGGCTGCCCTGTTGCCCGGACTGGTGCCGGGGGTGCGGGATATCAGGATGCCGCTGCCCTGGGTCTTCCGCAGCAGTGCGGTCATTTCCCTTGAAAATCCGTCTCCCCACATGGTACGAAAAACCGTGCAGGCCCTGTGGCAGCTGCCCTGGTTCCGTAAGGCCCACCTGCTGATCCTGGTGGACGCCGGGATCGCTGCCCGCAACCTGCAACAGGTGGCCTGGCGAACCGTTAATGAAACCGATTGGCTGGACGATCTGATCAAGGACGAGGCTGGCGGCCGTCTGGCCGTTGATGCCACCCGGCGCTCGGTTGAGGCGCTGCTGCCTGATGCAGCAACCAGCCAGCTGATGACACAACGTTGGAAGGAGTATGGTCTGCCATGACCGCAGTCGTGCAAAAAATCACCATCTTTATGGAGATGATCAAATTCTCCCACACCATCTTTGCCCTGCCCTTTGCCCTGTCCGGGGCCCTGTTGGCGATCCGCGGCCTGCCCAGCGCTAGGCAACTGCTGTTCATCATACTGGCCATGGTGGGGGCCCGCACCGCAGCCATGGCCATGAACCGGCTGATTGATGCCGATATTGATGCCAAAAATCCTCGCACTGCCGGACGTGCCATTCCGGCCGGTCTGCTCTCCAAAGGGGCGGTCTTTGGCGCCATTGTGCTGTCCGTGGCCCTGCTGCTCTGGTCGGCAGCCATGCTGAATCCGCTCTGTCTCAAGCTCTCGCCGATCGCGCTGGGGTTTCTGCTGCTCTATTCCTACTGCAAACGGTTTACTGCCCTGGCCCATATCGTCCTGGGGATCTGTCTGGCAGCCGCACCGATCGGCGCCTGGGTGGCGCTTACCGGCAGGATCGAGCTGCCTGCCCTGGTGCTGGGACTGATCGTGCTGTTCTGGGTCTCCGCCTTTGACATGCTCTATGCCCTGCAGGATTTGGAGTATGACCGCTCGGTGGGGCTGCACTCCATCCCGGTGGCACTGGGAGTGGACGGCTCGCTCCGGCTTTCGCGCCTGTTCCACCTGATCACGGTTGGCCTGCTGCTCTGGCTGATCATCCTGATGGGGCTGGGGATCTGGTTCTGGATCGGCACTGCAGCCATGACCGCCATGCTGTTGTACGAACACTGGCTGCTGCGGGGGGGCGATCTGACCAAACTGGATGCCGCCTTTTTCACCATGAACGGCTACATCAGCCTGACCTTCCTGGCTGCCACGGCAGCGGATGTCTTTCTGTAACGGGCGAAAGCCACTCGCCTCTACTTCCTCCTACACGCCACAAGGTAGCCATGCCAATCAAGAAATCAGAACTCTACTCCTCCCTCTGGAAATCCTGCGACGAACTGCGTGGCGGTATGGATGCCAGCCAGTACAAGGATTACGTGCTGGTGCTGCTGTTCGTCAAATACGTCTCAGACAAGTACGCCGGTGATCCTAATGCCCTGATTGACGTCCCTGACGGCGGCAGCTTTGCTGACATGGTTGCCCTCAAGGGGGACAAGGAGATCGGCGACAAGATCAACAAGATTATCGGCAGGCTGGCTGAGGCCAATGAGTTGAAGGGTGTCATTGACGTTGCCGACTTCAACGATGCCGACAAGCTGGGTAAGGGCAAGGAGATGGTGGACCGCCTCTCCAATCTGGTGGCGATCTTCGAGACCCCCGGCCTTGACTTCAGCCGTAACCGGGCCGAAGGGGATGACATCCTCGGTGATGCCTACGAATACCTGATGCGCCACTTTGCCACTGAATCCGGCAAGAGCAAGGGGCAGTTCTACACCCCTGCAGAGGTCTCCCGGATCATGGCCAAGGTGATCGGTATCGGCAGCGCAACCAGCTCCACCCAGACCATCTACGACCCCACCTGCGGTTCCGGTTCGTTGCTGTTGAAGGCCCACGATGAGGCACCGGTGGATGTTTCCATCTACGGGCAGGAGATGGACAACGCCACAGCCGCTCTGGCCAAGATGAACATGATCCTGCACGACTGCCCCACCGCAGAGGTCTGGCAGGATAACACCCTCTCCACCCCGCACTTCAAAGAGAAAGAAGGCGGCCTCAAGCGCCACGACTATGTGGTGGCCAACCCTCCCTTTTCCACCAAGGCGTGGAGCAACGGCTTTGATCCGGCCAATGACCTGTATGGGCGCTTTGCTGACGGCATACCGCCAGCCAAGAACGGCGATTACGCCTTTCTGCTGCATATCCTTGCCTCACTGAAAAGCAGCGGCAAAGGGGCGGTGATTCTCCCCCACGGTGTCCTGTTTCGTGGCGGCGCTGAAGGCACCATCCGCAGCAACATCATCCGCAAAGGCTACATCAAGGGGATCATCGGCCTGCCTGCCAACCTGTTCTACGGCACCGGCATCCCGGCCTGCATCATCGTGCTGGATAAGGAACATGCCAACGCCCGCAGCGGCATCTTTATGATCGATGCCAGCAAGGGGTTTGTGAAGGATGGCAACAAGAACCGGCTGCGGCATCAGGATATCCACAAGATCGTGGATCTCTTTACCAAGCAGATCGAGGTTGAAAAATATTCTCGCATGGTCAGCCGGGCCGAGATCGAGGCCAACGACTTCAACCTCAACATCCCGCGCTATATTGATGCCACCGAAGCAGAGGATATTCAGGACATTGAGGCCCACCTGAAAGGGGGCATCCCCAACCGCGATGTAGCAGGGCTGGCCCCCTACTGGCAGGTCTGCCCCGGCCTGAAGTCGCAATTGTTTACCGCCGCAGATCGCCCCGGCTACAGCAGGCTGACGGTGGAGAGCAGCAGCATCAAGAATACCATCTTTGACAATGACGAGTTCATCGCCTTTACCAGCTCAGTCTCCAACAGGTTTGGTCAGTGGAAGAACAGCGTCACCCCGGCACTCAAAGGTATCGCCATTGGCAGCCACCCCAAACAGTTGATCGAACAGATCAGCGAGGAGCTGCTGACCGTGTTTAACGATGTGGCGTTGATCGACCGTTACGACGTCTACCAGCACCTGATGAGCTACTGGAGCGAGATCATGCAGGATGATGTCTACCTGATCGCCAGTGACGGCTGGCTGGGTTCAGCGGAACTGATTCCCCAGCAGTTGATCGTTAACCGCTACTTTGCAGCAGACCAGCAGCAGATTGAAAAGCTGGAGACCCAGCGGGACGCCATCAGCCGCCGGATGGAAGAGCTGGAAGAAGAGCAGAGCGGCGAAGATGGCCTGCTGGAAGAGGCCAAGAACGACAAGGGCAAGCTGACCAGCAAGAGCATCAAGGACCGGCTCAAGGTCATCAAGAACGACAAGGATGCTGTTGATGAGCGCAAACTGCTGGAGCAGTATCTGGAACTGATCGAGCAGGAGGCTGCTGCCAGCAAAAAGGTGAAAGAGAGCCAGAAGGCGCTGGATGCCAAGGTAAAGGCCAGGTATGCCGACCTAACCGTGGATGAGGTAAAGACGCTGGTGGTAGATGACAAATGGCTGGCCACACTGGCGGCTGATGTGCAGACTGAGCTTGATCGGGTATCGCAGGCCCTGACCAGCCGGATCAGGCAGCTGGCTGAACGGTATGCCACACCGTTGCCGCAGTTGACGCAGGAGGTGGAGGCGTTGAGCGTCACGGTGGACCAGCATCTCAAGCGGATGGGGTTTGTATGGAACTGAAGCCGGGCTACAAACAGACCGAGGTGGGGGTGATCCCGGAGGAGTGGGATATAGTGCCGGTTGGGAGCCTGTTCAGCTTCAAAAATGGACTTAACAAGGCAAAGGAATTTTTCGGTTACGGAACTCCTATCGTCAACTATATGGATGTATTTCAGTATTCAGGATTGCTTGTTAAAGACATTCATGGTCGGGTTGATGCAAACCGAAATGAACTGAAAGCCTATGAGGTTCGTAAGGGTGATGTCTTTTTTACACGAACATCTGAAACAGTAGAGGAGATCGGCATTGCTGCCGTAATGCTTGATGATGCTCAAGATACAGTATTCAGCGGTTTCGTACTACGCGCCCGCCCTACAGATGACAGCCTTGAAAATGAGTTTAAAAAATACTGTTTTTCTGCACGCTACTACCGTCAGCAAGTGACATCTCAAGCAAGTTACACGACCCGCGCTTTAACCAATGGGCGCTCCCTCTCAGCAAGTTTGATTGCCCGCCCCCCTCTCCCCGAACAACGCGCCATCGCCGCCGCCCTCTCCGATGTGGATGCCCTGATCGCCTCGCTGGACAAGCTGATCGCCAAAAAGCGCAACATGAAACAGGCCGCCATGCAGGAACTGCTGACCGCTAAGCGCCGCCTGCCGGGGTTTAGTGGGGAGTGGGAGGTGAAGAAGCTGGGTGAGATTGCCACCTTCTTTTCAGGTGGGACGCCCCCAACATCAGTCTCTGCATATTACGGTGGCGATATTGCTTGGATAACGTCTGGTGATCTCAATAAAAGTGTAATCACAGGCGTTAGCGGCAGGATTACAAAGGCAGGACTTGAAAACTCGTCTGCCAAATTAATTGAAGAAAATACTCTACTTATAGCATTGTATGGGGCAACATCCGGAGTTACTGCAATGTCCAAGATTCGTGCTGCTATAAACCAAGCAGTTTTAGCTATAGTGCCGAAAACAGACAGTAGCTTATTCCTATTCTTCAAACTCAGTTATCTCAAAGATTGGATTATCACAACATACACACAAGGTGGTCAGCCAAACTTGAGTGGAGATATTGTTAAGGCAATAGAAATATCGTTTCCTCCTCTCCCCGAGCAAACCGCCATCGCCGCCATCCTTTCCGACATGGACGCAGAGATCGCTGCATTGGAGCAGAAACGGGACAAGACCCGGCTGCTGAAGCAGGGGATGATGCAGGAACTGCTGACCGGGAGGATACGGCTGGTATGACCGAGACATATTCTGCGGGAGGCTGTATGAAAAAGATTGATCTTGATACCTATAAGCGAAGAGGCATGTTTGAGGCCTTTAAGGATCGGGAAATCCCTTTTCTGGCAACATCCTGCATGGTGGACATTACCAATTTGAAACTCTTTGTAGATATGCAGCGGTGTGGATTTTTTGTGGCCATCAGCTATTTGATCTCAAAGACCGTGAATCGTGTTCCGGAATTACGGCAGAGGATAATCAATGGCGAGCTGTACGAGTTTGACCGTGTCGATCCCGGCTTTACGGTGTTACTGGAGGATGAAACCTTCTCTTTTTGCGACTCACGCTATTTTGAAGCTTTTGCAGAGTACCGCGAGTATGCCAGTGCCAGAATCCGGGCAGTGAAGGCATGCCCGGACCAGAGTGTCGGCGATAAAAACCACATGTTTTTCATCACGAGTGCCCCTTGGTTCAGCTTCACCTCGATTGTACATCCCTATACAAGCCAGTACGGGTCGATCCCGATTGTGACGATCGGCAAGTATTTTGAGCAGGGTGGCGCGCTGTTGATCCCTATTGGTATTCAGGCACATCATGGGGTCGTCGACGGGATTCATGTTGGCAAGTTCTACGGGCAGCTGTCAGCTATGTGTCTTGAGCCGGCTGAGTGGCTTGTTTAATGGATGCATTGTAGAGAATAGAAAGCTGATGCTGGAATTGCTGACCGGGAGGATACGGCTGGTATAGCAATCTAAAATAAGACGTTGCCTTATTTTAGATTTTTGTTAAAAACTAAAATAACAGTCAGGCTTGTTTTAGTTTTTAGAAGGTGGAACCCATGAAAAAATTTCAGGCTGGTCGCTATATCCAGCAGGGTCATTATAGAAGTTTTCAGCCTAACCTGATGAACCGGGCCTGGACCATAGACGATATGGGGCTGATCCAGTTGCTCGGTAAGGCAGACCGGGAACTGGGCCGCCTGGATATGTACTCGGACTATGTCCCCAACCTCGCCCTGTTTATTCAGATGCACGTCCTGAAGGAGGCAACGCAGTCAAGCAAGATTGAAGGCACCCAGACAAATATGGAGGAGGCCCTGCTTGACAAGGAAGATGTGGCTTTGGACAAGCGTGATGACTGGGAGGAGGTGCAGAACTACGTGGCTGCCATGAATGAGGCCATAGAGAAGCTGCAGTCGTTGCCGTTTTCTGCTCGCCTGATCAAAGAGACCCACCGGACACTGCTACAGGGTGTGCGCGGCAAGCACAAGATGCCGGGGGAGTTTCGGGAAAGCCAGAACTGGATCGGCGGTGCAACTATCAGCGATGCGGTTTTTGTGCCACCGGTACATACTTCGATCGGTGAACTGATTGGTGATCTGGAAAAATTCGCCCATAACGACGAGCAGTATTTTCCGGAACTGCTCAAAATCGCCCTGATCCACTACCAGTTTGAAACCATCCACCCGTTTCTGGACGGCAACGGCAGGGTCGGCAGACTGATGATTACGTTGTATCTGGTCAGTAAAAGGATACTGAAACAGCCGGTGTTGTATCTCTCAGACTTTTTTGAACGCAACCGTAGCCATTATTATGACAACCTGAACCGGATGAGAGATAAAAACGATCTGGTGCGCTGGTTCAAGTTCTTTTTGGTTGGGGTGATTGAGACTGCGCAAAGCGGTATAGCAACCTTTGACAACATCCTGAAGCTTCAGAAGCAGGTGGAGGCCCAGATTCAGACATTGGGCAGCAGGGCCTCAAATGCCCAAAAGGTTGTAAATTACCTGTACCAACGTCCATTGCTTGATGCCGCCAAGGTTGGCGAGGTGGCAGGCGTTTCTCCTGCATCAGCCTACAAGCTGATTGCCGATTTTGAGCAGTTGGGCATTTTGAAAGAGATTACCGGCGGCAAGCGGGGCAAGCACTACCTGTTTGACGACTATCTGAAACTGTTCCGGTAACAGGGAAGGGCTATGCCAGTGTCCACCGTCGGCCAGATCGAAAAGAAAACCCAACAGCGTATCGTCACGCTGTTCCGTGATCAGTTGGGCTACGACTACCTTGGTGACCGGCACGACTGCGAAAATAACCGCAATGTAGAGCCTGACCTGCTCCGCACCTTCCTGAAGAAACAGGGCTACGACGACTCTCTTATCTCCCGCACCCTCCACCAGCTTGATAAAGCCGCCACTGACCAGAGCAAGAAGTTGTATGACCGCAACAAAGAGGTCTACGACCTGCTGCGCTACGGCGTAAAGGTGAAGCCGGATGTGGGGGAGAACACCGTCACGGTCTGGCTGATTGACTGGGCCACCCCGCTGAACAACCGGTTTGCCATTGCTGAAGAGGTGACTGTTAAAGGTGCCGATGCCACGGCCAGCACCAAGCGGCCAGACATTGTGCTGTACGTGAACGGCATCGCCCTTGGGGTGCTGGAGCTGAAACGCTCCACTGTTTCAGTATCTGAAGGTATCCGCCAGAATCTGGATAACCAGAAAAGGGTCTTTATCGAACCGTTTTTCTCCACCATGCAACTGGTGATGGCTGGTAACGATACAGAGGGGCTGCGCTACGGCACCATAGAAACCCCGGAGAAGTATTACCTGACCTGGAAGGAAGACAGTCCAGTCGAAAACCTGCTTGATCGAGGGCTGCTCCAGATCTGCAACAAAACCCGCCTGCTGGAGCTGATCCACGACTTTGTGGTATTTGACAGCGGCACAAAGAAACTTTGCCGCCATAATCAGTATTTTGGTGTCCGTGCTGCACAGGATCATGTCAGACGTCGCGAAGGCGGTATCATCTGGCACACGCAGGGTTCGGGCAAATCCCTGACCATGGTCTGGCTGGCCAAGTGGATACGGGAGAACATTTCCGACAGCCGGGTGCTGATCATCACCGACCGCACTGAACTGGATGGCCAGATAGCAAAGGTCTTCAAGGGGGTGCATGAAGAGATCTACCGCACGGTCAGCGGCGCTGATCTGATCAACACCCTTAACAACACTGCGCCGTGGTTGCTCTGTTCGCTGATTCACAAGTTTGGCGGCAAAGAGGATGGTGAAGAGGTTGGTGATATAAACGGCTATGTTGCAGAGGTAAAAAAGGCACTCCCCGCTGGTTTTACGGCCAAGGGTAATCTGTACGTCTTTGTGGATGAGTGCCACCGCACCCAGTCGGGCGAGCTGCACAAGGCCATGAAGGCAATTCTGCCCAATGCCCTGTTCATCGGCTTTACCGGTACACCGCTTTTAAAGGCCGACAAGCAAAAGAGCATTGAGGTGTTTGGCCGCTATATCCACACCTACAAGTTTGACGAGGCAGTGGCGGACAAGGTGGTGCTGGACCTGCGCTATGAGGCGCGGGATATTGACCAGAGTGTGAAGTCACAGAAGAAGATTGATGACTGGTTTGAGGCCAAAACCAAAGGGTTGACCGATCTGGCCAAGGCACAGCTGAAGGCTCGTTGGGGCACGTTACAGAAGGTGCTCTCCTGCAAGGAACGGCTGGAGATGATCGTCAACGACATCCTGATCGATATGAACACCAAACCGCGCCTGATGGACGGCCGGGGTAACGCCATGCTGGTGGCAGGCAGTATCTATGAGGCATGCAAATACTTTGAGCTGTTTAGCAAGACCGAGCTGAAGGGCAAATGCGCCATTGTGACCAGCTACAAACCGCAGGTGAGTGACACCAAGGGGGAGACCACCGGCGACGGCGAGACCGACAACCTGCGTAAGTACGATATCTACCGCACCATGCTGGCGGACTGGTTCAATGAGGCGCCGGAGGCAGCGGTCAACAAGGTGGAGCTGTTTGAGGATCAGGTAAAGAAGAAGTTTCTTGATGAACCGGGGCAGATGAAGCTGCTGATTGTGGTAGACAAGCTGCTGACCGGTTTTGACGCTCCATCGGCCACCTACCTCTACATCGACAAGCAGATGCGTGACCATGGCCTGTTCCAGGCCATCTGCCGGGTGAACCGGTTGGATGGTGATGATAAGGAGTATGGCTACATCGTTGACTACAAGGATCTGTTCAGAAAGCTGGAGGGGGCGGTGCAGGATTATACCTCCGGCGCGCTGGACGGCTATGACAGGGAAGATGTGGCCGGACTGCTGGAAGATCGCCTGACCAAGGCCAAGGAAGATCTGGAAGAGGCACGGGAGGCGATCAAGGCACTCTGCGAACCGGTGGCATTGCCAAAGGATACATTAGCCTACCTGCGATTCTTTTGCGCTGTTGAATCCGGCAATGCCGAGCAGTTGAAAGAGAACGAGCCGAAACGTCTGGCTCTGTATAAGATGACCGCTACCCTGCTGCGGGCCTTTGCCAATCTGGCCAGTGAACTGACTGATGCCGGATATACCCTTGCAGAGCTCGTCACCATCCAGCACGAGGTTGATCATTTTGACAAGGTGCGCAATGAGGTGAAGTTGGCCAGTGGCGACTACATTGACCTGAAGATGTACGAGCCTGCCATGCGGCACCTGATTGATACCTATATCCGGGCTGATGAGAGCGAGAAAATATCCGCTTTTGATGACCTGTCGTTGGTGGAACTGATTGTGAAGCGGGGCGAGGATGCTGTAGAGGCGTTACCCAGGTCTATTCGATCAAATAAAAATGCCACTGCCGAAACCATTGAGAATAACGTCCGCAAGCTGATTATCAATGAGCACCCGATCAATCCCAAATACTATGAAGAGATGTCGGCACTGTTGAAGGCGTTGATCGAGCAGCGTCGCCAGGAGGCGATCAGCTATCAGGAATATCTGGCAAAGATCGTTGCTCTGACAAGGCAGGCCAAAAATCCTGGGGGCAAGAGCTATCCTGCCGGTCTCAATACCAGAGCCAAGCAGGCGCTCTATGACAACCTCGACAAGGATGAAATAATGGCCGTTGCCGTGGACCATGCCGTGAAGGAGAGCATGCAGGATGGTTGGCGTGACAACGTCATTAAGGTTAAGAAGGTCAAGAACGCCATCAAGGCTGCCTTGCATGAGCATGAAACACGTACTGACGATATCCTTGAGCTGGTAAAAAAGCAGCATGACTACTAAGACAAAGCAGATCGAGGTCAGCGGAATTACGCTTGAGGTGGTGCGCAAGGCGATCAAGAATCTGCATATCGGGGTCTATCCGCCTGACGGCAGGGTACGGGTGGCCGCTCCAAGCAGGATGAGTATGGAGGCGATCCGGCTGGCGGTGATCGGCAAGCTGGGCTGGATCAAAAAACATCAGGCAAAGTTTGCAGCTCAGGAGCGACAATCCCCCCGTGAGTACATCACCGGCGAGACCCACTACTATCAGGGGAAACGCTATCGCCTGAATGTCCTGCTCACCGGCGGGCGACCTGCGGTGCTGCTGCGCCATGGCACTCTTGAGCTGCATGTATCGCCCGACCATGGCAGCGATTACCGCGAGGCACTGCTCTACAACTGGTACCGCAGACAGATGAAGCTACAGCTGCCGGAACTGGTGGCCAAGTGGGAGCAGATTATCGGTGTGCAGGTCTCTGAGTATGGTATCAAACGGATGAAGACCCGCTGGGGAACCTGTAATCCTTCAGCCAAACGAATCTGGCTGAATCTGGAGTTGATCAAGAAGCCGGTACACTGCCTTGAGTACATCATTGTCCATGAGCTGGTGCATCTACTGGAGAAATACCATAACGACCGGTTCAAGGGATTAATGGATCAGTATCTGCCGTTATGGCGGCAGTACAGGGAAGAGCTGAATCGCCAACCTCTGGGACATGAGGAGTGGGGGGAGTAGGGGATATGAAGATCCTTGTGGCCATCACCGGTGCATCAGGCAGTATCTACGGCCTGCGCCTGCTGGAAGAGTTGCTGCGTGGCGGCCATCAGGTGCCCCTGGTGGCCAGTCAGAGCGGTCTGGAGGTCTGCCGGTATGAAACCGGGCTTGAGCTTGGGGACGCCGAGGCACTGAAACAGCAGTGGAAACTACCGGACGCCAGTTTGACCATCCGTGCTGTGACTGACCTCTGGGCGCCGGAGGCCAGCGGCTCGGCTGCGCCGGATGCCATGGTGATCGCCCCCTGCAGCATGGGCACGCTGGGGCGGATTGCCCATGGTATCTCCGCCAACCTGATCGAACGGGCAGCGGATGTGATGCTGAAGGAACATCGCCCGTTGCTGCTGCTGCCGCGGGAGACGCCGTTTTCGACCATCCACCTGGAGAATCTGCTGAAGCTCTCCCAGTGCGGGGCACGGATCATTCCGGCCATGCCAGCTTTCTACCATAGACCTGCATCAGTGAGCGAGCTGGTGGATTTTGTGGTGGGCAAGCTGCTGGATCAGCTGGGGGTGGAACATCAGCTGTTCAGGCGTTGGGGGGGATAAAAAAGGGCGGCCAGTTTGGCCGCCCTTCGCACATCAACCCACCCCAGCCCTTCTTGTCAGGGAGGGAGTCAACATCCCCCCTGACAAGGGGGGGATGAGGGGGGTTACTTTTTTGCCACCTCTTCCGATACGGCGGCTCCCAGGGCGCGGCATTGTTCCAGGGCGTCCGCTGTTGGGGTGAAGACCGCCCGGACCGGGTCACTGACCAGTTTGAAGCCCATCCCTTTCAGGCGTTCTTCCACCATCTTGCAGGCCTCACCGCTCCAGCCATAGCTGCCGAAGACCGCTGCCAGGTTGGTCTTGAGCTTGATGGTGCTCAGGTAGGCCAGCACATCCCACATCGGCTTGGGCACATCCCGGTTGATGGTCGGCACGCCGAAGACCAGGGCATCAGCCTCCTCCATCAGGTCGCGCAGCTCATTGTCGGTCAGCCCGACAATGTGGTGGCTGGCCACCTCGATCTCGTCCCGTGCAGCCCCTGCAACCAGGGCCTGGGCCATCTTTTCGGTACTGCCGTGGGGAGAGATATAGAACACCAGCACCTTTTTGCCAAAGGATTTCGGCTTGCTCCAGTTCTCGTACTGTTCAATCACCCGCCAGGGATCTTTACGGATGATCGGACCGTGGCTGGGACAGATCATGTCGATCACGTCATGGCGGATCTTTTCAATGGCAGCCAGTACCTTGTCCTTGAAGGGGCGCATCAGGCAGTCAAAATAGAATTCACGGGCCGAGGTGAAGTCCTCGATCTCATCGTTGAAGATGCTGCGGGTGTTGCAGTAGTGGGCCCCGAAGCCATCGCAGGTAAAGAGGATATGTTCCTCTTCCAGTCTGGTGAACATGGTGTCCGGCCAGTGCAGGAAGGGGGCCATGATAAAGCGCAGGGTGCGGCCGCCCAGATCAATGGTCTCGCCATCCTTGACGGTCTTTGACTGGAACGGTTTGTGGATCATGTTGCCCACAAAGTTTTTGGCCGCCTGGGTGGAGACCACGGTTGCATTGGGGCAGTGTTCCAGCAGAAAGGAGAGGGAGCCGGAGTGGTCCGGTTCGGCATGGTTGACGATGATGTAATCAACCTTGGCAGGGTCAACCAGGGATTTGAGCTTGTCCATGAACTGGTCAACGAATTTGATCTTGACCGTGTCGATCAGGGCGATCTTTTCGCTGCCTTGTACCAGGTAGCTGTTGTAGGTGGTGCCGTGCTCAGTGGGGAAAAGGTCGTCAAAGACGCGCAGCTCGGGATGTTGGGCTCCCAGCCAGTGAATACCGGTTTTTATTTCAATAGTGCCGATCATGATCTGAGTCTCCTTGTAACCATATGCCTACTATTGAGTCACCTGTCTCTTTTAAGGTCGCGCAGTATACCAAACCGGATTTGTGTATACAAGCTGCAATTCAGCGGTTGTAGGGGCTGAACGGCTCTGTTAGAGTGCTGGTGCTGCTGTTGAATATGCAGTGATCGTGCCGCCGGAGGTGAAGTTGTGCGTCAAAAAACCGTTTTCAGTTGCAGCCAGTGTGGCTGTCAGTCTCCCAAGTGGCTGGGCAAATGCCCTGACTGTGGAGCCTGGAACAGCATGCTGGAGGAGCAGCAGCCATCAGCAGCAGCTGTCCGCAGCGGCCGGCAGCTGCCGGGCAAGAGCGTTGCCCTGCCGATTGGCGAGGTGCCGCCCCAGGCGGAAGTGCGGCTGGGCTGCGGCATTGGCGAGCTGGACCGGGTGCTGGGTGGCGGTCTGGTGCCCGGATCACTGGTGTTGATCGGCGGCGATCCCGGCATCGGCAAGTCAACCCTGTTGCTGCAGGCGATGCACCACCTGGCGGCTGACGGAGCGGTGCTGTATGTGTCCGGTGAGGAGTCGGCCGCCCAGACCCGTCTGCGGGGCGAACGGCTGGGGGTGAGCGGCAGACCGCTGTTGGTGCTGGCTGAGAACGGGCTGGAAGAGATCGTGGCCCAGGTGGAGAAACTCAAGCCGCGGGCCGTGGTGGTGGACTCGATCCAGACCGTCTGGACCCAGGCACTGGAATCTGCCCCCGGTTCGGTCAGCCAGGTGCGGGAGTCGGCCGGCCGGCTGATGCTGCTGGCCAAAGGCAGCGGCATTCCGATCTTTATTGTCGGCCATGTCACCAAGGACGGTGCCATTGCCGGACCGCGGGTGCTGGAGCATATGGTGGACACGGTGCTCTATTTTGAGGGTGATCGCGGCCACCCCTACCGGATCCTGCGGGCAGTCAAGAACCGCTTTGGTTCTACCAATGAGATCGGTGTCTTTGAGATGAAGTCCGGCGGCCTGGCCGAGGTGGCCAATCCATCCGAGCTGTTCCTGTCCGAGCGTCCCCTTGATGCCCCCGGCTCGGTGGTGACCGCCTCGCTGGAGGGTAGCCGCACCCTGCTGGTCGAGATCCAGGCCCTGGTGACCCCCAGCGCCTACGGGACGCCCCGCCGGACCACTATCGGGGTTGACAGTAACCGTCTGGCGCTGCTGGTGGCGGTGCTGGAAAAGAAGGCCGGGCTGCACCTGGGGGGGCAGGATATCTTCCTGAATGTGGCCGGCGGTGCCCGGCTGAATGAACCGGCAGCTGATCTGGCCATGTTGCTGGCGGTGGCCTCAAGTCACCTGGATCGTCCGGTTGCAGCCGGTGCCGTGGTGTTTGGCGAGGTCGGTCTGGCCGGTGAGGTGCGGGCCGTTAACCAGCCGGAGCCGAGGCTGGGTGAGGCCACGAAACTTGGTTTCCAGCAGTGCATCCTGCCTGCCGGTAATCTGAGGCGGCTCTCCGAGGCGGGACTGGAGCTGCACGGCGTAGCGACGGTGCAGGAGGTGCTGCAGTTCCTGCTGTAACATACTTTTTACTGGACTTGGGCGTTCAAAGCACTTAAAATTGATCAATTATAGCTGATGTAGGTGAGGAGAGCCATGGACGCCGAGAAACTTGAACAATTTCGTCAGCTGCTCCAGGAAGAGATGAAGGCGCTGCTGTCAGAAGCGGATAAGACCGTGCAGGAGATGGGGGACGATGCCTCCCATTTCCCCGATCCGACCGATCGTGCCACGCAAGAGTCCGATCGTACCTTTGAGCTGCGGATTCGTGACCGTGAGCGCAAGCTGGCCAACAAGGTCCGGGAGGCGCTGGAACGGATTGACGATGGCAGCTACGGCATCTGCGAGGATTGCGGTGGCGAGATCAGTGAGGCGCGCCTGAAAGCCCGTCCGGTCACCACGCAATGCATCGATTGCAAGATTGAAGCTGAGGAAAGGGAAAAACGGCTCTGATTTGATTTTGTGTCCCGTCCACCGGTAGCTTGATACTTGTTGTATTGCAGGGTTTCCTATGCCTGACACTACCATCCAGAAATCCTCTGCCCCAATAACGGAGACCCTGCAGGCCCAGAGGGATCTCCAGCTTTTCTATCTGTTCAGCAGCACCCTGCTTTCCACCATGCAGCTTAACAAGCTGCTGCACCTGATCCTCTCCGCCCTGGTCTGCGAAGACAACGGCCTGTTTTGCCGGGCCATGCTGTTCCTCTACAATCAGAAGACAGATATGCTGCAGGGGATGCTGGGCATCTGCCGCTCGAGCACGGATGGTTTTCGCGTGGTCTTCTCCGACCCGGACAACCCTTTGTCGGGCTATTGGGATCTTGATCCGGATGCCATCGCACGGCAGATGCAGTCCGATTTGTGTCAGAAGGTGCGTGAAACAAGGATTGATCTGTCGGAAGGCTGTCAGATCGTGTCACATGTTGTTGAAAACAAACGGCTGTATCGCATTGATGATCTGGAGTGTCTCAACTGTCAGGACTGTGATTTTATCAGCCGTTTCGGGATCAGTTCCTTTGTTGCGGTGCCGTTGGTCACCCGTAATAATCTGATCGGCGTGATCATTGTGGATAATCCGTTCAAGCATCAGCCCATTAACGATCAACAACTCAAGGTGTTGCAGCTGTTTGCCAATCAGGCCGGCATGGCAATCGAAAACACCCGCCTGTACCGCAATCTTGAGGAGACCCACAACGAATTGCAGGACACCCGGCAACGTCTGGTGCATGGTGCCCATCTGGCGGCGATCGGTGAAATGGCTGCGTCAATTTCCCACGAACTGAAGACCCCCTTGATCACCATCGGCGGTTTCGCGGCCCGTCTGGGGCGCATGCTGCCGGAGGACACCCCGCAACGCCATTACCTGGATACCATTATCAGTGAATCGCACCGGCTTGAGCGGCTTCTGGGGGATATCCTGGCCTTTTCCCGCAAGCCGACCATCTGCTTTCAGGAGTGTAAGCTGCAGCGGGTTGTCAAGGAATGCCTGGACGATTATGTGGTGCTGCTGGGAGAGCGGAAGATTGCCCTTGAGGCCTCTGTCCCGTCCGGTAGCTGGACCGTGCTTGGGGACGGTAATCAGTTGAAACAGGTCTTTATCAATCTTCTGGTAAACGCCCAGGAGGCCATGCCGCAGGGGGGCAGATTGCAGGTTGCGCTCAAGGCCGGGGGGGATGGGGCCAGACCCTGCGCGGTCGTCTCAATTGCCGACAGCGGGGGAGGCATTCCCGAAGAACTGCTGAGTAAGATCTTTACCCCGTTTTTTACCACCAAACGTCATGGTACCGGGCTGGGGCTGGCCATTGTCAACCGGATCGTCCAGAACCACGGTGGCAGTCTGAAGATCTGCAACATCGATGGCGGGGCGGAGTTTCAGGTCATCCTGCCATTGGCGCCCTTTGAGGACCCGCAGGCTGACTGAGCAGCTTCAGCAGCAGTTTCCGCAGTCTCTTCAGCTGAACCCGTATGACCAGGTGCATCCAGTCCTGACTGAGAAATTCCATTCTACCCCATAGTGCTCAGTCTGTTTATCCGGCTGGGTATTCTGCAGACGGCTCCAGGTGAAGGTACCGGTTAATCCTTCAGTTCACGTATGATCTCGGCCTGACGCTGGGCAATATACCTGCCGATCAGGTCTTCACTGCGGCGATCGTGTTCAAACAACAGGATACAGCGGCAGGGATTCTGGTTGCTTTCAAAACGGAGCAGACGGGCCATCACCCGCAGTTTTTGGGGGTCGGGCTGGTTTTTCAGGTCAAAGGACAGGTTGAGATAGAAGTAGGTGAAGTTTCCCAGCAGGCTTTTATCGGGCACCTCCAGGGCACACCCCCCCAGGGAGAGGTCTTTCAGTTTGGCGGTAAAGGTGGTGGTGCCGGCCTCCATGGGCACCTGGAAGAGGCCGCCGATCTTGACCCGCAGGGTGTTGCGCCGGTCCGGCAACACCTCGACATAGGAAAATTCAGACAGGGTTATCTCGTCTGTTTCCGCATCGTACTCTGCCGAGGCATAGACGTCATGGCCAAGCCGTGAGGAGCGGATAATGGTATACCGGCTGGCCTTTAAGGCACGGGTCTGGGTCGGGTTGGAGCGGCAGACCAGGGTGTCGCCAAAGAGATACAGTACCTCGGCAGCCGACGAGATCGGCACCTCCTTGTAATGATTGAAAAACTGAAGATCATGGGAGGCTTGCTGGGAGATACGCAGCAGGAGTTCAAGAATCTCCCCTGACTCCCCGCGGTCCAGCAGCCGTAACTGGTCTTCATACTGCATTTTTTCCATGTGGATCCCCCTAAACGGCTACTGTACCATTCAGCTGTATACCCCGCAAGAGCTGACCACTTGCCTTCGGCCAAAAATCATGACAAAGTAGCCAAAAATCAGGAACTCTGGAGTTTTTATGGCGTTGCGTCTCTATAACACCCTCAGTGGCGAGAAAGAACCGTTTGTTCCCCGTATTGCAGGCAAGGTCGGCATGTACGTCTGTGGTGTCACCGTGTATGATTTCTGCCATATCGGCCATGCCCGGGCCGGTATCGTATTTGACATGATCTATCGCTACCTGCGTTTCAGCGGGTATGACGTCACCTATATCCGCAACTATACCGATATTGACGACAAGATCATTAACCGGGCCAATCAGGAGGGAACTGATTACCGTACCATTGCCGACCGCTACATCGCCACCTTTGATGAGGATATGGACCGGTTGGGGATGCTGCGTCCCACCATTGAACCAAAGGCCACGGATCATATTGAGGATATCGTCGCGATCATTCAGCGCCTGATCGAGAATGGCCACGCCTATGCCGTTGACGGCGACGTCTATTTTGCGGTGGAGACCTTTTCCACCTACCTGAAGCTTTCCGGCCGTAACCTTGAAGATATGCTGGCAGGCGCCAGGGTCGATGTCGATGAGCGCAAGCGAAACCCGATGGACTTCGCACTCTGGAAAGGCTCCAAGCCGGGTGAGCCGTTCTGGCAGTCACCCTGGGGTGCCGGTCGGCCGGGCTGGCATATTGAGTGCTCCGCCATGAGCATGCGTTTTCTTGGCCCTTCCTTTGATATCCACGGCGGTGGCAAGGATCTGGTCTTTCCGCACCATGAAAATGAGATCGCCCAGTCCGAAGGGGCCAATGGCTGTCAGTTTGTCAAATACTGGTTGCACAACGGCTTCGTTAATATCAACAGCGAAAAAATGAGCAAGTCGCTGGGTAACTTCTTTACCATCCGTGAGGTGCTGGAGCTGTTTGATCCCGAGACGCTGCGTTTCTTTATCCTGCAGGCCCATTACCGTTCACCGCTGGACTACTCCGACCAGAATCTGCGGGAGGCTCAGGCCGGTCTTTCCCGGATCTATGAGGCGCTGGCCGCCTTGGATCTGGCACTTGAAAAACCTGCAACCGCAACCGCTCCGCTGGCTTCGGCAGCAGAGTTTGCCGAAAAGGTCGCCGGTCTGCTGCCCCGCTTCAAAGAGGCGATGGATGATGACTTCAACACGGCCCAGGCCCTGGGAAGCCTCTTTGACGTTGTCCGCACCCTGAACCGTCTTTTGGCGGAAGGCGGAGGCAATAGCAGTGCTGTTCGTGCCGATCTTGAGCGACTGCAGGCGGCTGTGGCGGAGATCGGTGCCGTACTGGGCCTGTTCCTGATCAAACCGTCTGACTGGCTGGCGGCCCGTGAGGCTGAGAAGGCGCAGCACCTGGAAATCAGTCCGGAAGAAATTGATGGGTTACTCCTCGAACGGGCCGCTGCCAGGAAAAACAAGGATTTTAAACGTAGTGATGAGATCAGGGACTACCTGCTGGCGCGGGATATCCAGCTTCTTGATACACCGCAGGGGACAACCTGGAAGGTGAAGTAGGACGAAGCCAGCAATAAAGGCGGTACAAGGTGAAAAGGCATTGTTTTCCGCAGGCCTTGACCCTTGACCCTGTGCATTCCCGTGGTATGCTTGGTGCCGGAGCCAGCTAAATGGAGATTACCGCGATAACAGAATGGGAGTGCTGCTGGGATCGGGACAGCATTGTCATGGGGGACTGTCCCAATATTGGCGAAGGAGACGAAGATCTCCTGTCATCCCGCAGCCGCCGTATCCTTGAAAAATGCTGCGAGTGCGAAAAGTTCAAACGCGATCTGGCCCGCTTCCGTGACAGCGGCCACCCGCTGGCCCCGATTTTTTCCATCCTGCATGCGGATTACCGTCGCCAGAAGGCCCAGATCCAGTCTCTGGCCAACTTTCTTGATACCAAAACCCTTGAGGTCCGCTTCCTGCATGAACTGGGATCGGTACTGCAAAGCTCGGTTGACCTGGATGAAGTCCTGTCGGTGGCCCTGACCGCCATTACGGCCGGTAAGGGCTTTGGTATGAACCGGGCCTTTCTGCTCCTGGCCGACAAGGAACGCCATATCCTGAAGGGGCACCTTGCCATTGGCCCACGCTCGGCAGAAGAGGCTGGCCAGACCTGGCATGAAATTGAGTCAGGCGATCAGGATCTGCAAGGGCTTTCCCAGGAGTTCCGGAAGCATAAACTGACCGCAGAACGCTACAAGTTTCATGACATCCTTGAACGCCTGATTATCCCGCTTGATGATGAACAGCATATTGTCGTACGTGCGCTGGAGGAGCGGAAACCGCTCATGGTCAGCGACGCCTTCCACGATCCCGATGTGGATACTGAGTTCGCCCGCGTCCTGGGTGTAGATACCTTTCTGGTGCTGCCGCTGATTGCCCGTAACCGTCGTGTCGGGGCGATCATTGCTGACAACTTCATCACCCACCGGGCCATTTCTGAGCAGGATATGCGCTCAATTGAGACCTTCACCTTTCCGGTTGCCTTCGCCATTGAACGTGCCTCGCTGTATGAGCGGGTTCAGGAAGAGGTGGACAAGCTGCGCCTGGCCAACTCCCGCCTGCAGGAACAGCAGGAACAGCTGGTCAGGATGGAGAAGATGGCGCTGGTGGGGCGGATCACCTCCAGCATTGCCCATTCCATCCGTAACCCCCTGATGGTGATCGGCGGTTTTGCCCGCAGTATCCTCAAGAACACCCCCGGTAATGATCCCAAACGCACCTTTATCGAGTCGATTGTCACTGAGGCCCGCCAGCTGGAGGAGGTGCTGGGGGAGATCCTGACCTATTCCGATGCGCTGTTTCCCTCCTGTGATTTCTGGGACCCCAACCAGCTGGTGGAGTCCGCCCTGCGCGATGTGCAGGAGCGGATCGTGACCCAGGACTATTCCTGCCGTTTTCACGCCGGAGACCAGCTGCCGCCGGTCTATATCGACTATAAGCAGACCACCTACTGCATTCGCAACATCCTGCTCAGCACCATTGACGGCCTGCAGAACGGGTCCATCGATATCAGTACCAGAGCGGAGGGGGAGCATGTCGATGTACGGATCGTGGACCATAACCGGACCTTGTCGGAAGACGAGCTTGAGGCGCTCTTGACCCCCTTTACCGAAACCTGTGAGATGGGGTCAGGCCTGAATATGGCGTTAAGCCGCAGCATGCTGGACAAACAGAATATCCCCCTGATTGTGGTCGCGCCGCCAGAGGGGGGAGTCACCTATACCATTAAACTTCCCATCAACAAGGAGGAGAAAAACCATGAGCAGATTGCTGGTAGTTGACGACGAGGCCAATATCCGGCTGCTCTACAGCGAAGAGCTGTCAGATGAAGGCTATAGCGTTGAGACCGCTGCCACCATTGCCGAGGCTGTTGAGAAGCTGGAACAGCAGGCTTTTGACCTGGCAGTGCTGGATATCAAGCTGAAGAACGAGAGCGGGATTGAGCTGTTGCAGAAAATTGTCAAGGAGCGTCATGATATGCCGGTGATCCTCTGTTCTGCCTTCTCCTGCTACAAGGATGATTTCTCGGCCTGGCTGGCAGACAGCTACGTGGTCAAGTCAGGTGACATGACCGAGTTGAAAGAGGAGATCAAGCGGGTGTTGGCCAAAAAGGCCCAACGCCGGGCAACGGGGATGTAGCGACGCAGTGAACCAATACTAACCCATGAGGAACGAGGATTTTTTTCGTTCCGGGTCTGACACACGAGGAATGGCGCGGAGGCGTACTGTGCGAAGTACGCCGCACAAGACATTCCGGAGAGTGGCTGGGCCAGAACGGAAAAAGACCGTTCCGCCAAGGAGATGCTATGAAAGCAGTGATTATGGCCGGCGGCTTCGGCACCCGCATCCAACCGCTCACCAGCAGCATGCCAAAACCGATGATTCCGCTCTTTAACCGGCCAATCATGCTGCATATCGTTGAACTGCTCAAGAAACACGACATTACCGATCTGGTGATGCTGCTCTACCACCAGCCTGAAGTGATTAAAAAGTTCTTTCGGGATGGTTCCGACTTCGGGGTCAAGATCACCTATGTCACCCCGATTGAGGATATGGGCACTGCCGGTGCGGTCAAGGCGGCAGAGAAGTATCTGGATGAACGTTTCCTGGTTATCTCCGGCGACCTGCTGACCGATTTCAACCTGAAAAAGGTGCTTGATTTCCACGCCGACAACAAGGCCATGGCCACCATTACCCTCACCTCGGTCAAGGACCCGCTCCAGTTTGGCGTGGTGATCACCGACAAGGAGAAGCGGATCACCCAGTTTCTGGAGAAACCGGGCTGGGGCGAGGTGATCTCCGACACCATCAACACCGGTATCTATGTGCTGGAGCCGGAGATCTTCAACTATATCCCCAAAGGTGAAAACTTCGACTTTTCCCAGGATCTGTTTCCGCTGATGCTGCAGAACAACGACCCGCTGTTCGGCTTTTCAGCCAAGGGGTACTGGCGCGACATCGGCAATACTGACTCCTACCGCGAGGCCTATCACGATATCTTCAAGGGCAGGGTCAACCTTAAGATTGATGAGGAAAAACAGGATTTCGTGGGCAAGGACCTGCGGATCGGGGCCGATGTGACCCTTGAGGAGCCGGCCGGTCTGTCCGGCACCGTGGTGATCGGCGACAACTCCCAGATCCGGGGCGAGGTCCAGATCAAGGATTCGGTCATCGGCCGCAACTGCACTATCGAGGCCGGGGTCAAGCTGAACCGTTGCGTGTTGTGGGATAACGCCTACGTCAAGAAGGGGGCCAAGGTTACCGACAGCGTGATCTGCACCAATGTACGGGTGGGCCAGAATGCGGTGCTGGACGAAGGGGTGATTGTGGCCGATGACACCTCCATCGGTGACGATGTCAAGATCAAGTCCGATGTCAAGATCTGGCCCCGCAAGGTGATTGAGGCGGGCGCCACGGTGACTGCCAACCTGATCTGGGGTGAAAAATGGAAAAAATCGCTCTTTGAGGGGGCGATCATCAAGGGGCTCTCCAATGTGGAGCTGACCCCTGAGTTTGTGGCCAAGCTGGGCTGTGCCTATGGCACCACCCTGCCCAAGGGGAGCTATGTGCTGGGCGGCAGGGACGCCAACCGTTCCTCCCGCATGCTGAAACGCTGCTTTGTGGGTGGACTGCTTTCAGCCGGGGTCAATGTGCGGGACATGACCATGACCTCGCTGCCGTTGATCCGCTACAAGCTGAAGACCTTTGGTGAGGTGGGCGGCTTCCACTTCCGCCAATCCAGCGATGATCCGGCCTCAATGGAGATCATCTTCCTGGATGGCGATGGCCTGGATTTTTCCAGCAACATGGCCAAAAACCTGGAGCGGATCTTCTTTAAGGAGAACTTCCGGCGTGCCCATCATACTGAGCCGGGCGCCTTGATTGATATCCCCCAGGCAATTGATTTCTATCGTGAAGGCTATCTGCGGGCCCTGAACGTGGATGTCTGCCGCAAGGCAGCCTGGACCGTGGTGGTGGACTTTAACTACTCACCTGCCAGCCAGGTGCTGCCGATGCTGCTGAACGAGCTGGGTTGTAACGTGGTTGCCCTGAACGCCTACGTGGATGACGGTCGTGGCGGTTGCGTCCCCAAGCCGAAGCAGGAAGGGCTCAGGCAGCTTTCAGCCATTGTCAGTTCGCTGGGGGCACAAGCCGGTTTCTGGCTGGAGCCTGCGGTTGAATCAATTACCCTGCTGGATGAAACCGGGGCGATCTACGACGGGATCCAGCTCCTGAGCCTGGTGGTGGCCCTTCAGCTCAAGACCGACCAGCGTGGTACCATTGCGGTGCCGGTACAGGCGCCGTCAAGTATCGAGCAGATGGCGCTCAAGAAGAAATGCAGCGTCACCCGCACCAAAAGCAGCGACCGGGCCATGCTGGAGGCGGCCTCCTCATCCGAGGTAATCCTGGCTGCAGCCCCTGATGGCCGTTTTGCCTTCCCCCGCTTCCAGGCTGCCTTTGACGGCATGTATGCCATTGCCAAGCTGGTGGAGCTGGGGGCAACCGTGGGCGTCCCTTTCTCCCGTGTTATTGAAGAGGCACCGAGCCGCGCCTTTCTGGAGACCAGCATCCCCTGTCCCTTTGAGATGAAGGGGGGGATCATGCGCAAGATGAGTGAGGACTCTCTGGAGCAGGAGGCCTCCTTTATCGACGGGATCAAGGTCCAGTTTGATAATGACTGGGCCCTGGTGCTGCCGGATCAGTACAGCTCCTTCGTGCATATCTTTGCCGAGGCAAAGGATGAAAAGACCGCTGGCAAATTACTGGATGAATACCGGAAAAAAGTTGAGAAGTGGAAGAAAGAGCTGGAGTAATTGAACCGTGACCACGCCGATTGACGTCATATTCCTCTGGCATATGCACCAGCCCTATTACAAGGACCCGGTCAAGGGGGAATATGCCCTGCCCTGGACCTATCTGCATGCCATCAAGGATTATTACGACATGCCGGCCATTGTGGAGGATACGCCAGGGGCCAGGGCGGTCTTTAACCTGGTGCCGTCGCTGGTTGAGCAGTTACTGGAGTATGCTGCCGGTACGGCTGTGGACCCCTTTCTGATCAAGGGGCAGATGAATCCGGCAGATATGTCGGAAGACGACCGGATCTTCCTGCTGGAGAACTTCTTTTCCGCCAACCGGCAGCGGATGATCGAGCCGCACCGGCGCTACCTTGAGCTGCTCTACATGGCCGGCGAGGGGAAAGCTGGCGCGGTGCGGGAGCGGGTGCGGCATTTCAACCATCAGGATCTGCAGGATCTGCAGGTCTGCTTCTTTCTGGCCTGGACCGGCGAGGCTGCCCGGCGGCGTTTCCCTGTCTTTCGGGAGCTGTTGGCCAAGGGGCAGGGTTACACCGCAGAGGACCGGGCCCTGTTGTTTACCACCCAGCGCAAGCTGCTGAACGAGATTGTGCCGCTCTACAAGCGGTTGCATGCCTCAGGGCAGGTCGAGCTGTCAGTCACCCCCTATTTCCATCCGATTCTGCCGCTTTTGTGTGACACCCAGCTGGCACGGGAGGCGATGCCACGGGTGACGCTGCCCCGGGAACGGTTCCGCCATCCGGAGGATGCCCGGGCCCATATCTGCCATGGTCTGCGTTATTTCCAGGAGGTCTTCGGCATCACACCCCGGGGGATGTGGCCCTCTGAAGGCTCGGTCAGTGACGAGGCCCTGCAGTTGATCCGCGAGTGCGGCCTCGACTGGGTGGCGACCGATGAAGAGGTGCTGGCCCGTTCGCTGGATGGCGGTCTGGGGCCGCATCATGAGCGGCTCTACCATCCCTGGCGGTTTGCCACTGCCAAGGGGGATCTGGGGATCTTCTTCCGTGACCACCAGCTTTCCGACCTGATCGGCTTTACCTACAGCCAGTGGGATGCCCGCCGGGCAGTGGCCGACTTTACCGGACGCCTGCGTCAGATCGGCCGCCAGGTGGGCAGCGAAGGCAAGGTGATCCCGGTCATTCTGGATGGTGAAAACGCCTGGGAGTTTTATCCAGACAACGCCTATGACTTCCTCTCCGGTATCTATACCGCTGTTGCCGAGGCTCAGGATCTCAATCTGACCACCTGTAGTGATGTCCTGGCCCAATCACATTTTGAAGGTCGTCTGCACCGGATTCATCCCGGTTCATGGATCAATGCCAACTACGGCATCTGGATCGGTCACCCGGAGGAGAATCTGGCCTGGGATTTGGTGGCAGGCGCCCGCCGGGCGATTGTGGAACATCACCCCGAAGCTGCCCGTCAGCTTGCCAATGCTGGCATGGATGGCGATCAGGTGGCCCGCCTGCTCTGTACCTCGCTCTACGCGGCCGAAGGAAGCGACTGGTTCTGGTGGTTTGGCGACGATCACTTCTCGCCCCACAGCGATCGTTTTGACCGGCTGTTCCGTCAGCATCTCACCAATATCTACACCATGCTGGGAATCAGTCCGCCCCGGGAGTTGCTGGAGCCGATCAAGAAGAAGAGCCCGGCAGGTCTGGTGCGTGAACCGGCCGGTTTTATCGAGCCAGAGATCAACGGCCGGGTGGGCGACTACTTTGAATGGCTGGCAGCCGGACTGTTTGACCTGACCCGCCAGGGTTCTGCCATGCACTCGTCTGATCGTCTGCTGCAGGGCTTCTACTGGGGCTATAACCATGATCAGCTCTACTTCAGAATTGACGGTATCCAGGAACTCTCGCGCCTGTTGAAAGAGAACGACATCCTGGCCCTGCACCTGATTGCCGACCGGGAATACCGTCTGCCGATGCAGCGCAGCATGGAGGAAGGGTTGTTACTGGTCAGGGAGCTGGGCAACTGGACCCCTACTAACAGTTGCTGCCGCTGGGCCATTGATCGAACCTGCGAGGTGGCAATACCGCTGGAAGGACTGCATCTGCTGCCGAAATCCAAGCTCTTTGCCAGTGTGACCCTGACCCGTAACAGTGAAGAGATCGGGCGCTGGCCGTCGGATGCGCCGTTGATGCTGCAGTATGAAGGGCCGGATCTGGAAGCAAATGACTGGTTGATTTAACCCCTCCCAACCTCCCCTTGTCAGGGGAGGTGTTTGCCCTCTCGTTCCCCCCTGATAAGGGGGGACAGGGGGGTTGAGGTTTCGAGGAGATAGACCGATATGTCCGAATTGCGTTGGGACCCATTAAAACTGCACTGGGTGATTATTGCCACCGAACGGGGCCGCCGTCCGCGGGACTTTCAGTCGGAGCCGGAGGCGCTGCCGGTTACCTCCTGTCCGTTCTGTTACGGCAATGAAGACAAGACCCCGTCGGAGATCTTTGCCATCCGCCCCAGCGGCATGCCCAATACCCCCAACTGGAAGGTGCGGGTCATCCCCAACAAATATCCGGCCCTGCGGATAGAAGGCGAGCTGGAAAACCGGGGGCATGGCCCCTATGATGTGATGAACGGTATCGGTGCCCATGAGGTGATTATTGAGACACCGGATCATGACAAGTCCATGGCTGATCTGGCACCGGCAGAGCTGACCGATGTGCTGGTTACCTGGCGTACGCGCCTGCTGGACCTGCGCCGGGATTTCCGATTCCGCTACATGATCCTGTTCAAAAACCACGGCGCACGGGCCGGTGCCTCACTGGCCCACTCCCACAGCCAGCTGATTGCGGTGCCGATGCTGCCGCCGGTGGCCACCACCGAACTGAAGGTCTGCCGCACCCACTATGCCAACAAGGAACGCTGTCTGTTCTGTGACCTGATCGCCTTTGAGCTGGAGCAGGGGGTACGGGTGGTGCGGGAGTTTTCCAATTTTGTGACTCTGGCCCCCTATGCTGCCAGTTTCCCCTTTGAACTGCGGCTGTACCCCAAACGGCACAGCCACGACTTTGCCCTGATGAACGATGCGCAGCTGGCAGAGCTGGCCGTGGCCCTGAAGGATATGCTGATGCGGGTCAAGCTGGTGCTGAAGGATGCCCCGTACAACTTTATCCTGCATACCTGCCCGCCCATGCACAAACGTCCCGGCAAGCCGGCCATGTGGACCTCGCTTGAATATGATTACCATTGGCATATTGAGCTGGTGCCGCGTCTGACCTCGATTGCCGGTTTTGAATGGGGCACCGGTTTTTTCATCAATCCGACCTCACCGGAGGACGCAGCCCTGTTCCTGCGTGAGGCGGAGGTCTAGTTGCCCTCTCCCCGCTCCCTCAAAAAGGTCCTGGAACAGCTTTACGCCAGCCGTTCCCAGCAGCATCTGGCCAATGACCCGCTTTCCTTTTGCCACCGTTACCCTGCCCCGGCTGATCAGGAGGTCGCCGCCCTGGTGGCGGCGGTGTTTGCCTACGGTTCGGTCAAGGTGATCAAAGGCAGTCTCAGCCGTATTTTCAGCATCATGGGTGATTCTCCGGCAGGTTTTGTGGATGGCTTTGATCCGAAGCGGGACACACAACTCTGTGCCGGCTTTAAACATCGCTTTAACGATGCGGATGATCTGGCAGCCCTGTTCTGGGCTATCCGGCTGATGCGGCAGCAGCAGGGCAGTATTGAGAAGTTTTTCTGTCAGTTCCACCCAGAAGATGCAGCAACGGTGGAACAGGCCTTGAACGGTTTTTGCGCAGCGGTGTCCGGTTTTGATTATCGCCCGCTCTTCGGCAGGGCCGCCCTGCCGGCAGAAAGCAGCTTCCGTTTTCTGTTTCCTTCGCCGTCCGGCGGTAGTGCCTGCAAGCGGCTCTGTATGTTCCTGCGCTGGGTGGTACGCCCTGCGGATGGTATCGATCTGGGGCTCTGGCAGCAGGTGCGTCCGGCCCAGCTGGTTATCCCGGTGGATCGGCATATCGAGCGGATCAGCCGGATGCTGGGGCTGACCAGCCGCCGTACGCCGGACTGGCGTATGGCTTGCGAAATCACTGCGGCACTCAGGCAGTTTGATCCGCTTGATCCGGTCAAGTACGACTTTTCAATCTGTCATCTGGGGATTTCCGAGGGATGTAACGGCACAAGCTCGGCCTGCTGCCCTGCCTGTCCGGTTGCGCAGCACTGTTCACTGGTACAGTGCTGAGAATTCCGATTCCAGATCAAGGATGCTATTAAGGCGGCGAGGAAATTGGCGACGAAGGCGTACATGCAGTACGTTGAGGAGCCAATGACGAGCCAACGAAGATAGGGCCTTGAGATGGAATTGGAATAAATTGACACCGGCGGGTCATTCTGCTACACAATACGTTGATTTTTCAGCTGTTAAGAGCACTCACGATATCACTGCCGACAGGGAGCTGGCGATGATCATTCAATGCGAACAATGCCGGACCAAATTCAAGCTTGATGACGAGAAGGTGTCGGATCGGGGGGTCAAGGTCCGTTGCGCCAAATGTCGCCATGTCTTTACGGTGCGCAAGGATGTTGCACAGGCCGAGGCACCGGAGGCGATGCTGCCGGACATGGCAGCGGCAGATTCCTTTCCTGCTTCCGACGAAACCGTCCGCATGGCTGCAGCTCCGGCTCCGGAACCAGAGGTTGCCGGCTTTTCCGCAGAGCCTGAGGTCGCCTTTGATTTTGGCGCCGCTCCGGTGGAGGCTGCCACCCCGGAGGCAGCCAGTTTCAGTTTTGACCAGCCTGCAGCAGCAGCTGACAGCAGTTTTGACTTTGGTGATGTCGCTTTCACGACCGAACCCCCTGTTGCCCCGGCTGCCGCTGATTTTGGCGAAATGACCATGGTCATGCCGCCGAAGCAGCAGGTTGCTGAACCGACACCGGAGTTTAGCCTGGATTTCGGTAGCGCAGCTGTGGCGGCTCCGCCTGCAGCAGATGAAGCGGCCTTTGATTTTGGTGATGCCCTGGCCTCATCGTCGATCTCAGACAGCACGGCCCAAAAGATTGAGTTTGATTTTGGCGACCAGGCTTCGTCAGCGGTTACCCAGGCCGGTGAGATCGATCTGGCCGGTTTTGACTTTGGGACGGCCCCAGCAGCGGCAGTCGCCACCCCAACCGGTATTGATACAACGGACTTCAGTGATTTTGGCGCTGCAATGGCCCCGCAAGCAGCTGCTGCTGAAACCGGTTTCAGTTTTGATGATGCCGCCCCGCAGTCTGCAGCAGCCTCTGGTGACGGTCTTGACTTCTCCGGGGTTGACTTCGGCATGGGGCAGCCCCAAACAACCGCTCCTGCCGCCGAGGTCGATACGTTCAGCCTGGGTGAGGTGGATTTCAGCGGTGACACTGCGGCTGTTGCGGTGGAGGCCTCGGCAACAGCGCCGGCCGGCACCCTGTTTGCGCCGGTAGATGAGTCGGTTGTCCGGCAGCAGGATGTTGCAAAGCCGGATATCAGCTTTGATCTGCCGGGCGCCACAGAAGAACCGCCGCCTTCAATCACCTCCCGCCGCCGTCAGAGCTCAACCCTCTCGATCCTGATCGCGGTGATCACGGTGGTGGTGCTCGGCGTATTGGGCTACATGGCCTACAGCTTTATCAGTGGTGGCCCCAAGGAGGTTTCCCTCTTCGGGAAGGCTGGAACGCCGGTTGAGGATGGCAAGATTACGGTACAGAACATCAAGGCCTATTTTGTTCCCAAGGCTGCCGCCGGTGAATTGCTGGTCATTACCGGTGAAGCCCTGAATAACTTCAAGAAGCCCCGTGCGGCACTGCAGGTGAAAGGGATGGTCTTTGGCGCTGCCAATCAGGCTGTTGCCACCAAGACCGCCTATGCCGGCAATCAACTGACGAAAGAGCAGCTGGCCGAGATGCCGGCCGAGAAGATTGAGGCGGCCATGAACAACCAGTTCGGCGATTCTCTGACGAATCTGGAGGTTCAGCCCGGCAAGACCATTCCGTTTACGATTGTGATCGTCAATCCGCCCGCAGACGGTAAGGAGTTCGGAGTTGAACCGGTGGGGTCAACGGTGGCCGCAGCCGGCAAGTAGCCGGGTGAATGAGGCTTAAGCAAAGAAAGGGCTGTCCGGATTACCGGACAGCCCTTTTGTGTCTGCTGCAGCTGCTGTAGTTGATTGGTGGCGGACACGAAGCTTTTGCACCGGGTCCGTCAGGCAGGCAATGCAGCTATCCTAGACGATCTCCACCAGCTTGATCTCAAAGGTCAGGTCCTGACCGGCCAGCGGATGGTTGGCATCCAGGGTCACGGTGGTTTCGGTTACCTCGGTGATCAGTACCGGCATGGATGAGTCATCCTGCAAGACCACCTCAAGCTGCTGTCCCTCGATCGGCTCGATCTCACCGCTCAGCTCTGACCGGTCAACCACGGCAACCATCTGCTCGTGCCGGGGACCATAGGCCTCGGCAGCAGGAATGGTTACCTTGATGCTCTCGCCTACGGAAAGTCCCAGTACCGCCTTTTCAAAGCCGGGGATGACGTTGCCGCCACCGATGGTGAATTCAAGCGGTTCGCAGCCGCAGTCGCTGCCGGTGCCGCAGCCGCCGGAGCTGCTGCAGTCGCAGCCGCAGCTGTCCTGTTCTGCCGCCTCGGAACTGTCGAAAATTGAACCGTCCTGCAGGGTGCCGGTGTAGTGTACCCGGACGGTATCGCCCTGTTGTGCCTGTGCCATTGGAACTATCCTTTCATGCCATAAATAACCTGCCCTTGCAGGGGGCAGGAACTGATCTTATTCGGGGGTGACCAGCTGTTCAATCTGCTGCGTGGTGGCCCCTGCAATCAGGAGCCGTTTGTGCCGCGAGCTGTCCCCGGCGATAAGGGTGACAGCCGATTTGGGAACCTTCAGCTGCTTTGCCAGAAATTCGCGGCAACATTCATTGGCAGCCCCGTCCACGGGGGGGGAGGTCAGACGCAGCTTCAGCTCACCTTCGTGAATGCCGCAAAACTGGTTGCGGGAGGCCCGGGGCTGGACAAAGACCCGCAGCAGCAGTGCATCTCCCTGTTGGGACCAGGGCACTGCCGGGCTACTGTTCACCGTTGCCGATCATCCGGAGATGGTTGTCCAGCAGTGCCTTGAACTCCATTTCAAACTGCAGCTTCTGGCGGCGGACATCCTGTATCCGCGCCTGCAGGTCGGCCACCTTGCGTTCAGCCTCATCCACCAGCCGTCTGGCCTGCAGCTGGGCCTCTGAGACGATCAGCTCTGCCTCTTTCTGGGCATTGGCCTTCATCTCATCGGTAATCCGCTGGGCCGCCAGCATGGTCTCACGCAGGTCTTTTTCGCGCTGGGCATGCTCACTCAGCTCACGGGTCTGGCGATTGGCCTGCTCCTTCAGCTCGGTATTTTCCCGCAGCAGTCCTTCCATCTCAACCGCCACGGCCTGCAGAAAGCTGTCCACATCGTCCGGGTCCAGACCGCCCAGCATCTTGCCCTTAAACTGCTGCTGCCGTATATCCAGGGATGTAATGGTCATCGGGTATTACCTCAGTTTCAGGATCATGCTGTAGTTGAGCAGGTACTGGTACAGGGTGTTCAGCACCACAATCTGCACCACATAGATCAGGGCGAAGGCCACCAGCGGCGAAAGGTCCACTGGTCCCATGGCCGGCATCCTGCGGCGGATGCGGGACAGCAGCGGTTCAGTCACCCGGTACAGGAAGCTCACAATCGGGTTGTAGGGGTCAGGGTTGACCCAGGTGATCAGGGCCGCTGCAATCAGGATATATTTGTAGATCGTCAGCAGCCCGTCAGCCAGCTCAACAATCTTGGCCAGTGCATACAGAATATTGCCGAAAAGGATCATGGTGTCAGTAACCTCCCAAACTTCATGGCCTTGCACTATGCCGCAATCGTTTGGGAAAGTCAAAAGCTCTCTTGGTTTGCAAGGATGCCGATACCCTTGTCAGGGGGGGGCAATTCTGTTAATGCTGTCAGACTATTTCATTGCTAAGGATCTATACGCCATGCCTGCATCCTCTTTTCTGGAATGTGCCATTGAGGCAGCCCTGGCTGCCGGACAGTTGCAACGCTCACGTTTTGATGCCGCCTTTTCAATTGACCTGAAAGGGGCCAAGAACCTGGTGACCGAGCTGGATCTGGCCTCGGAGGCGCTGATTGTCGAGATGATTCACCGGCGTTTTCCAGGGCACGGCATCCTGGCCGAGGAGGGTGATTACCCGGCCGGTGATGGCCAGCATGTCTGGATTATTGACCCGTTGGACGGTACCACCAACTATGCCCACGGCTATCCCTGGTTCTGCGTCTCCATCGCCCTGACCGTGGGGGGCGAGCTGGTGGCGGGGGCGATTTACAACCCGATGACCGATGAGCTGTTCAGCGCAACCACCGGCGGGGGGGCCTTCCGCAACGGCCGCAGACTGTCCGTATCAAACCGACAGCCCCTGGCGTCCGCCCTGCTGGGCACAGGTTTCCCCTATGATTGCGCCACTGACCCGGAAAACAACTTTGGCCATTTCATCCGTTTCCAGAAGGTTGCCCGCGGTATCAGGCGGGCCGGTGCTGCCGCCCTTGACCTGGCCTATCTGGCCGCCGGCCGTCTGGACGGCTTCTGGGAGGTCAAGCTGAAGCCGTGGGACGTGGCAGCCGGTACCCTGCTGGTCCGTGAGGCCGGTGGTCTGGTCAGCGCCTTTGACGGTAGTGACTATGAGGTGACGAACCACCGCATCCTGGCCAGCAACGGTCTGATTCATGACGAAATGATAGCCCTGCTGGCGGAGGAGGAACAGCCATGAAACGTCCGGTTATCGCACTGCTGCTTTCAGGCCTGATCCTGCCCGGCCTGGGCCAACTGTATCTGGGGCGGCGCAACAAGGGGATCGCCCTGATCATGGCAGTCAACCTGCTGCTGCTGGCCGCTCTGTTTTTTGTGATGAAGATAGCCAGCCCGGTGATCGGTGCACATCTGGCCGGTACCCCCTTGACCCCGGCCCTGATCTTGCAGCAACTGCAGCCGTATAACTTCTGGGCCAAGCTGCTGCTGGCAGCTGTTTTCGGTTTGTGGGGCTTTGGGGTGGTGGACCTTTTCAGCGCCTTTAAAGAGCGGGATGATGTTGCCCACAATTGACAAACACTGTTTGTCTGTGCGATAGTGATCAGACTTTAACGAAGGGACGTTCGCAGTTTGATGCGACGGACAGTATAATGATGCAATCATGTATTATTGGCAGCGGTGCCGGCCTGCCGGAACGGGTGGTCGGTAATGATTTTTTCTCCTACCTGGTTGATGATGCCGATGAATGGATCTCCTCCCGTACCGGTATTCGTGAACGGCGTTTTGTCAGCCCTGATGAATCAACCTCGGATCTGGCCACGCGAGCCGCCCAGGCTGCCCTGACCGATGCCGGTATCAGTGCCGATGAGATTGACTGCATTGTGGTCGGCACCTCCACGCCGGACATGATCCTGCCCGCCACTGCCTGCATGGTGCAGAAAGAGATCGGCGCCAAAAACGCCTTTGCCTTTGACATCAACTCGGTCTGCGGCAGCTTTGTCTTTGCCCTTGATACGGCAGACAGCTTCATCCGGGCCGGCAAGGCCCGTACGGCCCTGGTGATCGGGGCCGATACCTATTCCAAGATCCTCAATTTTGATGACAAGACCACCGCCCCGCTCTTCGGAGACGGTGCCGCCGCAGTGATCATACGTGGTGAGGCAGACTCGGAAAAAGGGATCCTTACCTCGTTTATCCGCACCGACGGCAATGGCTGGCCGCTGATTCAGGTCCCTTCTTCCGGCTCGCGCAAGCCGGTTACCGCCGAAACCATCGCCGCCAAAGAGAACACCTTCTACATGGCAGGCAAGCCGGTCTATGTCTTCGCCACCAGTGCCATCCCTGAACTGATCCAGACCGTCTGCAGCAAGGCCGGCATCCAGCCTGCCGATCTTGACTGGCTGATTCCCCACCAGGCCAACCTGCGGATTATTGATGCGGTTGCCAAAAAGCATGATATCCCCAAGGAAAAATTTCTGGTCAACCTGCAGAAATACGGCAACACCTCGGCTGCCTCGGTTGGTCTGGCCCTGAATGAGTTCCGGCAGGATGGCACCATCAAGCCGGGCCAGCTGGTGCTGGTGATGGGTTTTGGCGGCGGTCTTTCCTGGGGCGGGCTTTTGATCAGGTTCTAACCCCTCCTGGGACGTATCTGGGTTTGAAACGCAAGGGACCGGTGATCTGCCGGTCCCTTTTTTTGTCGCACGGTAAATCTGGCACAGCTCCTGCTTTGTATACCGGTATGAAGACAGCTCTCAATGATAGGAGCAGGGCTGCAACGGTGCTGATCTGCTCCCCTGATCCGGTCTTTCAGGATCACCTGATGCGACTGCTTGAGGCGATCGGCGGCTACCGTTCTGCCGTGTCTGTCGGCCCTGCAGCAGCGGTGCAATACGCGCTGGAACAGCCGCCGGATCTGCTGATCTGCAGCCATGATCCGCTCCGCTGCGATGGTGTTGCGTTGGCCGAGGCGCTGCAGGGCAAGGTCTGGGTACCGGTGGTACTGGCAGCACAGCTCTGGACGCAGGAGCTGGTAAAAGCGGCAATTGCTGCCGGTGTTGCTGCTTTTCTGACCAGTTTCCCTGCAGAGGCGGAGCTGAGGCATGCGCTGCTTGAGGCCCGTATCAGATTGGAGCATGAGGATCTGCTGCGGAATAAATTGCGGGATTCTGAACAACGGCTGGCAGACCGCAAGGTGATTGAAAAGGCAAAGGGACTCTTGATGGAACGTGAGCGGATCAGCGAGGATGCCGCCTTCAAGTTGATGCGCAGCCAGTCCATGACCCGCAGGATCAGTATGACCAAGCTGGCCGAAGAACTGCTTACATAAAGCGTCCCGCCGGGCTTGCCATAATCAGTCGGTCGGCATGTTCTTCCAGTTCGCGTACCAGTTTGGCATCCATCTTTTTCAGCCAGCGCCTGGGGATCGACTCCATGCCGTAGTAGGCACCGGCCAGCATACCGCAGATAGCGCCGGTGGTGTCTGCGTCAGCACCCTGATTAACGGTGCCCACCAGACAGTCTTCAAAACTCTTCCCCTTGAAAAACCAGTGAAAAACGGTCTGCATCGTATCCACTACATAGCCGGTGGCCAGGCCGCGGTACGGTTCAAAACAGAACGAGGGGAAACGGGTTACAAAGCCGTCAACCTCGCGGCGCAGGCTGTTTTTCGAGACGCCCTGCAGGATCTGGTGCAGCAGGGTGCCCAGGCAGATGCAGGCAGCATCGGACAGGGCCTGGTGGTGGGTCAGCCGGGCCTGCTCCAGGGCGTACTTTTTCATCAGTTCGATGTCGGGCAGCGAAAGCAGGGCGGCCGGAAGCATCCGCATGGCAGCGCCGTTGCCGCCATCCCACTGATTATACGGCACCTCAAGGGTGCCGTGCAGCATAAAGGCCCGGATACCCTTGCGGCAGGTGTCACCACAGTCAACCGGCCGGGATTTGAGCCAGGCGGCAAATTGCTGGGCAATCGCCTCCCGCGACCAACCCTGGTTCTGGGCAACTGCTCTGGCAATACAGAGCGCCATTTCCGTGTCGTCGGTGACCTGACCCGGTTTCAGGCGCAGCCAGCCACCACCGATAATCTCTTTGAAAACGCCGTATTTGGCAGCAATCTCCGGGGTGGTCATGAACTCGACAGTTGCCCCCAGCGCATCGCCAATCGCCATGCCGATAAAGGCGGCCCGGGCACGTTCTTTCAGTTCGGATGGGTCAATGTTCAGGATCATGAAAAATCTATAAGCAAGGAGTGTTCCCGATGCGTGAGATGCAGGTTGATATCTGGTCGTATCAAGGGCAGGCCATCATTGCTATTACTACCAACGGCTCAATAACCCGTGACGGCAGGGCCATCATGGGCAAAGGGGTCGCCAGGCAGGCTGCGGAACGCTTTCCTGAACTCCGTCATCAATTGGGCCGGTTGCTGCAGATACGCGGCAACCATGTCCATGAGATCATGCTCGGCCTGGTCAGCTTTCCGGTCGAAGAAACCCCGTACTCGCTGCCTGAACTGCGTTTGATCAGGCGTTCTGCAGAGGAATTGCGCCTGTTGGCCGACCAGTGCGGCTGGACACAGGTGCTTGTTCCACGGCCCGGCTGCGGCGGCGGCGGAATGCGCTGGCAGGAGGTGAAACCGCTGCTGGAAGAGTTTTTTGATGATCGTTTCATCGTTGTCTCTGCCCCAGAACATGAAAAATGATTAAAAAAACGGCATGACTGGGATGCTGCTGTTGGTAACATACTCATATTACAGCAAAAACAAAACTGGCACGCTCTATGCCTAACAAAAAACATCTTGGGCAACGGCGCCCGCGGGAGTGATCTCCTGCGGCGCCGTTTCTTTTTGAAAGGAGCGTACACCATGGCAACATCCTGTGAGCAGATGAAGAAGATTCAGGGGCATCCCTGTTTTGAAGGTAACCACCACAAGACCGGTCGGATGCATCTGGCTGTGGCACCGGCCTGTAATATCAAATGCGGCTACTGTACCCGCAAGCATGACTGCGCCAATGAATCCCGGCCCGGCGTGGCCAGCCGTCTGATGACCCCGTCCGAGGCGCTGGACAAGGTGCGGGAGGTGATGGCCTCACCGATCCTGGGGCCGACCATGCGGGTGGTGGGGATTGCCGGACCGGGCGATCCGCTGGCCAATCAGCAGACCTTTGAGACCTTCAAGCTGGTTGGGGAGACCTTCCCGGACCTGATCAAGTGCATGAGCACCAACGGACTGCTGCTGCCTGAGTCGCTTGACCGGCTGCATGCCCTGGGGCTGCACAGCCTGACCGTAACCATCAATGCCATGAACCCGGATACCGCCGCTCAGATCTACCGCCACATCTACTATCACGGCAAGCGCTACAGCGGCAGGGATGCCGCCGAGATCCTGCTGGCCAGTCAGTATGAAGGGGTACAGCGGGCCGTTGAGCTGGGCATGGTGGTCAAGGTCAACACCGTGCTGATCCCCGGCATCAACGAGGCCGAAATCCCGCAGATTGCCGAGCGGATTAAGGGGCTGGGTGCCTTTGTGATGAATGTGATGCCGTTGATCCCCCAGGCAGACCTGGCACACATCCCGGCCCCCAGTGCAGAACAGCTGGCTGAAGTACGCAACAACAACGAGCGGATCATCAGCCAGATGCGGCATTGCAAACAGTGCCGGGCCGATGCGATCGGGCTTTTGTAGGACTTTGCCGATGGGCCATCTACTGCGTTCCGTCCGTTGCTCGCTACTGCGGCAGACTGAAAAGGTCTGTCGCACTCAGCGAAACGGCCGCGCCAGGTAGCTGGCTCCACCGGCTGTGTCCTTATCTGATGGTCAGAATGTGAGAAAGGTTTAGCCATGCAGATCAGCAACTTTACCCCCAACGATATCCACCCCTTCCTGTCCATGGCAAAAGATGAGGGGTGGATCAGTACTCGCCGTGAGCTGGCCTTTTTGCTGGAGCGTTCACCGCAAGGCTGTCTGGTCTGCCATGACGGCGAAAAGCCGGTGGGGTTTGTCACTGCGGTCCAGCACGGTAAATCCGGCTGGATCGGGAATCTGCTGGTTGCAGCAGGTGAGCGTGGGCGCGGTATCGGTACGGCATTGTTCAAGCAGGCCGTGCAGGTCCTGCAGCGTGCAGATGTGCAGACACTCTGGCTGACCGCATCCAGCGTCGGGCGGCCGATCTATGAGCGTCACGGCTTTATGGCCTGTGACCGGATCCGGCGTTGGGAAGGGATGGGTGGTGAACCTGAGGCGCGGGCCGTGGCAAAGAAGATGGATTCGGACTGGGAAGAGATCGACTTTCTGGGATGGGGTGATGACCGGACAGCCCTGTTGGCACATGCTGCCGATGGTGGCTCGGTAAGCGGCAGCGAGGGCGGGTTTATGGTGGTGCAGAGTCTTGGCAACCATCGGCAGATCGGTCCTTACGGTGCCTTGAATCTTTCAACGGCCGAGGCGCTGCTGGACGGCATCCAGCAGCAGGGTGGTGCCACCGTGCTGGACGTACCGGCAGCAAACCGTGCTGCTTCGAAGCTGTTGACCAGCAGGGGGTTTACGGTCTGCAGCGAGGTGGATCTGATGTATGCGGGCCAGCCGCCGGCTTACCACCCTGAATATATCTTCGGGCTGGCCAGCATGGGCAGCATGGGGTGAGGTAATCGGTGAGATGTTCCATGACCCCCAGGATGATGATGGCATCGTATGGTTCCGCAGTTGTATGCTCAAAAAATCCTGGTAGCGCACCTGCAGGGGAGCGGTAAGCGCTGAACCAGCTCTGCAAGAAACTGTTCAAACTGGCGGGTAATTGTAGGTTTTCAGTAAACCACCGGCTCTGCCGGTGAGACTTGAAAAGGCTATGCCGTTCCAGCGACATTTCCTCCTGAGGAAAGCCCCTAGAGGCAATCAACAGGAGGAAATGCCATGCGAGAGTGGCAAAGCTTAGCGCATGTAAAATGGGAGTGCAAATACCATGTGGTGATAGTGCCGAAGTACCGTAAGAAAGTGCTTTATGGTAGGCTTCGAGGAGAAGTTGGCAAAATCATCCGTCAGTTGTGTCGCCAGAAGGAAGTCGAACTTATCGAAGGTCATGCCATGGCAGACCATATCCATCTGGTATTAAGTATTCCGCCGAAGTACAGCGTTGCGATGGTTATCGGTTATCTGAAGGGTAAGTCAGCGATCCATATCCACCGCAAAGCCCAAGGCGTCAAGAAAGGTTTTACCGGTCGGCACTTCTGGTCACGAGGTTACTGTGTCAGCACAGTTGGGCTGGATGAAGAAATGATCCGAGCCTACGTCCGTGATCAGGAACATCTGGACAAACAAGAAGAGTTGGACTTTACCCAAAATACCTAGCCCCTTTTAGGGGCTTTCCTCAAGCCACCCGCTCTGCGGGTGGTCATGACTGTCAGTGAGGTGACCCGCATACCAGCCGTGCCGGCATGTCCGCTGAAGGTTCCCCAGCCACCGCCCACATCCAGGGTCTGATCTCCCGCTCTGGCCATGCATGCTGCAAGGGCATAATCAAGCTTGCGGCGTTGTGCCGCTTCCCGTGTTTCATCATCCCGTTCATACACCGCCTGGGAATAACAGCGGCTGGCATCCATGAGTCGCAGGAAAAAATCCTTGTCATACGTGTAGTGGCCGGCGATCGCCTTCTGGTCCGTCTTGACCTGGCCAATCACAATCCCGCTCAACAGATACTGGAACAGATGCCGGTCATGCAGGTCGCTGGCCAGATAAGGGCCAAATCATGTCGCGGCTGTCTGTTATTTAGGCATAAAGCGGTGGCGGCAGCCGGCGGCAGGAATGGCAGTGTTTGTATCGCACTGATATTGTTTGGATATCTTATTTGGTACGTGAGCTGCAAAGCATCTGGCTGTACTCCATTGAAAGGAGCCTGCCATGATCACAACGAGCAACATTATTATCGATGATACCACCCTGCGGGATGGCGAACAGACCGCCGGTGTGGTCTTTTCCCGCCGGGAAAAACTGGCCATTGCCCGCCTGCTGGACCTGGTCGGTGTGCAGGAGATCGAGTGCGGCATTCCGGCCATGGGAGCAGATGAGCAGGCCAGCATCCGCGCCCTGGTGGAAATGGAACTGGCCGCCCGCCTGATCACCTGGAACCGGGCCCTGATCCCGGAGATCCAGGCCAGTATTGATTGCGGTATTCAGGCCGTTGATATCTCGCTCTCGGTATCGGACCAGATGATCAGCCGCAAGCTGAAAAAAGACCGCAGCGCAGTCAAGGAACAGCTCAAGCTGGCCCTGGGTTTTGCCAAACAGCATGACCTGTATGTCTCGGTGGGCGGTGAAGATGCCAGCCGCGCGGATCTGGGCTTTCTGGTGGAGCTGCTGCAGATCACCCGTGAACTGGGGGGAGACCGCTTCCGCTTCTGCGATACCCTGGGCATCATGGACCCCTTCAGCATGTACGACAAGGTGGCCTGGCTGCGGGCCGCCGTACCGGAGGTGGAGATCGAGGTCCACACCCACAATGATCTGGGCATGGCCACGGCCAATGCCATTGCCGGGATCAGGGCCGGTGCCCGTTTTGTGAATACCACCGTCAACGGCCTGGGTGAGCGGGCCGGTAATGCCGCCCTGGAAGAGGTGGTGATGGGGCTGAAACATGCCTGCGGCATTGAAACCGGCATTGATACCCATCGTTTCCGTGAACTGTCACTGATGGTGGCCAAGGCCTCCCGGCGGGAGCTGCCCTCCTGGAAGGCGGTGGTGGGTGAGCGGGTCTTTGCCCATGAATCCGGGCTGCATGCCGATGGCGTGCTGAAGGACCCTCACAATTATGAAGGGTTTGACCCGGCTGAAGTGGGGCTGGTCCGTCAGATTGTGGTGGGCAAACATTCCGGTGCCAGCGGCCTGATCGATCGCTACCGCAGCCTGGGGATCGTACTGTCCCGGGATGATGCCGGTCTGTTGCTGCCGGTGGTGCGGCTGGAGGCGTTGCGCCGCAAGCGTGACCTGAAAGACCGGGAACTGGTGAATATCTATCTGAACGGGGCAGAGCTGCTCAAGGCAGCCTGAGCCCGATCCCATTTCAAGGCGCAATCTTCGTTGGCTCGTCTTCGGCTCCTCAATGTACTGCGTGTACACCTGCGTCGCCGAATTCCTCGCCGCCTTGATATCATCCTTGAACTGGAATCGGAAAAATGGAGGAATCGTCATGTGTACATCAGGAACGACTGTACCGATTGCCGAGGCAGCCGCTTTGCTGGCTACAACTGAGACACGGGTGCTGATGATGCTGAAGAAAAACGAGCTGCAGGGTAATCAGGTGGATGGTGACTGGTTTGTTGACAAGGCATCGTTGCAGCTCTGCGGCAAACCGCTCCCGTCGGATATCGTCAAGAAGGGCTGTGGCGGCGGGTGTGGCAGCGGTGGTTGCGGCAGTCATTGATTCAAAAAATATTGCCACAGAGAACACAGCGTTCTCAGAGAAAAGCAAACCAACAAAATAATTTTGATTTTAACCCTGCAAAACAGGTTTCAGGTCTTGGTTTTCTCTCAGTGTGCTCTGTGGCTAACAGCTGTGAAGGGGGGGCATATGCTCATCGTCAAGGCATTTGATCTGAAGTTCAAATATCGCAAATATGTCGAAACCCGCGACGAGCCGAAATTCGCCGGTCTGCCTGACCCTGCGCCCTTCAACCGGGATGATCTGTACGAGGTGCTGCCGATGATGGGGGCGGTGATGGATCAGCTTGGTACAGCGGACGGCGAGATCCTGAACAAGCTTGAAGATTTTCTCAACACCATGCCGCGCTTCATCACTAGTCGTGAGGAGACCTTCAACTATCTGGTGGGGTGTGGCAGCCAGCTGATGTAAGGCTATTAGCAGGAGGATACCGTGGCCTGTATTACCTTTTATACAAAAATAGGTTGTTTGACGTCACAGAAGCAGCTGGCGCTGTTGCAGGAGGCGGGGCATCAGGTGGTGCCGCAGGATCTGCTGGCCCATCCCTGGACCGCCGGGGAGCTGCGGTCCTACTTTGGTGATCTGCCGGTGCAGGATTGGTTTAATCCCAATGCCACGCGGATCAAGTCTGGCGAGATTGACCCTGAGGCCTTTGCGGCTGATGAGGCGCTTGCCGTGATGCTGCAGGATCATCTCCTGATCCGGCGGCCTCTGATGGAGTCCGGCGGCAGCAGACGATGCGGATTCGATCCGGCTGTTATCCATGACTGGGTCGGGCTTGCCAAGCAGGGTGATGCCTTTGTGTTCAGGGGCGACCTTTCCAGCTGTTCCAATCCCGGCGCTGTGGCGCCTGCCTGCCCGTGACAACCGCTGCAGGACGTCTGGAATGTAAAAATTAGTAAACCGGCTTGACTGTCGCAGCAACTGCAGTAGGGTTTTGCCGTCAAGATATCTACTCTGACTGGACAACGGCGTCCGGTATGCCTGGAGGGCATCCGTGCGTTTTTCAAAAAAGCTGTACCTGTTGCTGCTGGTCTTCAGCCTCGGTTTTATCCTCTTCGCCCTGTTAGCCAAAACCACCATTGACGTCATCAAGGTCTCGGGACCGGTCTACACCGAGATTGTCCTCGACAAGGACCTTGTTGCCGATATCCTGCCGCCTCCCGAATATATCATTGAGCCGTATCTGGTGGTGTTGCAGGCCCTTGATGCCGGCCAGAGCGACGCTGCCAAGCTCGCCGGAGAACGTCTCAAGGCGTTGAAGGCCGACTACGATGCCAGGCACAGCTACTGGGAGACAACCCTGCCGCCGGGCCCCAAGCGGGATCTGCTGCTGAACGAATCCTACAAACCGGCAATCGAGTTCTTTACCAGGGCAGAACAGGCGTTTCTGCCGGCCCTGGCTGCAGGCGACCATGAAAAGGCCCGGGCACTGGCCTTTGGCGAACTGAAACAGCTCTACGATACGCACCGTGTTGCAATCGACAAGCTGGTCAAGGTGGCCAATGATGATGCGGCTGCCCATGAAAAACGGGCCCTTGCCATCATCTCCAGCCGCAGCTGGCTGATGCTGGGGGTCGGCCTGCTGATCCTGCTCGGAGCAGTAGCGGCCGGTCTGGTCATTGTCCGGCAGGTACTGGCGCGGCTTGGCGGTGAGCCTGATGCGGTGGCAGAGCTGGTTGCCAGGGTCTCCCATGGTGATCTCTCGGTCAGTGTCGAAGCGGCGCCGCCCGGAAGTCTGATGGCCGATATCGGCGTGATGGTTGAGCAGCTGCGTAAGGTGGTCGGAGATATGACCCAGATCGCCTCAGGGGTTGCCTCGGCCTCAATCCAGCTGCAGACCACCTCGCTGGAGATCTCCCGGGCAGCCGAGGGGGCTTCGCAGCAGGTGAACGGCATTGCCACCGCCAGTGAAGAGATGTCGGCCACCAGTCAGGATATTGCCAGAAACTGTGAGGCCGCTGCCGGTGCCTCGCGCAGCAGCGCAGAAACAGCCAGCGACGGCGAGAAGATCGTCCACTCAGCCATCGGCGGTATGGGCGGTCTGGCAACCAGGGTGCAGGAGGTGGCGCACAGCGTCAGTGCCCTGGGTACCCGTTCGGACCAGATTGGCGCCATTGTCGGCACGATTGAGGATATTGCCGATCAGACCAATCTGCTGGCCCTGAATGCGGCCATTGAGGCGGCCCGGGCCGGCGAACAGGGCCGGGGCTTTGCCGTGGTTGCCGATGAGGTGCGGGCACTGGCCGAACGCACCACCCGGGCAACCCGCGAGATCGGTGAGATGATCAAGGCGATCCAGCAGGAGACCCATCAGGCGGTGACCGCCATGGCTGAAAGTGTCACGGATGTGGACGCCTCTGCCGGTGCTGCCGGTTCCTCCGAAAAGGCGTTGCAGGAGATCCTGATGCAGATTGATGCGGTGACGTCCCAGATCAGCATGATCGCCACCGCTGCTGAACAACAGACCACCACCACCAGCGAGGTGTCCAACAGCCTGTTCCAGGTGTCAGATGTGGTGCAGCAGGCAGCGCGGGGGGCCGCTGAAACGGCAACAGCCGCCTCCATGCTGGCCCGTGAGGCCCAGGAACTGCAGCAGCTTGTCAAACAGTTCACGCTGTAAGCGCTGCCGTTGAGTCCAGGATACCAACCGTATTTCAGGCGCTTATTGAATATGAGAGGTTTATGGTCTACTATGACCTGAATGTCCGGCTGCGCAGCGGTGTTGCCCTGCATTCAATCATCAGCAGAGGAGTGTACCTCAATGTCCATCAAATCTCGTATTCTGGCAGTACTCGGCATGTTCAGCCTTCTGACGGCCGGCTGTACGCACACGCTTCCTCCGCATCAGGAGGTGAATCAGGCCTTGCAGAAAACGCTGAACTCCAGCGGCTATAATTACACCTCCAAAAGCAGGCTTACGAATTTGGCAGTGCCGGTCAAGGATCTGAAGACGACTGCCTCCAAACAGCAGTACCTGGAAAAGAACCTGGATATGGCGCGGGGGCTTTCGATCATTGCTGATGGCGCCATTGACATGAAGAACAAAAAATCAGAGGTGCTGTACAATCTGCACTATGATCAGGACAACGTCGAGGTATCAATCAAGGTACCGCTGCTGTTTGATTACACCACCCAGACCCTGTATGTCGGTACGACCCTCTTTAACACCATCTTTCCGATGGCTCCGGGCAACCAGGGTAAGCTGATCAGGATTGATCTGAATGATCTGCTGAAGCTTGCCGGTGAGAAATCTGACAAACTTAAAAACCTGCTTGGCAAGAAATACTTTGATTCGGTTAACGAGGGGTTGAAGCAGGGGGTTTTGAAGGGCTTTGCCGATCTGAAGGATGAGCGTTTCAGCGACCAGCCGCTTACGGGCGACGATGCGGCGGCGGGTCTGGTCAGGCATATTACGGTCAGGCTGGATCATGAGGAGTCGGTTGCGCTGCTGCTTACCATTGCAGACACCCTTGTCCAGCGCCTGTATCAGGATGGTGTGCTGGGCAAGGAAGAGTACGGTACCCTGATGATCCTGACCGACAAGCAGAAAATCGACAGCTATCTGGCTGCCTTCCGTATGGCTGCCACCCTTGATATCGGACTGGGGTCAACAGGGCAGATCAGCCGCATTGAAAGCCGTTTCACTGTGGTGGGCAAGGACAACCGCTACCAGGTCGGCGTGGAGAATATCAGCCGCTTCAGCCGTTATAATGACCCGCTTTTTACGATCAGGCCTGAGCTGACCGGTGCGGTTGACCATAAAGAGATTCTTGACTCGATCCTGGCGGCCCGGGCAGCCCAAAAGGCTGAAGCAGAGGCGAACAAGGCCAAAGAGGCTGAGCCTGAAGCAGCGAAAGAAGAAAAGAAGATTGGCGAATAGGCTTCCCGGACGGAAGGCTGCCGGCCCCAGGGGGGTCAGCAGCTTTCCGCCTCAATCCGGTCCAGCAGTGCCAGGGCCGGCTGATCATCGTAGGTCTCAAACAGTTCTCTGATGTTGTTGATGTAGGCGTGGATCAGGTAGAGCTCATCCTGTTTGAAGCCGCTTGTCTTGTCAGGTTGTTTGATCTTCTCCAGTTTACCTTTGAACAGTTCCCAGAAACGGTTGGTCTTTGCCGGATCATCAATATGGTGACGCAGCAACTCAATCAAGCGGCGCGAGTTGGCATCCCCCTCGATTCCGATAAAACTGACATAGCGGTCCGGTCTGGCTGGCTGGTGCATGACATCTCTCCATTGCGCTGATTTTGATGAACAGTGATCATCGGTATGCAAAGGCCGGGCCGGTATGCCCGGTTCTGTCGTTGTCCAGCCATGATCGGTGCCCTTGGAAATCCAGCCGCATACACCTGAGTCAGGCGGCATAGCGCTGTTTCCGGTGCAATAGGATGGATTTGGTCTTGTCATGCGGGATTAAAACGTGTAGTTCAGGGTGGTATTAATTTTAATGTTGCAAGGTGATGATGAATTATTCTCAGCTGCTTTCCCGCATGGGAATTAAGACCCAGCTCTCGCTGGTAATGGTTGTTACCGGGCTGGTACTGATCGTGACCATTGTCTCCGGGACCCTGGCTGTTCTGTCGCGGGAATATACCCGTACCCTTGGCCGCCAGCAGGAAGCGCTGCTGAACGGTCTGGCCCAGGGGATCGATACTGAACTGAACTCTGCCGGAAAGGCGCTGCAGGCGGTTGCCCGGGTGGTGCCTGAAGAGGTCATGCAGGACAGCCGGCAGGCCCAGCGCTTTCTGGAGAATCGCACCGGCATTCAGAGCATGTTTGACAACGGTCTGGTGCTGCTTACCGTTAACGGGCGCCTGATCGCTGAAACCCCCTACCTTGCCGACCGCACCCTCCGTGATTTTTCCGACCACCCCTCTTTCCGCCAGGCGCTTACGGCAAACAGGCCGATTATTTCAAGGCCGTTTGTCTCAACCAAGCCACCGTACCATGCGGTGATCCAGCTTGCCGCACCGGTGCGGGACCGGAAAGGGCGCTGCATCGGCATGCTCTCCGGCGGGATCTGCCTGCAAAAACCGAACTTTTTGGGATCCCTGGCCCTGCAGAGGATCGGCAAAGGGGGCTATCTCTACCTCTATGCCAAGGACAGAACCATCCTGGTGCATCCAAACAGCTCCAGGATTATGAAGCAGGATGTCCCGCCCGGCAGCAACAGGCTGTTTGACAAGGCGATCGAGGGTTTTGAGGGGACCGGTGTCACCACCACCTCCAGTGGGGTGAAAAGTGTCTCCTCGTTCCGGCATCTGCAGCAGGCCCCCTGGATACTGGCGGTCAACTTCCCCGCCGATGAGGCCTATGCCCCGCTGAGAAAAGGCAGTGCCGTCCTGCTGCTGACGGTGATCCTGGTGGCCGCGGCCTGTATCTATACCTCCTGGCTGCTGCTGAATAAGATGACCGAGCCGCTTTCCGCCTTTACGCAGCACCTGGAGGGGCTGGCGGAAAAAGAAGGCGAGGCGCGGCAGTTCAGTGCTGAAGGCGGCCGTGAAATAACGACACTGGTTGCAACTTTTAACAGCATGATCCGCTCACTTGATAAGCAGCAGGCGGCCATCCGCAGTCATGCTGAAGAACTTGGGCAGCTCTCCCAGCAGCAGCGGGCCACGGCACGGCTGCTGAGGATGGTCTGCGACAATGTGCCGGATATGATCTGGGCAAAGGACAGGAACGGTTTCTATCTGTTTGCCAATCAGGCCATCTGCACGAATCTGCTGGTTGCGCGGGATACGGAGGAGCCGGTCGGCAAAAATGATCTGTTCTTTGCCCTGCGTGAGCGGGAATCCCATCCTGAACGGGCTGACTGGCATACCTTTGGTGAACTCTGCTTTAACTCAGACGAACTGGTGCTGCAGGATATGCAGCCCCGGCGTTTTGACGAATACGGCAATGTCAAAGGGGCGTTTCTCTTTCTTGATGTCTACAAGGCCCCCTTCTTTGATGACTCCGGCACCCTGCTCGGTACAGTCGGCTGCGGGCGGGTTGTGACCCGGGAACGCCAGCTTGAGGCGGAAACGCGCAAACTGAGCCGGCTGCACCAGTTCCGTTCCAGTATCAACCAGCTGATCGGCCGCCGTCCCGGTCCGGAGGTGCTGTTTCAGGAAGTCTGCTCCATCGCCGTGGCTGATGGCGGGTTCAAGCTGGCCTGGATCGGCATTCCGGATGCCCGGGGAGATGTCACGCCCAAGGCAGCTGCCGGTTTTCCTCTGGAGCAGCTGACCGGCTTCGGAGCAGGCGACCGCACGGTCTCAGTCCAGTCGGCCTGCCTGAAGTGCTTTGGAAAAAACAAGCCGGTTGTGATTGATATGGCGGATACCGGACGTGTTGAGCGGCTCTGCCCCACCTGCCGCCAGATCTATGGTCTGATTCCGTTTGCTGCCATGGCCTCGTTCCCTGTCTCCGTTGATGGCCAGGTCTGTGCCGTGTTTACCCTCTATTCCGCAGAGACAGGCTTTTTCGATCAGGCCGAAGAACAGCTGCTGGAGGGGGTTGCCGGTGATATCGGCCATGCCCTGGCCGTGGCGGAACTGGACCGTGCCCAGGCAGAAAGCCGTGAACAGTTGCGGCTTGCAGCAAGCGTCTTTGAAAACAGCCGTGAAGGGGTGTTGATGACGGACCGTGAGGAACGGATCCTGATGGTCAACCAGGCCTTCATCGACCTGACCGGTTACAGTCGGGAGGAGGTGCTGGGACAGACCCCCCGTGTACTTCAATCGAAACGGCACGGCAGGGAGTTTTACAGCGCCATGTGGAGTTCGCTGCAGCTCGCCGGACAATGGCGTGGCGAGGTCTGGAACCGGCGCAAGAATGGCGAGATCTACCCGGAGCTGCTTTCCATCAGTGCCGTAAAGGATACCGGCGGTGAGGTAACGCACTACGTTGCCGTCTTCACCGATATCTCAAAGATCAAGGAGTCTGAGGAGCAGCTTGAATACCTGGCCTGGCATGACCCCCTGACCGGTCTGGGCAACCGCCTGATGCTCTCCAGCCAGCTGGGGCATGCGATCAACCGCTCGCAGCGGGACAGCAAACAGCTGGCCCTGCTGCTGCTGGACCTGGATCGCTTCAAGGATATCAATGACAGCCTCGGCCACCTGGTTGGCGATGAGCTGCTGCAGAAAACAGCGCAACGCTTGACGGAGAAACTGGGACAGACCGATGCGCTCAGCAGGCCTGGTGGCGACGAATTTGCGCTGTTGCTGGAGGATATCAGCGATCCCAAGGATGTGGCCTGGGTTGCTGAGGATATCCTTGAACTGCTGGATACGCCGTTCCAGCTGAGCAACGGGATGGAGCTGCGTATCAATGCCAGCATCGGCATCGCCCTCTACCCCGACCATGGCCGTTCGGAGTACGAGCTGCTGCAACAGGCCGATGCCGCCCTCTATCGCGCCAAGGCGGAAGGCAAGGCCTGCTTCAGGTATTTCAGCGAGGATCTGACCAGAGAGGCACTGGAGCGGATTACCCTTGAGGCGCGGCTCCGGCAGGCCCTTGACTTGCAGGAGTTCCGGGTCCACTACCAGCCCCAGGTGGAGCTGAAGAGCGGCAGGATCGTCGGAGCAGAGGCCCTGGTGCGCTGGCAGAATCCCGAGCTCGGGCTGCTTGCACCACGTCATTTCATCCCGATTGCCGAGGCGACCGGATTGATCTCAGCCATCGGGGGCTGGGTGCTGCGTGAGACCTGTCGTCAGGGCAGGCAGTGGCTCGATCAGGGGCTTGCGCCGCTCAGCCTGGCGGTAAACCTCTCGCCGCTGCAGTTCCGCCAGGGAGATATTGTTGATACGGTCTCGGCTGTGCTTGCCGAGACCGGATTCCCGGCAGAACTTCTTGAGCTTGAAGTGACGGAAACAGCCCTGATGGAACAGGGAGGGGAGGCGATTGCCGTACTGCAGGCGATCAGCAGTCTGGGGGTCCGGCTTGCCCTGGATGACTTCGGCACCGGTTATTCATCCCTGGCCTACCTGAAACACTTTCCCTTGAACCTGATCAAGATTGACAAATGCTTTGTTGATGATGTGCCCCATGGCGAAAAGGATCTGAAGATTGTGGCCACCATCATCAGCATGGGGCATGGCCTGGATGTGCGTGTGCTGGCAGAGGGGGTGGAACGGGAAGATCAGCTGCAGTTCCTGCAGGGCCTGCAGTGCGACCTGTACCAGGGCTACCTGAAAAGCATGCCGCTGCCGCCGGAGGAGTTTGTCAAACTGCTCGCCTCCTGACCATTACGGCTCGTCAATGCTGTCCAGCCGCAGGGCAAAGGTCAGATCCAGACCGGCCAGGGGGTGGTTGCCGTCCAGGGTCACCTCCTGCGGGTTCTGGTCCAGAATCAGCAGAATCCGTTCCCTGCCGCCGCTGAATTCAATCCGCAGCTTTTCACCGATCCTCAACTCCCGTTCAGCCGGAAACATCTCCCGTTTTACCTTGATGATGTTGGCGTCGAGACGTGGCCCGTAGGCCTCTGCCGCAGGGATCAGGATGTTCCTCGTCTCGCCCGCAGCCATGCCGATAATGGCCTGTTCCAGCGCAGAAAAGACCTGATCATTACCGATGGTAAAGGTTAACGGGCCGTTCGCCTCGGTGCTGTCGAAGATCCGTCCGGTATCCAGGGTGCCGATATAACTGACCGTCACCGTACTGCCGTGTTGGGCCTGTTTCATAGAGGTGTCTCCTTGTCTGGTTTTGGGCAGCCGCAGGCTCCGCAACTGCAGATCCTTCGGCCGCAGCTGCTGCAGGCGGGGTTTTTCGGGTCCCGCCCGTCAATCGTCCTGCCGCAGGAGGGGCAGTTGTAGCGGTAAAAGGCAAAGCCGCAGTTGCAGCAGTACCGCATGCCGTCGGCATCCGGTTTGTCTGCGATATGTATTGATTCGCAGATCAGGCAGACCGAGGCCATCTCCGGGCAGTTTCTGATGCCGTCCCGCTGGGAGCGGTACTTCTTGAACAGCCGCTTACCCTCTGCGCGGTCAATGGGTAGTGTCATGGTCCCTCCTCGGGTCAGATGCAGACCTCCATGCAACTTTGCTGCCGTGTCGCGCTTAAGGTTTGGCATGCCTGATGAATACAACACCAATAGCTGCACAAAATATGCGGTAAATAGAGTAGAAGGGTGAAGACAATGCATACAAAAGAGGCAACGGTGCCGCTATCTACATCAGGAACAGCCCTCAAGTATCTTGGGATGCGACGTTATCAGCTGACGCTGGAGGGACGCTTTGATCCGGGCTGGATCTGTGGACTAAGTCATGGCCTGGCACAGCGCAAGGTCAATATCACCAGGCTTGAGGCGGCACGCGGTATCGGCAGGAACTGGCAGTCCTGCCTTGATCTGGACTTCGGTGCTGCCGTACTGGCACCTGATGCAATTGATTATCTGGCGCTCAGCAAGTCGAACGCGACCGTCCAGGCGTTGGCAGAACCGATTGCGCTGGATGATTACCAGCTTGAACGTTCAACCAGATGTGAGGGCAGTCTTTACCTGGAGGCAAACGGCCCTGACCGGCTCGGGGTCCTGTCAGCACTCTTGAACACCTTCAGCCTGTTTTCGCTCTTTCCGGCAGAGATGCTGGCGGAAACCAAAAACAAGCGGATCTTTGACCGCTTCTGGCTAAAGGGGATGGGCGGCAGCGCGCCATCACGGGAGGCCGTAGCGGCCCTGCGGGAACGGATGCAGGAATTTACGCTGTGACGGGGGAGCGATTCTGAGGCGGCAGTCTGATCAACACGGCATCTGTGCTGATCAGACTGCCTGACTGCAGCAGGTACGGGCCGATCAGGCCTTTTTGACAAACTCCGACTTCAACTGCATGGCACCGAACCCGTCAATCCTGCAATCGATGTCATGATCACCATCCACAATCCTGATGTTCTTTACCTTGGTCCCCACCTTGACCGGCGCTGAGGCCCCCTTGACCTTCAGATCCTTGATCACGGTCACGCTATCGCCATCCTTCAGCTCTGTGCCAAAGGCATCCCGCACCACCCGCGCCGTAACCGCCTCCTCTGACGCAGCAACCGGCCATTCATGGGCGCATTCCGGGCAGACATAGTTATCGCCATCTTCATAGGTGTAGGTAGAACTGCAGGACGGACATTTCGGTAATTCGCTCATTGCTGGTTTCCTTTTCTATTTTTTGCTGCGGATACAGATTACATTAAAAGCAGGCTATCCCTGCGGCATGATCCGCACACAGTGGGCGCTGGCCTCGGCCCGGCTGCGGGCCTCGTCCGTGCTGGCACCCTGGGTCAGGGCAACCCCCATGCGACGGCCCGGGCGGGTATCCGGCTTGCCGAACAGGCGCAGCTTGGCGGTGGGAACGCTCAAGGCCTCTGCAACACCTGTAAAGCGCACCGTCTCCTGGCTGTCGGTTGCCAGGATGACATGGCTGGCAGAAGGGGCCAGGTTCAGGATCTCCGGCACCGGCAGCCCCAGGATGGCCCGCACATGCAGCTCAAACTGGCTCAGGTTCTGAGAGATCATGGTCACCATGCCGGTGTCGTGGGGGCGGGGCGAGACCTCGCTGAACAGCACTGTATCCCCCTTGATAAACAGCTCCACCCCGAAGATCCCGTAGCCGCCCAGGGCGGTGGTGACCATTTCCGCCTGACGCCGTGCCTCAGCCAGGGCTGCCGGTGACATGGCCATCGGCTGCCATGATTCGTGGTAATCCCCCTTGATCTGTACATGGCCGATCGGCGGGCAGAAGGAGGTGCCGCCGGCATGGCGCACCGTCAGCTGGGTGATCTCGTAGTCAAAGTCGATAAACCCTTCAATGATGACCGTGTCCGAGGCGCCGCGGGCGCCGTCCATGGCGTACTGCCAGGCCGTGTCCACCTCGGCTGCGGTTTTTACTACGCTCTGCCCCTTGCCGGAGGAACTCATGATCGGCTTGACCACGCAGGGGAGCCCGATGCTGTCGGCAGCAGCCCGCAGCTCTGCCGCACTGGAGGCAAAGGCATAGGGGGCGGTGGGAAGCCCCAGCTCCTCAGCTGCCAGACGCCGGATCCCCTCGCGGTTCATGGTCAGGTTGGCAGCCCGGGCCGTGGGGATCACCCGCTGCCCTGCCTGTTCCAGCTCCAGCAGAAAGACCGTATCAATTGCCTCGATCTCCGGCACGATCAGGTCGGGCTGCTCTGCCTCCACCACCCGGCGCAGCGCCTCCCGGTCCAGCATGCTGATCACATGGCTGCGGTGGGCCACCTGCATGGCCGGGGCATCGGCATAGCGGTCAACCGCGATCACCTCCACCCCCAGGCGTTGCGCCTCCAGGGCGACTTCCTTGCCCAGTTCTCCTGATCCCAACAACAGCAGTTTGGTGGCACCAGCCTTCAGCGGGGTTCCAATACTCATACGGTAACATCCTCCATGGTAGTGTTATGCAGCCAATTTCCCAAGATAGTCATCCAGTGTAACCGCCGTAACTTCCCGGTTCAACGGGCGGGTGGTATCGCTTAGCGTCAGCAGCCGCCGCTCAATATCGCGACGGGTGTCGATCATGGGTGGAAGGATAGCATGGGACGTGCAAACGTTTCGATGCAAATTTAAAGTGGGGTTTTAAATATGCATTAAAGTCGGCTCTGCTTACACCAGTACCACCACGATCAACGGCGTCGGCATTCTGGACAGCAGCTTTACAACCGGCAGCACAAAGGCGGTAGTCAGCAATAGCAGTGATGACAGCAGGCCGCTCCGGTGGAGCGCAGCACAGACCGTGGTCGTTGAGGGCTGTATATTTTCATTTGTTGACTGGACCCTTCTCCAGCAGGAGTCTTGGAGGCGAGTTGTCGTAGCAGTAAATATGGATTCTTTCAGAGCTCTTGGATCGAATTGCTGGCTGTTATTTCAGTGTGTTACAAAAAAACTGTAAAATTTCTTTACACCCTGGAAAAACGAAAAACCCGCCTGAAGGGGCGGGTTTGGGTGCTACGCTAGTGGTTTGGCATGTATGTGTCGGATTCGCATGGGCGATCCTTTGCTTTGTAATGAATAAAAGCCTGTATAAGCCGATAGATGGCGTATGTCCAGAAAAAATCAGCTGGCTACGGCACTACGGCACTGCAAGCCGTATCTGCCGCACCATGTGGAAACGCAGTCAATGCTCAAAGTGGAGTGTTACCCGTTGGTGCTGGTCAGCGGTATCTACCGTAACACGGTCGGCGTACTGGCGGATCAGCAGGGCTGGCAGGCGCATCAGCGCCGCGTCCTCATCAAGGGGCTGTTCTGGCGAAGGGGGCTGAGTCAGCGCCTGAAACGGCAAGCCGGTATAGAGTATTGCCACATCCAGGTTGTATTCGTCAAAGCGGGCCTGGATCTTAATCTCGTCTGATGTCAGTTCCATCAGAATTACGGTCTCCAGCAGTTCATTGACGGCAGCCTCCACCCGTTGCACCACCTGACGCCTGGCACCCCACGCCCCGCCGCGGTTCTCAAAAAAATTCCGTACGTCAGCAATATGGTTCAGCTGGGGTTTGATGCAGACAGCCGCGTTCTGAGCCGTGCCGACACGGAAGAGCAGGTTCAGCATGATGGCGCAGATTGAGGCAACCGCAAAGGGTGATCCGGCAATGCTGGAAAGCCAGTCGGGAAGGCGGCTGATCAGCTCGGAAAACTGCATCACGGAAAGCCCCGCGATGATGGAGCCCCCAACCATGAAGATGCGGCGGTTGTCCATCATGCGGGAGGTGATCAGCCCCATGCCGGAAGTAATCAGAAACACGGCGGCATACACCAGCACCGCCCCGATTACCGGTGTCGGCATCCTGGACAACAGCTTGGCAACCGGCGGCACAAAGGCGGTTGCCAGCAACAGCAGTGATGCCATCAGGCCGATCCTGCGGGCAGTCGCGCCTGTTGCCGATGAAAGCGCGATATGGGCAGAAGAAACCCCGGTGCCAAGGGTCCCCAGCACACCGGCAATAGCGACACCGATGCCGTCTGCCAGAATACCGCCACTCAGGCTCTGCATGTCCGGCCTCACCCATTCTGTCTGATTGATCTTCTGGCAGGTAACAATACCGGCAACCGAATCAAGCGACGACACCAGCGCGGTCATCAGAAACGGGATCAACAGCGCCCACTCAAATTTCCATGCAGGCACGCTTATGGTCGGTAACGATACAAACCCGCTATCCATAATGCTGCGCAGGCTTGCAGGGGCAATAACACCAAGATAGAGCGCCGTGCCATAGCCGCCAACCAGCCCGATCAGCACCGAATACAGCCGGATATGTCCTGTTGGCCAGACACTCAGCGCAATAATCAGCACCAGGGTCACTGTAGCAACAATCGCGCTAGGCGGGTCAATCTGGCCGTCAGCAGTCAGCCCTAGCAGCCGCGGCAGTGCGGACTCAACCATGGAGATGCCAAGCATCAGGATCCCCACCCCGCAGACCTCAGCAGGAAAGAGGTGGCGCAGCGAGGGGAGAACACGTGAAAAAATGACGCTGAAGGCCCCGGCAATCACGGTCATACCGCAGGAAAGCCCAATGCCGCCCATGCTGGCGGCCTGCATGGAAACCGGCAGATACACCGGGTTGTTGATGTGCACCCCCAGAAACCCGCTGCCAATGCCGTTGCGGCGCAGACACTGCAGAAACGTACCTGCAGCCATGGCCAGGATAGATGCTGTCACAATCCCTTCGGCATTGGTGTGTGTTCCTGACGATTCAGTCAGCAGCATCAAAGGGTAGACAATAAAGACAAGCGCCAGACTGGCATGCTGAAACGCCAGCAACAGCGTGGTTCGTAACGGCGGGATCTCGTTGACCCCATAGATTATTCCGGCTGGTTTCTGTTCCACAAAAATCCTTCCCCGTCATCTTCATGCTTACGGGTTCTTGCCCTGTGTGCTGAGTGGCAGGCACCGGCTGGTTGGCGCTTTACCTTAGTATCAGATCGCAATCTTTTAAGGGGCTGTCACAGCCGCGATAACAGTTCAGAAAGGCGTGTTACTTCAGGGAAATAATGATGTATGAGATATCCGGTAAGAGTTGCTAATGCAAGTGTTACCATAAATGGAATACTGGTCGTCTTGAAAACGCTCCCCATCCAGTCGGCGCTATCGATTCGCTTCGTTCCACGTACAAGGCTAGCTGCTAGAATAAATTCAAAGGCTGCCTCTGACAGGATGAAGGGGGCCTCGTAGACCAAATAAACACCTGCACCGACAACCGCGGCCATAATCGCAGCCAAGGCCGCGAATACCACCACGGCCACAACTCCTCCCTCATCGCCAAGTCCTTCGGCAACGCCACCGACCACATCACCCACTGCGTCGTCTATGCCGCCGCTCGTATCTATAGTTCCTGAAAGTATATCTGAACTGCTGTCTGCAAACTCATTGCTTGCTGCGTCAAAGCTCTCGGTTGCTCCTCCGCCGTCAAACCCGCCTCCGCCTCCACGAAACACTTCGCCGGCGCTGGTATAGCCATCGTATGGACATGAAATCGGCATGTCAGGCAGGATGTCACATGAATCTGGCGAATTGTTATTTGCCTTTTGTGTCACGGGGGAGGTGGCAATATATTTTAGCCAGAGCTTAACTGATATGAAGAAAATGAGATATGCGAAGATGACCGCAAGAGGGTAGCGCAACATTACGTTTTCAAGATGTAAGGCCAGCAATATTTTAGTGGCCAACACCCCAGAACAAACTGTTGCCATTAGGATTAACGACATATGAAATCGCAAGGAATGTCGCTTCTTGAATCGCTCCGTAAAATTGATTTTATGTTGAAATAGATTTGTCATTTTCTCTCTGCGACCAACGGTGCTGAGGATGACCGGGCCGGTTCTTGTGACGGTCGAGAAGTTTACGGGCCAGGTCTTGAAATATCATTTTTTACACAAGAACTAGCTTTTCGAGACCTGACCCCATAGGTGTTCCTTATTTGCCTTCTTTGCCAACGCTGACTGCTGTTGCATCGATGGTTGCGATGGCATGTAAGGCTTCTGCTTGATTGCTTCCATGATTTTTGTGAAGCGAAAAAATTGAATGGCGTAAAGCGATCCGAAGAGAACGAGCAAAAACGGAATAACGAAGCCAAGCTCCGATTTTGCTGGGGAGTTGGTAATAAATGAAGCAGGGAAAATGAAAGCGAAAAGCAAGGCAAACCAGTTAGCATAACCAGTCACACTAATTTCACGACGTTTATAATCAACGCGAATCAAACCATGCATCACAGGCGTATAGTGGAAAAATCTGAAGCTGATCATTTTTTCTCTGAAAGCTATTAAGCCTTCGCCTACAGGGAAAAATATTATTGGTGTGGTTATACCTTGGCTGAACTGATTCGTAAGATCATCGGGAGATAAACTAGGTGCTTCAATAATTGAGACGGTTTTTTTGAAAAGGGGTATCCCTTTCAAAAAATAGAATGGTACCCATCGACTGTTCAACACGGTCTCAGCAATAGCCACAACCACCAAGATTATTATCGATACTTCCATTTAAACTTTTCCTCACATAGCGGGGTGCCCCCATGACCCGCCCGCCCAGGTTTTCTGGCGGTCGGCGTCCATGGGGCTGTTGGACATTCACTTTTCATAAATTATGGTTTTGATACAGGCTCAACTCGTGTAAGGCGAGTTATCTCTCCAGGCCACAGACTCATGTGACCACGTGGCCCTCGGAGAAAAACTCCATCTACTCGGAGCCAAGCATTGTTTTTATCCTTGATAGCCGACTTTTCTGCAAAAGTTGAAGGTTCAGACCGCCAGATACTTCGTTTGAGGTCGTTCGATTTGGAAGCCTTTTCATCCACTGACAAGCTGCTTCCTTCAAATTCTCCATGGTAATAACCAATAACCGAAACTCGTTTTCCGTGATACTTGTCTAGATTTTCTAGAATTTCTGTTAGCTGGACTTGCCGAGCCGGTTGTAAATCTCCTTCTGTAACTGTAGTTGCTTTTGCCCTATCTAATGGTTGGTCAACTTTTGTTTTCTTGGTGAATTTGAGCATAATGTCATGAATGGCTTTTCTGGTAGGTGACTTAGGTGGAGTGTTGAAAAAATACCGACATTCTCGATCGTTTATCCTTACATTCAAATCTGTAAAATACTCCTTAGATTCCGATTTTGGATCACTCTTAAGGTGGAATATGTTTGCTTCAAGCAGCTTAAGGATCAGATCTTTCTTCTCTTTTTCAGTAGCTTTGCGTTTATATGAATTTTGAAAATATATTGCTGTAACTACTGGTGTTGTGGATCCATAAACATCTTCACGATAGTAATAATTGATATCATCTCCGGGAAGAAGTGATATTTGCGTAATAGATTCTCGATGGTCAGAAGCTGTACGTCGAGTCTCGATGACGTCGTAGCTTATGTATGTTTCTTTAGCGCTTGCTGATGTTGTTACGATCACTGCCAGGAGAATTAAAAGTAAAGTTTGCATCATATTCTCTCTCGTCCAACGGGTGCCCGGTTGACGCGCACCGGGGCGTTTTCAGCCCTGGTCGGTGTCTAACCGGCTGTTAGGCTAGCCTCTTTATGACTTTTTGCTGTCATTGTTCCGGTTTGCCTCTCGATACCTGAAATATGCTACCCCGGCAGTTAGTAAAGGAATTAAGATATACCCTGACCACATGCCTTTCATTCTCTTTTCATAGTATTCGGCGGCTTCTTTTTTTGTGATTTCACGTGCTTCTGAGCCTCTTCCTCTCATTACGGATTCATCTCGAATGCACTCATAATGCATGTACCCAAAAAAAGATAATCCTACGATATTGATGACAAGCCAAATTGTAATCGCTGTCGATTTTTTCATTTTTGTTCGCCTAACTCGTTCTTGAGCGGTTAACGTGCGCGCGTGAACCGCTCATCCCCCCAAATGGAATGTTTATCCTGCGATCATTCTTAGCCCATCTCTTGCATTTGGTTTGAATTTTAGCTTGTTATTTCGGCACGTTACAAAAAACTGTAAAATTTCTTTACACCCTGAAAAAACGAAAAACCCGCCTGAAGGGGCGGGTTTGGGGGCTACGCTAGTGGTTTGGCATGTAGTTGTCGGATTCGCATGGGCGATCCTTTGTTTTGTGATGGATGAAGGTCTGTATAAGCCGATAGATGGCGTATGTCCAGAAAAAATCAGCTGGCTGTGAAGCCGGGACAGACCGCAGTGCTCCCACGCAGAGGCTGCGCTAAAACATTCCCACCCCTGTTTAGATTAGCAAAGCTGCAGCATCAGATTTTCTGTTTGCCTTTGCTGCGTGTACTATCAGCCATAAGTTCGCTGAGCGACACGCTCCCGTCACGATTATTGTCCATCTTTTGCAGGGTGATCGTTGCGTCAGCAATCTCATCTGCATCAAGCTCACCGTTACGGTCCTGATCAAATACCTGGATGAGCGGATGGCTTTTTTGAGGACTGAGCGCGGCTCCGGCATACAGGGTAAAGAGCGATATGACAAGCCCGGCAGTTATGGCCATCAAGGATGCACGCTGTCGCACATATGAGGCAAAGGTTCTCCAGTTTACAGCCAGATGCAGAATACCGGCTGCCATAAATGCATAGCCGATCCATTCATGCAGGGCCTTGATGCCGCTAATCTTGACGTGAAATGCCAGTAAAACACCGGATATCCCTACAACCAGAAATGTTGTTAAAACGAGTGGACTGAGCATTGTGCGATGTTCTGTGCTGCTTATCATGGTAACTATTCTCCTTTGGGTTGGTGTTAAATCTGCCTGAGTGCATCAAGCCAGAGCCAGATGAATATGTTGTGAACGAATTGTGAAAAAATATGCACATAGCTCTTGCCGGTTTGCGCCGGTTCATTCCGGCTGAAACCGGCAGTTTTGGTTCTGACTGGACCTCCTGCAACCAGGTGTATCCTGCCTGATTAGTTCACGGGCGTCCTGCTCATATTTGCCAAAAATTGCAGCAGGTATTTTGCTGCCGTCTACATGCTGAAACTAAAACAGCTTGAAACTATTAGGTGTTTATTGCTATATGACTTTGGCATGCGTTATGTAGTTTGGTATATAGCGAGTCTGAAGAAGAGGGGGATCTTTATGCAGATTGACGCCAAAAAATTCGACCTGATTGCCCGTAACGTCTTTGCCCCGGCCTATTCGCTGCTGGCGGAACAGATCATGGAGCGCACCGGTATCATGAGTGGCCTCTGCCTGGACCTGGGCAGCGGCGGTGGCTATCTGGGGCTGGCCCTGGCCTGGAACAGCAAGCTGCGGGTCTGTCTGCTGGATGAGTCGGAAGAGATGCAGGCGATTGCCGAGCAGAATATTTATGACAAGCGGCTGGACAACCGGGTGGTGGCGCTGTGCGGGGATGTCCATTACCTGCCGCTCAAGAACAACAGTGTCGATCTGGTGGTCAGCCGCGGTTCGGTCTATTTCTGGGATGACCTGGCCCAGGTGTTGCGGGAGATCTGGCGGGTGCTGGCGCCGGGCGGTCAGGTCTGCATCGGCGGCGGTTTCGGTTCAAAGGCGCTGAAGGATGAGATCGTCGCCAAGATGCGCCAGACAGAGCCGGACTGGCAACCCAGGTGCGGAAAGTTTGATGACGCACGCTTCCATGATGCCGTCAAGCTGGCCGGTATACCCGACGCAGAGCTGCTGAAAGACGAAAGCGGTACCTGGCTGATTTTTAAGAAGCCGTTTGAGTATCTGTTGGAGCGGATGGCAGACAATTACGTCACTGCCTGTGACTACAAATGAGGAAGATCGTATGACGATTCAGGATGGCATACGCAGCTTGCTGTGCAGTGTGACGGCCTTGGCCCTGCTCGCCCTGCCGTTGATTAGTGAGGCCCGCACCATTACCGATATGATCGGCAGGAAGGTGCAGGTGCCGGATCGGATCACCAGGGTCTATGCCAGCTCGCCTCCTGCCACCTATCTGTTGTACGCCCTGGACCCGGCGCTGATTGTCGGCCTGAATTCACCGCTGAACGAGACCGAAGAGCGTTTTCTAAAACTTGCGGACAGCAGATTTCGCACGGTTGTCCGCAGGAGTGCTGCATTTATGATCACAACAAAGCAATGCGTGTTGCCAGAACAGGGCATGCAGCTGGTTAGTGTTTGAAATTACAGGCTGTTATGTCTGGTTTGCTTTTGGCTTGTGTTATGCACCATTACCGTGTGTGCAGGAACATTCAGAAACAGCCAGGCAGATGAACTGTCCGAGTCTGGCATGCCGGTCTAAGCACTCATATTCAGGCTGTAAGAGTCTTTCAGTGAAGAGGGAGTACCCCCATGATTGGTGACGGATTGCATCTGCTGGCCCTGCTGCCCTGTCCGGTCAAGGTGCCGATTGAACAGGCCTTTGACGAGCATCTGTCCAGCCTGCCTCCCGGACGTGCAAACGCACTGCGCTGCCAGCTGGAGGGGAATGCCAACATTGAGTCGGATTATTACAACACGGTGGAGCAGCTGACAGAGCTGGACCAGTTTCCGGACATCATCATCTCCCCCGGTTTTAACAGTCTCTTTGAACGTCCCTTTGTGGAGCGGTTCATCGAGACCAACCGGTTTGTCAGTGTCAACGACTATGCCGGTGACCGGCATCTTTCAGTACTGGGGGTCTGTGATCCCACCGGGCATTACACCATGCTGGCCATGAACCTGCTGGTGCCGGTGGTGGATCACCGCCGCCTGGGGGATCGTCCGGTGCCCCGCTGCTGGGCCGATCTGCTCAAGCCGGAGTACGAGAACAGCCTGGCCATCCGTGGCCATAAGGACGGCACCTTTTGTGAGACCCTGCTGCTGACCATCTACAAGGATACCGGCGTGGAAGGGCTGCGCAAGATGGGCAGGAATGTCCGCTATGGCTGGCATCCCTCCCAGATGGTCAAGGCTGCCCTGGGCAGCAGCGCTGATGCACCGGCCATCAGCGTCATGCCGCTTTTCTTTGCCCAGACCCTGGTTGGCAAGGAACAGTACCGTATCATCTGGCCCGACGACGGTGCCCTGATCAGTCCGGTGACCATGCTGGTCAAGACGGAGAAACGGGCTGAACTGGATGACCTGCTGACCTTCTGGGCCGGTCCGCAGGTGGCGTCCATCTTCAGCGGGGCCTTTTTCCCGGCGGTCCACCCGGGGGTGGATAATCAGCTGCCCGAGGCCGCAACCTTCAAGTGGATTGGCTGGGATTACATCATCAACAATGATATCAAAAAGCTGATCAGCGGCGTGAATGCTGCCTTCCGGCAGGGCCGCGGGGGGAATATCAGATGCGCCTGATAACCGTGGCAGGGCCCCCCTCTTCGGGCAAGACCGCCATCATCTGCAAGACCGCCGAGGCGCTGCAGGCCGATGGTGTCTCCGTTGGCGTGATCAAGTTTGACTGCCTCTCGTCAGGGGATCAGGCGCTGTACGAACGGCGCGGCATCCCGGCCCGCACCGGGCTGTCCGGCAACCTCTGCCCGGATCATTTCTATGTCAGCAACATTGAGGAGTGTCTGGACTGGGGCCTGCAGAGCGGCTTTGATCTGCTGATCAGCGAGAGCGCCGGCCTGTGCAACCGTTGCGCCCCCCATATCAAGGATGTCTGTGCGGTCTGCGTGGTCGATAACCTAAGCGGTGTGGAAACCCCGCGCAAGATCGGTCCGATGCTGAAGATGGCTGATATCGTGGTGATCACCAAGGGCGATATCGTCTCCCAGGCAGAACGGGAGGTCTTTGTCCACCGCATCCGTCAGGTCAACAGCAGTGCCGTGATCATCCATGTCAACGGCCTGACCGGCCAGGGAGGCCATGAGCTGGGGCGGCTGTTGCGGGATGCCGCTGCGGTTGATTCGTTGCAGGGCAAACTGCTGCGCTTTTCCATGCCGGCGGCACTCTGCTCCTACTGCCTGGGGCAGCGCCGGATCGGTGCTGATTTTCAGATGGGTAACGTCAAGAAAATGGAGTTGGGGTAGCCGCTGAAACAGTTGATGTAACCCCCCTCAGTCCCCCCTTGTCAGGGGGGATGTTCAATAATCCTCCGCATACTCCCTCCCTGATAAGGGAGGGTTGGGGTGGGTTTAAAGAGGAGATACAGAGTTGCTGTAACCATACAGCAACAGAGGTTCATTATGATCAATCAATACAGTGATATGACGCTCGATCAGTTGTTTTGCGAACATCCCCATGCGCGGGAGTTTTTTTCTGCTCTCGGTCTGTCGGCACTGCCTGCAGGCCAGACACTTGCCTCGACCGTGGCGGCCCTGGATGAAGAACTTTTGCTGGATGTGGGGATTGAGCGTCAGGAGCTGTTGGGACAGTTCTGCGACTACATGGCGGGGGTTGAGCGGCTGCGCAGTCAGCAGCAGGCGTTGGTCGCCTCGGTCACGGTACTGGGGGGGCACGACAAGAGCGGCAACCCGGAAAACTTCAGGCTTGAACTGCGGCCCGGCGAGGTGACCTGCATTGTCGGTCCCACCGGATCGGGCAAGAGCCGTTTCCTGGCTGATATTGAGTGGCTGGCCCAGGGGGACAGCCCCACCGGACGGACTGTCCTGATTAACGGCGCGGCCCCTGATCTGGCCCGCCGCTATGCCGTGGAGCAGAAACTGGTGGCCCAGCTCTCGCAGAACATGAACTTTGTGATGGACCTCTCGGCGGAAGAGTTTATCCAGCTGCATGCCGAAAGCCGGATGGTGGCTGATCCGGCTGCCATAACCGCTACCATCCTCGAGCTGGCCAACTCCCTGGCCGGTGAGCAGTTTACCCCGGCCACGCCGGTTACGGCCCTGTCCGGCGGCCAGTCCCGTGCCCTGATGATCGCCGATGTGGCCTGTCTCAGCAGCTCGCCGATCGTCCTGATTGACGAGATTGAAAACGCCGGGATCGATCGCAAGCGGGCGCTGTCATTGCTGGCGGATCAGGATAAGATTGTGCTGATGGCCACCCATGACCCGATCCTGGCGCTGATGGGACAGCAGCGGCTGATCTTTAAAAATGGCGGTGTATCCAGTATCCGCAGCACCAGCCCGGCAGAGCGGGCCAATCTGACCCTGTTTGAGGCGATGGATGCCCGTCTGACCGCTGTGCGCCATGCCTTGCGCAACGGGGAGGAGATCGCCGGAAACTTCTGAACCGTGGATCTGCGCAGCATGGTGGCAGGCAATATTCATAACGGGATCGTCGGCGCGTCTGCAGATTCTCAATGCAGATGACACGGCAGGTTGTTTGGCCCAGCCGTTGCATATACAAGATGCGGATCTGCCCGGGTTTTTAGGATTGATAGGGGCGGGACGTGCATGGACCTGCTGTACAGTCATCTCAAGCGTTATTTAGGCCTGTACATAACGTCATTTTGAGTATAGTTTTCTCACTATGAACAGCCGCCAGGCAGGACATCTCATTTATGGAGCGTCAGCATGAACAGTGCGGGGACCGTAGAACTGAACGGGAATCTCTGGTTTACCAGGGAAACGAGTAAATTTCTGGGGAGCGACCGGATCGCCCTGTTGGAAAAGATCGACGAACTCGGTTCCATCACCAGGGCTGCCAAGGCGGTTGGTATCAGTTATAAGACCGCCTGGGAGATTGTAAACCAGATCAACAATCTTGCGGCGGTGCCGTTGGTTGACCGTGCCACCGGAGGGAAAGGGGGGGGCGGCGCCAGCCTGACTGTCACAGGTCGCGAGGTGCTGGAACAGTTTCGTGTCGTGCAGGAGGAACACGGCAAATTTTTGAAAAACCTGGATATGCGTCTTGGGGACACCAACAATCTGTACCAATTCTTACGGAGGATTTCTATGAAAGTAAGCGCACGTAACGTATTCAGCGGTACCGTCACATCCATTGCCAAAGGGGCCGTGAACGCCGAGGTTACCCTTGGTCTGAAAGGTGCCACTGCCATTACCGCCGTGGTAACCAACGGGGCAATCACTAACCTTGGCCTGCAGGAGGGCATGTCTGCCTATGCGATTGTCAAGGCCAGCTCCGTGGTAATCGGCACAGATCTGGCAGAGGCAAAGCTTAGCACCCGGAACCAGCTGACCGGTACGATTGCCAAGCTGGTTGAGGGACCGGTCAGTTGTGAGGTTGATCTGGAGCTGCCCGGCGGCACTACCATCAGCGCCGTGATTACCGATGGCAGCGCCAAACGGCTGGGCTTGAAGGTTGGTGGCACGGCAACGGCGCTGTTTAAGGCTTCCAGCGTTATCCTGGGGGTCAGTTGATGTAGGCAAGGGCAACTCTCCACAATCTCCCCTGACAAGAGGAGCGGGGAGGGGTTGCAAGGCTGGGGCGGGCTACGTACACAAGGGGCATCAATGTTGCTGTCCCTTTTTTTGGCACTGTCGTTATATTTTGAGCACCATAACGGTGAGCGGGGTCTTGGCATGATTAACTGTCTGGCGGATAGTGAGATAGAGCGGTTTCTGGAAGAGGATCTCCCCTATGGCGATCTGACCACCCACCTGCTGGGGATCGGGCAGCAGACGGGTGAGATCCGCTTCAGTACCCGCCACCACACCACGCTCTGCTGTACTGAAGAGGCGGGCCGGGTGCTGGAAAAGTCCGGCTGCCGGGTGGTGCAGCAGAGTGCCAGTGGGACCAGGCTGGCGCCGGACGAGACCTTTTTACGGGCCACCGGCCCTGCCCAGGCCCTGCACGCCGGTTGGAAGGTGGCCTTGAACCTGCTGGAATACGGTTCCGGTATTGCCACCCGTACTGCCGGGATTGTGGCAGCAGCCCGGGGGGTGAACCCCAACATTGCGGTGTTGACCACCCGCAAGAACTTTCCCGGCACCAAAAAGGTCGCCATCAAGGCGATCTGCGCCGGTGGAGCCCTGCCGCACCGCCTGGGGCTGTCGGAGACGGTGCTGGTGTTCAAGCAGCATACGGTGTTTCTGGGAGGGCTTGAGCCGTTCCTGCAGCAGATTGCGGCACTCAAGCGCCAGGCCCTGGAGACAAAGATCATTGTGGAGGCAGATACGCCGGAGGAGGCAAAACGGATCGCCCTGACCGGGGTGGATGTGATTCAGGTGGATAAGCTGGCACCGGCGCGGCTTAAGGAACTGGTGAGCGAGATCAGGCAGGTCAATCCCGGCGTCAAGCTTTCCGCTGCCGGGGGGATCAATGAGCAGAACGCGGCAGAATACGCTGCCAGCGGTGTTGATATCCTGGTGCTGTCATCGGTCTATTTCGGCAAGCCTGCCGATATCGGGGCGGTGATCATGGCTGCCGAGGCCTGTAATGAGAGCAGATAACAAGCGGAACAGTGGTGCTGCCTTTGTTGTCGTTGCTGTTACTGCTGTCGTCAGTCAAAATTTGGCGGCACAGTTGAGGTGAAACAAATCATCCGTTCCTACGGTTGTGATATCTAACGCGTGAAAGGAGTCTGAACCATGAAACTGTCCAAATGTCTATTTTTGATCTGTGCCTGTATCCTGGCCATTGTCCCTGCTGCCTCTGCCGAAGAGGTGAGTGTTGCTGTTGCTGCCAACTTTACCGCACCTATGAAACAGATCGCAGCGGATTTTGAAAAGGCCAGCGGTAACAAGGTGGTGCTTGCCTTTGGTGCATCCGGTAAATTTTACGCACAAATCAAGAACGGCGCGCCATTTCAGCTGTTCCTGTCTGCCGATGATGAGAAGCCGGCCAAACTGGAAAAAGAAGGTTTGACGGTTCCCGGCAGCCGTTTTACCTATGCGATCGGCACCCTGGTGCTCTGGTCTGCCAAGCCAGGCCTGGTTGATGCCAATGGCGATATCCTGGCCAAGGGCACTTTCAACAAAATCGCCATTGCCAATCCGCAGCTGGCCCCCTATGGCGCTGCAGCCATGGAGGTGCTGGCCAAGCGGGGACTGACAGCGGCAATCAAACCCAAGATGGTACAGGGGGAGAATATCTCCCAGACCTTCCAGTTTGTTGGTACCGGTAATGCTGATCTGGGTTTTGTGGCCTTGTCACAGGTCATGAAGGACGGTAAAGTATCCGGCGGCTCCTCCTGGATTGTTCCGGGCAAACTGCATGAGCCGATCCGTCAGGATGCGGTACTGCTCATCAAGGGAAAAGGCAGCCCTGCTGCTGAAGCGCTTGTACGCTACTTGAAGACAGATAAGGCAAAGGCAATCATCCGTTCCTATGGCTATGGCATCTAAAAGGTATCACCATGTTTCTTGCACCTGATGACCTAGAAACCATCTGGCTTACCATACGGCTGGCCACCACGGTAACCGGCATCCTGCTCCTGCTGGGCACGCCGCTTGCCTGGTGGCTGGCCCGTAGCCGCTCCTGGCTGAAAGGGCCGCTGGGGGCGGTAGTGGCGCTGCCGCTGGTGTTGCCGCCATCGGTGCTCGGCTTTTACCTGCTGCTGGCCATGGGGCCCAACGGCCCGGTGGGCTGGCTGACCACCAGCCTGGGTGTCGGCCCCCTGCCGTTTACCTTCTGGGGCCTGGTGCTGGCCTCGGTCTTCTATTCACTGCCGTTCATGGTGCAGCCGTTGCAGAACTCGTTTGAGTCTGTCGGGGACCGCCCGCTGGAGGTGGCGGCCACCCTGGGGGCTTCACGGCTGGATGCCTTTTTTACGGTCGCCCTGCCGCTGGCAAAGCCCGGCTTCTTAACCGCTTCAATCATGACCTTTGCCCACACCGTCGGGGAGTTCGGGGTGGTGTTGATGATCGGCGGCAACATCCCCGGTGCGACCCGGGTCGCCTCGGTGCAGATCTACGACCATGTTGAGGCCCTGGAATATGGGCAGGCGCACCGGCTGGCAGCCGTGATGCTGATCTTCTCATTTCTGGTGCTGCTGGGGCTGTATGCCTGGCGTCCCACGCCGAAAAAAGGGTAAGGCGCCATGGAACTGCAACTGAGCGTACGTAAACAACAGGGCGATTTTGTGCTGGAGCTTGACCTGAAGGTCAGCGGTGAGCGGATCGGCATCTTTGGCCCCTCCGGCAGCGGCAAGTCAACCCTGGTCAGTTGTCTGGCAGGACTGGCCAAGCCGGATGCCGGTCAGATCCTGCTGGATGGCCAGCCGCTCTTCAACAGTCGCAGCAGGGTTAACCTTGCTGCCCATCAGCGCAGGATCGCCCTGGTGTTTCAGCAGCACGGCCTGTTTCCCCATCTGGATGTGCGCAAGAACCTGCTCTATGGCTATCAGCGCTGCCCGTCTGCTGAGCGCCGGATTGAGCTTGCCGAGGTGGTTGAGGTGCTGGAGCTGGCGGATCTGATGGATCAGATGCCTCAGACGCTGTCCGGCGGTCAGAGCCAGCGGGTGGCCCTGGGACGGGCGATCCTCGCGTCCCCACGACTGCTGTTGATGGATGAGCCGCTCTCTGCCCTGGATGATGACCTGCGTTACCGGATTATTCCGTATCTGAATCTGGTGTCGGGACGGTTCGGGATTCCGTTTGTCTTCATCTCCCACTCGCTGGTGGAGATGCGGCTGATGGCCGATCAGGTGGCGGTGCTGGAAAAGGGAGGGCTGGCCGGTGTGGTCTCGCCGGAGCAGTTAGCCCGGCAGCGGATGGGACAAAGTCCTGCAGGCTATACCAATCTGCTGGAACTGGGAGTGCCGCAGGAGCGCCAGGGGTTGCTGGCCTACCCCTGGGCCGGTCTGGAGTTGCTGCTGTCCGGCACCAAACAGCCGGAAGCCGGCATGTTTGAACTGTCGTCCAAGGATATCATCCTTTGCAAACGCCACCCCGACGCCATCAGCGCCCGCAACCTGCTGCCCTGTACGGTCCGCTCACTCTTTGAGGCCGGCAGCAAGATCGGCGTTGAGCTGGATTGCAAGGGGGGGATACTGGTGGCCGAGGTGGTGCCTGATGCGGTGCGGGAACTGGAGGTCACCACCGGCAGTATCATCTGGGCCGCCATTAAGGCGTCGGCCTTCAGAAGGTTGTAAAAAAGTCAGTTGCCGTGCGATGTGTAGCCGTACCTTCTGATAACGTTTTACTTACCTGGGGCGGATACTAGACTACGTCCAGCCGTGATGGCCCGATAGTCACCAGGCGGCAGCCTGCCGTCACCTGTTCTGCTCCGGGCGGGTTCATCCTGACCTTGCCGTCTGTGCAGCTGATTCCCAGGGCCAGATGCCCCTGCTGGCGGCAGCGGGCTGCCAGGCCTTCAAAACTCCCGGTATCCGAGACCGGCACCAGATAGATCTGCTGACCCTGGCCGTTGCTGAGCAGGTCTCCCAATACCTCCTGTACCCCCGGATTCAGCAGCTCCTGACTCAGGAAGTGCGCATCAAAGCGGCTGGTGCAGACAATCCGGTCGCAGCCGGCCTTGCGCAGCAGCTCTTCCGAGGCCGGGTCAATACATTCCACCACGGTGTTGACCTGTTTGCAGCGCCCCTCGATCGCCAGGGCGATGGTCACATTCAGGTTGTCCGAGGCCGGGTCGGTGGGATCGCGGGTCAGGATGACGGCATGCAGGGCCTGATCAATGGCGGCCCGTTGCAAGGTCTCATCACGGGTGGGATTGCCGCGCACGTACCGGACACCCCGCTTCTGCAGCTCAGCCGGCAGCTCATCAAGCTGCTCATCCACCAGGACAACCGGCATGCTGTTTCCCACCGCCCTGTCCAGCGCCAGCTCCTGCAGAATCCGCTCCACCTTGGCCAGCCCTGCAAAATTGAATATCACCAGATGATCAGACAGTTTGAAGGTTGACATCCCCTTGATCTCCTTTGTTTTGGATGTGACCAGTGCCGCAGCCACCATGGAAAGGGCATAGCCCAACAGGCCGATACCAAAGACCATGATCGGCCAGCCCACCAGGAAGCGGCCACCAAAGCTCTTGGGAAAGAAATCACCATACCCGACCGTGGCAATGGTGACGATGGTGTACCAGAGCCCGTCCCCCCAGCCCAGATCAGGGTTGCCCGGCAACTCGAAATAGAGAAATCCGGTGGTGCCGTAGAGCAGCACCGCCAGCATCAGGACCAGTACCCGCAGGTACTCAGGCGGATTGCGCAGCATGGTTTTCATGAAATAGTGCAGAACCTGATACATATCTTACCCCCGTGTCAGGGTTTAAAAACGTAACGAGGAAGGCCGGATGCAAGGTGCAGGGAACGCCGCAGAGGGCCTTCACGGCAGGTGTTTCATTGGTTCTGGTTGCGCCACTCCCGGATCATGGCCAGCGCCCGCTCGCTCGCTGTTGCGTTTGACCAGAGCCCGCGCCGTCCGGCCCGGGCCTGTTCCTGCTCCTGCAGATAGCTCTGCATGGCCGGAAAGGGGTAGACCGTGTAGACCAGCGCCAGCCCCTGCCGCACCAGCCGGATGGCGATATCCTCGTCATCGACATACAGGGTGGCCAGATAGCGGCCATACTTGTCTTTGGGGGTGCTGCCCAGCAGAACCCGGACCGGGCGATCAAGCATGCTGCGCTGGATGGTCTCCATGGCGGCCTGGGCAAAGGGGGTGACCACATCTTTTTCCACCTTGGCGTCAAAGGATTTGATCCCCACGATCCTGATGGTGACCGGCGGCTGCCCTTCCCGCGCTGCAACCAGGCTGTCGCCGTCGATCACCTTGACCAGCCGGACCAGGTCGCCGCTTTCTATCTTGCCACCGGCACTCTGGACGCTGCGGCGCTGTTTTTCGGCATTGATGCCGTAAAAGGCGGAAGCGCCGACCAGGAAGATGATCACGGCCCAAAAGGCAAGAGTCGGTCGATCCATGCGCATTTGCCTCCCCATAAAGATGTGCTATAACAGAGTTCTGATCAGGTCTGCACCATCCTTTATACCAATAAAAGTCTGCTTGTACAGAGGAGCCGGGTTGTTCCATGCGTTTTTCCCTGAATGAACATGTCAAGGCGGTCCATCCTCCGCCGATCAGCGAGGTGAAGGAGTGGGCCGCCCAGCGCCCTGCCGATGCGGCAGCGCTGATCGATCTCTGTCAGGCGGTACCCGACTACGCCCCGCCGCTGGAACTGATCAGCCATATCCAGCAGGTGGCGCTGGATCCGCTGACCAGTCGCTACAGCCCGGATGAAGGGCTGGCGGAGGTGCGGGAGTCTGTCTGTCATCGCTACCGGCGCCGCTATGCCGCCAAGATCAACCCTGATCAGGTCTGTCTGACCGTCGGGGCCAGTGCCGCCTTCTGGCTGGCCATACTGACCCTCTGCCATGCCGGTGATGAGGTGATTGTTCAGCTGCCGTGCTATTTTGATCACCCGATGGCCCTTGGCAGCCTGGGGATCAGGCCGGTCTATGCCCCCTACAAGGAAAGCGAGAAGGGGCTGCCCAATCCGGATACCATTGCCAGGCTGATCACTCCCCGTACCAGGGCGATCCTGCTGGTCTCCCCCAGCAATCCCACCGGCACCGTCATCCCGCCCGATCTGCTGCGCCGGCTGTATTTTCTGGCCCAGCAGCACCGGATCGCCCTGATTCTTGATGAGACCTACAGTGATTTTATTGAAGGGATGCCCCATGACCTGTTTACCATGGAAGAGTGGGGCAGCACCCTGCTGCAGATCATGTCCTTTGGCAAGAGCTACGCCCTGACCGGCTACCGGGCCGGCATGCTGGCTGCGGCACCGGAGGTGATCAGGCAGGCCTTGAAGATTCAGGATACCATGACGGTCTGCCAGCCCCGCATTACCCAGCTGGCGCTGCAGTACGGCCTGGATTACCTGGATCAGTGGGTGGAGGTGAACCGGCGGATGATGACCTTCCGTCATAATCTGTTTACCGAGGAGTTCTCCCTGCCCGGTAACCGCTTCCGGCTGGCAGCCAGCGGCAGTTTCTTCGCCTGGGTCAGACATCCCTTTCCCGGCAGGAGCGGCCGCGAGGTGGCCAAACGGCTGGCGGTCGAGGCCGGTATCCTGACCCTGCCGGGCGAGGTCTTCGGCCCCGGTCTGGAAGAGTACCTGCGTCTGGCATTCGGCAACATCAAGGAAAAGGCGATCCCGGAGGCGATCCACCGCTTCCGGCGTTTTGCCTGATTATCCGCTTGCCCCGTAGCGGGACAGCACCTATACTGCGTAAACTATGCATATTCATCAGACAACCTTCATCAAAAGCGCCGTTAAACCGGCAGACTATCCACCGGTTGACCTGCCTGAGATCGCCTTTGCCGGGCGCTCGAATGTGGGTAAATCTTCCCTGATCAACGTCATTGTTGAGCGCAAGGCACTGGTTCGCACCAGCTCCACCCCCGGCCGGACCCAGCTGATCAATTTTTTCCAGGTGACCGGCGTTCCGTTCTCGCTCAACCTGGTTGACCTGCCCGGCTACGGCTATGCCAAGGTGCCACTGGATGTGAAACGCCAGTGGGGGCCGATGATGGAGCGTTATCTTTCGGGCCGGGAGTCGTTGCGCGGGGTGGTGCTGATCCTGGATATCCGCCGGATTCCCTCTGAGGAAGACCTGCAGATGCTGAACTGGCTGCGCTCCTACAAGCGCCGTCCGATCATCGTACTGACCAAGTGTGACAAGGTAACCAAAAACGAGCGGGCCAAACAGACCGCTGCCATTGCCGCCAAGCTGGAGATGGACAAGTCACTGCTGATTCATTTTTCCGCCCTCTCAAAGGATGGACGCGATGCGGTCTGGCAGGCGATCCAGGATGCTGTGGAGGAGGAGACTCCATGACCAGAACCATGCCTGACCTGCAGCAGAGCCGTGACCACCGCAAGATCCCGATCCGCAAGGTGGGGGTCAAGAATATCTCCTACCCGATTGTGGTGCAGGACAAGCATCGCTCCCTGCAGCATACCGTGGCCACGGTGGATATGTATGTGGACCTGCCGCACCAGTTCAAGGGCACCCATATGAGCCGCTTTGTGGAGATCCTGAACCGGCACCGGGAACAGATTGCTCTGGACCGGCTGGAGGAGATCCTGCAGGAGATGCGTCAGAAGCTGGGGGCCGAGACGGCCCACCTGCGGGTGGAGTTCCCCTACTTTATCGACAAGGCGGCGCCGGTCTCCAAGGCCCGTTCCCTGATGGAGTACACCTGCGAGTTTGACGCCTGCCTCAGTGGCGACCAGCTGGATTTTGTGCTGGGGGTCAAGGTGCCGGTCACCTCGCTCTGCCCCTGCAGCAAGGAGCTGTCCCGCTTTGGCGCCCATAACCAGCGCAGCATCATGACGGTCAAGGTCCGTTACCAGGACTTTATCTGGATTGAAGACCTGGTGGAGTTGATCGAACAGTGCGGCAGCAGTCCGCTCTATGCCCTGCTGAAACGGGCTGATGAAAAGCATGTCACTGAACAGGCCTACCAGAACCCCCGTTTTGTGGAGGATATGGTGCGGGAGGCCTACCTGCGGCTGGCCGCCTCGGAGAACATCACCTGGTTCTCGGTTGAGGCGGAGAACTTTGAATCGATCCACAACCACTCGGCCTATGCCGCGGTGGAGCTGGACCGGCGGGATGCAACGCAGCCATGAGACCGATCCTGATCCTTTCTGCCGTGCCCTGTGAGATTGAGCTGCTGGTCGCTGCACTGGACGAGCCGTACTGTGACCCCAACGCCGTCTTTTCCGCAACTGAAGGGAACCTCGGCGCCACCCGGCTGGTCTGTTGCGCCGGCGGGATCGGCAAGGCCAATGCCGCATCGGCAGCCACCTCGCTGATTGAGCGCTATCATCCGGAGCTGATCATTAATATCGGCTGTGGCGGTGCCTACCCCGGCAGCGGGCTTTCGGTGGGTGATCTGGCCGTGGCAAGCGATGAGATCTTTGGTGATGAAGGGGTGTTGGCTCCGGCCGGCTGGATGGATATGAAACAGGTGGGGCTGCCGCTCTTTTCCGAGGCGGAGCGCGCCTGGTATAACAGCATCCCGCTGGCCCGGCATGAGGCACAAAAGGCGATGCAGCTGGCAGACAGCCATGGTCTGCAGCTGGTGCGGGGGCGCTTTGTAACGGTGTCAAGTTGTAGCGGTACCAAGGCCCGCGGCCTGGAGCTGGCCCGGCGCCACCAGGCGGTCTGTGAAAATATGGAGGGGGCAGCCATTGCCTTGACGGCACTGCGCTACGGCGGGATCCCCTGCCTCGAGATCCGCGGGATCAGTAATCTGGTGGAAGACCGCGACATGTCACGCTGGGATATCGGCCGGGCCGTGGAGGCAGCGCAACGTTTTGTGATCAAGGTGATTGAAGAGTACACCAAATAGCAACCGCTACTGGCTGAACTCCGGTGGCAACCCGGCCTTGTTGGCCTGCTCCACCAGTTGATTGAAGCGCAGCCGTGTCGCCTCATACTCCTGATTAAGCTGCTTGGTGCGGGCATTGTGATCTGCGACTTGTTGATTTGACAGCATTCGCTTGCCTTCCCCGGTTTCCTGCCTCAATGTTTCCCGGTCCTGCTCAATCCGTTTCAGTTCAGCACGCAGCTGTTGAAATTCGGTCTGCCATGCAGCAGCGCTGCGATCACCGAATCTGGTGGCCGGTGTTGCTGTTGCACCGCCGTTGGCGTCTGCTGCGGGTGGGCCGGCTTTGGCTGCCGGTGCTGCGTCAGGCCTGGAGGCTGGTACGTTAGCGGTGGGCCGGGTGTCACTGCCCGTCTCCTCACCGGCTGCCTGGCGCAGTGCCTTGGTCCGGTATTTGGGGGGCACGGCGCCGATATCATCGGTAAAGTGGATTGTCCCGGCAGGATCGGTCCAGGAATAGGTGGCTGCCTCTGATGATACCGGCAGCAGCAGTAGGAGTGCCAACAGCGCCAGACGTGTCATTGAAACCTTCCTTTCCAACAGACTCCTAACGTTCGCCAAAAATAGCCGTGCCGACCCGTACCAGGGTGGCACCTTCCTCAATTGCCACTTCAAAATCGCCGGACATCCCCATGGAAAGCTCAGTCATCTCAACGCCAGGGATCTCCGCGCTTCTGATCTGGTCGGCCAGCAGCCTCAGTTCCTTAAAATAGGGCCGGGCCGACTCCGGGTCATCAAAAAAAGGTGGCATGGTCATCAAGCCCCGGATTCTGACGTTGGGCAGCGGGGCGATCGCCTGCACCAGTGCCAGGGCCTCAGCTCTAGTGGTACCTGATTTCGTGCTTTCACCGGAGACATTGACCTGTACCAGAATATCGCAGGGAGCGGCCAGCTTTGTGCGCCACTGCCGGTCAATCTCCTGGGCCAGTGACAGCCGGTCAACGGTATGGATCATGCTGACAATACCGGGGAGATACTTGACCTTGTTGCTCTGCAGGTGGCCGATCATATGCCACTCAACGGGACAGGTCAGTTGAGCGGCCTTGTCGACCAGCTCCTGGACATAGTTTTCGCCAAAAACAGTCTGCCCGCTTGCCGCGGCCTCAGCGACCAGCGCTGCCGGGTGCAGCTTGGAGACCGCCACCAGTCGCACCGCAGTCGGGGCTCTGCCTGAGATCGCGCAGGCCCGCTGTATCCGGGCCTGCACCGCTGCAAGGGTATCGGCGACAGGCATCAGCTAGACCCTGAACCGGCCGACCTGGCTGGCCAGGCTGCCGGACATGTTTGCCAGTTCAGTCGCCTCCTGGCCGGTGGCATGGGCCTGGGCAGTGCTTTTGTCCACTGCCGAGACAATCCGCTGCATGTTGCCGCTGATGTCGTTGGTGGTGGCGGTCTGCTCTTCGGCGGCAGTGGCGATCTGGTTGATCTGGCTGGTCACCTCGGAGATTTGAGCCAGGATCTCCTCCAGGGCCTGCCCTGATTTTGCCGCCTCGACGGTGCCCTGCTCTACCGCCTGCACCCCGGCACCCATGCTGGCGACCGCTGTGGCGGTCTCCTGCTGGATGACCTTGATCATTTCGCCGATCTCCCGGGTGGCCCGGGTGGTCCGCTCTGCCAGGGCCCGTACCTCATCGGCCACCACGGCAAACCCCCGTCCCATCTCACCGGCCCGGGCCGCTTCAATGGCGGCATTCAGGGCCAGCAGGTTGGTCTGGTCGGCAATATCTTCGATGGTGCCGATAATCTGCCCGATCTGATCGGAACGGGCCCCCAGCGTTTCCACGGTATGGGAGCTTTCCTCTACCCGGTCGGCAATGGCCCGGATACTGGCCACAGCCTGGCTGACCACGGCAGAACCGTCCTGCGCCGTCAGGCAGGCCCGGTTGGCGTTTTCATAGGCCTGGGCGCAGCTCTGGGCAATGCTCTGGGACGTGGCTGCCATCTCTTCAACAGCGGTTGCCACCGAGACAGACTGGGATGACATCTCAAGTGAGCTGTCGGCAATATGTTCTGCGGTTGTATGCAGGCGATCGGCGGCAGCGTTGAGCCCTTGGGTTCCCTGTGCCACGTCGCGGATGATGGTGTGCAGGTTTTCCAGGAAGCGGTTAAAGGTACGGGCCAGCACCCCGGTCTCGTCCTCACGCTGGATCGGCAGGCGCCGGGTCAGATCCCCTTCGCCGCTGGCCATCTGTTCCAGGGCCTGCTGCATGCTGTTCAGCGGGCGTACTACGCCGCGGCCGATCGCAACGGCAATGGCGATGCCGCAGGCGGCAATCAGCAGGGTGCCGGTCAGTAAGATCCACATTACCCTGGCTGCCTGTTTGTTGACATCATCCACATAGATACCGCTCCCCATCACCCAGCCCCATGGTTCGAATTTTTTGACATAGGAAAGTTTGGGGTACAGCTCCTCGGTTGTGCCGCCACCCTGCTTGGGTTTGGGCCACTGGTACATCACAAAGCCGTGCCCGGCACGGTCAGCCACCTCAACAACGGCTGAAAACAGGTTCATGTCGCTCAGCTTTTTGGTCGGCCCATCCGCAGCATCCTGCATCAGCGTGGCCTTGTTGAACTTGGTGTCATCCAGGACCTTGCCGTTCAGGGCCGGCACCGTGGGATGCATGATCATCCTGGGGACAGGCTTGCCAAGGTCGTTGATCCAGAGGTACTCCTTGCCTTCGTAGCGCAATCTGGCCACCTGCGCAGCTGCCTCCTGCTGGGCCTGTTCAAGGGGCAGTTTGCCGGATTTGGCCGCGGCATCATACTGTTCCAGGACCCCCATGGCCAGTTCAACGATGTGGCGGGTGGCCAGTTCTTTCTCCGTCATCAGGTTGTCTTTGAACATCGGCAGGATGTAGCCGAAGAGCGCTGAAATCAGTAACAGCATGGTCAGCAGGGTGATGCTGACAATCTTGCATTGGATACACCAGTCACGGTAACGTTTCATTATGGTTGCTCCTCTTGAGGCCATGCGCCGATGGTATGCAGGGTTTCCACCAGTTCACAGGTGGGCAGTCCCACCACATTGGTGTAGGAACCGTGGATTTCCCGCACGAAATGTGCTGCACCGCCCTGAATGGCATAGGCACCGGCCTTGTCCATCGGGCAGCCGGTCTTGACGTAGTCTGCAATCTCCTGCTGTGATAACGGCTTGAAAACAACCTCTGTCCGTACCGCACGCTTGATGCAGACGTTGCTCTGCTTGTCCAGCACCGCGTAGGCGGTGACCACTTCGTGCTCTTTACCGGACAGCTCGGTCAGCATCCGCACTGCATCGTTTTCATCCACAGGCTTGCCCATGATCCGGCCATTCAGAACTACGATCGTATCAGCACCGATAAAGTATCGGCCGTCTGTTTCGCGCTCAGCAGCAGCACGGGCCTTTTCCTCGGCCAGGCGCAGGGCGTGTGCAACCGCCTCTTCGCCCGGTAACGGTTCTTCCGGGATATCTGCCGCTGCAACCCGGAACCGGACCGCTGCCAGTTCCAGCAGCTCGGAGCGGCGGGGTGAGGCAGAAGCCAGTACGATGGATGATTCAGTTGCCGCCACGTCTGCGCTCCTCTTCCCGTGCCTGTTCACGCCGTTTCTGCTCCTCAAGCTCGGCCCAGTGGGCCTTCCAGTCCTTTTTCTTGACCTTGTGCAGCACAAACACCCCCGGGATAATCAGGATGCCGAAGAAGATGTTTGATTCAACACCGTTGATCAGCCCATAGGCCAGCGAGGCCACGCCCATCAGGAACAGGGCCACTTCCAGCGAAAAAATCCGGCCGACCAGTGAGCTCTCCTGCCGCTCTTTTGCCTCATCATGCTGCATCTGAAAACTCCTTCCACGGAAAGATCTTTCCGGGGTTCAGAATGTTATTGGGGTCCAGCGCCAGTTTAATCCCCTGCATCACCTTGATCTGGGCCGGGGTCAGCTCCATCTCGATAAAGGGCTGCTTGGCCAGTCCCACGCCATGCTCGCCGGACATGGTGCCGTTCAGGTCCAGGGCCGCCTGGAAGATCTCCTTGATCGCGCCATGGGCCTTTTCCTCCTGGCCGGGAATCTCTTTGTTGATCATCACATTGACATGGATATTGCCGTCGCCGGCATGGCCGAAGTTGACGATCGGGATGTCGTACTTCTGCTGGATCTTTTCAATCTCGCGGATTACCACCGGTACCTTGCTGCGAGGCACCACGATATCCTCGTTGAACTTGTGGGGATTGACATCCCGCAGTGAAGGGGACACCAGCCGCCGTACCTTCCAGAGCGCCTCAGATTCGGCGTTGTCCTTGGCAGCCCTGAACTGGACCAGCCCCAGCGGTTTGATCAGGTCATGGATGCGGGCAGCCTGCTTTTCGGTCAGCTCCCTGTCTCCATCCACCTCAATCAACAGCACGGCACGGCCTTCCGGAGGTATGCCCAGGTTAAAGCGTTTTTCAACGCACTGCAGGGTGGCATAGTCCATGAACTCCAGCGTGGTGGGGATGATCTTGGCGCCGATGATGGTGGAAACCGCCCGGGCTGCGCCATCGATTGAATCAAAAATGGTCAGCATGGTTTTCTTCGCTTCAGGCAGCGGCAGCAGTTTGAAGATGATCTTGGTGATGACCCCCAGAGTGCCTTCGCTGCCGCACAACAGGCGGGTCAAGTCATAGCCCACCACCGCCTTGTAGGTCTCGGTGCCGGTACGGATGATCTCGCCAGTGGGCAGTACCAGCTCCAGCCCCATCACAAAATCCTTGGTGACGCCATACTTGACGCAGCGGGGGCCGCCGGCGTTCTCCGCCACGTTGCCACCCAGGGTGGAAAACTTCAGCGAGGCCGGGTCCGGGGGGTAGAACAGCCCCAGCTTCTCCACCGCCTTCTGGAAATCCTCGGTTACCACGCCCGGCTCCACTTCGGCAATCAGGTTTTCGGTGTCGATCCTCAGTATCCGGTTCATCCGGGTGGTTACCAGCACCACACCACCGGCCTTGGGCAGGGCGCCGCCGGTAAAACCGCTGCCGGCACCGCGGGGAAAGACCGGAAACTTGCGTTGATTGGCAAGTTTTAAAACCGCTGCCGTCTCTTCCGCATTGGCCGGATGCACCACCGCAGACGGAAGGAACTCCATCTGGGTGGCATCATAGCCGTAGCAGATCAGGTCCTGCTTTTCGGTGGCAAGATTGTCAGGGCCGACAATGGCACGGAGTTCTTGAATAATAGTCGCGTCTAACATACGGCTCCTCTGCTCACGTAGGGGGTTAACTTTAGAATCTTACTCGATGCACTGATTCAATAGCAAGTGAAACGGGCAGCCTCCTTCGCTCTCCCCATCACACTGCGTAAACAATATGTGTCAAAAGTTGCACACATTGTTGTGATTCTAGTGTATAGTAGCCTAAACTTCTGCCGGGGGCTTAATCCATGCAACCGATTATTACCTACAAAGAGCGCTGCCGTACCTGCTACTCCTGTGTCCGGACCTGTCCGGTCAAGGCGATCAAGGTGGATGAGGGCTATGCCGAAATCATCTATGAGCGCTGCATCGGCTGCGGTAACTGTCTGAATTGTCCCCAGAAGGCCAAGGTTGTCGTGGATCGGATGGTGAAGACCCAGGAACTGCTGGCGTCGGGTGATCCGGTTGTGGCGGTACTGGGCTGTTCATTTCCTGCCTTCTTTCATTCCTATACGCCAGGCCAGCTGGTTGCGGGCCTGAAAAGCCTTGGTTTTCATGAGGTGCATGAGGGGGCGTATGGCGCCCGGATGATTGCCCCCCATTACGCGCAGGAGATTGCCGGAACAGACCGCCCCTTGATCTCTACCCACTGCCCTGCGGTGGTTGATCTGATTGAACGGCATTACCCCAAGCTGCTACCCAATCTGATGCCGGTGGTTTCACCCATGGTGGCAATGGGACGCTTTATCAAAGAGGCGTTGGGGCCGCAGGCCAGGGTGGTCTATCTCAGTACCTGCATTGCGGCAAAGTTTGAAATTCAGTCCCCTGAGGTGGCCAGTCTGGTGGATGTGGTGCTGACCTACAGTGAGATCGAGCTTTTTTTCCGTCGTCGCGGCATCACGCCGGCAAATCTGTCAGAGGCGGCCTTTGATGGCATTGATCCGCAGCAGGGGCGGATGTTTACCCTCTCCGGCGGACCGTTGCGGGCACTGGACATCGCCACTGATTTTCTTGATACGGAGACCGTTGCTGCTGAGGGGGAAAGCCACACCCTGGAGATTGTCCGGGATCTGGCGGCCGGCCGGATCAGCCCGCGCTATGTTGACCTGCGTTTCTGTGATGGCGGCTGTGTTGACGGACCCGGAAAAAATCGTGATCTGACAAACCTTTTCAAGCGCAATCTGATTATCCGCTATAACAGCAGCAATATCCCCTACCGTACCGCTGCCCATTACCGCTCGGCGGTCTCACCTGCCCAGCTTTCCCAGAGCTTTCAGGATAAATCGATCAAACTGCCTGCGCCGAAAAGTGACGATGTGCGCAGAATACTGCATGCCACCGCAAAATTCAGCCAGGGAGACGAGTTGAACTGCCGGGCCTGCGGCTATGCCACCTGTCGGGAACATGCGGTTGCCGTGTTCCAGGGGCTGGCCGATATCGGCATGTGCCTGCCCTATAACCTGCGCAAGATGGAGGAAGACCGCGGCCTTCTGATGCAGAAGTATGAACTGATGTCGCGTGAGCTGGACAAGCAGCTGGGTGAGGATATGATCATTGGTGATGATCGGGAAAATGCCGCTGTTGTTGATCTGATCCGGCAGGTCGGGCCGACCCCCACAACGGTCTTGATCCGTGGTGAAACCGGTACCGGCAAGGAGCTGACGGCACGGGCCATTCACCGCCTGAGTACACGGGCCGATAAGCCGCTGGTTACGGTCAACTGTACGACGCTGGCGGATTCCCTGCTGGAAAGTGAACTGTTCGGCCATAAGAAGGGGGCGTTTACCGGTGCCATTGCTGATCGCAAAGGTCTGTTTGAGGCAGCGGATGGCGGCACCATTTTCCTGGATGAGATCGGTGACATTACCCCCAAGCTGCAGGCCGAGCTGTTGCGCCTGCTGGATCAGGGCGAGGTGCGGCCGGTGGGGGGGACTGCCGTCAAAAGGGTGAATGTGCGTCTGATTGCAGCCACCAATAAGGACCTGGAGCAAGGGGTCCGGGACGGATGGTTCCGGGAGGATCTCTACTACCGCCTGAATGTCTTTTCTATTGACCTGCCACCGTTGCGGGAGCGTCCGGAGTCGATCCCGATCCTGTCCCGCCACTTCCTTGAGAAGGCGCGCAAAAAACTGAATAAACGCCTGACCGGGATTGAAGAGCGGGCAGTAACCGCTATGCGGAATTACCGCTGGCCCGGTAATATTCGCGAGATGCAGAATATTATTGAACGGGCCGCGGTCCTTTCGCAAGACGGGGTGGTGCGTCTGGAAAATCTGCCTTCGATTTTCCGGGAAATCTTTGAAGAGCGGGCCGGTGTCCTGCCTGGTGTGCGTCGGACCTCGTTTAAGGCTGAGCGGGAGACCCATGTGGTGCGTCTGGAACGTAACCTGATTCTGCGTTATCTGGAGGAGGCCGGTGGGAATGTTTCAAAGGCCGCCCGCCTGGCCGATGTGCCGCGCCGTACTTTTTACCGCCTGCTGGAAAAGAACGGGATTGCGGTACAGCGCAAACTGGAGCGGGGCTTGGAGGTTGTCTAATGAGCCACGGTAACTCGTTCTAGAATAGTGTATACTTTTGTCTTTTGTGTGTCGATTGTGGCACATAAAAGAGGCTGTGCACAATAAGATGAGAATGGTCTAATTTGGTAACAGCCTAAAATTATTGTATTTAATGCGTTTGTTTCTGTTTTGGCATGGTGTTGGCATATATGGAGTCATAACGTAAACACCACCACCATTTCCATACCAAGGAGAACAGACAACATGGGCAGAATGAGAGAAAATCCTCGTTATAATGTGATTTCAATGCGGGTTAGTGACGAAGAGCGTGAGCAGCTTGAGTCTTTGGTGCGGCGTACCCATAAGTCGGTATCCGACATCATGCGCGAAGCCATGGTTGCCCTGACCATGCAGCTTGATCATCGCGATCTCCGCAAGGCAGCCTAAGCTTATCAGTACAGGCTGAGAGAAATAAAAGCGGCGCAGGAAAAATCCTGCGTCGCTTTTGCGTTGTACGATCAAATAGTGCTGCTAGCCGGGGTGATTAGCTGATAACCACCTCGAACTGTTCTTGATGGAAGCCCGGCTTGGCCCTGACTGTGACCCGCTTCTTAAACTTCTTTTCAAGCTCTTCCAGCCCGCGTCGCTCTTCATCATAGAGCAGGTCAGCCACCTGGGGGTGGACACTGAGCAGGACCTTTGTGCCGCGGATATCCAGCATCTCGCGCCGCAACTCCCTGAAGATCTCATGGCAGATCGTGGTCTTGGACTTGACGTAGCCGCGCCCCTCACAGTAGGGGCAGGGTTCACACATCATTCTGCCGATGCTTTCCCGTACCCGCTTGCGGGTCATCTCCACCAGTCCCAGCTCGGATATCTTCAGGATATTGGTCTTGGATTTATCACTCTTGAGGGCATCTTCAAGGGCTGCATAGACCTTCTCGCGGTTGACCTCTTTCTCCATGTCGATAAAGTCGATGATGATAATGCCGCCAATATTGCGCAGGCGCAGCTGGTAGGCGATCTCCTTGACCGCTTCAAGGTTGGTCTTGAGGATGGTGTCTTCCAGATTGTGCTTGCCCACAAAGCGGCCGGTGTTGACGTCAATGGCGGTCAGCGCTTCGGTCTGCTCGATAATGATATAGCCGCCTGATTTCAGCCAGACCTTGCGTCCAAGGGCGCGGCTGATTTCAACCTCCAGGCCGTACTGGTCAAAAATCGGCTCCTCCTCATCATACAGTTCGATGGAGGATTTCATCTTGGGCATAAAGGTGGAGATAAACTGCACAATCCGGTCATGGTCGGCCTTGGAGTCGATCACAATACGATTGACGTCATCGGTCACGATATCCCGGACCACCTTCTGCACCACATCAAGGTCGGCGTGGATCAGGCAGGGGGCCGTTGCCTTCTCCTTCTTGTTGACGATCTCGGCCCAGATCTTGGCCAGGTATTCCATGTCAGCCCGCAGGTCTTCTTCGGTCTTGCCTTCCGATGCGGTGCGGACAATGAAGCCGCAGCCGGGTTGGCGCAGGCGGTCAACGATTTCGCGCAGCCGTTCCCGCTCCTCTTCCTCTTCAATCCTGCGGGAGATGCCGACATGATCAACGGTGGGCATGTAGACGACATGACGGCCCGGCAGCGAGATGTGTGAGGTGATGCGGGCCCCTTTGGTGCCGATCGGTTCCTTTGAAACCTGTACCAGCAGTTCCTGGCCCTCCTGCAGCAGGTCTTCGATCGGATGCAGCACCTTGAATTCCTGGTCGCTGCTGTCATCGTGATGGTCTTCCTTCTTGCCGCCATCCATCAGGTTTTCATACTCTTCAATGGCGTCGAACACATCGGCCACATACAGAAAGGCCGCCTTTTCAAGGCCGATGTCAACAAAGGCCGCCTGCATGCCGGGCAGTACCCGGACTACCCGGCCCTTGTAGATGTTGCCGACGATCCCTTTTTCCCGCGTGCGTTCGATATACAGCTCTGCAATGGTCCCCTTTTCAATCAAGGAGATGCGCGTCTCATGGGCGGTGACGTTAATAACAAGTTCTGATGCCATGGTGATACCTCTATAAAAAAGTTGGATGAAATTTTACTTAGTATGCCACAAAAACAACTGATGTCTTTTCAATATGTACAGTTTTTAAGGCATCAGGTGTCAGGCCGGTGATGGCGGCAGTCAGTTCAATCGCCTTGCCCCGGCCGATGGTGAGCTCAAGGCTGTGCCCGTTTGCGCTCAGCTCTCGGGTTTCCCTGCGTAGATCGATGGTCTGCTGCTGACCTTTTTTGGCGCGTACCAGTACCCAGGATTCCTGTGCCATAAATTGCACACATTGGTTCCGGAGCGTTTCCGGGTCATAGCCGGGCAGGGTGACCCGGTAACGGGTGGCCTCAATCAAGGGAGAAAGCGAGGGGGCCTTCAGGTCAACCTCGTGTGATTCCAGTATGGCGATGCCTGCCGGCAGCACTTGGTTAAGGCGCCGGAGTGCCTCATCAGCCCCGATGTCACCCACAAACAGGTCCAGGTACTCGGCCTGTGATTCAACGCCGACCGACGTGGCTGTGGCAAAGGAAAAGCGTGGATGGGGGTGGAACCCCTGGCTGTACAGGATCGGTACACCGGCCCGTTGTACGGCACGGGTAAAGAGGTTGATCAGGTCAAGGTGGCTCAGATAGCGGATCGGGCCGGTCTTGGAGAAACGCATCCGCAGGCGGCGTTGGGTAATTGCATCAGGAGTCGCCGGTAATCCGCTGGCGGTAAGCGCGGGTTGCTGCTCCGGTACAACACGGTTGGCCACCGTTTTAAAATCGCAGACCCCGCAGTTGGAGCAGGCGCCAAAACGGCAGTCCGGGGTTGCCGCCTCGCTGTGGGCCCGGTTAAGCTCTTTCAGCAGAAAAGCCTTGTCAATGCCGGCATCCAGGTGATCCCAGGGCAGCAGTTCGTTCTGGTCCCGTTCCCGTAGATACCAGTTGGGATCAATGCCGCACTCGCTAAAGGCCTGCAGCCAGCGCTGCAGAGAAAAATGTTCGTTCCAGCCGTCAAAACAGGCACCCAGTTCAACGGCACGTTCAAGCACGTCGGCCAGACGGCGGTCTCCCCGTGCAATAACCCCCTCCATGAAGGATAGTTCTGCATCCTGATACTTGAAGTTCAGTTTGCGCCGCCGCATCTCATCCTTCAGAAAACGCTGGCGATCACGGGTCTCGTCAAGGGAAAGCTGGCGTTGCCACTGGAAAGGGGTGTGGGGCTTGGGCACAAAGGTGCTGACCGCCACGTTGACTTCACCCTGTCCACCGGAACGGCGGGCCTGGTTTTTGACCTGGCGGGCAAGTTCGGGGATCGCCTGAAGGTCGTCCTGGGTTTCTGTGGGGAGTCCCATCATGAAGTACAGCTTGATCAGTCGCCAGCCGGCGGCAAAGATGTTGTAGGCGCCTTCAAGCAGGTCCTGTTCCGAGATCCCCTTGTTGATGACCTGGCGCATCCGTTCGCTGCCGGCTTCAGGTGCCAGGGTAAAACCGGTTTTGCGTACCTTGCGAATTTCGTCAATCAACTCCGGGGTCAGGGTGCCTACCCGTAATGAGGGGAGTGAAACGGCAACCCGCCCCTGGGCATGGCGGGCCATCAGCTCCTGCAGTAGCGGCGCAATGCAGCTGTAATCGCCGGTGGAGAGTGACAGTAGCGAGATCTCTTCATAGCCGGTGTTTTTTAGCGAGGTCTCAATCAGCTCATTGATCCGTTGCGGAGAACGTTCGCGCAGGGGGCGATAGATGTAGCCGGCCTGGCAGAAGCGGCAGCCGCGGGTACAGCCGCGTGCAACCTCAATCGCAACACGGTCGTGAATGGTCTTCATGAACGGGATGATCGGGCTGTCAGGAAAGGCGGCTGCTTCAATATCAGGCAGGAAACGTCTGCGTACGGTCGTGTAGCCAGATTTTAGCGGCTGTATTGAGGCAACCCGGCCGTCGTCGTGGTAGACAAGGTTGAAAAATGAAGGCACATAGACGCCAGGGATGCCGGCAAGCTGTGCGAGCAGCTCCTGTTTGTCACTGTTGCCCAATCGTTTCCAGTCTCGTACACACTGGGCGATCTCAAGCACCGCTTCTTCGCCGTCACCCAGTAAAAAGGCATCAAAGAACGGGGCCAGCGGCTCGGGATTGTAGGCGCCGGGGCCTCCGCCGATAATGAGCGGCCCGCCGTCTGCGCGATCGGCAGCTCGCACAGGGATGGCGGCCTGGCGTAGCATGGTCAGGATATTGGTGCAGGAAAGCTCATACTGGAGTGTAAAACCGATAATATCGGTCTCTGCGAGCGGTGTGGCTGTTTCAAGGGTGGTGAGGGAAACCTGCTCGGCTGCCATCTGGGCCGCCATGTCGGGCCAGGGGGTGTAGGCGCGCTCGGCGGCAATGCCATCCTGGGTATTCAGGATCTGATAGAGAATGCGAAGCCCGAGGTGACTCATACCGACTTCATACACATCGGGAAAGGCCAGGGCGATGCGTAGATCAGCAACCGGCTTTACGACCGATCCCATTTCGCCACCCATGTAGCGGGCCGGTTTTTCAACACTCAACAGATCCAGAGGCATGGTGGTCCCTTGCTGAAAAAGAAAAACCTCCGAAGTCTACACTTCGGAGGCATTTTCTTTGAATGGTGCCCAGGACTAGACTCGAACTAGCACACCCTTGCGAGCACAAGAACCTGAATCTTGCGTGTCTACCAATTCCACCACCTGGGCAAGGAAAAAATTTATTAGCACTGCATGCCGACAAATGCAAGCATTTTTTTGTGTGCTTCCGCTAAAAATCAATCCGGGCCGCTCATCACCCCAGGTGAAGGCCGGCCCGGATGTTGCTGCTGTGCTGCTACAGCTGTTACATGTTGTAGCCTGATTCGCTGTGCTGTGTCTGGTCAAGACCCATGATTTCGTCTTCCTTCTCTACCCGCAGACCGATGGTCTTGTCCAGGATGAAGGTGATGATCAGGGTTACAACCACTGCGTAGACACCGGCTGCCAGTACCGCAATCAACTGAATCATCAGCTGTTTGGCGTTGCCAGCCAGCAGGCCGGTTGCCCCTACGGTGGCAAACACGCCGGTGATGATGGCGCCGAAGGTGCCGCCGATACCGTGAACACCAAAGGCGTCAAGGGAGTCGTCATACTTCAGCTTGGCCTTGAGCAGGATGCCGCCGTAGCAGACCAGGCCTGCAGCCACACCCATGATCAGGGCAGCGCCGGGTTGTACGAAGCCGGCAGCAGGGGTAATTACAACCAGGCCGGCAACAACACCTGAGCCAAATCCAAGGGCGGAGGGCTTGCCGGAGTGCATCCACTCAGCGATCATCCAGGAAAGACCGGCTGCTGCAGGGGCGATGGTGGTGGTGGCAAAGGCCAGACCAGCCAAGCCGCCTGCGGCATCAGAGTTGTTGACACCAACGATTGCGGAGCCTGCGTTGAAACCGTACCAGCCGAACCAGAGCAGGCCTACGCCAAGCAGGGTCAGGGGCAGGTTGTGGGGGGCCATCCGCTCATTCGGGAAGCCGTGACGCTTGCCAAGGAAGGCCAGGAATACCAGGGCGGAGATACCGGAGGAGAGGTGAACAACCGTACCACCGGCAAAATCCAGTGCGCCCTTCTTGAACAACCAGCCGTCGGTCATCCAGACCCAGTGTGCCAGCGGATCATAGACCAGGGTGGTCCAGAGCAGAACAAACAGGCAGTAGGCTGAAAACTTGACCCGCTCAGCCATGGCGCCTGAGATCAGGGCCACGGTGATCATGGCAAACATCGCCTGGTACATGGCAAAGACCAGCTCCGGGATTGCGCCGGGTTCTTTGGTGTAGTTCTGGAAGAGGGTCCACTCCACCGTGCCGGATGCGGCATCTTTCATCACGATCAGGCCGTTCAGCATGAATTTGCTGAAGTTGCCGATCAGGCCCATACCGCCCATGTCAGGTGCAAAGGCCAGTGAGTAGCCGATTACGGCCCACTGTACGCCGACAATACCCATGGCAACAAAGGAGTGCATCATGGTGGACAGGACGTTTTTCTGGCGGACCATACCGCCGTAAAACAGGGCCAGCCCGGGGATCATCAGCAGTACCAGGGCTGAAGAGACCAGCATCCAGGCGGTATCGCCAGTGTTCAGAACCGGTTTGACGTCTGGCGGGGTTGCTGGAGCAGCAGCGGCGGGAGCGGCAACCGGTGCAGCTGCGGGAGCTGCCGCTTCAGGTGCCTTGGGCGCCTCAGTTGCAACTGCAGCAGCAGGCGCCGCATCTTTTTTCTCTTCAGCCATGGCAGATACGCCTACCAGAGCGGTGAAGAGGGTCAACATGACAACAATGAGTGAATGCTTGAGTTTCATAACCAGCCTCCTGACTATTTAAATGGCTTCTTGATGTGTGTTTAGATTGCTTCGCCACCGGTCTCGCCGGTGCGGATACGTACGGCTTCTTCCAGGCCGATGACAAAAATCTTGCCATCACCGATGCGACCGGTCTTGGCTGTGTTCTGGATGCTCTCAACCACCTTGGCCACCAGGTCGTCAGAAACAGCGATCTCCAGTTTTACCTTGGGGATGAAGTCAACGACATATTCGGCGCCACGGTACAGCTCCGTGTGGCCTTTCTGGCGTCCGAATCCCTTGACCTCGCTGACCGTGATTCCCTCGATGCCGATTTCGTTCAGGGCATCCTTGACTTCATCCAGTTTGAACGGCTTGATGATCGCTTCTACCAGTTTCATGGTGTCAGCCTCCTTTCGATCCTTCTGAGTGTGTATAGTGTTCCTGCGTTGTGGCTAAAAAATCCGGGGGCCTGACACCCCCGGTACATGAAGGAGGACAGCGGCGTTTGTCATGCCCACGCCCTGAGGCGCCTGTCGGTTATTTCCATAGCACTAGCCGTGCCATCTTTGAAAATGCCATAAAAACAGGTGGATATGTCTATAAGTAGGGCATGGAAGGTTGATACAGTGACTTATTTGCCTATCTAGTAGTCATGTCGGCGTAATTATTAGTCAGGGTGAGGGTATTTTGGTCAGTGGTGCATTTTGTTGCATGCATTGGTTTAATTTGTGAACAATAATTAAATGACTGTAAGGTTTGTCTCTTGAGAAGGTAAAAATAAGGCCCACAATCAGCATGCTCAGCTGATTGTGGGCCGTGAAATACTGCCCGTGAATGTACTACTGATGTAACTATTTGTCCTTACTGCTGCCCTCATCCGGGTTAAACATAGCTCCAAAGTGAACTGTTTGGAAATCAGGGTATGCCGAAGCACCGTGCTCAGCCATGTCAAGCCCGGCCATCTCTTCTTCCTTTGAAACCCGCATACCGATCACCAGGTCAATAACCTTGAAGAGGATCAGGCCGCAACCAAAGGCCCAGAGAAAACATGCGCCAATTCCTGCCAACTGCACACCAACCTGTTTGATGCTGAATCCGGCAGTATTAAAGAGACCTGCGGCTAAGGTGCCCCATGCGCCGCAAACGCCATGCACCGATATTGCGCCGACGGGATCATCAATTTTGATCTTATCGAAGAACATGACCGATAAAACAACCAGTACACCGGCAACCAGTCCGATAATGACAGATGAAAGCGGCGAGACATTGGCGCAACCGGCAGTTATGCCGACAAGACCTGCTAGGGCACCGTTCATGGTCATACCGACATCGGGCTTGCCAAACCTAAGCCAGGTGAAGAACATAGCAGAGTTGGCGCCCGCTGCTGCAGCAAGCGTGGTGGTTACAGCAATAATAGCGATGGTGTTGTTGCCTGTTGTTGTTGAACCGGGGTTGAATCCATACCAGCCGAACCAGAGCAGGAAAACACCCAGACCGGCCAATGGGATATTGTGACCAGGAATAGGGCGCATATTGCCATTTTTGTCATATTTGCCAATACGGGGCCCAACAATAAGTGCCCCAGCAAGGGAAAGCCACCCACCCATAGAGTGAACTACTGTTGATCCGGCAAAATCAATGAATCCAAGTCCTGCCAGCCAGCCAGCACCTTTGTACAGGCTGCCCCAAGCCCATGAACCGAATATTGGATAGATAACGGCAGAGACTACAAATGAATAAGCAATATAGGCGCTGAATTTAGTACGTTCCGCAACCGCACCGGAAATAATGGTGGCAGTTGTTGCGGCAAAAACTACCTGGAACATCCAGAAGGCAAAATTCCAGGGTTGATCAGCCTCACCTACACCGGAAAAGAAAAAGTGCGTTGTGCCAAAGAAACCGTTGCTAACCCCGAACATTAAGCCAAACCCGATTGCCCAGTAGGCAATGGCACCAGCTGAAAAGTCCATCATGTTTTTCATCAGGATGTTACAGGCGTTCTTGGCGCGGGTAAATCCGATCTCCACCATGGCAAAACCGGCCTGCATGACAAAGACCAAAAAGGCAGCGATTAATGTCCAGACAAAGTTCAGGTTGGTCTGAACCTCATCAGCTGTTAGAGGGGGCTTTGCTGTCGCTGCCGGTGCAGCAGCGACAGGAGCTGGAGTTGCTATGGCTGGTGTGGCTGTAGCAGCTGCTTGCGGGGCTTCAGCGGTTGCCGCTACTGGGGCAGCATCCTTCTTCTCTTCAGCCATGGCGGAGATACCCACCATGCCGGCGAAGAGTACAAACATGACAACAAAGAGAGCGTGCTTCAGTTTCATACCTAACCTCCTATGATCTATTTTATGATAAAACTCTTTAGCCCTGTTAAATAGCTTCGCTGCCGGTTTCTCCGGTGCGGATCCGTACTGCCTCGTCCAGGCTGATTACAAAGATTTTGCCATCACCAATCCGGCCGGTCTTGGCGGTATTCTGAATTGTCTCCACCACCTTGGTCACCAGCTCATCGGAAACAGCGAGCTCGATCTTGACCTTGGGAATAAAGTCAACCACATACTCGGCACCACGGTAGAGCTCGGTATGTCCTTTCTGTCGGCCAAACCCCTTTACTTCACTAACGGTGATCCCCTCAATACCGATTTCGTTCAGGGCGTCCTTGACCTCGTCCAGCTTGAACGGCTTGATGATCGCTTCTACCAGTTTCATGGTGCCAGCCTCCTTTCGGTTCTTGCTGCTAATTTTTATATGCTGCTGTTGCACGTCGTTCACAAAAAAAGCCCGGGGGCCTGACGCCCCCGGTAAAAGAAGGAGGACAGCGGCGTTATAAGTGCCTGCGCCGTATGGCGCCTGTCTGCTGTTACTACTAGCATTGATTGTGCCACACCTGTAAGGTGCTGTTATTGCGTGTGTTAACTTGCTTTGTTGATTGTTTTTAATCAATTTCAGCTTAAATCATTTGCACAATAAGCGATGAAGAGCTTAGATGTTCGGCATTCACGCTGGTTTTGATCATTTCAGGAACTGTGGTACGCTTATAAAATCAATCTATCTATGAAGGGGGATGAATCATGCCGGTAGTTGCACGTTTGGAAGAGGTGCCCAATCTTGGTAAGAAGCAGATAACGGTTGGAGACCAGGAGATTCTGCTGGTCAATCTGAAAGGCACGATCTACGCGGTTGAAAACGAGTGTCCACATCAGGGGGCTCCAATGGCAGGAGCACTGCTTAAAGACTCCCACCTTGCTTGTCCACGCCATGGTTACCGCTTTGAACTGAAGGATGGCAGTTGCAAAGATCACCCTGAGTTTACGCTTAAAACCTGGCCAGTCCGGATTGAAAACGGCGATATCATCATTGACCTGGCGTGACAAAACCATAGTTGATGATCTGACCCTGCTGGTCGTTTTGGGGGCTGCGCTGGCTGCTGCGATTTGGGCAGCCGGGCATGCGCTGCTGCACAAGCGTGATCCGCGCTCGGCCCTGGTCTGGGTCAGCCTGAGCCTCAGCCTGCCGGTTATCGGTTCCTTTTGTTACTGGCTATTGGGGATTAACCGTATTACCAGGCGTGCGCATGGCTGGCATAAAAGCGGTCGTCGTCTTGATATCCATGATCTCTTTCCGCCGGAGTCAAAAGTTTTATCTGCCCTGCCGGATACCTTCAGCGGGTTTTATAACCTTGAAACCTTGACCAACCGTGTGGTCAGAACCCGTAACCATCCCGGCAACCATCTTGTTCCCCTTAAAAACGGGGAAGAGGCGTATCCGGCAATGCTGGAATCCATCAGGCAGGCTCGCGACTCTATCCATCTTTGCAGCTACATCTTTGACGGAGACCAGATCGGCGGGCATTTTGTCAGCAGCCTTGCCTCTGCAGTACAGAGGGGGGTCACGGTACGGGTCATTGTGGATGCCATGGGTGAGCGTTACAGCACGGTGACTGCGCGTGCTGCCTTGAAGGACAGTGGTGTTGATATCCGTCACTACCTGCCGCTCTTCAAGGGGCCGTTTATCAATCTGCGCAACCACAGAAAGCTGCTGATCGTTGACGGGAAGATCGCCTTTACGGGCGGCATGAACATTCGCAGCAACCATTGCGTGGCAACAACAGACCTGTCCCACGCCGCCAGTGACCTGCACTTTCAGGTCCGCGGCCCTGTTGTTGGCGACTTGCAGCGTATTTTCCTGGAAGACTGGTATTTTGTCAGCGGCCAGCGCCTTGATGAGGTGCGTTATTTCCCGGTGCTTGATCAATGTGGTACAGCCCTGGTTCGAGCCATTGCCGATGGCCCGGACAAGGAGTTCCGCAAACTGGAATGGATTGTGATGGGGGCGCTTTCTACGGCAAAACAGCAGGTCCGCATAATGACCCCTTACTTTATCCCTGACCGCCCCATGGTTACGGCTCTTATCACCGCTGCACTGCGCGGGGTGGAGATTACACTGGTGTTGCCGCAGCTTAATAATCTGCCGTTTGTGGCCTGGGCCTCACGTGCCAGTCACTGGGAACTGATCAAGAATGGGATTCAGATTCTTGAGCAGCCCCCGCCTTTCGCCCATACCAAACTGTTGCTGGTGGATGGCAGCTGGGCCCTGATCGGCTCTGCCAACCTGGACACCCGCAGTTTCCGCCTTAACTTCGAGTTGAATCTTTCGCTGTACGATCGGGATATGACTGCCACTCTGAATAAGCATTTTGAATCCATGCTGGTGGCATCACACCGGGTGACGCTGCAGGAACTGGAGGCACGGCCGCTGGCAATCAAACTGCGGGACGGCGCAGCGCGGCTTTTTACGCCGTATTTGTAAAAAAAGATCAAAAGACTCTTTTTATCCTCTTGACAGCGGGCAGATTGCTTGGTATCAATTTCATACAATCAATTACACCATCCCAACAAGGAGAACCACTATGTCAACCTGTACCCTCGTAACCAAGGCTGCTCCTGATTTTACTGCCGACGCCGTTATGGCCGACAACTCATTTGGCCAGGTATCCCTCTCCAGCTACCAAGGCAAGTATGTCTATCTGTTGTTCTATCCTCTGGACTTTACCTTTGTCTGCCCCTCTGAAATCCTGGCCTTTAACAAGAAGCTGGATGAATTCAAGCAGCGCAACTGCGAACTGATCTCGATCTCAATCGACTCAAAATTCACCCACCTGGCCTGGAAAAATACCAAGCTTGAGGACGGCGGGATTGGACAGGTTCAGTTTCCGATGGTTGCAGACCTGAACAAGGAAATCACCAAGGCCTATGGTATCGAGCATCCTGCCAGTGTTGCCCTGCGTGGCCTGTTCCTGATTGATCCGAAAGGTGTGGTCCGTCATTGCGTCATTAACGACCTGCCTTTGGGCCGTAGCGTTGACGAAGCACTGCGGATGCTGGATGCGCTGCAGTTTACCGATACCCACGGCGAAGTCTGCCCGGCTAACTGGAAGCAGGGCGATGAAGCTATGAAGCCGACTGCAGAGGGCGTTGCCAGCTATCTGGCAAAGCATGCTAAATAAGCAGCACTGACAATCTGTGCGAAGCTGTCCAATCGGCGTTACCTTTCAGGTAACGCCGATTTTTTTGCTCGATTGGATGACAGCTGCTGATTTACCGGTATACTGCAGGTATGCCGTATTCCGAACTCCCACCGCATACTGCATCAGGAAGCCGAGCCACTGTAGACGGGGTGGTTGCACTTGAGCCTGTCGGCCAGTTTTTCCGGGTCTTTACCCGCAGTGAGTCAGGTGTTACCTTTCGAGACCATCCCTTTCATCCCTTTGTACTACTGGCAGATCCCGCCCTGGCCGATGCCGTACCTGTCGCAACCAGGCGGCACCACTTACAAGGAAGTGGCGGGCTCAGCTGGCTCGTGCAGCTCGACAGCTGGCGTGACTGGTGTCAGTTGCGGGAACACCTGCAGCAGTTAAACAGGCCTGCAGTGTGGTTCGCCTTTCCCGAGAGCAGCCAGCAGTTTTTGGTGGCAAGCGGGATCACCTGTTTTAAAGGCCTGGAGCCACGTGACCTGAAGGTGCTCTGCATTGCCGTGAGCGTCGACCGGGCTGATATGCAGATGCCCCGGCATGATCCGTGCGGAAACGCGGCAATTACTGCCATAGCAGTCAGCAATGGGACAGATTTTGAAGCGGTGATCAGCGCTGATCAGTTGACGGAGCCGGAACTGCTGAGGCGTCTGACCATGATCATCCAGGAACAGGACCCGGATGTCATAACCGGCTATCAGCTGAGTGAGGATGAGCTGCCATGCCTTGTCAGCCGTGCCCGCAGGCACGGGGTACGGCTTGAATGGGGCAGAAACGGCACTGAGCCGTATCAGCAGCATATGCCGGAACACCATGCCGGCCGGCCGCGCTTTGAAGTCTATGGCCGTACCGTGCTTGATACCCGGGCATTGGTCCGCCAGTATGACCGGCAGGTCCAGCCGCTGCCGGGCAGCGGGCTGCGCCAGGTGGCAACGTGGTTTGGCTGCAATACGTCCTTTGCTACGGATCAGCAGCCTCTCCGGTCTGCTGTCAGGGAGACGGTTGCGCTGTATCAGCTGCTGATACCTTACTGGTATCGCCAGGTCCAGTTGTACCCTGTCAGTCTGCAGGGGCTGCTTTCCCGAACCTCAGCGGCAGCAGTCAATGCGTTGCTGGTGCGTGAATACCTCTTCCGGCAGCATGCGGTACCGGCCCCGGCTACCCAGCGGAAGGCTGCCGAATACAATGGCAGCCAGATGCTGCGGCGGGGACGGCTGGGGCCTGTTGTTCACTGCGAACTCTCTGCATTGGCAGCTGCAATCATGCTGGCCTACCGGATTGCCCCGCACGGGGACGAGCTGGGTGTTTTTCCAACAGCACTGCGTAGCGTGCTGCAACTCTGCTCTGAACAGCCGGAACGTCTCTTGGGTAAGCAAAAGCACGCAGCATGCAGGTTGCTTTTACCGGCCTGGTCCGAACTGCTGGCTCGTGGGCAGTACCCGTTTTCCGACCCGGTAGCGGCTGGAGAGCTTGAGCGCCTCAGGAATGTGCTTGTCAGGGATCTGCTCGACTGGCTCAGGGAACAGGGGGCGGAACCGGTGGCCGCTGATCTGCAGGGCATCTATTTCATGCCACCGGCCGGACATGACGGCGACGATGAAATCGACATGCTGATCCAGCGTCTGGCCGGGATTCTGCCCTGCGGTGCAGATTTGTACTGTAGTGGTCGCTATCAGGCCATGCTTGTCTACAAGCAGAATAACTATGCCTTGCTGGAACAGGGCGGGGAGATGGTGGTCAGGGGGAGCAGTTTTGTCTCCCGTGCCATGGAGCCGTTTCTCCGGGAGTTTCTTCTGGAGGCGGTCAGGTTGGTGCTGGTCGGTCAGGGGGAACAGGTTTGCCGGCTGTATGAAGCGTTTTTGCGGCGTTTAACGGATCATACCTGCCCGGTAAGCTGGGTCACGCGGAGTGAAACCGTGCTGGATACCCGGGAGAACTATCTGCAGGCCGTACAAAGCGGGAAACGTAATCGGGCGGCGGTGTACGAGCTGGCGCTTGCAGGGCCTGGGGCCTGGCGTGTGGGAGACAAGATCCGGTATTACGTGTCAGGACATGCAAAAAATGTCATCGTGCATGAAAGTTGCCGATTGGTTGCTGACTTTGATCCAGCGCACCCGGATCTGAATATCCCCTGGTATGCCGAACGGCTGCATCAGCTCTTCAGACGGCTGGAGCCGTTTCTGCCTGCGGAGCCATCCCTGTTTGGATAAAAAAAGGCCGCATCCCGGAGGATGCGGCCTTTTTACGCTTGGCTAAGAAGCAATTACTTAGCAGGAGCAGCAGCAGGAGCAGCGGCAGGAGCAGCAGCTTCTTTCTTCTCTGCTTTCTTAGCAGCTTTCTTCTTGGCAACTTTCTTCTTGGCAGGTGCCTTCTCAGCAGCAGGTGCCTTCTCAGCAGGAGCAGCAGCAGGAGCAGCAGGCTCAGCAGCGAAAGCGAAACCAGCGAAAGCAACAGTTGCGATCAGGGAAGCGATGATCTTTTTCATGGGGTACATCCTCCTAAAGGAATTTTGATAATTTTGTTATAGCAGTAGTCATGCCAAGTTTTGGATTTGATGTTAATTTTAGTAAAATCAATATGTTAAAAATAAAGTTGTCCTTGTGGTCAATTGCGGGAACAATTTTATGCCCCAAATGAGGTATCCGGTTCTTGATTTGGGTTACCGAGTTCCGCTGCCCGGTTGTGGTGCCTTTACCGGCTATGCCAAATCTCCAGTAGTCGTGGTGACAGTTACAGTATCTGATCCTTCAAAAGCCGCATCAGGTATTGGCCATAGCCGTTCTTGGCAAGCGGTAGAGCGAGCTTTTCAAGCTGCTTGGCCGTGATCCAGTCCTGGCGCCAGGCAATCTCTTCCGGACAGGCGACCTTGAGGCCCTGGCGGTTTTCCAGGGTAGCAATAAACTGCCCTGCCTCCAGCAGGCTCTCGTGGGTGCCGGTGTCCAGCCAGGCATAGCCGCGGCCCATGATCTCAACCGACAGCCTGTGTTCCTCGAGGTAGAGCCGGTTAAGGTCGGTAATCTCAAGCTCTCCGCGGGCTGACGGCTTCAGCTCGCGAGCCCGCTCCACCACACTGTTGTCGTAGAAGTAGAGCCCGGTAACCGCATAGTTTGATTTCGGCTGCTGCGGCTTTTCCTCAAGACTGACGGCTTTGCCGTCAGCGTCAAAGGCAACGACACCGTACCGTTCAGGGTCATTGACATGGTAGGCGAAGACTGATGCCCCTGATTCGCGCTGCATGGCATTGCCCAACAGCTGATGAAAGTCATGGCCGTAGAAGATGTTATCGCCCAGAACCAGCGCAGAATGACTCGTGCCGATAAACTGCTCGCCGATGATGAAGGCCTGGGCCAGGCCATCGGGACTGGGTTGTACGGCGTACTGCAGTTCCAGCCCCCATTGACTTCCGTCACCCAGCAGTTGCTCAAAACGAGGGGTGTCCTGTGGTGTTGAGATGATCAGTATCTCACGGATACCTGCCAGCATCAGGGTGCTGAGCGGGTAATAGATCATTGGTTTGTCGTAGACCGGCAGCAACTGCTTCGATACGGCCAGGGTTGCCGGATGCAGACGGGTGCCGGCTCCGCCAGCCAGGATAATGCCTTTTCGGTTCATGCTGGTTTTTCCTTTCAATACAATTTATACGGGGCGGTTGTAGTACGAGCGGAACCATGCAACAAAGTGTGCAATGCCGTCCTCCAGGGAGGTGGCAGGTCTGAAGCCGGTCTCGGCAGCCAGTTCATCGATATCGGCAAAGGTGGCAGGTACGTCGCCGGCCTGCATCGGTAAAAAGTTTTTCAGCGCGGTTTTCCCCAGCTGGTGTTCCAGGGTCTCAATGAACTGCAACAGCTCAACCGGTTTGTTGTTGCCGATGTTGTAGATGCGATAGGGTGCAAAGCTGCTGCCGGGATCAGGTTGCGCACCGGACCAGGCCGGATTTGCCGTTGCCGGCCTGTCTGCGATGCGGATAATACCTTCCACGATGTCATCAACATAGGTAAAATCCCGCTGCATCCTGCCCTGGTTGAAGATGTTGATCGGTCTGCCTTCCAGAATGGCCTTGGTAAAGGAGAAATAGGCCATATCCGGCCTGCCCCAGGGGCCATAGACCGTGAACAGCCGCAAGCCGGTGACCGGCAGGCTGAAGAGGCTGGCATAGCTGTGGGCCATCAGTTCATTGGCCTTTTTGGTGGCTGCATAGAGTGAAACAGGGTGATCGACATTCTGGTGAACAGAAAAGGGGGTAGTACTGTTGGCGCCATAGACCGAGCTTGAGGAGGCAAAGACCAGGTGCTTGACTCCGGCATGACGGCAGCCTTCCAGGATACTCATAAAGCCGGCCAGGTTGCTGTCAACATAGGCATGGGGGTTTTCCAGCGAGTAGCGCACACCGGCCTGGGCTGCCAGATGAATCACCAGCTCAAACGGCTCCGAGCTGAACAGACGCTCAACTGCCGGGCGGTCTGCCAGGTCTGCCTGTACAAAGCTGAAGCCGGGGTGGGGGTGCAGTTGTGCAAGCCGGGCCTGTTTCAGGCTGACATCATAGTAGCTGTTCAGATTGTCCAGCCCCAGGACCGCATCGCCCCGTGCCAGCAGGCGCTGGCAGAGGTGAAAACCGATAAAGCCGGCTGCGCCGGTAACAAGTATCCGCATGATAGCTTACTGCTCCGTTGTGACAGAATAACCGCGCTTGGCAAGCAGGCCGAGCACCTCGTGGGCATGCTCCTGGCCACGGGTCTCCAGCAGCAGCTGTACGGCGGTGGTACCCATCACCAGCCCCTTGGTGCGGCGATCATGGGTAATGTCATGAATATTGGCCTTGGCCTCTGCCAGGTCAGTAGCCAGATGGGCCAGGGCGCCGGGGGTGTCCTGCATCTCGATCCGTAGCTTCAGGTAACGGCCTGCTGCCAGCAGGCCCCGTTCCACCACCAGCGCCAGGGTGCGGACATCAATATTGCCGCCGGAGAGCAGGCAGACCGTTTTCCCGCGGATTCCCTTGGCACGGCCATTCAGCAGGGCAGCCAGGGGGACGGCTCCGGCCCCTTCCACCAACAGCTTGCTTTTTTCCAGCAACGCCACAATGGCCAGGGCAATCTCCTCCTCTTCCACCAGCACCAGGTCATCCACCAGATGTTGTATGATCGGCGTGGTTATCTGACCGGCCTTTTTGACCGCAATGCCGTCGGCAATAGTGGTGCCCAGCGGGACTTCGGCAATGGCGTTGTCATGCACGGCCCGGTACATGCAGGGGGCTGCCGCTGATTCCACGCCGATGATCCGCACCTGGGGGTTATGCTCCTTGATGGCCGTGGCAATGCCGGCCAGCAGACCGCCACCGCCGATCGGCACCAGCAGGTTGGCCAGGTCCGGCAGGTCTTTCATGATCTCAAGGCCGATGGTGCCCTGACCGGCCATGACCAGCGGATCATCAAAGGGGTGGATGAATACGGTCCCACACCGGTTGCTGTCTGCCTGGGCTGCTGCAAAGGATTCATCAAAGTTGGCGCCGGTCAGGACCACCTCTGCCCCCAGGTCGCGGGTGGCCTGTACCTTCTGGGGCGGCGTGCTTTCCGGCATGAAGATCTTGGCCGGTACCCCCAGCAGGTCAGCAGCATAGGCCACCCCCTGGGCATGGTTGCCGGCCGAGGCTGCCGTCACTCCCTGGGCCAGTTCGCTGCGGTCACGGGCCGTCATGAAGTTCATGGCGCCGCGCAGCTTGAAGGCCCCGGTGGTCTGCAGGTTTTCGCATTTGAGCAGCAGGGGGTAGCCCAGCTGTCGGCTGAAGTGGTTGGAGCTGATCAGCTCCGTATGGCGGACCCGTTTGCGCAGGCGGTCCTGGGCTTCCAGCACCAGTTCATAGTTGAGGTGTGTTGATTCCATGGCCTATGCCCGCTCCAGTCCGGCAAATCTCAGCAGCAGTTTTTTGGGGCCGCAACCGGCAAACCAGACGATCGCCTTCTGGTCGTCCCCCTTGCCCTCAATCTTGCGGATGGTGCCGAGCCCGAATTTGGCATGGCGCACCTTGAGCCCGACATAGATGCCGTTGCCATAGTCATCGCCCGGCTCCGGCACCATCTCCACCTCGGCAATGGCCGAAGCCACCGCGGCAAGGTTGTGGGAGGGGGCAGCAGAAAAAGAACGTGTGTGCTGAGGTGCCGGGGCCGGTTCCGGGCTGTAGGAGACATGATTGCGCTCCATCAGCTCCGCCGGGATCTCCTTTAAAAAGCGTGAAGGCAGGTTGGCCTGCTCCTGGCCAAAGATCATCCTGCGCCGGGCATACAGCAGGTAGAGCCGTTCCCGGGCCCTGGTCATTCCCACGTAGCAGAGTCTGCGCTCTTCTTCCATGCCGTCCGGGTCGTCCAGTGAGCGGACATGGGGAAAAAGCCGTTCCTCCATCCCCACCATGAAGACCGCCTTGTATTCCAGGCCTTTGGCTGCATGCAGGGTCATCAGGGTCACCGAGGGCCTACCCGCCTCGCCCCGCTCCAGGTCAGAGACCAGTGCCACCTGTTCCAGAAAGTCGGCCAGACCGGCCTCGGGGTTGGCTGTGCTGAACTCCTCCACTGCCGAGACCAGCTGGGCCAGGTTTTCCAGCCGTTCGCTGTCCTCTTCATCCCGGCTTTCCCTTAAGCGTGCCAGATAACCGGATTCTTCCAGTATGGCTCGAACCAGTTCAGGCATGGTTGTGGTGGCAGCAACCCGCCGGAACCGTTGCAGCAGCTCCACAAAGGCCGCCACCTTGCTGCGGGGGCCGGAGCCCAGCAGGTTTGAGTCCACTGCCCGCTCAAAGGCCTCAAACAGGGTGAGCTGTCCCTGTCTGGCCAGTTCCGCCACCCGTTCCACCGTGGCTGCCCCGATCCCGCGGGGCGGCACATTGATGACCCGCTTCAGCGAGACATCATCGGACGGATTCTCCAACAGGCGCAGATAGGCCAGGATATCCTTGATCTCAAGCCGGGCATAGAACCGGACACCGCCCACGATATGGTACGGGATCCCCTCGGCGGCCAGCGCCTCTTCCAGCAGGCGGGATTGGGCATTGGTGCGGTAAAAGGCGGCCATCTCCGACAACGGCAGCCCGTTGCGCTGCAACAGGGCGATCTCTGATGAAACAAAACGGGCCTCAGCCCGGTCGGACTCCAGCCGCTCGCAGCGGATCGGCTCACCATCCGGATTATCCGTCCAGAGCGTCTTGGCCTTGCGTCCGAAGTTTCTGGCCACCACGGCCCCGGCCGCCTGCAGGATGGTGGGGGTCGAGCGGTAGTTCTGCTCCAGCCGGATCACGCTGACCTTGGGGAAGTCCTTTTCAAACTCCAGGATGTTGCGGATATCGGCCCCGCGCCAGGAGTAGATTGACTGGTCATCATCCCCCACCACGCAGAGGTTCTGGCGTTCACCGGCCAGCAGGCGGATCAGGCGGTACTGCACCGGGTTGGTATCCTGATACTCGTCCACCAGCAGCCACTGAAAACGGTGCTGCCAGCGGGACAAAACCTCGGGAAACTGCTCGAACAGCCGTACGGTCTGCAGGATCATATCGCCAAAATCAAGGGCATTGCAGCGCTTGAGGCGCTCCTGATAGGCGGCATAGATCCTGATGAACTGCTGGTTCCAGAGATCCCCCGCCGGCAGTTCGTCCGGCAGCAGCCCGCGGTTCTTGCAGTCATCAATCCGCGCACCGATTCCGTTTGCCGGATAGCGTTTGTCATCCAGATTCAGCTCCTTGATAACATCCTTCAGCAGCCGTTCACTGTCCTTGTCATCATAGATGGCAAAGGAGGACTCATAGCCGAGCTGATGGATATCCTGGCGCAGGATCCGGCCGCAGGTGGCGTGGAAGGTGGCAATCAACGGGGTGTCATGGGAGCCGAGCAGGTGCTGCACCCGTTCGGCCATCTCTTTGGCGGCCTTGTTGGTGAAGGTTACGGCCAGGATATTCCAGGGGCGGATGCCGTGCTCCCGGATCAGATGCACGATCCGGTGGGTGATCACGCGGGTCTTGCCGGAACCGGCACCGGCCAGGATCAGCAGCGGGCCTTCAGTATGCAGTACGGCCTGTTTCTGCGGCGTATTGAGGTGGGCTAATAAATCCATACAGGGGTTGTAGTATCGTGTATCTGCAGCGTCAAGAAAAAGTAGCGCCCGCAGCGGCGGTCTCCCGCAGATAGGCCAGAATCCCGCTGAAGTCCTCCGGCGGTTCACTGCTGAACTCCTGGTACTGGCCGGTGACCGGATGAATGAATCCCAGCACCCGGGCATGCAGGGCCTGCCTCCCCAGGTGGGAGATCATCCCCTTCAGACGGGTGTCTTTGAGGTTGTTGAAACGGCCGCCATCCGGGTAGAGCGGATCACCCAAAAGCGGCATGTTGGCCTCGCTCAGGTGGACCCTGATCTGATGGGTACGCCCGGTCTCCAGCCGCAGCTGCACCAGGCTGGCTGCTCCGAATCGTTCCAGCACCCGCCAGTTGGTGGTTGCCTCTTTGCCGTGCTTTGCCTTGCCTGACATCCGCAAGCGGTCAGTGGGGTGACGGCCGATGCTGTTGCTGACCTTGCCGGTATCGTCATTGGGTGAGCCATAGATCAGGGCCCAGTAGAGCCGCTTAATGCTGTGCGCGGCAAACTGCTCCGCCAGCCCCCGGTGGGCGATATCATTCTTGGCAACCACCAGCACACCGGAGGTGCCTTTGTCCAGGCGGTGCACAATGCCGGGCCTGATCTCACCACCAATACCGGACAGGTCAGTGCAATGGCCCAAGAGGGCATTCACCAGGGTGCCGGAATCCACCCCGGCGCCGGGATGGACGGTCATGCCGGCCGGCTTGTTGATCACAATCAGGTCGTGGTCTTCATACAGGATATCCAGGGGGATCTGTTCTGCCAGCGGCACTGCCGGTGCCGGCGGCGGTATCTCCACAGTAATCTGTTCGCCCCCCACCAGTTTCATTGATGAGCGTGGTTTTCCCTCCGTCAGCACCACCTGACCATCGTCAATCAGGCGCTGTACCGTGGCGCGGCTCAGATCGGTCAATCGCGTAGCCAGGAAGGCGTCCAGCCGTTGTCCGGCCGCCTCAGCCGGTACCTCAATGCAGTAATGGGTTGTTTCCACAGAGACTCCAAACAGAAGAGGCGCGCCACCAGGACACGCCTCACTCTGATTTATATGCAATCCGGTCTTGCTGAACTGCTACCAGATAGCTGATTCAATCTTGCCGGCCCGCTTGATCAGAATATCCACCAGGGTCAGATCGAACATCCGTTCCGGGTCAAGTTCCGGGGCAACCCGGGAATAGAAATGCTGGCGTCCTTCTTCGATCTCTTCAGACAGCACATCAAAGATGTTGTCATTTTTGATGCCGCTTTCCACCTTCTCCTGATTGTAGATCGCCACATCGGAGATAATGGCCCGTGCCAGACGTGCCGCCTGTTCCTTGGTGGTGATGATATTCATGGTTCTTCCTTTCGGGGGGAAGTCATCCAAGCATTCGCAACACTCTAGCTCAGATTTACCGCAAAGTAAATCAATTGACTTAGCGTGCGCTGTCTTCCTGCTCAATACGCCGTGCCGAGGGAGCACTATCGGCATTACCGGGCTTGACCGTGACCGTTATTTTACGCCCCCCGCGCAGAACCACCACCGGCACTGCAGCACCGATCCGGGTCACCGCCACCAGCTGCTGCAGATGGGAGGGGTCCCGTACCTCGCTAGAGCCAAATGCGACTACCAGATCACCTGCCTGTAGGCCCCCTTTGGCAGCCGGGCCATCACCCTGCACAGCGGCAATTACGACGCCGGCAGGCTTGCTGAGCCCTAGGGAACGGGCCTCTTCTTCAGTGACCGGTTTGATGCTGACCCCCAGCCAGGCCCGGGTTACCTTGCCCTTTTCAACCAGCTGGCTAATGATCGGGCGGGCCATGTTGGTGGGGATGGCAAAACCGATCCCCTGCCCGGCCGCCACGATGGCGGTGTTGATTCCCACCACCTCGCCGTGGATATTCAGCAGTGGTCCGCCTGAGTTGCCGGGGTTGATGGAGGCATCGGTCTGGATGAAATTCTCGATGCTCTCGATCCCCACATTGGAACGGCCAGTGGCAGAGATGATCCCTACCGTCATGGAGCGTTCCAGGCCAAACGGATTGCCGATGGCAATGGCCCATTGGCCCACCTCAAGCCGGTCCGAATCTCCCAGCACCGCCACCGGCAGGTCACCGGCATCAATCTTGATCACGGCAATGTCGGTCTTGGGGTCACCGCCCACGACCCTGGCCTCATAGACCTTGTCGTTGGAGAGCTTGACCCGGATACTCTCGGCATCCCGGACCACATGCTCGTTGGTGACAATAAAGCCGTCCCGGCTGATGATGAAGCCGGACCCCAGACTCTTGTCACGCCGGGTCTGCGGGCCGCCGCCAAAAAACTCCTCAAACAGGGGCGGCAGGTCCGGGAACGGGCGTACCAGCTTTTTGCGGCTGATGGTTGAGATGTTGACCACAATCGGGGTCACTTTTTTTGAGACCTGGCTGAAGGCGCGCTGGGTGGAGAGGATATCGGCCGGCACATCCTTGACCGGCGGTTCAGCTTCGGCAGCCGGACGTTTTGATTTGAAAAAGAGCGGCTCGTCCTTTGAGGAAGAACAGGAGCCAAGGATGACGGCGGCGGAAATAAGCAACAGCAGTCGGATCGGTGTGCGCATCATATTGACAACCTTGTTAAATGGATTGTATACAGGAGCATCATTGCCCCATAGAACGGGGTTAGGCTAGCCCAAAGGCGGCAGGCTGTCAACTGCTTCGCCCGCTGGGGCGACGGCAGCAGCCAGGAGGCATACCGTGACGGATATTAAGGCACAAATCAAGGAGTTCCGGATTGGCGAAAAGATCCGGGGGCAACGTCAGCAACGGCGTTTGACCCTGCAGGAATTGTCGGAATTGACCGGCCTTTCCAAACCGCTGCTGTCCCAGATAGAAAATGAGCAGGTGGTGCCTCCCCTGGCTACGTTGCTGAAGATTTCCCGCGGCCTTAAGGTTGATATCCATTTTTTCTTCGAAGATGAGGGCAACCGCCAGAGACTGGTGCTGACCCGGGGGGATGATCTGCGGCCTGACCTGCAGCGTCAGGCGGTCAATGCCGAAAACCGGCCTTACACCTACCACTCCCTGGCCCATGGCATGCGCCAGAAGCATATGGAACCGTTTCTGGTGGAGGTGAAAAACTCAACCTGGGATGACAAACTCTTTTTCCGGCATGAAGGGGAGGAGGAGTTCCTCTATGTGCTGGAGGGGGAGATTGACCTGCATTACGGCAACGAAGTCCACCGGGTGAAAAGCGGCGACAGCGTTTACTACGACTCCAGCGAACCCCACGGACTGGTGTCGGTGGGGGACCAGAAGGCCCGGATTGTTGCGGTGCTCTACTCGAAATAACCTCCTGTTTTGCTCTCGTACCGGACGCCGGTTGCAGCTACCCTGCAACCGGCGTTTTCAGTCTCCGGCATCAGGCCATCTCAACCACGGCCTTGACGCACTTCCCGATCCCTTCATACACCTCGGAAATCCGTCCTGCCAGCATGTAGGCAGGGGTGGTCACGATCCTGTTGGCCTGATCCACCACAAAACCGTTCGCCGGGCAGTCCTGATGTTTTGCCCCGGTTTTTTCCAGCTCTGCAGCAGTGGCAGGATCAGTGCCGATGGTCAGGGTTGGGGCTGCCTCTTTACCCAGGATGGCGGCGATCAAGGCCGGTGCAATGCAGATGGCGCCGATCGGTTTCCCGGCAGCATGGATCTCCCGTGTCAGGCGGGCCACTTCCGGGTTGACCGAGGCCGCAGCCCCTTTCAGGCCAAAGTCGCACAGGTTCAGGGCCGCACCAAAGCCGCCGGGGAGGACCAGGGCATCCAGCTCAGCCGCCTGTACCTCGCTGATGTTCCTGATCTTGCCGCGGGCAATCCGGGCTGATTCCACCAGCACCCTGCGCTTGGCTCCGGTCAGCTCCATGCTGCAGTGGTTCATCTCATTCAGCTCTATGTCCGGGGCCATGCAGACCGCCTCGGCACCGGCCTGGTCAATGGCCAAAAGAGCACAGACCGCCTCATGGATCTCACTGCCGTCACGGAAACCGCAACCTGAAAGTATCACTCCGATCTTTTTCATAAAGAACCTCCTGCATGTTGTTCGGCCAGGGCCGTTCGTATGGCGTCGTCGTAGGGGGTCAGCCGGATCGGCAGCAGTTCCCGGATCCGGGTGTCCCGGCAGATTACTTCATTCTTCAGTCCTTCAATCAGGGCAATGGCAATGGCCGGCTTGACCGGTGTGACCAGCCCCACCCAGTAGGAAGAGAGCTTTGGCGTCAACACCGGCACCGGAATGATCCAGAGCCGTTTGCCTTCCAGCACCGCAAACCGCTCCATCATCTCCTTGTAGGTCATGATCTCGGGACCGCCGATATCAAAGGTACCGCCGGCGGTTTTGGGTTCTTCCAGGCAACCGGCCAGATAGGCAATCACATCAGCCACGGCGATCGGCTGGTTGCGGGTGCTGACCCAGCGGGGGGTAATCATGACCGGCAGCCGTTTCACCAGGCTGTGCACCATCTCATAGGATGCGCCGCCATAGCCGATGATCACGGCAGCCCGCAGGAAGGTGGTGCTGAAACTGCCGCTTTGCAGGATGTGAGCCACCTCAAGACGACTGGCCAGGTGGTGGGAGAGGTTGTCGCCGGTCTCACCCAGCCCGCCCAGATAGATGACCCGTTTGACGCCGGCCAGATCTGCGCTGGCAACAAAGTTGCGGGCCGCCTGACGGTCCTGCTCCGCAAAATCGCCTCTGCCCTGTCCCATTGAATGCACCAGATAGTAGACCGTATCAATCCCGTTCAGGGCAACCGGCAGGCTGGCAGGCTCCAGCAGATCAGCCTGAACCTGCTCGACCTCGGCCGGCAGATCTGAAGGGCGGCGTACCATGCAACGCACCCGGTAACCCCGCTGCAGCAGCTCTTGCACCAGGCGCCTGCCGATAAAGCCGTTTGCGCCGGTGACCAGTATGGTGGTCTGTTCCTGTCTGATCATAGTAGCGCTATTCTGCCACAAATTCTGATGCTGGCAAGTGGACAGTTTGTGTGGCACACTGTTTGCCATGCCAGCCAAAACTCCGCTCCAGATCGCCTGTCAACAGGTACTGCAAGAGGATAGTTCGGTCTTCTCAATCCAGTGGACCGACCTGCCGTCTGAACTGGCTGGTGAGCTGACGCCGTCCTGTCTGCTTGAACGCTATCTGGACGCCATCAGACGGATGACCTGGGGGCTGATCCGGCCAAAGGTAACGGCTGTCGGGATCAGCTTCGGACTGTTTGGTCGGCTTTCCCTGCTCTGCTTTCTCAAGCCTGAGCCGGAAGGTGACTGGCTGGCCCTGCGGATCTGCGGTGGCCTGCTGGTGCAGCGGGATCAGTGTGAGCGGGGCGAACTGGCCTTTCGCTGTGAGCCGTTACCTGACGGTCCGGTCAGGGTGACCCTGCGGCTGTCGGATTACTGCCCGCTGCTGCTCGGTTCACAGCGCCCTTCTGTTGTCCGGCGCTGGCTGTACCGGCTGACCCAGGCGACCCTGCACCGCCTGGTAACGGTCCGTTTTCTGGCCCTGCTATACCGCGAACTGGGGGGCGGTCTCCGCCGGGTCGAGACGGTGCAGGTTCGGGTCAGGGAAGGACGAGTGACCTGACGGATTGCAGTGAAGACGGGGCTGTGCTACCATAAACCCCCGGTTTTTGCGCTACAAGGAGGCGTTGCCATGCTTTACAGACTGCTTAGCCTTTCCCTCCTGCTGATGTCATCTGCGTTGCCTGCAGCCGCTGCCGCTACGGGTAACAGCTGCCTTGTCTGTCATGAAAACCGGCAAAAAATGAAAGAGCTTGGTTTTCCCCACTTTGCCGTAACACAACAGGAAGTCCAGGCCCAAACCCGTATGCCGGCCGACTGTAATCAGTGCCATCTCGGCAACCCTGAAGCCGGCAGCAAGGAGGAGGCCCACAAAGGGCTGGCCCGCTTGCAGCTGGTCCGGAAAAAGGGGCTGACCGCCGATATCACCACGCCCCGTAAATTTCCATTGGAATATGGTGCCGACCAATCAAACCGGCTGCAGATTGTAACGGAACGTGATGGTAAAAAGGTCGGTGATGCCTCGGTGGCAGCCATTCAGTGGCATGACAAGACGGCCGATATGCTGACTCAGAATTTTGAAACCATGCGGAAGACCTGTGGCAGCTGCCATCCGGGAGAGTTTGAGGAGTTCAGCCATAGCACCATGGCAACAAATGCCAAGCAGAGCCAGTACAAAGGGTGGACTGATCCAAAGCGTGGTCCTCACAACTGCGGGCCCTGGTTTGAAGGCAATTTTGACGGCATGCAGGCAAACACCGCCGTTCCCATGTCACAGGAGGCGCACAAGGTAAATCAGAAGGCTTGTAATACCTGCCATGTCGGCTGCCTTGACTGTCACTTCAACCCACAGCCAAAGGACGCGAAAAACCAGAGCGTCGGGGCCCATAGCTTTGCAAAGACCCCTCCATCACTCAGCTGCTACGGCAATGGCCGGGCCTCCATCTGCCATGCGGGTCCTGAAGACCGCCGCCGCGGGGCCGGCTACTTTGGCGCATCTTTTTCATTCCCTGAGGGCAACCAGCCGGATCTGCACCTGAAGGCCAAGGTGGGCTGCCTGGATTGCCATGAAAGCACCAGGACCAACAAGAAGCTGGGGCACGCCAGCGTGGTACGGCAGGCTGAAGGCTCCTGTGTCCGCTGCCACCAGCAGGCGGTGACGAAGCATGCCGCGTCGCTCCACAGAAAACTGACCTGCGAGGCCTGCCATATCCAGCAGGTGGCCGGGTATCAGGGAACCTACTGGGGGCCGGGCAAGATCGGCGGCGTTGTCACCCCGTTTTTCAAGTTCAAGGCCTACTACGGCATCATGCCGCAACCGATCCTGATCAGGGACCAGAAGGGACGCTGGATACCGGTCAAACCGTTTCCGATGGCAGCGATGAATCAGAAGGCGTCCCCCTTCAAGCCGGGACTGTACTGGCGTTATCCCGCCGGTCTGCCGGCTGGAGAGCGCAGCGATGATGCCTGGGCCTACACCGGTCTCCATGGTGGCCTGCCGGAGAACAACAAGGCCCTGACCTGGATTCAGATTGACAAAATGTCCCACAAGCTGGGCAAGGCCCGCAACTGCGACTCCTGTCATGCCGACCTGCTGACCGGCAGTCAGGTGCAGCAGGTGACCTGGGAGTATACTGATCCCGGAGCCGAGGCATTTAAAGGCAGCCATACGGTTGTTGCGTCAAAACACAGTCTGAAAATCAAGGATATCCAGGCCCTTGAAAGGATAGAACTGGAAAAGGGGTATACCCTGTCGGCCTTTGCCCCTTGGGCCTATCTGGATGTCTGGGAGGTCTCCGGTGACTTTTCGATTCCGGTCCCTGCGGACAAGGCCGCCTATACTGTCCTGAAGTCTGATCTGAAAAAGGCCAGGGCCAGTAAGCTTCTTCACTAAGTACAGGAGACGATGCATCTTATGCCCCATAATGAACTGACCATACCTGCTATCCTGCCGCTCTATCCGCTGAAGGATATGGTGGCCTTCCCCTACATGGTGTTTCCGCTCTACCTGGATGAACCTGAACTGGCCCCGTTCCGTGCTGCCCAAGACCAGTATGACGGCTTTGTCGCGGTGTCGTTTCCCCGTAAAGAGCCGCAGGGCAGCGATATTCTGGCAACCCTGCATGAGATCGGTACGGTCTGCCGGGTAACCCAGATCAAAAAGGTCTCCGGCGGTCGCTTCAAGGTGACCCTGGAGGGGATCAACCGGATCAGGCTGATCGAGCTGGAGCGGGTGGCCCCCTATCCGCTGGTGCAGGCGGCAGTGGTGCGGGAGTTCGCTGAAAAGGGGCTGGTATCCGAGGCCCTGGTGCAATCGTTGATCGGTCTCCTGAAGATCTCGCTCTCCTACGGCAAGCCGTTGCCGGATGATGTGATGAAGATGATTGACTACATCGACAACCCGGCCCGCCTGTCCGACCTGGTGGCCCTGTATGTCAACCTGCCCCAGTCTGATCTGCAGGAGCTGCTTGAGACGGTTGATCCGCTGGAACGGCTCAAGAAGGTCTATGTCCACCTGACCAACGAGGTGCAGAAGCTGCAGGTGCATGGTGAGATGAAGACCGAGCTGAACAAGCGGGTCGGTAAGAACCAGAAGGATTACCTGCTGCGGGAACAGATGAAGCAGATTCAGGAGGAACTGGGAGAGGAAGATCCCCGCAATGCCGATGTGACTGATCTGCGCAAGCGGATTGACGAGGCGGAGATGCCGGAAGAGGTGCGTAAGATCGCCCTCAAGGAACTGAAGCGGCTGGAAAAGATCAATCAGGCCTCGCCGGAGTACAACGTCAGCCGCACCTACCTGGATTATCTGGCCGGGATGCCCTGGTCCATCTCCACCGAAGATTCGCTGGATATCACCAAGGCCGAGGCGGTGCTGGATGAGGACCACTATAACCTGAAAAAGGTCAAGGAGCGGATCCTGGAGTTTCTGGCAGTGCGCTCTTTGAAGGATACCATGAAGGGGCCGGTCTTGTGTTTTGTGGGGCCGCCGGGGGTGGGCAAGACCTCGCTGGGACGCTCGATTGCCCGCTCACTGGGGCGCAAGTTTGTGCGGGTCTCACTGGGCGGCGTGCGGGACGAGGCCGAGATTCGCGGCCACCGCCGCACCTACATCGGTGCCCTGCCGGGTCGGATCATCAAGGAGATCTACCGCTGCGGTTCCAACAACCCGGTGCTGATGCTGGACGAGATCGACAAACTCTCCCACGACTTCCGCGGCGATCCCTCCTCAGCCCTGCTGGAGGTACTGGACCCGGAACAGAATTTTTCCTTTCAGGACCACTACCTGGATGTGCCGTTCGATCTCTCCAAGGTGATGTTCATCACCACGGCCAACCAGATGGACCCGATCCCCGGCCCTTTGAAAGACCGGATGGAGATCATCCGGCTGGCAGGCTACTCCAGTGAGGAAAAACAACATATTGCCAACCGTTTTATCATCCCCCGCGAGATCGAGGAGAACGGCCTGGCCAAGACCCCGCCCGGCTTTACGCAGGAAGGGCTGATCAAACTGATCCGTGAATACACCCGTGAAGCCGGGGTCCGTAACCTGCAGCGCACCATTGCCCAGGTGCTGCGCAAACTGGCCAAGGAGGTCACCCAGGGTAAGCCGTTGCGCGAGCAGATTACCCCGGAGGTGGTGGCAGAACTGCTGGGACCACGCAAATTTCATGACGAGGTGGCGGCGGAATCTGACCGGGTAGGGGTGGTGACCGGGCTGGCCTGGACCGAGACCGGTGGCGACATCCTCTTCATCGAGGCCACCAGCATGCCGGGCAAGGCGGAACTGATCCTGACCGGGTCGTTGGGGGATGTGATGAAGGAGTCGGCCCGGGCGGCCCTTTCCTACATCCAGGCCCATGCCGCGGAGTTTGGCATACCTGATGGCGTTTTTGAAAACCGTACCATCCATATCCATGTCCCCTCCGGCGCTATTCCCAAAGACGGTCCCTCTGCCGGTGTCACCATGGTCACGGCCCTGGTCTCCCTCTTGACCGGCAAACCGGCCCGCCGCACCGTGGCCATGACCGGTGAGATCACCCTGACCGGCCGGGTACTGGCGATTGGCGGCCTGAAGGAAAAGGCGCTGGCTGCCCACCGGGCCGGGGTCAAGATCGTGCTGGCCCCCACCCGCAATCGGGACGACCTGGAGGATATCCCGGAGAATGTCCGTCAGGAGCTGGAGTTCCAATTCATTGATGAGGCGGCTCAGGCCGTGGCTGCGGTGCTGTAACCATGATCAGGCTGTCTGCCATTGACCAGCAGATGCTGGGCTTTTTTGCCCGGTTCCAGGCATTCTTTTTCCTGGCATGGCAGGCCTTTGTCCGCATCTTTCACAAGCCGTATTACTACCGCGACTTTGCGATCCAGTTTGACAAACTGGGGTTTTCCTCGCTGTTTATCTGTGTGCTGACCGGCCTGTTTACCGGCATGGTCATGGCCCTGCAGGCCCTGATCCAGCTTAAGCCGTTTGCCGCCACCAGCTATGTGGGCGGCATGGTGGCGGTCACCATGATCAAGGAGCTGGGACCGGTGCTGGCCGCCCTGATGGTGGCCGGCCGGGTCGGTTCCGCCATCACCGCCGAGCTGGGCACCATGGTGGTGACCGAGCAGGTGGATGCCATGCGGGTTGAAGGCACCGACATCATCCAGCGTCTGGTGACGCCTCGCCTGAAGGCGATGCTGCTGGCCCTGCCGCTGCTGACGATCATCACCGATGCGGTCTCCATGCTGGGGGGCTACCTGATCGCCTCAGGGTACAGCATCAGCCCGGTCATGTATCTCTCCACCTTTACCCAGTTCATGGTGCCGCTGGATTATCTGGAAGGGGTCACCAAGCCGCTGGTCTTCGCCTTCCTGATCACCATGATCTCATGTCAGACCGGCCTGAACACCGGTGGCGGCGCCGAAGGGGTCGGGGCGGCAGCCAAACGGGCGGTGGTGCTCTCATCGGTGCTGGTGCTGATGTGTGACTTTTTTATTGCCAAGATCTTTGTGGTGTTCAGGTGAACCGGGCGATGGAAGAACAGTGCATACGGATGGAAAAAGTCTGCTACTCGGTTGGCGGCCGGGTCATCCTGAGCGACTTCGACATGGAGCTGGAACGGGGGGTGAACCGCACCATCCTGGGGGTGAGCGGCTCAGGCAAGACCACCATCCTGAAATTGATCCTGGGGTTGATCCATCCGCAATCGGGCAGAATAAGCATTAACGGCATGGAGATAACCAACAGGCCGGAGTCCGCGTACCGTGAGCAGCGCAAGAAGATTGCGATTGTGTTTCAGGGGGGGGCACTGTTTGACTCCATGACCGTGGGGGAGAATGTCGGCTACCGGCTGTTTGAAGAGGGGCGTTTGTCCCAGGCCGAGACTGAAGAGATCGTACGGGAGAAACTGCGCTTTGTGGGGGTGGAGCCGGCCCTTGACCTCTACCCGGCAGAGCTGTCCGGCGGCATGAAGAAACGGGTGGCCATTGCCCGGGCCCTGGCAGCCGACCCTGAGTACATCTTTTTTGATGAGCCCACCACCGGTCTTGATCCGATCGGGGTCTACAATATTGTCTCCCTGATGAACCGGTTGCAGGAGGCGGGCAAGACCACCCTGATGGTGACCCATGATCTGCCCACGGCCTTTGCCACCTCGCAGCGCTTCTCCCTGATCCATGAATCACGGCTGGCCTTTGAGGGGACCGAAGCAGAGTTGCGGAGCTGTCCGCTGCCCAATGCACAGGAGTTTTTACAACCGACGGCAAAGTCGCTGTTCGTGTAAAGTCAATTCCAATTCAAGGCGCTATCGTCGCTGGCCCGCCTTTGGCTCTTCAACGTACTGCGTGTAGGCCTGCGTCGCCAAACTCCTCGCCGCCTGGACAGCATCCCTGAATTGGCATCGGCATGAGGGTGATGTTGCTATGAAGTTTACTCCATTGCTGATTTTTGTGTTGCTGATCGCCGGTTGCGCCCATGCGCCGCTGCATGAAAAGGACTATCAGCGCTGGTGGTGTGAAAAACATGGCGGCGAGCTGGAGCATCGGTTGCCGGATAACACGCGGGTTGACTGCCTGACCAAAGAGTATGCGCTTGAGGTGGAGTATGCCCCGAAGTGGGCCGAATCGATCGGTCAGGCACTGTATTATGGGCAGAGTACCGGACGTAAACCGGCTGTGCTGGTGATTGTGCGGGACAAGGACGATGAGCGTTTTTTGAAACGGCTGAGGGCGGTGGCAAAAGAACAGGGAATCAAGGTCTGGACGGTGCGGCCAAAGGATCTTGAATAGCCGGCTGCTGTGTAAGGAAGGGTACGTCTATGGAACGAAGCAATCAGATCGGCTGGGCCCAGGTACGGGCCGGGGTATTCATCCTGATTACGCTGCTGCTGGCGGCAGGGGCGATCCTGCTGATGGGGCAGAAGACCAAGCTGTTTATCCCCACCAGCACCATCCGCATCACCATGAAGAACGTGATGGGGTTGAAGGAGGGGGCACCGGTCTGGCTGGCAGGGGTTGATGTGGGGGTGGTGCAACAGATCCGCTTTGAGAATCCCCGTGACACCAATGAAGTGCTGATTGTTGCCGAGGTTGACTCCAAGGCCCACAAGAAGATCGGGCCGGATTCGGTCATCACCATCAAGACCCGTGGCCTGATGGGGGAAAAGTACGTCGATATCCTGCCGTCCGCCAGCTATTATGACCACCCGGCCAGCCGGTTTAACGGAAAGGCCGTGCATACCCTGGATGATGTGGCCCAGAAGGCCGGCGCCACCTTTGAAAAACTGAACAGTATCGTGGATAACGTGCAATCCGGCAAAGGAACGCTGGGGCTGCTGGCGACCGATACCAAGTTGTATATCAATGCGGTACAGCTCTCCAGTGAGCTGAATATCCTGGCCGGCAACATCAACCGGGGCCAGGGCACCCTGGGCAAGCTGGCCCGCAGCGGGGAGCCGTACGACAAGCTGATGCAGATCCTGAGCCGGGCTGACAAGACCCTGCAGGATATCCAGACTGCGGATGGCAGCTTGAACCGCCTGGTCCATGACAAGACTCTCTATACCAAGCTGGTCAGTCTGGCAGAGAAGAGCAACCAGGCCGCTGATGATGTGCGGGAGCTGAACCGCAGGTTGACCTCAAAGGACACCACGCTGGGGATGCTGCTGAGCGACAGGGAACTGTACGATAAGGGGCTGTCGCTGATCACCCGGGCTGATAACTCCATGAAGGATCTGGAAAGTACCGCGGCCAGGATCAAGGCCGGTGAAGGCACGGCAGGGAAGCTGATCAATGAAAAAGAACTGTATGAGAAACTGAACCGCGCCGTGGACAACATGGATGCCCTGATGGTGGACATCAAGAAGAACCCGGGCCGGTATGTCAAGCTGTCACTGTTTTAGAAAGGGATACTGAACCATGATGCAGCGTGTTGTCAAAACCATTGCCGGTCTGTTCCTGCTCCTGTTCATCGCCGCCCAGGCGGTGGCTGCCAACCTTGAGGACAAGGTGGTGGAACATACCTTTAAGAACGGCCTGAAGTTGTTGATGGTGGAACGCCACAGCTCACCCACGGTCTCGGCCTGGATCCGTTTCAGAGTTGGGAGTGTCCACGAGCGCAGTGATGAGCGGGGGATTGCCCACCTGCTGGAGCATATGCTGTTCAAGGGGACCAAGACCCTGGGCACCAGGGATTACGGGGCAGAGGCCCCGTTGCTGGAGAAGATTGAAGAGACGGCCCAGCGGATGCTGGCTGAAGAGGCCAAGGGGAGCGGGGCTGACAAGGCGACGCTTGCCAGCCTGCGGGCTGAGCTGGCCAGGCTTGAAAAGCAGGCGGAGCAGTATGTGATCAAGGATGAATTTTTTGATCTCTATGCCCGCAACGGCGGTTCCGGCTATAACGCCTTTACCAGCCGGGATGGTACCACCTACCTGATCTCACTGCCTGCCAACAAGCTGGAGCTGTGGGCCGCCATCGAGTCCGACCGGATGAAGAACCCGGTGCTGCGGGAGTTTTATACCGAGCGTTCGGTGGTGATGGAGGAACGGCGGCGTTCCTATGATGCCGAGCCATCGTCCAAGTTGTGGGAGACCTTTGTGGCCGCCGCCTACCAGACCCATCCCTATGGCCAGCCCACCATCGGCTGGAGTTCGGATATCAGGCAGCTTTCCCGCACCAAGGCCGAGTCGTTCCTGAAGCGCTACTACGCCCCCAATAACGCCATTGTGGCGGTGGTGGGGGATATCAGGCCTGCTGATACGATTGCGCTGGTGGAACGCTACTTCGGCGATATCCCCCCCGGGACTCCGGTGCCGGAGGTGGCGGCACAGGAGGAGCCACAGCAGGGCGAACGGCGGGTTGAGGTGCTGGGTGATGCCGAGCCGGAACTGATAATCGGCTTTCACAAGACCGCGCTGGGGGCTCCGGATGACGAGGTGTTCGACCTGATCGCGTCAGTCCTGGGGCAGGGCCGCACCTCACGGCTCTACCGTTCGCTGGTACTGGAAAAACAGCTGGCAACCCAGGTTTCGGTCTTTGATGCGCCGGGTAACCGCTACCCCAACCTGTTTGTGCTGTATGCCTCGCCCCGCGCCCCCCACACCGCTGCCGAGGTTGAACAGGCTTTACTGGCCGAGCTGGAACGGCTGAAAAAGGAACCGGTGAGCCAGCAGGAGCTGCAGCAGGTACTGAATCAGCTTGAGTTTGAAGAGGCTCGCCGGATGGGAACCAACGGTGGTCTGGCCCGTAATCTGACCGAGTATGAGGCCATCGCCGGCAGCTGGCGCTACCTGACCAGCTACCGTGCCAAGCTGACAAAGATCACCCCGGCTGATATTCAACGGGTGGCACACCAGTATTTTACCCGTGAAAACAGGATTGTGGGTACCCTTGTGACGAAAAAACAGGGAGGTGCCCAGAAATGAAGCTCCGTGTACTCCTTGTCGGGCTGATCAGCATCTTCTGTCTCTCTGCAGCCTCTGCCGCAGAGTTGGCCAATCCCCGCAATATGACCTTCCCGGCCTTGAGCTTTAGCATTCCCAAGGCGGAGCGGGTGTTGTTGCAGAACGGTATGCCGGTGTATCTGCTGCAGGATCACGAACTGCCGATTGTGACAATCTCTGCCTTGATCCATACCGGTTCGGTGTATGATCCGGCAGACAAGAGCGGACTGGCGGTCTTGACCGGCTCCCAGCTGCGCGGTGGCGGCACCAAAGAGCTTGCACCGGCCGCCCTGGATGCTGAGCTTGAGTTCATGGCCTCCTCGGTGGAAAGCTCCTTTGGCAGTGATCTGGGGACGGTCTCCCTGAGCAGCCTGACTAAAAATCTTGATCGCACCCTGCAACTGTTCAGCGATGTCCTGTTCCGGCCGCGCTTTGATGAAAAACGGCTGGAGGTGGCCAGACGGCAGGCGCTTGAGATGATCCGCCGCCAGAATGACGACCCCAAGGAACTGGGGGACAGGGAGCTGCAAAAGGCGCTCTATGCCGGGCATCCGCTGGGGGTCATCCCCACCGCTGCCACCGTGGCCGCTGTCAAGCGCAGTGACTTGCAGGCGTTTCATCAGCGTTTTGTCCGCCCGGACAACATGATCCTGACCGTTGCCGGTGATTTTGACCGGACGAACATGCTGGCAGCGCTGAACCGGCTGGTGGGGTCTGTCCATACAGCCGGGGAATTGCGGCTCCCCGTGATCCCCCAGGTGAAGCTGCAGTTTGCACCGGCTGTGTTGTATGCCCCCAAGCAGGTCAATCAGTCCGTGATCAGGCTAGGACATCTGGGGATCACCAAGGATGATCCTGACCTGTACGCCATTCGGGTGCTGGATTTTATCCTGGGTGGCAGTTTTACCTCGCGCTTGATGATGGAGATCCGTACCAATCAGGGACTGGCCTATAACGTGGGTAGTCATTTTGATGTGGGGCGGCACTTTATTGGCAGCTTTACGGCAGAGACCGAGACCAAGGCCGAGGCGACGGCGAAAACGATCGGTCTGATGAGTTCCATCATCGCAGCGATCCGCACAGAGCCGGTGAGTGAGCAGGAGCTGAAGCTGGCCAAGGACTCGATCATCAATTCGTTTTTGTTCGGTTTTACCACTCCGGCCTCCGTTGTTGTTCAACAGGCTCGACTGGAGTTTTACGGGTATCAGCCGGAGTATCTGGAGCGTTACCGGGAGCGGATCGCTGCGGTGACCCGTGAAGAGCTGCTGCAGGCAGCAAAGAGGCACCTGCATCCTGAGGCCTTCAAGCTGGTGGTGGTGGGTGATCAGAAGGGATTTGACAAGCCGCTCTCAAGCTTTGGTACGGTTATGACCCTTGATCTGAAATCGGACTAACTGCCTGCTGTTTGCGCCGTATCTCCGCGTTTCCCGCGTGCAGCAGCTTTTTTAGGTTTAAGATTTTTGGCAGGGTTGCCGAAAGGATAATTAATGGAGGTCTTGCCATGCGAATAGACAGCGCAACTACAGCAATTTTTGGTGCCCAGCCGGTCATGAAGACGGCAAAAAGTGAGGCCAGCCGGTCGGTGCAATCAACCGCTGCGGTGCAAAGCCCGTTCAGCGTCCAGTTGACCAATATGGTTGAGAAACTCTCCGGCGTTCAACCATCCAGCGGCGAGATCCGCCCCGAGAAGGTGCAGGATATCAGCCAGCAGCTGGCCAGTGGCAGTTACAATATCAGCGGCCAGGATGTGGCTGAAAAGATGTTGATGGCCCTCACGTCCTGATTAAATAGCCACAAGCTCTGAATAAAGAAGGCCCTGCCGGGTAACCGGCAGGGCCTTCTTTGTGTTTCGTCGTCCAGGCCCGGACAGCGCCTTCCGGGCACCTCATCGCACGGAGTATTCTGCAACTCCCCTTTGATTCAAAACATGCCGGCTACTGCTACAGGATAAATGAATGCTTGACAAAATACCGGTGTCGTAGCATCAATATATATAAATATATAAATATATGGGTGGTGCCTATGTTAAAACTTATTCTGTCATGCATTGTTGCATTATCGCTGGCCGTCGCTGCCGTGCCTGCAGAAGCTACCTTGACGACCTCGCTACAGGATCTGGTTGTACAGGGGAATGGGTTGCGTTCTTCACTGGCAACCATTCAGGTCAGTAACGGCGGTGTCTGCGGCCAGCTCGGAACGCTTAACACCTCAATCGAAGACTACCTGATGGTTGTGCAGGGTGTTTATAGCCAGCTTGCCGCTCCGCTGACCCTTACCTCTGCCGATCTGACCTCGCTGGAGGATCTGTCCGGGATCGCCCGTGACCTGGCCGCTGATTCCATCCGTCTGTCGTTGGAGTTACGCACTGTTGAGGGGGTGGCGGATCTGTTTGAATATCGTTCCGCCCTGAGCGCCATGTTGCGGTTATCTGATGATATCGGCACGATGGCGGACCGGATTCTGGAAATGGCTGACCGGATCCTGGCCATGGCCGATAATATCGGGCTCATGGCGGACCGGATCCTGGCTACGCAGAGGATCCAGGCCGCAAATATCGCCCTCACCCAGAACGCAATCCTGAGTACCCAAACAAACATGATTGCCCTCAGCAAGAGTCTGTCAACCATCGGCTACAACCTCACGCTGGGGTTGTTGTTGGCTGATACCCAGTTTCAGGTGGCAGAGATGGGGCAGCTCACGCTTGATACATCCAATGCAGCTGCCACCTTGAGCTACCTTGAGACCAAAACGGCGGCACTCTCAGCACGTGTGCTGGTGGTGTATGACCTGATAACCAAGGACAGCCAGCAGGCAAGCCATTACGTTGATGGCACCACCCTGACGTACCTTGGCGACCTGACCGTGGCTCAAAAGCAGTTTGCGGCTGTACTTGAGACCTATGCCGCCACCATCAGCCAGATTGCGCCGCTAATGCAGACGCCGCTGCTCTCTGATGCCACCCGTAGCATGCTCCGGTTGACGGCAGATATTAACACGATGTCCAAGCGGATTGTGGAGATGGGTGACAAGATTATTGTCATGGCAGACAACATCGGCATCATGTCGGGCCGGATTGTGGAAACCCAGGTGATTCAACGCGAAAATGTGGCGCTGACATTGAGTTCTGCCCAGGCAGCCCAGAGCACCATGCTTGCACTGATCAAAAATATGAACTGACACCAGCCGATAGCGGCATAGGGAGATACCAGCGTGAAAAATTATCTGAAAAACAGCATGCACCTGATTCTGCTGGCTACAGTCGGCCTGTTTATAGGGGCTGTGCCGGCCCAGGCAGATCTTGCAGAAGATCTGCAGGGGCTGATTGTTCAGTCACAGAACCTTGAAGTTCAATTGAAAAATATAACGCTTAATCCTGACTCGGTCTGTGGTCCGCTGGTCGAGGCAAACAAACAGGCCCGTGCCCTGTCTAACAGCATTGCGGCCCTGAACAGCAGTCTGGCAGCGCCGTTACAGACGGACGCAGCACTGCTGACAGCCATGGATACCTTGTCCATGACCGTCTTGAATATCTCCAATGAGTCCTTGCGGCTGTCCCTCGACCTGAAGGCGCTCAGCACTGTCAGCCGGGCCATCACCCTGAAGGATGGCATGACCGCAATGCTGCAGTTGTCTGATGATATTGGTGCCATGGCCGACCGGATTGGCGAGATGTCCGATAAAATTCTGGTGATGTCGGATAATATCGGTGTCATGGCCGACCGGATCCTGGTCAGCCAGCAGTTGCAGAGCCAGAATCTGGCTCTGACGCAGCAGGGGCTGTTGCAGACCCAGACCAATGCATTGACCCTGGTGGGGGTGCTGGAAACGGCGACCAATGACCTGGCACTGAGCAGCCTGATTGCCGAGGGGACAGTACTGACGGCCAAGCTAAGCGCGCTTGTGTTGAATCCGTTTACCATGAAGACGCAGATGCAGTATGCGGCTGCCAGCATCCGGACCTATCTGGACAAGGTCAAGGCGCTCCACACGACCATACTTTTTCAGGCGGGTACAGGTACCAGCTATCTCAGTACAACGACACTGCTGAACCAGCAGAACATGACCATCATGCTGAGCTCGCTGGCAAATGTGCTGGATGGCTACACCATTGCCATCGGCGGGCTGCAGGCGATCACCTCCAAGACAACCTTGACCGATTCCATGAAGAGCATGTTGCAGATGTCTGCTGATATCGGTCTGATGGCCAACCGGGTCCTGGAGATGGGTGATGTCATTCTGGCCATGGCTGATAATATCGGCATGGTGGCAGATCAGATCCTGGTGGCCCAGCAGCTGCAGAACACAAACATGGTGGTGACCCAGGCCTCCGTGCTGGGGGCACAGGAGTTTGCCATCGGGGTATTGAAGCGCCTGGTGAATTAGGTAATGGAAGGCACAGCGGGGGGGCAGCAGAGGGTATGCTGCTCAAGGGCGCGAATCAGGGCATCCAGGGTTGACTGCTCCGGTTCCACGGCAACGCTAAGCCCCAGCTCCTGACAGGCCCTGGTTGTTACCGGCCCGATGGAAACCACAGCGAGATCTGCCAGCAACGCCTGCAGCCGGGTGATGCCACCCGTCAACTGTGCCAGGTTGCGAACGGTTGAAGGGGAACTGAAGACAACCGCATCAAGCTGGTGCTGTTCCAGGGCCAGACGGGCAGAGTCAGGCAAGCCCTGCGGGATGATGTTCCGGTAGAGTACCGGGTCAACCACCACTGCCCCCCTACTGCGCAGTTGCTGCGGAATCAGGTCGCGGGCACCATCTGCCTTGGGAAACAGTACCCGCCGCCCCTGCAGGTCATGTCCGTGAAACGCGGCCACCACTCCTTCTCCGGTGAACTGTTCCGGGATCAGATCAGGCGTGATACCCAGCTGTGTCAGGGCCTCTGCGGTCTTAGGTCCGACCGCGCAGACCTTGCAGCTCCGCAGTACAGCGGGGGCAAGCCCCAGTTCCTGTAACCGGCCAAAGAAAAACCTGACCCCGTTTGCCGAGGTCAGAATCAGCCAGTCAAAGCCGGATAAAGCCTGGATGGCAGCATCCACAGCGGTCCAGGCTTCAGGTGGCACCAGCTGAATGGTAGGGCATTCCACCACCACAGCGCCACGCTGTTGTAACTGCCGGGAGAACCCGGCAGCCTGCTCTGCCGCGCGGGTCACCAGAATCCGGCAGCCTTGCAGGGGGTTAGTGGGCAATTTCCCGCTGGTAGACATCTTCCAGAATCGCCTTACCTCCAGCTGCCAGCAACCGGTCGGCCAGTTCTGTTCCCAGTTTTACCGCATCCGCTGTTGATCCACTGATGCGGTCCCGCACCGTCTGTTTGCCATCCACCGAGGCGATAAAGCCGACCAGGGTCAGGGTGTCACCGCTCACCGTGCCGTGGGCGGCAATCGGTACCTGGCAACCACCTTCACAGCGTTTGAGCAGCGCCCGTTCTGCGGCCACTGCAGCAGCGGTGTCTGCATGATTCAGGAAGGCCAGCGCCTCTATGGTCGCGTTGTCATCCAGGCGGCACTCCAGTCCCAGGGCGCCCTGGCCGATGGCCGGGATCGAGAAGTCCGTATCCAGCAGCTCGGTCACCACGTCGGTGAAGCCGAGCCGGTTCAGGCCCGCCGCTGCCAGGATCACGGCATCCAGATTGTCTTCCTTCAGCTTGCGAATACGGGTTTCCACGTTGCCGCGGATAATCACCATCTCCAGGTCGGGCCGCGCCTTGAGCAGCTGGGCCTGTCTGCGCAGGGCACTGGTGCCTATTCTGGCCCCCTGGCGCAGTTCGCTGAATGTTACCTTGTCCGAGATAAAGGCGTCACGGGGGTCTTCACGCTTGGTGGTTACCACCAGTCCCAGTCCTTCAGGGAACTCAGTCGGGACATCCTTCATGCTGTGTACGGCCAGGTCGATCTCACCCCGCAGCATTGCCTCTTCGATCTCTTTGACAAACAGTCCTTTGCCACCAACCTGTGCCAGTGGGACATCCAGGATCTTGTCTCCCATGGTCTTGATCTTGACCAGTTCAACCTGGATGCCGGGATACCGTGCTTCCAGTTCCGATTTGGTCCAGTTGGCCTGCCAGAGGGCCAGTTGGCTGGCGCGGGTGCCTATGCGGAGGCGTTTAGGTGCCATGTGTACAATCTCCTTTATCTCCGGTTATTCTTCCAATTCAAGTGATTCATTCGTGTCGGTGCCGCCCAGTTCCAGGTCAAACAGCGCTCGCAGGGCATCCAGGTACAGATCGGTACGATTCCCCTGGCCTGCCTTTTTGAGTACGCTGGTGGGCTGGTGCAGCAGCTTGTTCATAAAGGCGTTGGTCAGGGCTTCCAGCCGTTTTTCGGCGTCGGGCGGGGCATCCTTCCAGCCGGCCAGGGTGCGTTCCAGTTCCGCCTTGCGCAGTTCTTCAAAGCGGTTGCGCAGGGCAACGATGGTGGGGGTGACCTCAAGGGTGGCCACCCATTTGTAGAACTGGATGATCTCCTCGGCAATGATCGCCTCGGCCTTGTCTGCCTCCTGCTTGCGTCCCTCAAGGTTGGCAGCCACCACCTGCTGCAGGTCATCCATATCATACAGATAGACCGCATCCATCTCGTTGACTGCCGGGTCGATATCGCGGGGTACGGCAATGTCGATCAGGAACATCGGCCGCATCCTGCGGCGCTTGATCACCTCTTCCAGGTCGGGCGGTGTGATGATGGCGTGGGGCGCACCGGTGGAGGTCAGGACAATATCCGCCTTGTGCAGATGCAGAAACAGCTCGTCAAACGGGATCGCCTCGCCGCCGAACTCCTCAGCAAGGCGCTGGGCACGCTCAAAGGTCCGGTTGGTGACCATCACCCCCTTGGCGCCGTTGGTCAGGAAGTGGCGGGCTGCCAGTTCGCACATCTCGCCGGCACCGATCAACAGCACGGTCTTGTCGGTCAGATTGCCGAAGATCTTGCGGGCCAGCTCAACTGCGGCAAAGGAGACCGATACCGCTGACGAGGCGATTCTGGTCTCGGTACGCACCCGCTTGGCAACGGAAAACGCCTTGTGCAGGAAACGGTTCAGGATGATGCCGGAACTCTTGTACTCGGCGGCATAGCCGTAGGAGGTCTTGATCTGTCCCAGTATCTGCGGTTCACCAACCACCATAGAATCCAGTGACGAGGCGACCCGGAAAACATGGCGGATCGCCTCTTCACCATGGTAGCTGTAGAGATGTGGTTCGAGCAGGTCGTGGGCCAGGTGGTGGTACTCGGCCATGAAGCGGCGGATGCGGGCGATGCCGCCGGCAATGTCGCGGGTGGTGGCGTAGATTTCGACCCGGTTGCAGGTGGAGACGATGATCCCTTCCACAATGCCGTCCAGATTAACCAGCTCGTGCAGGGGCTTCTCGATGCTGTTGGGTGAGAAGGCGACCTTCTCTCTGATATCAACCGACGCAGTCTTGTGGGACAGGCCGACAACGATGATGTTCATACGGCCGTCCCTTAGGTGTAGCTATGCAGGCCGGGGAGCCAGAGGTTTACCCCGAGGAAGGTAAAGAGCATGACCAGAAAGCCGATGACGGTCAGGATGGCGGCCCGCCTGCCGCGCCAGCCGGTGGTAAGCCGCCCGTGCAGCAGGGCTGCATAGATAAACCAGGTGATCAGCGACCAGCTCTCTTTGGGGTCCCAGGACCAGTAGCTGCCCCAGGCCCGGGAGGCCCAGATGGCACCGGTGATGATGGCAACCGTCAGCATCGGGAAGCCGAAGGCAAGACAGCGGTAACCGATCTCGTCCAGTACATCCAGTGATGGCAGCTTCAGGAAGAGCGGCCCCAGGTGCTTCTTTTTCAGGAAATGGGATTGAATCAGATACAGCAGGGCTACGCCGCCGGAGATAGTAAAGAAGGCGTAGGCACCAAAGGCCAGGATGGTGTGCGAATAGATCCAGAGCGATTGCAGGGCCGGATTCAGCGGCTTGATTGCGGTTGGCGCGATGCCGGCGCCAAGGGTCAGCAACAGGGTGAATGGCACCACAAACGAACCCAGGATCCTGACCTTGTAGCGCTGCTCAAAGAAGAGATAGACCCCTGCGATTGTGAGTGCAAAGAAGGAGAGTGATTCGTGCATGTTGGTGATCGGCAGGTGCCCGGCAGCAATGAAACGATGGATAGTGGCCAGGCAGTGGGCCAGAAAACCGGCCAGCAGCACCCTGCTGCCCAGAATGGACTGGCAGGAGGAGTTGCGTAACAGGCAGCTCAGGTAAAGCAGTGTGGCAACTGCATAGAGCGAGAGGGTCAGGTAAAAGGATATCTGGGTCATTGGATAGGGTCCAGGGGCCAGAGGCCGGTATTCAGGATAAAAAAATAAACCTGCATTAAGTGATCGGCAGGGGTGTATTGTACGGGTCTGCTATTCCCACCGTCAACAGCTTTTCGTTGGTTGATTCTCTCTGCAGGATTTCCTGCTTGCATTTTTTCTGAAACACGGTAGTATTCAAAAAGTTGAATACATTACCGAGACTTAAGGAGGCTCTCCATGGCCAGTGATGCTGTTCTTACCCTGAGCGATGCCAATTTCGACCGTGACGTACTTCAGTCCGACCTGCCGGTGCTGGTGGACTTCTGGGCTACCTGGTGTGCCCCTTGTAAGGCGATTGCCCCGTTGATTGATGCCGTTGCAGCAGACTATGCCGGTAAGGTGAAGGTTGGCAAGGTCAACGTTGATGACAACCCGGCCACACCCGGTAAATACGGTGTGCGCGGCATTCCCACCCTGATCCTGTTCAAGGGTGGCAAGGTGATTGATCAGGTGGTTGGTGCTGTTCCCAAGTCCCAACTCGATGCTTTGATTGCCAAGGCACTCTAGGATGCCGTTCGTATCCTTGCAAGGCTGTTTCCGGGCTGTGACGCTGATCGTCACAGCCCTTCTGTTAGGCCTCTGCCCGTATAACGCGGAGGCTGCACCACGCCGTGGCCAGCCGGCTCCGCCCTTCAAGACCTTTTCCATCAAAGGCCAGCCGGTCTCTACTGAAGGGTTGAAAGGCTCGGTGGTGCTGCTGGATTTCTGGGCTACCTGGTGTCCCCCCTGCCGTGAATCAATCCCGCATCTGGCTGAACTGCACCGCAAGTACAGCAAGCAGGGTCTGGTCATTATCGGGATGAGTGTGGATGAGGGGGGGGAACGGACCGTCAAGGAGTACGCGGAAAACCATGCCATCCCCTACCAGATCGTGATGGCCAGCGGCAGGATCGGTTCCGACTATGGGGTGCGGGCGTTGCCGGTGCTGTACGTGATTGACAAAAACGGCCTGGTGCGCGAGCAGATCATGGGCTTTTCTGATCAGGCCGGCAAGGTGATCGAAAACCTGGTTAAAAAACTGTTGAACGAAAAGTAGGGCGAGGCAGCAGGCCCCGCCCTTATCAGCTTACAAACATCCCAGCCGCTGTTTCAGGTAGGCGGTAAAATCCTCCTTGAACTCATCCCGCTTCAGTGCCAGATCCACTGTTGCCTTCAGAAACCCCAGCTTGTCCCCGCAGTCATGGCGTAATCCTTCAAACAGACAGCCATACACCGCCTCGTCCTGAGACAGCCGTTTGATGGCGTCGGTCAGCTGGATCTCGCCGCCCCGGCCCGGTTGCTGCTGTTCCAGAAGCGGGAAGATGGCCGGGGTCAAGACGTAGCGACCGATGATGGCAAGGTTGGAAGGGGCCTCCGCCTGTGGCGGTTTTTCCACCATATCGGTCACCTCCATCACATGATCAGTGATCCGGTTGACCGCAACACAGCCGTAGGAGGAGATCTGTTCCATCGGCACCTGCTCAAGGGCCAGCACACTGCCTTTATAGTGTTCGTAGACATCCAGCAGCTGCCGCAGGCAGGGGGCGCTGCCAGGGGTGTCGATGATGTCGTCTCCCAGCAACACGGCAAACGGTTCATTGCCGATAAAGTCACGGGCACAGAGGATGGCATGCCCCAGCCCTAGGGCCTTTTTCTGGCGCACATAAAAGATATCAACCAGGTCGGCAATACAGCGTACCGCCTGCAGGGTCTCGTCTTTGCCCTTTTCCTCAAGGTGGTTTTCCAGCTCGGGTGAGCTGTCAAAGTGGTCCTCAATGGAACGCTTGGTCCGGCCGGTCACAAAGATGATCTGCTCAATACCGGCTGCCACCGCCTCTTCAACCACATACTGCACCAGCGGCTTGTCGATCAGTGGCAGCATCTCTTTGGGAGATGATTTGGTGGCAGGCAGGAAGCGGGTTCCCAGTCCGGCCACCGGAAAGATCGCCTTGCGGACTTTCATGCATTACCTCGTTACAGCCCGTTGGGCAGATTCAAGCGTATTTTGCAGCAGCATGGCAATGGTCATCGGGCCAACTCCGCCCGGTACCGGGGTGATCGCGCTGGCCCGTTCAGCAGCCGCAGCATACTCCACGTCCCCCACCAGTTTTTTCTCACCTACCCGGTTGATACCGACATCAATCACCACGGCCCCCGGCTTGATCCAGTCGCCTTTGACCATTTCTGGCTTGCCCACCGCTGCAATCACCACATCCGCCCGGCGGACCACATCCGCCAGATCCTTGGTGCGGGAGTGACAGATGGTGACAGTGGCATGACGGGACAGACACATCAGCGCCACCGGCTTGCCCACGATGTTGGAGCGTCCCACAACGACCACCTCTTTACCCTTCAGGTCATAGCCGATCTCATCCAGCATCACCATTACGCCATAGGGGGTGCAGGGCTGGAAGGTCGGTTTACCGATGGCCAGGCGGCCCACATTGTAGGGATGGAAGCCGTCAGCATCCTTGTCCGGCGAGATCGCCTCCAGCACCTTGTCTGTATCAATATGGTCAGGCAACGGCAACTGCACCAGAATACCGTGTACCCGGGGATCGGCATTCAGCTGTCCGATCAGGGCCAGCAGCTCTGCCTCGCTGGTGGAGGCCGGCAGTTCATGGTCAGCCGAGTACATCCCCAGCTCCACACACATCTTTTTCTTCATGCCGACATAGACCCGGCTGGCCGGATCATCACCCACCAGTACCACTGCCAGACCGGGGGTGATCCCCTGCTGTTTCAGGGTTGAAACCGTGCTGCCGATCCGTTCACGAACCTTTGCCGCAATCGCCTTACCGTCAATAATCTGTGCTGCCATGGCTGCCCTCCAGTGTGATTCCCATTTCAGTACAAGCTGCTGACTGGGTTGGCTGGCAGCTTGTACTGGAATCAGAATGAGTCTTAAAATATCTCAACATGATACGTTCAGGTCTGCTGCTTGTAAAGCCGGTATACCATGTTTATGCATAAAAAAATCCCCTGATGCTGTTTATCAGGGGATTCTGTCTGCTGCTGCTTCCGACACCCGGCCGGAATCCTAGACGCCTCAGCCACCGGCTGAGCAGGCTGCCGGCTTGGGGCCACCACTTGAGGGGCAATAGCCGGAGTTAAACCAGCCGTCACCTTTCAGGCTGAAGGCGGTCTGGGAAATCATCTTTTCTACTGCGCCGCCGCACTTCGGACATTCAGTGGCAGGGGCATCTGAAAACTTTTGGCGTAATTCAAACTGATTGTCGCAGGACTGACAACGGTATTCGTACATCGGCATGGCAACAGCCTCCTTCTAGTATAGCTTATTTTGAATATAGTAGTTCTTCTGGCTATTTGTCAAGGGGGCGCAGAAAGATAACAAAGGCGCCGCTGCCCCCCATTTCTGCCGGGGCCGGGGCATATTCGGTAATCAGGTCACGCCCCTGATCACGTAACCAGGCGGCAACGACCTGCTGCAGCACCGGGCCTTCGAGAGAATGATTCCCTTTGCCGGTGATCACCAGCGCCCCTTTTTCGCCGGCATTGCGAGCCGCCTGCAGAAACGGTCCCAACGATGCAAGCGCCTCTTCACGGGTCAGGCCGTGCAGGTCCAGCTGGCGGTCCAGCTGGATGATACCCCGCTTGAGCTGGCGCAGCCGGTTGCCGGTCAGGGGACGCAGCTCCTCTTCTTCAGGCAGTTGGTCTTTAAAACGGACATCAAGCTGCAGCTTCTCCACCTCCTGCAGGAAGGTCTTGCGGGCCGCAGCCTCTTCCCGGGGCAGCGGCTTTGCGACAGATCTTGCAGTGTTTTTGGGGGGAGCGCCCTTCTTGCCGGGGCTGACAGGCGCCGGGATGCTGGTCCGGCTCTCCTCATCATCCAGCCGGCGTACCCCGGACATGGCCTGCCGGAACAGCTCGTCACCCGCCGGTTCAGCTTTCGGCACTACCGCCTTTTTGACCGGTTCAGGAGGAGGCGCCGTTTCAACGGCGATCCCTTTCAGGGCAGCAAAGGGATTCGTACGGAAAGGGGGGGGAGCTGCCGGCTTGAGTGTCTTCTGTTTTTTTTGTGCCATCGTGCATTCCTCAGCGATAGATCAGATACGGGACCAGGACGGCTGCCAGCACCACTACCGAAGGAGCCATCAGCCGGTGGTAGACCAGGGCGGTGTCCGCCTCAAAATACTCGCGGGTCAGTACAAAACAGAGATGGACCGGCGAGAGCATCACCCCGGCAAAACCGCTGGCAAAGGCCAACGCCTCCAGCCAGAGATTGGGCTGGCCGCTCCCCATCAGTGGTAGCAACAGCGGAAAGGTAATCCCGACATAGCCGACCGTCAGTCCGGTCATCACACCGGCAATGAATGGAATCAACGCTACCAGCAACGGTATCGGCAGCTGTGAGGTGACAAAGAAGCTTGAAATACCTGCCAGAGCACCGGTGGCGCGCAGCACCTCCTGGAAGACCATGATACCGGCCACCAGGAGCAGGGCTTTGATTGAAAGGCTCTCATGCAGCGTCTTCAGTATCTGCGGCGGGCTGTAACGATGGGCCACAAACAGGACCGCCACACCGCCGGAGAGCGCCAGCACGGCGCTGATCTTAAAGAGTACCACCAGTGCCAGTGAGATCAGGATCGGGGCGGACATCAGCAAAAAAGTGCCGAACTGGGCTGCACGGTCATCCTGCCGGTGACCTGCTGCGGGGGGGCTGGAGTCAATTCCCCTGAAACAGAACCAGGCTCCGGCAAGGATCACCGTCAGGGCAAAGGGCAGGTGGGCCAGAAAGAGCTGCCGGGTTGAGAGCCCGCTCAGACCGGCAGCCAGGATGATGCCGGGATACAGCGGTGAGACATACTCCCAGATATGGCGGTACCAGTAGTTGATTAATGCCTTCTGCTCAGGGCTTGCCGCGATCCCTTTGGCAGCCTCGGCCACCATCGGAGCTGAAAAGACCGCCCCGCCGGGGGATGGAAGCATGCCGATCATGGCAGGCAGGGCAGCCATCACCATCCTGCGATCCGGCAGTGCTGCCGAAAGGGAGCTGACCATGCGCTTCAGCATGCCGGTGGTACGCAACAGATTTTCCATCACCATGGTCAGGGCCAGGGTGGCGGTCATTTCCAGTGACTTGGGGGATGCCAGGCCCAGCCAGACTGCCCGGCCCAGATCCGGTAGGGGCAGCAGGTACAGCAGTGCCAGAAGTGCGGCGCCGATCGGCATTACGGCGGCCATGGAGACCTTGCGCCGCAGCAGCCAGATGATGAAGACCAGCACCAGGCCGGTCAAAAACAGGTGGCGCATGGCCGCTCAGGTTCCCTGAACTGCCTTCTTGCTCAAGGAGCTGAAGATCATGTCCAGCACCGCCTTCTGGCGTACTTCATGTTTGTTGAGAACGGCAAGGCAGCTGCCCATGGGGCACTGCTCATGCAGAAAGTCGGCATCCCGGCTGGAGAGGATCACAATCCTGTTTTTCTCGATGCCGGACTGCACGGCAAAATTCATCAGTTTACGTCCATCAAGGGTGGGCATTTCAAAGTCAATCAGGATCAGGTCATAGGGGGCGCGGCGGATGGCGGTCAGCGCTTCAAGGGGGTTGTTGCAGACATCCACCGAGAGCAGGGGGTACTGTTCGGCGATATACTCTCCCAACAGGCGGGTAAAGGCTGGATCATCATCTATCAACAGAATTTTTCCCATTGCGTCCTCAGTATGTCAGAACAGGTAGGGAGAGTGATTCGTGAACTGCTCCCGCTGTCTCCGGATAACCCAGCTGATCCAGAGTACGATCCCGACCGTGCAGAGATTGCTGAACAGCATGCCGCCTGGATCAATCGTCCGCTCAAGTATCCGCTCCAGTTCCTTGCGGGGCACCAGCCAGAGATTGACCAGGGTGTTCAGCACTTCATAACCGTTATAACTTAACAGCAGATACCAGGTCAGGCGCTGCCGTTTCAACAGTCCGAGAAACAGATGCAGGCAGACCAGGCTGTCCAGCCCGATAAAGATCTGGGCTGCTCTCCCCTCCAGAATACGTCCGAAAAACGGCACCGGCTGACCATAGCTCATGACCGTCATGACCAGCAGGAAGAGGTACAGGCCGGTCAGCATGATCATGGCCTGGGAACGTGGTTGCGCCTCTTCGGTATCCTCCGGCAGATCCTCGATCATGATTTCTTTTTTCGCATATCGCTGATCCCGACGCAAAAGGCGATCACCAGCAGGATAAAACCGATAAACAGCCAGTCGGCGGTGCTGAAGCCGAACATCTAGCACCGTCCTTTCACGGCATCGGCCTTGTCGGTCATGTTGACCGCCCGATAGCACTGCTCGAGAAAGCGGTAGACGCCTGCCATCGGAAATTGGGCGCAGAAGACCGTGTCCAGCAGTACATCCTCCACAATGGCCGCCGCCTCATAGAACTGGTCATCCTGGTGCTGCTCAAAGGCAACCGAGAGGGCGGTCAGGTAGTCCACCGCCGGCACCTTGGGCAGTTCACCACGCTGAATGGCGGCAATACGGGCTTCAAGACTAAGGCGTTCGCCGGCCTGCAGCCGCTCAAGCAGCGGCTGCCACAAGGCCAGTGCCTGATCATAGTGGCCCAGCACATAGTGGGTTTCTCCCAGCTGGTAGCAGGTATGCAGATCATCCGGGGCCAGTTCAACCGAACGGCTCAGGTATTTTTCCGCACCGTACCAGGACTGTACCGCCAGGTGGGCAGCCTCCATCCGGCTTCCTTTTTCCATCAGGGTACGGCCGATCTCCCGCCACAGGCCGGCATTGTCCTGCTCAAGCAGGGCCATGATCTTCAGCAGGTTGACCTTGCGATCCAGGTACGGGGAGTCAACCTCTTTGGCATCCAGCATGATCGCTTCACCGCCGATCTCGGCAATGATATGGGGGTAACCTGTCTGCAAGACCCGCGCATAGTCAACCGCGTAGGTGCAGTCCGGGTTCTGGCGCAGGGCAAAGAACATGCCCTGACCAACCTGATCATAATTGGGAGCGCCATGCTCAAGGGCGGCCCGGTAGCTCTCCTCCACCAGCGGTATCGGAAATTCCCACGGGATGTTGACCCGGCCATCACGACCGGTGATGTGGAAATCTGCAGGAGGTTGAAAGTAGCTGATCCCGTCCAGCGGGGTTGGTGCAATGCAGTTCTGCATTAGTGGTGCTCCTCAAACTGGCGGCCCGGGAAGGTGTTCAACCCGGCATCAACGCCGATCATTTTGTAGATACGTATTTCATCCCAGGGTTCATCCAGGATCCCGTCATGGATGGCCCAACTGCGGCCCCGCACGGTCAGTTCCATCCCCGGCATCCTGAACGGACTGGAGCCGTCCAGCCGCTGGTACAGTTTGCCACCGGGCTGGAACTCACGGTCAATCTCCAGCATCAAACGTTTGCCGGTCAGGTAGTCAAAGCCGTAGCGCTCATAACGGATGGCGTTGTCGTAGGAGAGCGGTTCGGCAACGATCATCTCCATCCCCAGGCGGTCGGTGAACCGTTCGGCCAAAGCGAAAAACTCGCCGAACATCCGCAGTCCCCGCCTGGTCTGGTGAGGAAACAGTCCGGCCTGCATGGCCCGTAGTTCCTCCGGCAGGTTTCTGCCGTTGGAAGAAAAGTAGTTTACCGCCCCGGCTTCGTTTACGTCAACCGCAAAGCGCGGAGCGGACGGATCGCAGATGATGCAGAAGGCCAGCTCCATTTGATGAAATTGCGTATCACTCAGTTCAGCAAAAAAGACTACATCGGTATCTTCTGGCCGGGCACGCACCTCAATCCTGGCAAAGCTCAGGCCTTCCGGCGCAATGACCTGTACCAATCGTTCCTGTGAGGGATTGCAGAGTGTAGCTGGATCAAGCTGCAGCAGCTGTAACAGGCGCCCCGGCAGCAGTCCGGCATAGATCGCCTCTTTTTCCGGTGCCTCCAGCCGGTTGATGGCCGCCAGTGAGGTCAGCGCGTGGCCATGCCGGCCAAGCATCGGGCTATTTCCCGGCAGCTTCGGCATCAGAGCAGTACCGCCAGCTCTCCACCGATGATAACCGGGAAGACCTGTTGCTTGATGGCGCTGATGCTGCGCTCCAGTGCATCCAGTGCCAGGCCGCGGTCATGCTCGTCAGCCCAGTGCAGGGCATCCAGCAGCATGGTGTGCGGGTAGCCCTGCTGACGGATTTTTTTTACAAAGGCAGCCGGCAACCGGGGTGGGAGCGCTACCCTGTTCATGGCGCCCCAGGCGATAGCCCAGGCCCTGGCGGTGTTCATCAGGTCATAGCCGCCGCCCCCCAGCGCCACCCAGGGGATCTTCAGGGCCTGCAGCTTGCGCATGATGTAGGCATAGCTGTGGGTGGTAATCTCCAGTCTGGTCAGCGGGTCGGTGCGGAAGGCGTCCGCCCCGATCTGGGCAACGATGATATCCGGGTTAAAGGCGGCCAGCAGGGGGTAGACCACCTCATCGAAGGCCCTCATGTAGAGCGGATCATCGGTATGGGCCAGGAGCGGCAGGTTGACACTGTAACCCTGTCCGCGCCCGATGCCGGTTTCATCTTCAAAGCCGGTGCCGGGAAAGAAGTAGACCCCGCTTTCATGCAGCGAGATGGTCAGCACCTGATCATCAGCATAGAACCCCTCCTGGACACCATCACCGTGGTGGGCATCCAGATCAAGGTAGGCCACCCGGCGCCCCCGTTCCCGCAGCCAGTTGATGGCGATCACCGCATCATTTAAGTAGCAGAACCCTGAAGCCCTGGCAGGGTGACCATGGTGCCAGCCGCCAGCCAGAGACAGCACGCTCTCAAAACGCTCTTCCTCGATCAGGCGGCAGGCCTCCAGTGTGGCGCCTGCCCCCAGGGCGGCATAGTCGTACAGGCCTTTGAAGACCGGACAATCGGCATCACCCAGGCCGAACATGAAGTCGGCCCGTGGTTCATCCGAGGCGCTGAACTCTTTCAGGCGCTGCAGATAGGCCGGGGTATGGAAGCTGAGAATCTGCTCGTCGGTCACCGGAGTGCAGTCACGGCGTTCCATGCCGGGCAGGTCAAGCAGGCCATAGGCCTCCAGCAGCTCCAGTGCCAGACCGTAACGGTGCAGCTGAAACGGGTGCTGACTGCCGTAGCTGAACTGTTCAAAACGGGATGAATAGACGAGGGCGGTACGTGGCACGGTGGGATCAGGCAAAGGCTGAAATTAGCAGATCGGCGCGGGTTTGAGAGGAACTGTTGCCTGATCTGGTTGCCGCCGGTTGGGTGGGGTCGCTGTTTTTATCCGTTGTCCGGTCGTTGCCTTGTACAGCAGGGTTGCCGTAGGCCTGTTGAATCCGGGTGTCCGTGCCGCTGGAGGCCTTTGGAGCGGTCTTGTCGTCCTTGGTGGCGGTCGGGTCAGCAGCTTCCGTGGCGGCCTCTTGGGCAGGATCCACTGGCTGGGTCGGGTCAGGCTTGGCTGTCGGACTTTCTGATTGCAGTTTCTGCTGCTGGGCATCTGCCATCTGGCTGGAGGCCTGGGCCGCCACGGCCCGATCCTGGCCTGAGGGATCAGCCGGTGCCAGGGCCGCCCGGATGACCTGCTGCATGCGGGAGATGGTTTCCTCGGGGGTCCGGCCGCTGGACATGTCAATCTGGACCTCGCCGCCGGTGATGTAGCTGCGGCCATCCGGCCCCTGGGTGTAGCTGTAGGAGGCGGAACTGGCCAGGTTGCCTCCGACCGCCTTGTGGGCCGCCTCGTGGGCCTTGACCTTTTCCTCGGTCTGTTTCAGACGGGAAATCTGCTGTTGAACCTGGGGATCCTCGATGCTTTTGCCATCAGCGGTGGTCTTTTCGCCCGGCTTGGGTTGCTTTTTGGTGCCGTCCTGGGCAGCTGTCTGGGGTTGGGACGCCTCTGTCTCTGAATTCTGGCCGGACAGGGTCACCTGATCCTCCGGCAACCGGATGCCCTGTGCCTGGACAGACGTGCCGGTACGTCCGGCAGCGGTCTCAGACTGGCCGTTCTCCGTTGTCCGGGCCTCCGGTGCCGCTGCTGTCGAGCTGTAAGCGGCGCCGCTATTAATGATGCCAAGAGGGTCCATACCCTGCCATCCCTGCCTGAAAGTGCTATCCTATACCAAAATTATACAAAATCAGGCGGTAGTACTGCAAGAAACAATATGTTGCATCAATCCGGGCGGAGAAGACGGGCTGGCTGGCGGCGACTCAGAGCCCTGCCTTGGCCAGTTCTTCCACCAGCTTTTTCTGACTGCTGTTCAACCCTTCCGGCACATGCACGGCAATCTTGACGTACAGATCGCCCTTGGCATTGGAACCAAGCGACTTGATACCGCATCCTTTCAGGCGGATCTTGGTGCCGGGCTGGATGCCGGCCGGTACCTTGATCCTTTTGGGTTCTTCAAGGGTGGGCACTTCAAGGCTGACCCCCAGGCAGGCCTCGCTGAAACGGATGGTACGTTCCACAAACAGGTCGCCGCCGTCGCGGGTAAAGACCGGATCATTGGCCACCCGGATATCAAGATAGAGATCGCCATTGGGGCCGCCGTTTTCTCCGTCGCTTCCCTTGCCGGCAATCCTGATCCTGCTGCCGTTGTCCACTCCGGCCGGAATCTTTACCTTCAGCTCCTCCCGCTGGCCGTTGCGGCGGAAGGCCACCAACCGTTCTCCGCCGGCGGCTGCATCGCGGAATCCGACATCAACGGTCAGGGAAAGATCGCCACCCTGACGGGGTCCCCGGGAAAAACCGCGTCCCCCACCCCGGCCGAAGGCACCGCCGAACAGGCGCGAGAAGATATCTTCGCCGCCGCCCATGCCCATATCCTTGAAGGTGCCGGAGAAGTCGAAATTGCGGAAGATATCCTCCTGGCTGTACTGCTGGTGGAAGTCGGAAGAGCCGAAGGTATCGTACTTTTTACGTTTATCGGGGTCGGAGAGGACGGCGTAGGCCTCGTTGATCTCCTTGAACTTCTCCTCTGCCGCTGTATCGCCCTGGTTGCGGTCCGGGTGGTATTTGACCGCCAGTTTGCGGAATGCCTTCTTGATATCGTCTGCTGAGGCATCCTTGGCAACACCCAGTGCCTCGTAGTAGTCTTTCTGTGCCATTGTCACTGCTCCTTTCATCCATTTCCCATAACAATTTAGGCAGCTTTTAGCCCGCTGTCAACGCTGCTTGACAGTCCGGGAGGTGCGCCGTACTATCTATCGTTACCACAGTGCGAGGGGAGTATCATGAAAAAAGTACTGGTGATTGGCGGCGGCATATCCGGTCTTTCCACGGCCTGGCTGCTGGACAAGCGGGCCAGAGAGGCCGGGATAAGCCTTGATCTCTGTCTGCTTGAGCAGGAGCAGCAGCCCGGCGGCAAGATCAAGTCGGTTCGCGAAGAGGGCTTTCTGTGCGAGTGGGGCCCCAACGGTTTTCTGGATAGCAAGCCCCAGACCCTGGAACTCTGCGCGGCCTTGGGGATAACGGACCGTCTGCACCGCAGTAACGATAATGCCCGCAAACGCTATATATTCACCGGTGGTGAGCTGCACCGCCTGCCGGAAAACGGCCCTTCCTTCCTGAAGAGCCGCCTGCTTTCCTGGCCCGGCAAGCTGAGGCTGCTGGGGGAACCCTTTGCCGCCAACCCGCCGGGCAGTGACGAAAGCCTGGCAGCCTTTGGCCGTCGCCGTCTCGGCGCAGAGGCACTGCAGAAACTGATCGCACCGATGGCCTCCGGCATCTTTGCCGGAGATCCTGAAACCATGTCGCTGGTCTCCTGCTTTCCCCGCATTGCTGAGCTGGAGCGGGAATACGGCGGCCTGTTTGTGGCCATGCTGGCCCTGGCGAAGAAAAAGAAACAGGAACGCAAGGAAGGCAAGATCAGCAGCTCTGCTGCCGGGCCGGGCGGCACCCTGACCTCATTTAAAGAGGGGATCCAGTTCCTGACTGATACCCTGGCTGCGCAACTGGGGGGGCGGGTCAGGACCGGAGTTGCGGTGGCAGCGGTTACCAGGTCAGGTGACGGCTGGGAGGTCAGAACCACGGCTGGCGAAACGCTGCAGGCTGATCTGGTGATCTCGGCAGCGCCGGCCTTTGCTGCCGCCGGCATGCTGGAGGGGGTTGATGCCAGCCTGGTTGCTACCTTGCGACAGATCCTCTATTCCACCCTGAATGTGGTCTGCTGCGGTTTCAAGAAGGAAGGTCTGGGGCACCCGCTGGATGGTTTTGGTTATCTGGTGCCCAAGGAGGAAGGACGTACCGTGCTGGGTACCCTCTGGGATTCCAGCATGTTTGAGGAACGGGCGCCAGGTGGCATGGCGCTTTTGCGCAGCATGGCCGGTGGCGCCTGCCGCCCGGAATTGATGGAACTGCCGGAGTCTGAACTGCTGCAGCGGGTGCGGGATGATCTCCAGGCTGCCATGGGGATCACGCAGTCCCCCTGCTTCAGCCGGATCATCCGTCATCAACAGGCGATCCCGCAATACACGGTGGGGCATGGTAAACGCCTGGAGGCGATTGAAGGACGTTTGTCCAGTCTGCCTGGCCTGCTGCTGACCGGCAACGCCTTTAAAGGAGTCGGACTCAACGACTGCGTAGCGGCCTCGCAGGCCACCGTGGGGCGGGCAATGGCATATCTCGAGAGGGTATAACCATGAAGATTCGCAAAAAACTGTTTGCCGATTTTGAGTATGAAGAGGTGCTGGATATCAAGACCCGTGAATTGATCCGGGTGGGCTGCGCCGTGGCGGTCGGGTGCCCCACCTGACTGAAGAAACACTTCGCCCTGGCGAAGGAAGCCGGCGCCGGGAGCGCCGAACTGAAGGAGGCCATGGCCTACGGGGTGATCGCCCCGGCCGGCAGGGCCAAGAATTTTGCCCTTGAGCTGATGGACGAATTGGGAAAAGAGTAAAACCTCATGGGGACGGCCGGATACAGGGCGCCTGGCGTGTAGCGACCGGGACATGCCGAATCAGGCAGACGGGGGAGTGAGTGCCGCGCAACGCAGCAGTTCTAGAGCAGCCCTGATTCGACGAAGCTGAAGTAGGCACCATCCCCGATGATGATATGATCCAGCACCTTGATCCCCAGGATCTCACCGGCCTCTTTCAGGCGCCGGGTGACCTCGCGGTCCTCCCGGCTGGGGGCCGGATCACCGGAGGGGTGGTTGTGGATGAAGATCACGGCAGCGGCCGATTCCCGCACTGCCGGGGCAAAGACCTCCCGTGGATGGACGATGGATTGATTCAGGCTGCCTTCCGATACCTGCACCTTGCGGCTGATCCGGTTCTTGCCGTCCAGCAACAGTGCCAGAAACAGCTCCCTGCGGTTGTCCCGCAGTTCATGGTGAAAAAAGTCAAAGACCTGGGCCGGTGAGGTAAAACGCTCCAGCGTCTCCAGCCGCCGGGCCTGAAAACGGCTTCCCAGCGTAAAGGCGGCCTTGATCGAGGCCGCCTTTGCCAATCCCAGTCCCTTAATCTGTTGCAGTTCATTCAGTTCAGCCTGGGCCAGCTCCCGCAGGTTGCCGTCAAACCGCTCCAAAAGTTCCCGCCCCAGATCAATGGCGCTCTTGCCCGCCGCGGCATCGCCGGTACGCAGTACCAGGGCCAGCAGCTCTGCATCGGACAGGGCTGCTGCGCCGCGCTTAAACAGCTTTTCCCGTGGCCGTTCATCCTCCGGCCAGTCTTTGATGGCCGTGGTGCTCATGACAGCAGACCGGCCCCCAAGAGCGCCATGATGCCGATACCGGCAGCGACTCGGTACCAGACAAACGGCCAGAGCGTACGGTTTTGTACAAACTTCAGCAAAAAGGCAACGCTGAGGTAACCGACAACGGCCGAAACCACTACCCCCACCAGCATCGGTTGGGCCATGCCCGGTTCAATGCCATGCTTCAGCAGGTGGAGCCCTTTCAACAGGGCTGCACCAAACACGATCGGCAGCGAGAGCAGGAACGAGAAACGGGCCGCATCGGTCCGGGCCAGTCCCAGCAGCAGGCCTGCAGTGATGGTGATGCCGGAGCGTGATACACCCGGTACCAGGGCCAGACACTGAAAACAGCCCACCAGCATGGCCGTGCCCAGGGTGATTGAAGCGACGTCGTGCAGCTTTTTGCCGTAACGGTCAGTCAGTCCCAACCCCAGTCCGAACAGGATCAGCATCAGGGCGATCATCAACGGGCTGCTGCGGAAGAATTCTTCAATCGGCTGTTCAAGGGTTTTACCGGCAATGGCGGCTGGTATCGAGGCCAGTACGATCATCCAGGGCAGCCGCAGCCTGCGGGGGGCTTCAGGCTGGTAAAAACCGGTCAGGCCATCCTGTACCAGGGTAACAACGTCTTTGCGGAAGTAGATGAAAATGGCCAAAAAGGTACCAAGGTGCAGGGCGACATCAAAGGTCAGCCCGGAATCGGGCCAGCCCAGCAGGCGAGGAATCAGGATCAGATGGCCGGAACTGCTGATCGGCAGAACTTCGGTGGCGCCCTGAATCAGGCCCAGCAGGGCGGCATGCAGCAGGTTCATGGGGGATTACTCCTCGGGGAGGGTTTTCAGGCCGGGGTTAAGCTGCAGCGAGGCGCCATCCTGCCGGCCCTGATGGAAGGCCTCTGAGACCACGGTGGAGCTGCGGCTGCGCCGGGTTCTCAGCTCACCGACATGTTCTTCCCGGTACTGCCGGATCAGGGCATCCTTAACCGGCACCAGCGCCTTGCTGGTGGTGGGGGTCTGAGCCTTCTGCGCTGTCATGGCCTGACGGACCCCGTGCACACCACCCAGCAGGTAGGAGGTACGAATTCTCTGGCGGTCCGCGGCAGGCAACCTGGCATCACGCAGCTCCAGGCTGCTCAGGTAGCCCGAGGCCAGTCTGCGCAGCTCCTTGATCAGGTACTGCAGGGTGCAGGCCGCCACCCCCGGATCTTCCCCAACCCCGATGAAACGCAGGCGGCTGTGCTCCTGATTGGTGGTGACAATCGGAAAACAGTCAAAGGCGTTGGCCACGGTGGCAAACAGCGATGACAGCCACTTGGGGACGGTCTTGGCCACCTTCAGTTCAACCTCGCCAGCCCCTTCCTCCTGCATCTCCAGTTCAGACATGGCCAGGTTATGTTCAGCCAGCAGACGTTGGGCATGGGCCGCGGCCAGGGCTGCTTCATGCTCGTTACTGCTGTTTGAGAGGGCCAGCAGTTTACGTACCCGTTCAATGATCCGTTCGCGGGTCATGGTATTTCTTTTTCCTGTTTCTGCTCCTGTTCAAGGTCTTCGCCGACTATGATTGATTCGCGGGTCAGTTCCGCCAGCCCCGGGTCTTTGCGGCGGAAGCGCACCACCAGCCAGTAACAGAGAAAATAGGCGATGATGGCCGCTACAATGCCGATGACTGAGCTGCCGAGCAGGAGCGATTTGGAATAGACCTTCAGTTCCTGCCACTCAAGATGTGCGAAGACAAAAGGTTTGGGGGGCAGTCCCCGCAGAAAACGTCCCAGCTTGAAACTGGCTATCAGGGCCGGCCCAACGGTAAGGGGGGTGTTGACCCAGGCGCCGGTGATGGTGGTCAGTTTGTTCAGGCGGAACAGAAAGGCTGCGGCAATGGCCAGGGGGGTATGCAGGCCGAAAAACGGGGTAAAGCTGATAAAGACCCCGACGGCAAAACCGGTCGCAATATGGCCGGGGTGGCTGTCCAGGGCCAGAATAGCCTTCATCCGCTGTTTTATCTGTTCTTTGTTCATGGGAACGGCCAGTCTAAAGAGGGGCCCGCTGCTTGTCAATCGTCAAAAACCGTTGCAGCACAGTTGTAATAATGGTAACCAGTCCGCACCAGCCATTACACACTCTATTCCTGCCGGGAGAGCGCCATGCCCCATCGCGAGTTGACCCACTATGCTGTTTCAGTTGTCGGTGCTGACCGTCCCGGCATTGTTGCCGGGGTGACCGGGGCCCTCTTCAAACTGGGCTGCAATATCGCCGACTCCAGCTGTGCCATGCTGGCCGGCGAATTTGCCATGATCCTGATCGTCTCTCACCGCAAGCCGTTTACCAAGGCCAATCTGATTGAAGAGTTGAAGCCGGTCTGCGAACGGATGGCCATGACCCTGTCCGTACGTCATCTGCCGCTGGGTGAAGAGGATCGCAAGGAGACTGCCGGTGAGATCTGCCAGATCACGGTCTATGGTGCCGATCAGCCGGGGATTGTCTATCGGGTGACCAATACGCTGGCAACGCATCAGATCAATATCATGGATCTGCAGACCAAGCTGGCCGGCACAGAGCAGGAACCGGTCTATATCATGCTGCTGGAGGCGGTCCTGCCTGACGGTCTTGCGCCGGAAGAGGTGGAGCGGCTCTTAAACGGCCTGAAGCAGGAGCTGCAGGTTGAGATCAGCGTGCGGACCGTTACGCCGGTGGAGCTGTAATGGCGGTTCAACCGATCCTGAAATACCCGCATCCGCTGCTGAAAAAGATGGCTCATCATGTTGATGCCCTGGATGCAGCGGTCCATACCCTGGTGCAGGATCTGCTTGATACCATGCAGGCCGGTCCCGGCTCGGTCGGGGTGGCTGCGCCCCAGATCGGCGTGGGGTTGCGGGTCTGCGTGGTGGATGTCTCCAACAGCCGTCACGGCAAAGATAACAACCACGGCCTGCTCTGTATGGTCAACCCGGAGATCATCAGCCGTTCTGGCCTGGCGGTGATGCGGGAAGGCTGCATGAGCGTGCCGGATTATACCGGCGATGTTGAGCGTGCCACGGAGATAACGGTCCGTTTTCTGGATAGCCGGAGCGGCCAGCAGCGGGAGGTGGCTGCCTCCGGGTTTGAGGCGGTGGCGATCCAGCATGAGATGGACCATCTGGATGGTCTGCTTTTTCTGGATCGGATCATCAGTGTTTCCACCGGTCTTTTCCGGCGGAAACAGTACCGCTAGGGGGAGAGATGAAAAAGACAGAACAGAAGGTGTTGCTGCAGCTCGCCAGGGCGACCATCGTTGCGCAGGTTCATGGTCAGCCCCTGCCTGTGCTTGAAAAACCGTCGGAGACCCTGCTGTCCCATTCGGGCTGCTTTGTGACCATCAAACAGCAGGGACAGCTGCGGGGCTGTATCGGCAGTTTTGTGGCCCAGCAGCCGCTCTGGCAGACCGTGCGGGAGATGGCGGTCTCGGCTGCCACCCGTGATCCTCGTTTTTACCCGATGCGACCGGCTGACCTGGCTGAGTTTCAGCTGGAGATTTCGGTACTCTCGCCGTTACAGCTGGTTCAGTCCATTGAAGAGATTCAGGTCGGCAGACATGGCCTCTACCTGATCAAAGGACATGCCCATGGTGTGTTGCTGCCCCAGGTGGCCACCGAATATGGCTGGGATCGGGAGACCTTCCTGCGCCATACCTGCCTGAAGGCCGGCCTGCCGGAGACGGCCTGGAAGAAGGATTGTGAGATCTATATCTTCTCTGCCGAGGTGTTCGGCGAATAGCCTGGCGACACACTTGACATTTCTTGTTGCCCAGTCTATTGTTGACCGAACGTTCGTTCTTATTGAGAGAGAGCCCCCTGCGTGACTCCACGTAAACCGCCTAAGGCTGAACATGCCAGAGAACTGATTCTCACCACGGCACTGCATTTGTTTGTGGCTCATGGCTATTTTGCCACATCGGTCCACGACATCCGGCGTGCCGCTGACCTGAGCATCGGCTCGATATACCATCACTTTAGCAGCAAGGAAGCCATTGCACGGGCCCTGTACGATGAGCTGATGGCCCGTATGACCGAACTTGTCGCCTCTGCCAGTAGCGAGCACAAATCATCCCGCCTGCGTGGCTGGTCAGTGGCTGAACAGCTTTGTCAGGCCGCACAGCAAGAACCGGAAAAGGTTAAATTCATTCTCCACGCCCGTCATCACGAGTTTTTACCCGAAGCGCCCCCGATCTGTTCCTCCCGCCCATTCGAGCTGATGCAGGAGATCGTACGGGACGGCATCGCCAGCGGAGAAATCCGGCCTATGGATCCTATTGCGGCAAGCCTGGCGCTGTTCGGTGGTGTTATCCGCCTGATTCAGATGTGTCTTGATGACGTACTGCAGCAGCCGGCAACCAGTTATCTTGAAGAAGTCTGGGAGGCGAGCTGGAGGGGGATCAGCAGCTAAAAAAATTTCACCCAAAAGCGAACGAGCGTTCGTTTTTGGTAAAAAGGAGGGTATTGTCAATGCGTAAGTATCTAGCCATTCCGTTGTTACTGTTTCTGATTTCTGTAACGCTTCCTGCCCATGCCGCGCAACCGGTTCCGCAGGATAGCGCTGCCTTGAGCGGGTTAAAACGAGGTAAGGCGTTTTTTGACATCAGCCTGAACGATCCTCTCAAATTGCCGTTGTACCTGGGGGTAATCAAGGAGACCTTTGACAGCCTCAAGGCCCAGAAGGTTAAGCCGGACTTTGTGGTGGCCTTCCGCGGCACGGCAGTCATGCTGGTTTCAACTGAACGCGCCAACTTCACTGTTGAACAGAAGCAGGCCTTGCACACTGCCGATGCACTCATCAAAGAGCTTACAAAGAACGGTGTCAGGTTTGAGGCCTGCGCGGTGGCAACACGCCTGTTTGACGTTGACAACGCCCAGATCGAATCAGGCGTCAAGCTGGTGGGAAACACCTTTATTTCATCAATCGGCTATCAAGCAAAAGGGTATGCCCTGATCCCGATCCAGTAGCCGTAGAGGCACGCAAAGAGAGCAGCAGAAACGGCTGACGGACCTTTCTTTTATGGCGTGGTTCGGCCTGTCGCCTCTTCGATAATCCTGCTTGCTCTACTGTTGTTGTCAAGTTATACTCATTAAAAACTTGGCTGTTTGTATCGGCTTTTTAAGAAATGAGAAGACTGTAGAGGAGCTACAACATGCGATGTGCTCTTGTTTTTCTGCTTTTGATGCTCAACCTGCTAACACTTTCTGCAACTCCTTGTCAGGCCGTAAAACTCAACACCCCGGCTCCTGACTTTACCCTCAAAGACCTGCAGGGGGGCAGACAAGCCCTTTCAGGCTACCGGGGCAAGCTTGTACTGCTTAACTTCTGGTCCACCACCTGCCCCCCCTGCGTACAGGAACTGCCATCACTGAACGATCTGTACAAAGATCAGAGACAGGCGGGGTTGCAGGTGCTGGGCATTGCCCTTGATCCTGCTGAAAAGCCGGTTCGTGAACTGGCCGGCAAGCTCAGGCTGGAGTTTCCGGTCGTGCTTGACAGCAACAAGGATGTCTACTTTGACAGTTATGGCCTGTTTGGACAGCCGGTCAGTGTTATTATTGACCGTACCGGACTGGTGCGTGAAAAGATGCTCGGTGCCGTGGACTGGAGCTCACCCCAGATCAGGGCAAAAATAACCAGCTATCTGAAAGGACGGTGACCCGTATGCATTCCTGGCTGAAGTTTGGCGTAGTGGCAGTGGCAGCTTTTGGCCTGGCCGGTTGCAGCTCCGGTAACTTTTTGGTTTACAAGGACTCCAAGCACTTTTATGTGACCAGCACCGGGCCCGAACTGCGCAGGATCCTGTGCGATTCCGGTGATATGGCAAAAATAGCGAAAGACTCGCAACTGCCGGACGCGCTCCAGAAGGATCTGAAGGATGGCATCTGCAACAGCAACAAGGTGAAGGAGCGCCTGTTGGCAACCCTCGAAGGGATGACCAAGGAACAACGCACCGCATTGAAGACCGCGTTTCAGCAAAACGGCTACGATATCAATGTCGTGGCCAACTGTTGAGGCAGCGCCTACTAGCGTCCGGGTGACGCTGACAATAACAATGAATGAGTTCCGGAGCCTCTGCTCCGGGTGCCGCGTCAGGGGCAGGGTCAGGAAGCGTTCTGAAAGAAGGGCGTCGTGTTGATTTTTCTGCTGATGCGTATTGGATGGATGTCTGAAACAACAATGGCCGGGTATTTACCCGGCCATTGTTGTTTCAAAAGCAGATGGTTCAGGCTGTGCGGAGCTGATGTGTGCCGTTTCATTGACAGGCTTGGCTTTTACGGTAAGCTTCTCAGACGACAGACAAAGGGCTGGAGGTAGGGTATGTCCCTGTTTCGCATAGTTGTAGGTTTCTGCTGTCTCCTCGGCCTGCTGGCCGCCTGTACGTCCAAGGAACCGGTCAGGATCGGTTTTATTGGCGGCATGTCAGGCCGGGTCGCCGATCTGGGGGTGGCCGGCCGCAATGGTGCCATGCTGGCCATTGAGCAGAGAAACGCTGCCGGTGGCATTCATGGGCGGACAGTGGAGCTGGTGGTAAAGGATGACGGGCAAAATCCTGAAATTGCCCAAAAAGCCGTTGCCGAGCTGTTGAACAACAGGCTGGAGCTGATCATCGGCCCCATGACCAGCAGCATTGCCATGGCGGTGCTGGAGCAGATCAATGCCTCCAGGTGTGTCCTGCTTTCCCCCACCGTGACCACCACGGCCTTGACCGGTAAGGACGATAACTTTCTGCGGGTGATCGGCGATACCCGTTCCTACGCAAGCAAGGCAGCCGTCTACCAGGCCGTGAAGCTTGGCCGGCGCAACGTGGCGGTTATCTATGACCTGAATAACCGTTCCTACACCGAAAGCTGGTTGAATGATTTCAAGGCTGAGTTTGAGCGGCATGGCGGTTCAGTCATGACCGTACAAACCTACCAATCCTCTCCCGCAACCTCATTCAATCAGCTGGCAACCGTACTGCTGAAAAGCAAACCGCAACTGGTGATGATTATCGGTAATGCCATTGATGCCGCCCTGATCTGCCAGCAGATTCGCAAACTGGATCCGGTCGTTGCAATAGGATTAGCCGAGTGGGCCTCAACCGAGCGGTTTGTCGAGCTGGCAGGGGGCGCTGCCGAGGGGGTGGTTGTTTCCCAGTTTCTTGATCGCAATGATCGCTCAGAGCGTTATCAGGCCTTTCTGAAACAGTACCATGAACGCTTTGGCGGACAGGAACCGGGTTTTGCCGGGCTTGCCGGGTATGATGCCGCTCTGGCGGCCATGGAGGCTTATGGCGCACGTCGGGAGGGTGAAATGCTCAAGCAGACGCTGATCCGGCTGAACAGTTATCAGGGCGTACAGCAGAAGTACCAGATTGATCGTTTTGGTGATGCAAACCGGGCAACCTTGATGACGGTCATCCGTAACGGAAGCTACCAAACCCTGGAGTAGGCATTTACTATGGTTGCACGTCCGCTGCGTCATATGCTGGTCCGCTTCGCGGCACTGATCACCCTGCTGCCCCTGGGATTGACAGCGCTGCTGGGCAGTCTGTGGCTGCTGCCCGAGGCAGAGCAGGAGATCGCTTCCTACCATCGTCAACTGGCGTTAACAATCGCCGGCCAGGTTGATTCCTACTTCAAGGCGTCACGGGTTTCAGCTGTTTCCGTAGCAGCCGTCACCGGCCAGACCGATCTTGCCGTTGTCCAGAAGGCGATTGCAACCAACCTGCAGTTGCTCAAGCGGCTACGTGCCATGTACCTGGTTGATGCAACAGGCCGGGTACGGGCCGTTGGAGTCAGTAATATGTCCAAGGCCTTGCAGGGCGACCTGCTCGGGCTGGATCTTTCCCGTAACGAACTGTTCCAGAAGGCGCGCGCCAGCGGCACGGAACAGTGGTCCGACAGCTTTCTTTCCGTGGTGGGCGGCGGCCTGTCGGTTGCCGTGGCAATGCCTGCAGGCAGTAACGTGGTGATTGAGGAGTTTGATCTTGCCCATCTGAGTGAGTTTCTGCATCAGACAACCCCCGGCTCCGAGCAGCTGATCATGCTGATTGACCGGCACGGACAGGTCGTTGCCGACCAGGCAGGGACTTGGACCGCCCAGCAGTTGAATCTGAATAATATCCCGCTGATCCATGAACGTCTTACGTCAACCAAAGAGGTGCGTGGCAGTCTGGTGCTGAACGGGATCGAGATGGTGGGCAGCCTGCATAAAATCAACACGGTTGACTGGTGGATTCTGGTGGCCCGTCCCAGGCATGCTGCCTATCGTCAGCTCTGGACGTCGCTGGGGATCATGGCCGTAACACTTGCCGCCACCACCCTGGCCGCCTTTGGTGTGGCCATGGTCCTGACCCGCCGGATGTCGCAACGTTTTGAATCACTGGCTGAACATGCGCAGCTGGTCACCCGTGGCGGAGAGGCAACCGACTGGCCGCACTCGACCATTGTCGAATTCAATGCCCTGGCAGACAGCCTGCAGCAGATGTCTGAAAGCCTGCATGAACGGGCCCGTCTGCTTGAAGATGAGATCGCAGAGCGCCAGCATGCGCAGGAAGAGCTGCATGAAAAGGCGCTACTGCTGGAACAGGAGATCGGCGAACGGGTACTGGCAGAGCATAACCTGCAGGTCAAACAGACCCAGCTTGAGGCACTTAACCTGACACTGGAGGCACGGGTACTAGAAGAGCTGGCCAAGAACCGCGAGAAGGATGCCCTCATGATCCAGCAGGGGCGCCTTGCCGCCATGGGAGAGATGCTGTCGAACATTGCCCATCAGTGGCGGCAACCCCTGAATGAACTGGGTATCATGATTCAGACGCTCAGACTTGAATATGACGACAAGCTGCTGGACGGCAGTCGGATTGACGAGTTTAGCGATGACTGCATGCGGACCATCCTGCATATGTCAAAAACCATTGATACATTCCGTGATTTTTTTAAAAAGGACCGGTCGTTGCAGCAGTTTGACCCATCTGTCTGCATTGTCGCAACAGTGGAGCTGCTCAAGGCCTCTCTGCAGGCAGCCGGAATCAGTCTGAGGCTCGATCTTCAGCCGGAGTGCCTGCTGCAGGGGCAGCCAAACGACTTTTCCCAGGTCATTCTGAACATCCTGAATAATGCCCGGGATATACTGCTGGCACGGGCGGTGGCTACGCCGGTCATCACGGTGACGTCGCAGCAGGCTCAGGGGGTGCTTGTAATCGTCGTGGAAGATAATGGCGGCGGCATTGCAGCCGATATTGTCGACAAGGTCTTTGATCCGTATTTTACCACCAAGCACAAGGCACAGGGAACAGGGTTGGGGTTGTATATTTCCAAAAAGATCATCGAGGGTAATTTTAACGGTACGATTACGGTGGAACACTGTCCTGGCGGCACCCGTTTCAGGATTGCCGTGCCGGTGAGAATAGCGGAAACGGTTCATGGTGAATCAGATTAGCGCTGATCTTCCGCCGTATCAGTATGTATCCCCTCTCCCTGAGGGAGAGGGCCAGGGTGAGGGGGAAACTGATGGATAGTGTTTGACCTCATCCCCCTCATCCGGCCTTTGGTCCCCTTCTCCCTCAAGGGAGAAGGGTAAAGCGGAAGCTTTGACGCTAATCAGGATGGTGAATGACGTGTCAGCCCCTGTCTCCTGATGGTGATTAGTCCCCCCGCAACGTCCTTGGCAGATTGTCCAGACCTCCAAGCGGATCAGCCCGCTTGAAAAAAGCCGGCCCTGTTTTCAGGGCCGGTCTGGTTGCCGCAAGGAGTGTCAGCACTGTTTTGCTGCAATCAGTGTCTTAACACCGCCATAGAAGGTTCTATCGCCATGGAACCCCAGCAGGCGGTGGTTCCCTTTGGCCCGGTATACCGGTTTAAGCTCAATTGCATTTGCTCCTTGCCCGACTATCACCTCATGCTCCAGCACAACACCGTCAACCGGCAGCGCAAAGGTAACCTGATGGGGCCCTATCGGCAGCCGCAGGGTGGTTGCAAAACGGTAGCGCGTTCCGTTGCCGGCTTCAGGATCCATGCTGCCACGGTACTCGCCAACTTCCTGTTTCATGGCGCCGGTTACCCGTTGCGTTTGTCCATTGACGCCAATCAGCAGTTGATATTTTTCCGTACCGTAACCGGTCGTATCGATGAGGACACTACCGGGGTTTCTTGTCTTCAGGTTGAGGGTAACCTGTAGGTCACCGAACCCGGCTGGTGATTGCGAGCGACGCTGCTCAACGACGTGAAACACTCCCTGCCCATTTTGGGTTTCGAGGCGATTGATGGTTGCTGTTGAGGCACACCCGGAAAGCAGGGCGGCCGTGGCAAATAGCATATATATTTTTTTCATGAGTGTTCTCCCTTTTATACGCTTGAAGAATGTTAAATTGCGGCGATGCCTCTTTCGTTGGTTCGAATCTTCACAACGTCATCAATGGTCGATACGAATATCTTGCCGTCACCGGTATTGCCGGTGTGAGCATATTTCTGAATGATGGTGACGACACGCTCGACCATTGCGTCGTCCACCACAACTTCCAGTTGTATGCGCGGCATGAACTCCACCATTTCATAACTGACTTTGTCCTTGGCATTCTTTGCTCTGCCCTTGCCAAAGCCCTTGATTTCGAAGACTGTTACGCCGGGAAGTCCCTCGATTTGGTGGAGTTCCGTTGTGACGTCCAATAGTTTTGCCGGTCGAATAATAGCTTTTATCTCTTTCATGATATTTCCTTTGCTTCGCAGGGTTGTGAACCTACATCTCCTCGTCAGCTTTACGCTTCTCAAACCAGCTGTATACTGACGGAATGATCAGAAGTGTTAAGACCGTTGAGGTCACAAGCCCGCCGACGACAACGGTTGCCAAAGGTTTTTGGATCTCCGAACCGGTGCCGCTTGCCAGCAGCATCGGGATCAGGCTGAAGATCGCAATGGAGGCGGTCATCAGGACCGGCCGCAGACGGTCAGTGGCCCCTTGTCTGATCGCTTCCTCCAGCCCGAGCCCCTCATCACGCAGCTGAGCGATGCGCGATACCAGCACCAGGCCGTTCAAGACCGCCACCCCGAACAGGACCACAAAACCGACTGAGGCTGGCACTGAGAGATATTGCCCGGAGATGAAAAGCGAAAACACCCCGCCAATCAGGGCAAATGGCAGGTTGGAGATGACCAGTAGTGCCAGCCGAAGCGATCTGAAGGTTACATACAGCAGCAAGAGGATCATGCCGACCGCCACCGGTCCAATGATCATAAGCCGTTGCATGGCTCGCTGTTGATTTTCAAACTGGCCGCCCCAGGTCAGGTAGTAGCCGGGTGGCAGCTTGACCTTCTGCCTGATCTGCTGCTTGGCCTCGGCTACAAAACTGCCGATATCCCGGCCGGTGACGTTCATCTCAATACCGATCCTGCGGACGCCGTCCTGACGGCTGATCTGGACCGGTCCTTCACGCATCGCCACATCGGCCAACTGTTCCAGCGGCACGTTCACCCCGCTTTTGGTGGTGATCAGCAGGTTCTTGACGGCATCAAGGGAATTCCTTTTTTCTTCCGGCAAACGTACGGTGATCGGGAAACTGCGGTTCTCTTCGTACAGCTGTGACGCCGCCTTGCCGGCCACCGCGATTTCGATGACCTTCTGCACATCGTTGATATTCAGGCCGTAGCGTGCGATCTTCGCGCGGTCGATCGTAACGGTCAGATAGGGTTGGCCGGATACTTTCTCGGCGTTCAGGTCAGTCCCGCCCTTCACGCTTGCAAGCACCCTGGCGATCTCCTGCGATTTTTCACTGAGCACAGCGATATCTTCACCGAACAGCTTGACGATCAACTGTGCCCTGGTACCGGCCACCAGCTCGTCGATCCGGCACTGGATCGGCTGACTGAACCCCACTGTAATACCGGCGATCGATTCCAGCGCCTGACGCATCCGGTTGGTGAGTTCATCCTTGTTCAGATCACGCTTCCACTGATCCTTTGGTTTAAAGATTCCGACATAGCCGGTCTTGTCGGCACCGCGTGTGTCAAGGGCCACACCGGTCTGGCCGGTACGGGATATGACGGTATCCAGTTCAGGGAACTGTTTGAGTTTCTCTGCGACACGCTGGTTAACCTCCATGGCCTTGGTCAGCGAGACACCCGGCAGCATGGCTACATCCATGTCAAACGAGCCTTCATCCATAATCGGAATGAACTCGGTTCCCAGCCGCGTCACCAACACCAGCGAAATAACCAGCAGTGCCCCAGCCACCCCCAGTACCACCCGTTTCTGGTTCATGGCATAGTTGAGCAGCGGCAGGTAGAGCCGGTTGGCATGCCTCATGATGAAGCTTTCCTGTTCCGGCTGCGGCTTCAGAATCAGATTGCAGAGTACGGGGATGATGAAGATGGAAAGCAGCAGCGAGGCCAGGAGCGCTACGGTCACGGTGATGGCCAACGGACCGAACATCTTCCCCTCAATCCCTTCCAGCGCCAGGATCGGGATAAAGGTGATGGCAATGATCAGCTCACCAAAGATACTCGGTTTGCGCACTTCCATGACCGCTTTCAACACGGTTGTCAGCTTGGGGTGATGTTCTCCGGCTTCACTTAGATGCCGTTGCACGTTCTCCACCTGGATAATGGTGGTGTCAATGATCATGCCGATGGAGATGGCAAGGCCACCGAGTGACATCAGGTTGGCAGTAATACCGGTCAGCCTCATGATGATGAAGGTGGCCAACAGCGACAGCGGCAGGGCGATGAGCACGACAATGCTCCCGCGGATGCTGTTTAGGAGCAGATAGAGCACAATCAGAACCAGGATGGACCCTTCGATCAGCGCTTTGTTGACCGTACCGACACTGGCCTTGACGATATCGCTGCGGTCATAGTACGGCACGATCTTGATACCCTCGGGCAGGATGTTGTTTTTGTTGATCTCCTTAACCTTGTCTGCGACCCGGCGGACCACCTCGCGGCTGTTCTCGCCCCGCAGCATCATGACAATGCCGCCGACGCATTCATCCTTGCCGTTTTTCATGGCAGCCCCCATCCGGACCGCCTCACCGACTTTTACCTCGGCCACGTCGCGAATGTATGTCGGGGTACCGCCAACCGATTTCAGCACGATATTGCCAATGTCGCTTACATCCTTAATCAATCCGACTCCACGGACAATGTACTGGTCGCTGCCACGCTCCAGCAGATTGCCGCCTACATTTTCGTTGTTGTTGCCGATGGCGGTGTAGACGTCGTCAACGGTCAAGCCGTATTTCACCAGTTTTTCCGGCGACACCAGCACCTGATACTGCTTGAAGTAACCACCAAAAGAGTTGATCTCGTTAACCCCTGCCACGCTTTTTAACTGCGGGGTAACAATCCACTCCTGGATGGTGCGCAGATTGGTCAGGTAGGCGATCTTCTGCTGCGGGTCCGTGGGGATGGTGCCTTCCAGGGTGTACTGGTAGATCTCCCCCATGGCGGTGCCGATGGGACCCATGGCGACCTCGACCCCTTTCGGCAGCTTTTCTCGTGCCTCGGCCAGCCGTTCAAACACCAGCTGACGGGCAAAGTAGATGTCCACATTGTCCTTGAAAACGATGGTGACGATGGAGAGACCGAACTTGGTAACCGAGCGCATCTGCTCGATACCCGGCAAACCGCGCATGGCCATCTCAATCGGATACGTCACATTTCTTTCAATCTCGGCGGCTGAAAGGCCGTCGGCCTGGCTGACCACCTCTACTTGGATGTTGGTCACATCCGGAAAGGCGTCGATCGGCAGCCTGCTATAGGAGTACAAACCAAAAGTGATAATCAGCAGCGCCAGGAAGATAACCATGCCCTTCTGACGTAAGGTATACGCAATTAATTTTTCCAGCATCGGAACCTCGCTTCCATTGTCGAGTGTCTAGCCACGTTAGTGCTCATCCTTCATTTCAGCTTTTTTCAGTTCTGACTTCAGGATAAAGGCACCCTTGACCGCGTACAGCTCGCCTTCCTGCAAGCCGGACAATATCTCAATCTTGCCGTTTGCCATCCGGCCAGCCTGCACCGGCCTCGGGACAAAGGTGTCTTTACCTTCCACAACAAAGACCACTTTTTTGCCGTCCAGATCCTGCAGGGACTCTTCCGGTACCGCCAGTACCGGTGGTGCATCTGCGGCAAGTTTCAACTCAACGCTGGCGAACATCTCCGGTTTCAATTTACGCTGCAGGTTGGCCACCTCGATACGCGCCTTGACCGTGCGGGTGTTCTGATCCACCAGATCGGCAATATAGGTGATACGTCCCTGCAGCTTCAGGTCCGGGAAGGCACTCACGCTAACCGAGGCGATCTGGCCGCGATGGATCTTTGCCAGATCCTTTTCGTTGATATCCACCATGATCCAAACCGAGGAAAGATCTGCAATGGTGAAGAGGTTTTTGGAAGGATCAGCCAATTCTCCAACAATGGCGTGCTTCTCTGTAATGATGCCGCTGATTGGTGAACGTACCGGCAACAAGGGGCTTCTATGCCGGGTATTGGTCAGGTCAGCAAGAGAGACGCCGTAGAGGGCAAGCCGTTCCTCATCGGTATGGAGTTCTGTCTGGGCGGTTTTGAATTCGGTTTCAGCCAGAAGGATGTCCTTGCGTGCCGCAATCTTCTTGTCCACCAGGAGCTTGATCCGGTCCATGCTGGATTGCGCCAGAGCCAGTTTGGTCTTTGATTGATGGTAGCGGTTCAAGGCCTCACCAAGCTCCACACTGTCCAGGGTCACCAGGACCTGGCCAGCGGAGACCTGATCCCCGAGCGAGGATCTGACGGATACGATCTTGCCGGAGATCCGGGGGGATACATGGGCGATCCTGTCGCTATTGACATCAACCTTGCCGGTAGCGCTGATAACACCGGCAAGACGCTGTGTTGCGGCTGTTCCGACCGCGACGCCGTTCTGTTGCTGGAGCTCAGCGGTCATTTTGACCTTGCCGTCTTCCTCGTGCTTTTCAGCCTTTGTATCTTTGCTGCCGGCTTCTTTTGGTTCAGCCTTTTCTGCATCACCTTGGGTGGTGATGCGGTAATACAGTCCGCTGCCAATGGCTGCCAACAGCAACAAGCTGACGAGTAATGTCCTTTTCTTCACTTTTCACCTCCGGTGAGTTCTGTTGCAGTGGCTGACTCAAGCCTCACCAACGCTACCTGCCGGTCGCGCAGGGCCGTCAGGTGGCCTTCACTCACTTCAAAGAATTTTTTCTGTTCCTGGATAACTGCAATGATGCCGGTTTCGCCCAGACGGTAAGCTTCCTGGGTCAGCTTCAGGTTTTCCTCAAGTTGCGGGATTATGTCGATTCTGTAGAGAGAAAGCACCGATACGGCATGCTCAAACGTTGCATATGCGGTAGCAACTTCACGTTCCACAGCCATGAAAGTACCGTTTAAGCGGCTTTCAGTGCTGTTCTTCCTGGCAGTTGCCTCTTGAACGCCTGCCCGGTTTCTGTCAAAGAGCGGAATCGGTATCGAGAGCCGTATCCCAACGGTATAGGCGGTATCCTTGCCTTCTTGGCCTGCGATTTCCATGGAGGTCGTGTCACGCCGCAGCACCAGACCTGCTGTCAGGTTGGGAATCTTTTCGGCTTGGGCAAGCGTAATATCAGCCTCTCCCCGCTTTTTTTCCGCTTTAAGCGCCCTGAGGTCAGGACGGTTGGCATTGGCACGCTGTTGCAGGTCTGCCAGAGTCCCCGCCACCAGCGTGCCGATGTCCAGCGTGCCGGTGATTTCTGGCCGACTGCCGCTGGCAAGTCCCATCAGCGTCCAGAGTCGCGCCTGATTTTGGAGCATCGTTTTCGCACTTTCGATCCTGGCCCCTTCACTCCGCGCCAGTTCAACCTTGACGAGATTCATCTCCAGTTCCGGGATGTCTCCGGCGGACAGGCGTTCTTTGGTTACGTCAAGGAGTTGCCGGTTGAGCGCAATGGAACGGTCAGCCAGCGCAACGCGCTCTTTTGCCAGCAGGGCATCATAGAAGGCGGTCTTCACCTCTTCTCGTAACCGACGCTCCTTATCCAGCAACTGCCAGCGGTAGAGATCCCGTTCCTGTTCGGCAACTGAAAGGCGTTTTCCGCGCTTGCCGACAAGCGGGATCTCTTGTGACAGGCCAAGTGCCAGGCTGTTTTCATTTTTGCTGCCGGTCAGTGCGCCGGTGCCGGCTTCAAGGTCAAGGGTTGGATTCGGCAGCAGACCGGCTCTGGTCACACCGGCGTCGCGGACACCCAGCTCCTCGCGCAACGCCCGCAGCTCGGCATTGTGCTGCATCGAAAGTGCAATGACATGGGACAACGAGAGTGTTGACTCTACCGCCCAGGCCGTGCTGGACAGGGCCATGACGAAAATGACTGTCAACAGGGATAATGCTCCCTGTGCGCGTAGTGTTCTGCTCAAGAGATGTTCTCCTTTTATTCAGTTGTATGATCGGCTGAACAGCGGTTGTAGGCGTACTACGACGGGAAATGGACGCAGGTGTCCCTGTGGATCAGGGCGAACTGCTCCCTCCGTAGCGTGCTAGGCTTGGTTTTGCGGAGGAATAAACTTGGAGAGGAAAACTTCAGGAAGAAACTGATAGGGCTCGGAAAAGATCAAGTCACGTACAACAGGGCTGTAGTGTAATGCCAGCTGTTGCATGGGAAGAGGGGCGTGGCAGATGCAGTTGACACAGCTATCGCAGCCGTCAGAATCCTTGTGCTCGGACGACGGCGTGCTGCAGGGACAGTGATCGTTTGCACAGGGAGGATGGTGAATGTATGCCGAGGCGTTCGGTACGGCTGAACATCCCTGAAGGGCATGGGCACTTTCTGCCACGCCATGCAGGGTAATGGCCAGCATGACCAGAAGCATGAGCTGCGTTAAAAATTTTATGAAAGGTAGTTTGCGCATTTAGTCTTAAAAATATAAATTACTACGCTATCTGTCAAGAATTATAAAATTAATGTTTAAAGCTGGATGATTACAGTAGATGGAAAGACAATTAAAAACGTTAAAATGGTCTTACCCTTTTGTTGGCAATTTTGAGGCAGCGCTTGACCGGCACTTTAATCGCCGCTTGCATCATGAGATAAACTTTCTCAGTTAAACCCGTTAGTTAGGTAGTATTCCTGGATTCTGGTGCTTTTCGGCAGTATTGCCTCGGGATCGGTAAACTTGATGATACTGCGTGGTGAGTCATACTGCTCGGTAAAGAGTTTTTTGAAACGTTGTGGCGCATAGGTTGTCCGTGCGGTTCCGTATTCAAGCACTGGCCTGTCGTTGCTTAGAAGAGGGGCGTCTGTCGAGATATTTGCCAGAGTTTTCGGCCCCATCAGGAAGCTTGCAGCCAGCACTTCCGGCAGATTCAAAAAATGCTCCTCGGTGCCGGGGTAGCCGAAGAACAGTTCGGCACGTACCCTGCTGTTCTGCTTCAATACCCTGACCCCTTCCGCCCGAATCGCTAAATCTCTGTCGGGGGAACCGATCAGCAACAGTTCGGCATGTTGATTGTACCAGAGGGTGCTGTGGGGGAACACTGCCAGAAAGGTTCTGATCACCGACTTGAGCTGGTCTTGGTTGAAGAAGCCGACCGGCAGAAATTGGGCGATGATGCCGTCCTGAGCCAGTTTTTCCCTGGCGTTGCGATAAAATTCAAGGGTATAGAAGGCCGATGCCTGCGGCCTGAAGATCTGCCCCACCTCAACCGAGATCAGGTCATACCGCCGCTTGCCGTACCGTGCCACGGTGCGACCGTCTTCGGCAATGAATGAGACCCGTGGATCGTTGAGCCAGCTTCCCTGAAAATGCTTCTTGAGCACCTGCGGAAGGCTGCTTTCAATATCCACGCAATCCAGGCGGGTGATGTCGTAGTAGAGGAACCTGCTTGGCGCCTGTCCGGCGCCGATCCCAACCACCAGGATCTCCTGTGCAGCCGGGTGGAGCAGCATCGGAAGGTGGGCCGCCATGATCTGGTGCCCGGTGCCTTTCTTGCCCTGCCACAGACGATCCAACTCCATGGTCAGATCGCCGTTTTTTTGAACCACAGAGATAAAACTGTTCTTGCCCTCCACGTAATCGACCAGCTTTTTCCCCTTGGCCAGATAACTCTGCGGCAGATGTACGGTTGTTGTGCTGATCAGGCACAGCCACGCCGCCAGGCTGACGCACGCAATCAGCCCCCTGACCCGCCAGGGTCTGCCCCGCTCAAAAAAGAGCATGACTAGAATTCCCAACAGCAGACACAGGCCGGTGGTAACCAGCAGGGTGGCGTGCATGCCCAGCAACGGCAGCAGGATAAAGCCGGTCAACAGCGAACCGGCAACACAGCCCGCTGTGTTGACAGCAAGCAGCCTCCCCACACGTTTGCCGCTGCTGTAACGTGCCTGCCTGATCAGATCAAACAGCAAAGGAAAGGTGAGACCGGAGCAGAGCGCCGGAATAAACATCAGCGCCAGACAGATCAGCAGTACCATCACCGGTGATTCGCTTGATCCGGCCCAGTCCCAGGCCGCTGTCGGCAGTAGTAGCGATAGCAGAACAAACAGCGAGTTCAGGATGTAGGCCGCAGCCAATGCAGTCGGGTGGCGCAGGGCGGGCCGGTGCAGGCGGGCCAGTATGCTGCCTGCACTTATCCCCAGCAGGGTTACCAGCAGACTGATGGTATAGGTATAGACCGTGTTGTGGGTGATCAGCGACAGAAAGCGGGTCCAGATGATCTCGTAAGAAAGTGCACAGAAGCCGGTGCCGAAGATAACGGGATACAGCAGCGCCTGTCCGGTTGAATTAAAGCTCCGGTCAGGAAAGGCTGTAACTGCTGCAGGGATAGCTACGGAATGCGGATCATATTTCAGCAGGTACAGCAGAAGCAGCCCCGTCCCCTGGGCCATCAGGCCGATCAGCAGCAGCGTGCTGCTGATGCCGAGCATCGGCAGCAAGATAAAGCCGCAGAGCAGGCAACCGGCTGCTGCACCGAGGCTGTTCAGGGCATAGAGAAATCCCAGCTCCTTGCCTGCTGTATCGTAAAACTGGGTAAAGAGCGGTAGTGTTCCCCCCATTAGAAAGGTCGGCGGAATGATGATCAGACCGATCAGCAGCAGACGAGTCAGTGCCAGGGTGCTATCGTTCTGAAAACCGGCTTGGTAGAGCAGCTGGTACGGCTGTTCAAGCAGGGTCAGCAGGGGCAAGCTGAGCATGGCTCCGGTGCCGATGCCGATCTCAAGCAGTGCGTAGACCCGTAACGGTTGTTTCCACCGTTGCACACAGTTGCCGAAATAGTGCGCACCCAGCGCCATTCCGGCAAAGAACAGCGCAACCACGGAACTGACGGCAAAGGCTGTGGCTCCGAATATCCTGCCGGCTGCCCTGATCCAGCAGATTTCGTAGCAAAGTCCGGTGAACCCGGAGAGGAACAAGAGGCTCAGCAGGAGTAAGCGGAACTGTCGTGTCATGCAATGGTTCAATGGCTGTGACGGTGATGAATATCCGGCCAGTGCACGTGGGTGTGGGTCAGCGGTTCGTGGCAGTGGTGATGCTCATGGGGCCCGCTGATATCCCGCTCATCATGGGCATGCCGGTGATGCTTGTCATGGGTGTGTTGGTGGTTGTGCTCCAGAGGATTATGGGTGTGGGGATGACGGTGCCTTTCACCGTAGAGGAACAGGATCCCTGAAAGCATGATCAGCGCTGCCAACCAGTATGCTTCAGGGGGACGCTCGCCCAGCAGGAGAACCGAAAGCAGGGTGCCGATGAACGGTCCGGTGGCAAACCAGGTGCTGGTGCGGGCCGCTCCGATCTCGCGCAGCGCATGAATGAACAGCACCAGGCTTACGCCGTAGCTGAGGGCCCCGATACCCAAAGCCGCTGTCACCTGCAGTGCAGAGCCTGACTCACTGGAGAGCAGACGGGCAAGCAGGATGTTGAACAGCCCGGCGCTCAGACCTTTCAGGCAGGCAAGCAGTGTGGCTGGCAAGGACTCCAACTCGCGGGTCAGATTGTTGTCAATTCCCCACAGGCAGCAGGCTGCCAGCACCGCAAGGCCGGGGAGGGAAAGCGTTGTCCCGCCACTGCCGCTCAGTACAATCAGAACAGAGGCTCCGACGATCAGTAACTTGCCCGCCCAGACCCGCATGCCGACATATTCATGGAACACCAGCCAGGCCAACAGCGTTGTTGCCACCGCCTCGAAATTAAGCAGCAACGACACCTCTGTTGCTGAACCGAAACGAATGCCGTACGCCAGAAAGAGAGGAGCCAGCACTCCCCCGGAGACAATAGCGCCGCCAAGGTGCAGCCACTGGCGGCCGGACAGGGAGTGTAGTGCCGTGAAGACAGGTGTTCTTTGCCGGAGCACTACGCCGGCCAGTCCCAGGCCTGAACCCAGATAAAGCAGACCGGCCAGCAGCGCGGGCGGCATTTCCCCCGTCATTGCCTTGCAGGCCACCGGTGATATGCCGAATAGAATTGCCGAGAGCAATGCGGTATGGATGCCCTGTTTACCCATGCATGAGTTTTATCACGGCAGTTTGCAAGATAATAGTTTTCCCTGCCCACGGAACTACTTTTGTCCCGGCGTCACCAATCTTGAGCTCTACCTTAAAGGGATAGCGTTAGTCGGCGTAAGTTTAAGTGACGATGGTGAATCACAAAACGATTGCCGGGTAGAATTAAACTGGGGCTGCTATTATTTTTGATCGCAGCGTGGGGGGGGACAGCACGGTTTCGGATGATATTTGGGTTACTGCACTTGAGTGCATTCTGTAAAATCCTCCGGGAAAGGAAAACCCAAAGAACGTCCAATCATTGGCAGATCTTGTCAAGCCTGGAATACGCTGTTGCGGTCACACGGATGAGTGCCAATAGGGAAGCAGCGTTGCAGTTAATTAAATATCTCCAGACTGATGAAGCCCACAGGGCCTTGCAGGTTTGGGGTTGAGAATAGAGCCGTCTTCAATATAGGGCCTTGCTGACATTTACGTTTTTTTACCCAGACCTGTTTGTCAAGCTGTTTCCAATAGCTCATCGGTTTCCGGTTTGCGCAAAAGCAACGAGGCACCACTGCGATCGCCAGGGTCACCACAATCACTGCCGCCTCGGCAGATAAGGGCGGCTCCGCCCCCGGGGCAAGGCCGGGGATGGCGCAGATGCATGCAAACAGGCAGAACGCCGGCGCGTATCTGGCAATGCGCATGGACGTACTCCTCGTAATGTGATGAAACTACGGCTAGGATGCTGCTACGGAGTCAGGCGACGGATCGGGGCGGCTTGAACGGGATGCGGGAAAAATCCTTTGGCACCAGGTGGGGGACCACAGCGGTGAACTGTTTGGTCTGGGACGGAACCAGGACTGCAGGCAGCTGTGTGGTAACTGCCTGCAGCTGTGTATGGGTGTCGCAACAGTGGTCGCCATCCGGGTTGTGTGTGTCATCATGACAGGGGCTCGTGCTTGAGCCGCATCCTGACGATATCAGGCAACCGCCGGTCTCATGGGCATCTGCCACCGCCTGGTCGTGCCCGGCGTGCAGGCTGCCGGCCAGCAGGCAGATGATCATGCATATGACACCACAATAACGAAGCATGGCTGAGACCTTAGTATTTCTTGAAGTTGGATGTAGCGACAAAACAGGGCTGGCCGGTCAGAGCAGCAGCCCATCCTTCAGGCGGATGGTGCGCTGAGCGTAGCGGCCGTTATCCGGGTTGTGGGTCACCATCACGATGGTCTGGCCCGCCTGATGCAGCTCTGCAAAGAGCCCCATGACCTGGTCGCTGGTGGCACTGTCCAGATTGCCGGTCGGCTCATCGGCAAACAGGATCGACGGCCGGTTGACCACGGCCCGCGCGATTGCCACTCGTTCCTGTTCCCCACCGGACAGCCGGCCGGGCAGGCGCCCGGCGCAGCCGGCCAGCCCCATCCGTGCCAGCGCGTCATGTGCCAGACGCCGTTTTTCCGTAGCGGCCATGGCCAGCGGGGCCAACGACAGCATGACGTTTTCCAGTGCGGTCAGGTAGGGCACCAGATGAAAGGACTGGAAGACGAAACCGAAATGCCTAGCGCGGAAATCTGCCAGGCCGTTGTCATCAAGCCTGTAGATGGCCGTGCCGTCCACTTCGACGCTGCCGCTGCCGGGGTGGCACATCCCCCCCAGAATAGTCAGCAGGGTGCTCTTGCCGGAACCGGACTGCCCCATGATACAGACAAACTCGCCGGTCTCCACGGTCAGATCGATTCCCTTCAGGGCAGCGACGTTGCCCTCACCGGAGGGGTAGTTTTTTTTCAAATCAGTTGTAGATATCATGTGGTTCCTCGTTTTTCGGGAAATGTGGATTTTTTCGTCATGGCGTTGACGAGCAAGGAACGGCGCGGAGGCGTATAGATCGGTACGCCGCACAAGCCGTTCCGCAGCAAGGCTATGCCAGGGCGGAAAAAAATCATTTCCTAAAGACTCCTTAAGGCATCGGCCGGGTCCATCCTGCCTGCCCGCCGTGCCGGGTAGACAGCTGCCAGCAGGCTGACCAGCCCTACGGCACCAATGGCGGCAAGGGCCACCTGCCACTGCAACAGCAGGTGCGGGTGGCCGGATTGCGCCAGCAGAGGCAACGCCACGGCGGCGGCTCCGACCCCCAACAGGTAGCCTGTCAGGCCCGCCACCAGTCCCACCAGCCCGGCCTCAAGCAGGATGATCCCCATCACATGGCCGGTGCGGTAGCCGATGGCCCGGAAGATGCCGATTTCCACCTTGCGTTCGTTGACACTGCCCATCATGGTGATGAACACCACCAGCAGGCCGATCAGGGCGATCACACCCCCCATACCCAGCGAGAACCGTTTGAGCTGGGCAATGGTCTGCAGACGTCCCTCCACCACCTGCTTGATGGCACTGACCTTGGCATCCGGCAGCACCCCGGCAATCTGTTCCACCATCTCGCCGATCGGACAGCCGGAACAGAGTGCCGCCACCTCGATCAGGGTGATTTTGCCCTGTTTGGCGGTAATGGCCTGGGCTGCTGCCAGTGGTACAAACAGCAGGCCGTCATCCTGGGAGCCGGTCTCCTGCAGCAGGGCTGCCACGGTAAAGCTGCGGCCGGTGATGGTCAAGCGGTCACCGGGCTTGAGCCCCAGCACCAGTGCGGTACTGCTGCCCAGCAGGGCGTGATCCGGAGCAGACGGCTCCGTGCCGGTCAGGCGCCACCAGGGCTTCATCCGCAACTCAGCCGCAAAATCGACCCCCACCAGCAGCAGCTCCCTGCCCTGCAGCGTCACCGTCCCCAGGACCTTGGGGGCAACGGCGGCGATGTTCTGGCGGTTTTTGATGGTCCTGATCCGCTGCAGTACCGAGGGGTCAAGCTCACGCTGATCAAAGGAGACCCGCCCCAGGCTGATACCGCCGTAGGAAAGGGCCAGATCGTTGCTCTTGGGGGTGATCAGAATGTTGGCCCCGAACTGGTCCATGGTGTGCTCAATGTCGGCGGTCATGGAGTTTGAGAGGGTGACCAGCGCCACCACTGCCGCGAGCCCCACTGCCAGCGCCACCGTCAGGAAGAACATCCTGGCCGGTCGGCGCATCAGGTTTTTTAAGGCAATCTGGTAAGGTCTCATGGGAAGAACCGTGCCCCCTGTTTCAGCTCGGCAACCGGCAGCAGCAGCTGGTCGCCTGCCACCTGTGACGACAGGAAGTGGGGGTTGCAGCCCCCCACGGAAGACGGTCCGATCCGGTCAACCGGGAAGGTCAGGTTGCAGTTGCGGCAGAGCATCACATCGCCCTGCTGCTGATAGCCTTTGCGTTCCTTGTAGCAGACGTCGCAGGCGTCCAGTGCGGTCCTGATCCGGTCGTCACTGCCTTTGACCGCAAAGAAACGGATCTCCTTGCCGTCCAGTTCGATCCGGTAAAAAGAGGCCTGCATCGCTTGCAGCTCCGCCAGCGGGATCTTCACCACGCTGCCGTCTGCCTGTACCGTCTTGTGGGAAGCGCTGCTGCAGGCTGTCACAACAAGCATACACAGCACCATCAAAATGCGTTTCATGGCGAAACTCCTGATGTTTTATGTAGGTATGGCGTCGCAATACCGTTGTCGCCGGCAGCGTACGATGCCGATGACTCAGTATCGGGTCACTACCGCAGTATCTATTGCAGTATCTATTGGTGTTGAGAGGTACTTAGGGGTTCAGCAACGGTTTTGCGGGGGAACAAAGATGGATAGATAGACTTGTGGCGGTGCTTGCGGGATTGGGCTGTGAAAGCTGCTGGCAGTGGCCAGCGGCAAAGGAACGTCAATGGCTTTCAGGGTCAGTGGAGCGTGGCAGGCACAGGCGCAGGCAGAGGTGGTGCAGCAATCGTCCTGCTGGCTATCCGCCGCACCATGGTGACAGCCGTCGCAGTCGGCATCTGCAGCCGCAGAACTGACAACGTCGGTCATCCCCTGATGGCTCAGTGCAGCCACCGGAGCCATCAGGATACTGACCAGTGCCAGTATGCTCAGCAGCGTTGTGGCGACTATGCGGATACGTGTTTGTATCATACTGTTACAGTAGGGAATTGGCGTGTTGTTTGTCAAGCTGTTTCCGGCAGCTCAACGGTTTCAGGTTTCCGTAAAAGCAGTGAGGCAACCACTGCAAGCGCCAGGGTTACCACAATCACTGCCAGCGACAGGCTGATCGGAATGTGGAAACCCAGCATCATCAGGATCATCTTGGCCCCCACAAAGGCCAGGATCAGGGCGATGCCGAATTTCAGGTAGGCAAACATCCCCATCAGGTTTGAGAGCAGGAAGAAGAGCGATCTGAGTCCCATGATGGCAAATACGTTGGAGGTCAGTACGATAAACGGATCCAGGGTAATGGCAAAGATGGCCGGAATTGAGTCCATCGCAAAGACCAGGTCGCTGCTCTCCACCACCAGCAGCACCATGAAGAGCGGGCTGGCGATCCAGAGCTGCATGCGGCGGGTGATAAACCAGTCGCCCCGGATCCGCTTGGTCATCGGCAGAAAGCGGCGGGCCAGTTTGACCAGCGGGTTTTTGTCCGGCTCGATCTCGTCATCGCCGCTGAAGGCCATTTTCCAGGCGGTATAAACCAGCAGCGCGCCGAAGAAGTAGAACAGCCACTGGAACTCTTTCAGCAAGGCTGCGCCGATGAAGATGAAGGCCAGCCGCATCACGATCGCACCTAGGATGCCCCACTTCAGTACCTTGGCCTGCAGTTCTCCCCGCACCCCGAAGACCGTGAAGATCATGATGAAGACGAACAGGTTGTCCACCGAGAGCGACTGTTCAATCAGGTAGCCGGTCAGAAACTCCAGTGCCTTCTGTTGTCCCATGGTGAACCAGATCCCGCCGCCGAACAACAGTGCCAGGAGCATCCAGACCACAATCCAGGTGGCTGCCTTTTTGAAGCTGACATGACCGCTCTTGCGATTCTGACTCAGGTCGATCAGCAACATGAAGCTGATCAGTACGGCAAATACGAGCCACATGAGGGTGGTAGGTGACATGGTGATTCCTTTTCAGAGGGTGAACAGGCGCCAGCCCATGGCAACGCCGAATACCAGGAACATGAAACCGGCAGTCCGGTGAATCCAGCAGATCGGGATATATTTGACCAGCTGTTTGCCGGCAAAGATGCCGATCAACGAGACCAGCCAGAGTGCCAGGGTTGAGGCAACAAAAACGGTCGCGATGCCGCTCAGGCTGCCGGAATGCTGGGCAGCCTGACTGGCGGTCACCAGTTGGGTCTTGTCACCCAGCTCGGCCATGAAGATCATCAGAAAGGCGGTCCGAACCGCATCAGCCGCAGTGGGGGGCGGAGTGTCGTCATCTTCGGCGTCGCAGGCATGGCGCAGGGTACTGTAACCAAAGTAGAGAAACAGCAGTGCCGAAACCAGGGTGACCCAGAAGATCGGCAGCACCAGAAACAGGATCTTGCCCACCAGTACCGCTGCCAGATTCAGCACGGTAAAGGCGGCGGCAATACCGATGAAGATCCGTTTCCAGGGGTAGCGCAGTGCCAGGGCCATGGCAGTGAGCTGGGTCTTGTCACCCAGCTCCGCCAGAAAGATCAGACCAAAGCTGCTGATAAAGGTGGACAGTTCCACCTAGAACTTCACTTTCGGTGCCGCCTTGGCCCCTTCTTCGGCCTTGAACGGCTCCTTGCGCTGCAGGTGCAGCAGCATGGAGTTGGTCATTGAGTTGGGGAAGGTGCGGATGCTGGTATTGAAGGCCTGTACCTGCTTGTTATAACGCTCACGGGCCACATTGATCCGGTTTTCGGTCCCTTCCAGCTGTTTCTGCAGATCAAGGAAGTTCTGGTTGGCCTTCAGGTCCGGGTACTTCTCTGCCACCACCATCAGCCGGGACAGGGCGCCGGTCATCTGGCCCTGCATCTGTTGGAATTTGGCAAGGGCGGCCGGATCATTGATGATCTCCTTGCCCACCTTCATGCCGCCCACGCTGGCGCGGGCCTCGGTGACCGCCTTGAGGGTGTCGGCTTCATGCTTGGCGTACCCTTTAACCACCTCAACCAGATTGGGGATCAGATCGTTACGGCGCTGGTAGGCGGATTCCACATCGCCCCAGGCAGCAATCACCGCCTCTTCATTGGCCTGCATGGTGTTGTAGCCGCAGCCGGACAGCATGCCCATCAGCAGGGTGCCCATGATCAACAGCATGATTCGCTTCATTGTTTTTCCTCCGTTTTGGTGTTCTTTCTGGTTTTTGTTTCAATGTAGGTCCTGACCTTGTGCAACAAGTCCCTGGCCCAGACAAACTCCGTGGCCAGGATCCCGAGCCCCAGCGGTATCACCACAATTGCCGGACCGGGGGTGAAGATCATGATGATGCCGATCAGCACCACCGTGACTCCAACCACGCCAACCACCAGTTGACGGGCCTTGCGCAGGCTCCAGCGCAGCATCAGCGTTGGGCCATGGCCTGCAGACGGGCGATCCGCTCTTCCATGGGCGGATGGGTGGAGAACAGGCTCATCATACCGCCGCCGGTCAGCGGATTGACGATGAACATGTGAGCCGTGGCCGGTGTGGCATCATGCAGCGGAATCTGCTGTGATGCGTTCTGCAGACGTGCCAGGGCACTTGCCAGGGCGCGGGGCTTGCCGCAGATCTCGGCGCCGGTGGCATCGGCCAGGTACTCACGTGAGCGGGAGACCGCCATCTGGATCAGCATCGCCATGAAGGGAGCCAGAATGGCCATGGCCAGTGATCCCACCAGCCCGCCGAGGCCGCCACCCTCCTCGTCATCACGCCCGGCCCCCAGTATGGCACCCCACTGCAGCATGCTGCCGATCATGGAGATGGCGCCGGCAAAGGTGGCGGCAATGGTGGAGATCAGGATGTCGCGGTTCTTGACGTGGCCCAGCTCATGGGCCATTACCCCTTCCAGCTCCTCGGGGGAGAGAATCCGCAGGATCCCTTCCGTGGCTGCCACCGCAGCATGGCTGGGGTTGCGGCCGGTGGCAAAGGCATTGGGTGACTGGTCCGGGATGATGTAGACCTTGGGCATCGGCAGATTTGCCCGGCCGGCCAGCCGTTCCACCATGTCATAAAAGGCCGGGTTGTCGCTGCGCTCAATTTCCTGGGCGCCGTACATCCGCAGCACGATCTTGTCCGAGAACCAATAGCTGCCGAAGTTCATGACTGCCGCCATGACAAAGGCGATCAGCATGCCTCCCGATCCGCCAACTGCGCCGCCCATGGCTACCAGCAGCACGGTTAACAGTGACAGTAACAGGGTCGTCTTAAACTGGTTCAACATTTTGGGTTCCTCCGTCAGGGTGCTTTGATAAAGCCGGGGAGGCCAAATAAAAAAGACCTTTACCCACGGCAGATACAACGAAAAGCCTGGGTAAAGGTCTTGCTGGCGATCTCTCGTCCCACGTCCGAGTCCTTTTTACAGGACTGTCTTGACGAATCGTGGGCCGACCATGTCTCCGGTCGGTAGCTACTCCCCTTTACGTAGTGAAATCATAATCAGCCTTGCTATGCTTGTCAAGGGGATTCGATAGGTCTTGTTGTTACGTTATTTCAACAGCTTTACAGGGGATGAGGATGAGTTCATGCGCGATTGAGTCCACGGCAACTCTGTCTGTCTGTCTGGTTATTTGAAGCCGTTACTGATGTAGTGGTGCTGAATTTTGGTTATTTTCTGCAGGACGGCAGCTGAGTTGCCGGCAAATGCAATAATCTGCTGTGGTGATTCGTGCTGCTCTTCAAACAGCCTTTTGAAACGCTGCGGGTCATACGTCGTGCGTGCCGTGCCATACTCCAAAACTGGCTTGTCATCACTCAATATCGGGGCATGTGCAGCTATGTTGCCAAGCCCTTTCTCAGCCATCATGAAACTGGCTGCCAGCACCTCAGGATTATTCAAAAAATGCTCTTCGGTACCCGGCAGCCCGAAAAACAGTTCTGCAAATACCTTTGGATTGCCCCGCAAAACGGCAACGCCGTCCGTATCAATTGACAGATTTCTATCCGGCGATCCGATGAGCAGTAATTCGGCATAGTGATTGTACCAAAGCGTACTGTTCGGAAATTCGGAAATAAATGTTTTAATGACTGCCTTCAGCTGCTCCTCCGTGAAAAAACCGACCGGCAGGAATTGTGAGATAATCCCGTTCTTTGCCAGTCTCTGTCTGGCATGCCGATAGAATTCAACCGTGTAAAAAGCGGAGGCCTGCGGCCTGAACACCTGTCCTACTTCAACGGAGATCAGGTCGTATTTTTTATCGATATTCCTGAGATAGTTGTTTCCGTCTTCTGCAATAACATGTGTCCTTGGATCGCTTAGCCATGCGGCCTCAAAATGTTTTTTGAGTACGTCAGGGATGCTGCTTTCAAGATCAACGCAATCCAATCTGGTGATGTCATAATACAGAAACCTGCTCGGTGTCTGACCAGCGCCAATCCCAACCACCAAAACCTCTTTTGCTGATGGATGCAGCAGCATCGGCAGATGGGCTGCCATGATCTGATGCCCCGTATTTTTCTGCCCTTGCCACATGCGGTCCAGTTCCATTTTAGTGTCGCCGTTTCGCTTGATGACAGAGATAAAAGCACTCTTCCCCTCAACAAAGTCGATGAGATCCCGCTCCTTGGCAAGATAGTCTGCCGGCAGTCGTACCTTTGTTGTGGTCGCCAACAGCCCCCATATCAGCAGGCTGACAAGCGTTACTAGTGCTTTGGCCCGGTACGATACCCCCTTTGAAAGGAATGCGATTACCATAATCCCCAAAGCAAGACACACAAACGTAATGACCAGCAAGGTGGCATGCATGCCCAGCAGCGGCAACAGGATAAAGCCGGTTATCATGGAACCGGCAACACAGCCGACCGTGTTGGTCGCAAGCACCCGCCCGACATGTTTGCCGGCACTGAAATCAGTGTGCCTGATACAATCGACCAGCAGCGGAAATGAAAGTCCTGAAAACAGTGTGGGGATAAACATAAGCGCCAGACAGATCACGACGATAACACCAGCTGACTCGCTGGATGCAGCCCAGTGCCAGGCAGTAGTTGGCAAGAGCAGCGAAACCAGAACAAAAAAAGCACTCAGAATCTGCACCGCGCCCAGCAGAACAGTCGCATTGCCGGATGGCCTCCGGCAGTGCACCAGATAGCTGCCGACAGCGATGCCGGTCAGGGCGGTCAAAAGACTAATGGTGTAGGTATAGACGGTATTATGGGTGATCAGCGCCAGAAAGCGGGTCCAGAGTATTTCATACGAAAGCACGCAGAACCCTGTGCCGAAGATGGTGGCGTACAGGAGCCCCCGCTCTGCCGGATCGGTGAATTGCCTCTGATAGCCCTGTGCCGCACTGCCGGATCTCATTACAGCACCCGTGAAAAAAGCCCCTCGTGATATGAGCAGCAGGGTTAATACCCCGCCCCCTTGTGCCAACAGGCCAATCAGAAGCAGGGTTGTGCTGAGCCCCAGCTCTGGCAGCAGAACAAAACCGCAAATCAGGCATCCGGCTGCCGCTCCGATTGTGTTCAAGGCATAGAGAAAGGCAAGATCGCCTGATGATGCAGTAGCGGATTCATTATAAAACTGGGTAAAGAGTGGCAGCGTCCCCCCCATTAGAAATGTTGGAGGGATAATGACCAGCGCAATCAGGACTACTCGAATAACCGAGATGATGATGCTGTGCTGAAAACAGGAAGGGTACAGCAGTTGATAAGGGATCTCACATACGGTCAGAAGTTGCCGGCTGAACAGGGCAAAGGTGCCAACGCCGATTTCAAGAAAGGCATAGACCTTTAATGGTTGTGAGTACCGCGTGGATCTGCTGCCAAAATACTGTGCCCCCATTGCCATGCCGGTAAAAAACAGGGCCACCACGGAACTGACGGCAAAGGTTGTGGCGCCAAATATCAGGCCGGCTGACCTGATCCAGCAGATTTCATAACAGAGTCCAACAAAGCCGGACAGGAAGAAAAGCGCGCAAAGCACCGTATGGGAGCGTTGACGCACTCTCTTACTCGGTGACGGCGTCAATAAACGGACCAGAGGCAAACCACGTACCGGCGCGTGCCGTCCCTATTTTGCAAAGCGTATGAATGGACAGCGCAAGACGTTCCCCGTAGCTAAGGGCTCCAATGACAAGAGCCCCTGAAATCCATAGATTCTGGATACCGCTATTAAACAAGCAGGGTAAATTTGCCACTGGCCGGGTGGTAGCTGTACAGGTTGCCGGACTCGATGTCAAAGTACCAGCCATGCAGGTCCAGCTTCCCGGCATCAACGCGATCCTTGATCCAGGGGAAGGTCAGCAGATTTTCTAAAGATACCAGGATCGAGGCATGTTCGCAGGCCTTGGCCTGACGCTCCGGCGAGGCGCCGGAAAACGTTTCCAACACCTGCTGCTTGGCCCGTTCAGCAATACTGACCCACTTGCTGATATACTCCCCGTTCTTGTCAGACGGGATCCCTTCCATCAGGGACCGGATACCGCCACAGTTTGAGTGTCCCAGCACAATGACATGCTCCACCTCAAGGTGGCAGACCGCGTATTCAAGGGCGGCACTGACCCCGTGATAGGCCTGGTCATGTTCACAGGGGGGGACCAGATTGGCCACGTTGCGGACAATAAACAGATCACCCGGCTCGGAACGGACCATCATGGAGGGGTCAACCCGTGAATCACTGCAGCCGATCAGGACCACCTTGGGACGTTGCCCCTTTTTGAGACAATCAAACAGTTCACGGTCTTCGTGGAAATACTCCTCCTGGAAGTTGCGGAAGCCGTGGATAAATTTCTGGATCTCCTGCATTACAGCTTCTCCCTCAAGCCTGCTTCAGACGTGTTTGCAGCTCGCTGGACTTTGCTTGCAGTTCCTGTCGGGTGGCGGCACGGAACTGCTCCAGCCGGTCTGCCAGCTCAGGCCGTTTGATGGAAAGGATTGAGGCAGCCAGGTAGCCGGCATTCTTGCCGCCGTCAACGGCCACCGTGGCTACCGGAATGCCGGGAGGCATCTGGACTGTGGCATAGAGCGCGTCCACACCGGCCAGGGCCCCCGATTTCAGTGGTACGCCGATCACCGGCAGGGTGGTGTGGGAGGCCACAACACCAGCCAGATGGGCTGCCATGCCTGCCCCGCAGATCAGGACTTCAATGCCCCGTTCACGGGCGGTACGGGCGTAGGTGGCGGTCTTGTCCGGTAGACGGTGGGCCGAACTGATATCCATTTCCCAGGTAACTCCCAGTTGCGTCAGCACCTCGGCTGCCTTCTCCATTACCGGCAGGTCGCTGTCGCTGCCCATTAGTATGCCGACCAGAGGTTTGTTCATATGCTCTCAGCTCCTTGTCTGTTTTCAAACCCAGTGGGCAGACCTAGCTGAAACCGGTTGCTTCTGTCAATAGCTTTTCAGGTACCAGGGGAAATGATACACAGACTCCCAGCGCAAGACTTTGACAGAATATCGTGCAGTGGTATGCTTGCACAAAATGAAATTTACGGAACGAAAAGTATGCTGAATTCCCACAGGAGACTACTTGAGCTGCTGGCATCATTGCCTGCGCAGCGATGCAGCCGACGTGCGGCGCTGGGAATTCTGGCGGCTACCGGTCTGCTTCCGCTGCTGGGGGGATGCAGCAGCAGCCCTCTGAAGATCGCCGCCCACCCCTGGCCGGGTTACGAACTTTTGTTTCTGGCCCAGCGGGAGGGGTGGCTGACGGAAAAACTGGTGAAACTGCAGACCACCGCTTCTGCCTCCGAATCTTTACAGGCTCTGGCCAATGGCAGTGCTGACGCAGCAGCGTTGACTCTGGATGAAATGTTGAAGGCCAGGGGGAACGGCATCCCGCTAACCGCAGTGCTGGTCTTTGACCTGTCAGCCGGGGCTGATGTGGTCATGGTCAGACCAGGCATTACATCACTCAGGCAGCTGGCAGGCAAGCGGATCGGAGTAGAACAGTCTGCCTTGGGGGCACTGGTGCTGCAATTGACCCTTCAGGCCGCGGGGCTGGATCAAACCCGGATCAGTGTTGTCCCGGTCACTCCGGACCACCACCTTGAGGTCTGGCAGGCCCAGCAGCTGGATGCGGTGATTACCTATGAACCGGTTGCCTCCAGGCTGGGGAGTCTAGGGGCACGGATCATCCATGACAGCCGCAGCATGCCTGGTATGATCTTTGACCTGCTGGCCGTCAGGACCGATCTGCTCCACTCGCGGGCCGAGGGGCTGAGAGCTGCAGTTGCAGGCCATTTCAAGGCGCTTGAGCACCTGCAGCACAATCCGCAGGATGCCGCCTACAGGATGGCAGGCCGCTTGAAGCTTGACCCCCGGCAGGTGCTGGATACCTTCCGGGGCCTTGAGTTGCCTGCGCTGTATGCCAACCAGGGCTATCTTGGAGGTGCGGTCCCGGGTATGTTTGCGGCAGCCCGTATGCTGAATGATCTGATGGTTGCCAAAGGAATGTTGAAACGTCCTGATAATCTGGCCGAGCTGGTCAGCGCCGCCTTCCTGCCGAAGTTGGAGGGGCCATAGCATGAGCCTGAACATGGTTCGACTTTTGATCCTCCTTTTAGCGGTCTTTCTGGCGCTTCCCGGCGTATCCTCCGCTTCCAGCGCCGCTCGGACTCTCACCTTGGGGGTGCTGGCCGTCCGCCCCAAACCGGAGACACAGCAACGCTGGCAGCCGCTGGCCGACTATCTCTCCCGTTCCCTGAAAGGGTATCAGGTCAGGCTGCTGCCTCTGGATCAGCAGGAGCTGCAACAGGCGCTGGATAAACGGCAGATTGACCTGCTCTTCACCAATGCATCCGACTATATCTCGCTGCGCCAGACAAATGCCCTGACCGGGGCGCTTGCCACGTTGATCGACCTGCAGGGGGGGCAGCCGGTTTCAAGTCTGGGCGGTGTCATCTTTACCCGCAGTCATCATGCAGCGATCAAAACCCTGGCTGATCTGAAGGGGAAAACGCTGGCCTGTTTCAGTGTTACCGGCAGCCTGGGGTCGTATCCGGCCCCGGCCCATGAGCTGCTGAAGGCAGGGATCCGTTTGCCGCAGGATGCACGGGTGATGGTCACCGGCACCCCGCAGGACCGGGTGGTTGAGGCGGTGCTGGGCGGCACGGCCGATGCCGGTTTTGTCCGGACCGGGATTCTGGAACAGATGGTTGCAGAAGGCAGGCTTAACCTGCAGCAGCTGAGGATTATCAACCGTCAGGACCTTCCCCATTACCCCTTTGTCGTCTCGACCCGCCTTTATCCAGAGTGGCCGCTGGTTGCGCTTTCCCACCTGCCGGAGGAGGTGGGGCGCAGAGTCGCCGCTGCCTTGTTGCAGCTTGAGCCTGACGGTCTTGTCGCCCGGCAGACACACATCTATGGTTTCAGTGTCCCGGCGGATTACCAGCCGGTGGAAGACTTACTGCGGGAACTGAGACTCCCTCCGTTTGAGGCTGCCCCGGCCTTTACCCTGCGTGATGTCTGGCAGCGTTACTATTGGCAACTGCTCCTGCTGGTCGGTAGTGCCGGCGGCATTGTTTTCCTGGCCCTGCGTCTAAGTCTGGCCAACCGGAATCTCACAGCGGCCCGGCTTGAGGCCGAGCATGCTGCAGGTCAGTTACAGACCCTGGTGCACACCATCCCTGATCTGATCTGGCTGAAGGATCAGGAGGGGGTCTACCTTTCCTGTAATCCTCGTTTTGAACAGTTTTTCGGAGCATCTGAGGCAGAGATTGTCGGCAAGACCGATTACGATTTTATGGACAGGGAACTGGCTGATTTTTTCCGGGGGTATGACCGTAAGGCCATGGCCGCAGGCTGCCCCAGCGTGAACCTGGAATGGGTCACGTTTGCTGACGATGGTCACCGGGAGCATCTGGAGACGATCAAGTGTCCGATGTTCGACAAGACGGGCCGTCTGATCGGGGTGCTGGGGGTCGGCCGCAATATCACTGCCCTTACACAGGCCATGGAAGACCTGCGTGCCAGTGAGGCCCGCTGGCAATTTGCCCTGGACGGTGCCGGTGACGGGGTCTGGGACTGGAATATGCAGACCGATACGGTTTTCTTTTCCCGTCAGTGGAAGGCTATGCTGGGGTATGCCGAGCAGGAGATCGGTTCCAGCCTTGATGAGTGGGACAGCCGGCTGCACCCTGATGACCGGGAGCGGGTTTACGCTGATCTGCAGGCCTACCTTGAGGGGACGACTTCCAACTACCGTAACGAACACCGGGTGCGATGCAAGAACGGTAGATACCTCTGGGTTCTCGACCGGGGGATGGTGGTCGAGTGGTCCGATGATAACAAACCGCTGCGGATGATCGGCACCCACACCGACATGACCGAACGCAAACAACATGAGGAAGAGCTCGAACAGGCCCGTTACGCCGCCGATGCCGCCAACCGGGCCAAAAGCGAATTTCTTGCCAATATGAGTCACGAGATCCGTACACCGATGAACGGTGTAATCGGTATGGCGCAACTGCTGCGCTATACCCAGCCAACCGGCGAACAGCAAGAATATCTGGATAACCTTGAACTGTCCTGCAATAACCTGCTGGCGCTGATCAGTGATATTCTGGATCTGTCCAAGATTGAAGCCGGGAAGATAGAGCTTGAATATACCGATTTTTCACTGCGGCACAGTGTCCAGGAGGTGGTCACTACCCAGATTTCACGTATCCAGCAGAAGCAGCTCGAGCTGAAAACGCAGATTCAGCAAGAGGTGCCGGAGCTGCTGCGTGGTGATGCCCTGCGCTTCAAGCAGATCCTGCTGAACCTGCTGGGCAATGCGATCAAGTTTACCGAGTCCGGGCAGATTGAGATTTCGGTTGTGCTCTCCTCCTGCCAGGATGACTCCTGCCTGATCAGGCTTGCTGTCAGTGACAGCGGGATCGGGATGAGCGAAGAAACATTGCAGAAGATCTTTAACCCCTTTGAGCAGGCGGATAATTCAACTACGCGCAAATACGGCGGATCAGGTCTGGGGCTGTCCATTTGCCGCCGTCTTGCTGAGCTGATGGGGGGCCGGATCTGGGCTGAATCGGTTTTGGGGCAGGGCTCCACCTTTATTGTGGAGCTGCCGTTCCTGATGCATCGCCGGAGGGTCGACCAGCAGCCGAAACAGATTTTCGATCCGTTATCCCTGTTTAACGGCAGACGCCTGAAGGTCCTGGTTGCTGAGGACAACAGGCTGAATGCCGCCACCACCGCTGCCATGCTCGTCCAGATGGGCCATCAGGCAGAGATAACGGTTGATGGTCAGCAGGCCCTGGAGGCATGGCGAAGTGCTAGATTTGACTGTATCCTGATGGATATTCAAATGCCGGTCATGGATGGCAGGCTGGCTGTTGCAAGCATCCGTGAACAGGAGGTCAGGACCGGCAGACATACGCCGATCATAGCCCTGACGGCCCATGCCCTGCGGGGAGACCGGGAGCAGTTTCTGACGGAGGGCTTTGACGGCTATATCTCCAAGCCGGTAGATATCGAGGCCCTGGCCACAGAGCTGCGGCGTGTGGTGCCGTTGCCGTGACATTGTCCGGGGGCTGACGGTACGATGCGAGCTGGCAACGGTTTTGCGTCTGAATGTGTTCAGATTTTCAAACAGGAGGGATGCTATGTCATTATTAGCCCGCCTCAAGGTAACCCAACGGCTCTACCTGCTCTACACGGTGGTCATTATCTGCAGCCTGGGGATGTATGCCATGGTGCAGTACTTCGTGACCTTTTCCGACAAGCAAAAACTGCTTACGATCCTGAATATTGCCATGCCGATCTATCTGGTCTTTCTGACGCTGGTCATCCTGCTGATTGTCCGCTCCATTGCGCAGCCGTTGCGCAACCTGACCAACATGCTGGAAAACATCAGCCAGGGAGAGGGAGACCTGACCCGTCGGCTTGAGGTCTCCGGCACCTGTGAGTTAAGCCGGATTGCCGGAATGTTCAACACCTTCATGGATACCCTGCAAGGGTTGATCGGGGGCATCAGCCAGAAGACCGCTGATATGGTGGCGACCGCTACTGAGCTTGACGCAACATCAGATAAAATGCTGGCCCAGTCTGATCTGGCGGCTGGTCAGACTGTCGCGGTAGCTACCGCCAGCGAGGAGATGTCTGCCACTGCTGCAGATATCGCCCGGAGCTGTATGCATGCGGCAGAACGTGCTGATGAAGCAGGCAACACGGCTCAAAACGGTGCCGGTGTCGTGCAGGAAACCTTGCATTCCATGCAGGTTATCGCCAGTAATGTGCGTGAGACCGCCGAGACGATCAAGGGGCTGGGAGCCCGTTCTGATCAGATCGGGGCGATTGTGGGCACCATTGAGGATATTGCCGACCAGACCAACCTGCTGGCCTTGAATGCCGCCATTGAGGCTGCCCGGGCCGGTGAACAGGGGCGCGGTTTTGCCGTCGTGGCCGATGAGGTGCGGGCGCTGGCCGAGCGGACGACCCGTGCCACCCGCGAGATTGCCGAGATGATCCGTGCCATTCAGCAGGAGACCGCCATTGCTGTGCGTGTGATGGAAGAAGGGGTTGAGAGGGTGGAGAAGGGGACCGCTGAGGCTGCCCGTTCCGGAGACGCGCTGGATGAAATTCTGTCGAAGATTTCCGATGTAACTCAGGAAATCAACCAGATCGCCACGGCTGCGGAGGAGCTGACCGCCACCAACAATGAGGTTACCGGCAGCATCCACCAGATCAGCAGCCTGGTTCAGCAGAGTAATCTTCAGACAACGGATTCGGTGGGCCAGATCAGCAGTATGATTGCCATGTTTGAAGACCTGCAAGGTTCCCTGAACCGGTTCAAGTGTAATGACGGACTGAACACGGTCCTGCAGAAGGCCAAGTCGGCCCATCTGCTGTTTACCCGCCGGATCAGGCTGCATTTGAAAGGAGAATTGCGGCTTGAGGCCGGCAAGCTGCCGGATCATCATCATTGTGCCTTTGGTACGTGGTATGATACGCAGGGCCAGCAGATGTGCGGCAGCCATCCAAGCTTTAAAAGTATCGTAGAACCTCATCAGAACGTGCATGCGCTGGGCAAGTCGGCTGTGCAGGCTGCAGACAGCGGTGACCGGCAGCGTGCCCAGCAACTGTGTGATGAGATGGTGGCTGAGTCCGGCAAGCTGCTTGCCATACTGGATCAGATGAAATAATGACCACCCGTTCGTGACAGTGCATACCTCCGCTAAACCTCTGCAATGCCGGTCATTGCATTACGGCTGGGTCATCGTGGCGGTCGGTGTCCTGGTGCTGTTTTCCTGCCTGGGGCTGGCCCGTTACGCCTACACCATGCTGCTGCCTGCCATGCAGGCCGGATTGCAGTTGAGCTATGACCGGATGGGCCTGATCGGCACGGCCAACTTCAGCGGGTATCTGGTCGCCGTGGTGCTGTCTCCCTGGCTGATCCGCCGTTTTCGCCCCCGGGCGGTGATCAGTGCCGGGCTGCTGTTGATCGCACTCTGCATGGCCGGTATCAGTCAATCCCGCGGTTTTCTGACGGTTGCGCTGCTCTATGCGGTTACCGGCCTGGGTGGTGGTCTTGCAAACATTCCCCTCATGGCGCTGGTCCCCTGCTGGTTCCGCAGCCGGACCCGCGGCAGGGCTGCCGGTCTGATCATTGGCGGCAACGGTCTGGCGATTATCTGTGCCGGGTATCTGATTCCGCTGCTTAACCGCCAGTATGCCGCTGACGGCTGGCGTCTGGCCTGGCTGCTGCTGGCAGCCATCTCACTGCTGACCGCCCTGGTTGCTGCCCTGTGGCTGCGTAATGCCCCGGCGGAAAAGGGGCTGGAACCGCTGGGGCCGTTGCAGCCGGAACAGCACGGCAGCATGCCCATTCCCCACGAGCAGCAGGGGGACGGCGCACTGCTGCTCAGGCTGGGGCTTTTGTATCTGGCCTTTGGCGCAACCTTTATGGTCTTCGGCACCTTTATCGTCACCAGTATGGTGCGGGAGTCCGGTTTGAGTGAAGCGCAAGCCGGCCACTACTGGTCGTGGGTGGGCTTCTTCAGCGTCTTTTCCGGGGTCGGTTTTGGCAGCCTGTCTGACCGGATCGGCCGCAAGCAAGGGCTGGCGCTGGTCTTTCTGGTGCAGAGTGCAGCCTACCTGCTGGCCGGACTCAAACTGGGGGCCATTGGCCTGCTGCTTGCCATTGTCCTGTACGGCTCAGCCGTTTTTGCCATACCAGCCATCATGGCTGCTGCTGTGGGTGACTATCTGGGTACAGCCCGGGCTGCCGCTTCATTTGCCACCATTACCATCTTCTTTGCCGTGGGACAGACCATCGGTCCAGCCGTTGCCGGCTTGCTGGCACGTAGCTACGGCAGCTTTGCTCCGGCCTATCTCAGCGCTGCCGCCATCACCTGTTCTGCCGCCCTGTTTTCCCTCGTTTTGCCCGCGCCGCACAGGCGCGATCCCGCTTGACATTTCCTAGTTTAATGGCAGACTTTATATGCCTTAGACCGCTTGTTGACTGGTCTGTTTAAGGTAGTCCGGCAGCGTTTGGAGCTACCATGAAAAAGTATCGTACCATCTGGATGGCGTTGTTGCAGTGGGGGCTGCTCTGGAGCCTGATTGTCGGTTGTTCGCTGCTCTGGAATGAACGCCTGATCCGGCAGCAGGTCTATGATTACTCCCGCCATGAAGCAACCACCATTATCAATAAAGATCTTGCCTTCCGACGCTGGGCCACCATGCATGGCGGCGTCTATGTGCATCCCACCGCGCAGACCCCGCCCAACCCCTGGTTAACCGTGCCGAAGCGCGATGTTGTGACGACTGACGGCGACAAACTGACCCTGATGAATCCGGCCTATATGACCCGCCAGGTCATGGGGCTGTTTGGCGAACAGTTCGGCGTCAAGGGACATATCACCAGCCTGCACGCCAAAAACCCTGTCAATGCCCCTGATGCCTGGGAAAGGGAGGCCCTGCTCCGTTTTGAGAAAGGGAGCTCTTCAGTCAGTGAGCTGACCACCATCAATGGTGCCCCCTACTACCGTCTGATCCTGCCGATGAAGATGGAACAGGGCTGTCTGAAGTGCCATGCCGACACCAGGATTCCGGTGGGAGGGATCAGAGGCGGCATCAGTGCCGCCGTGCCGTTGGCACCGCATCTGCGGGCCGGCGAGAACGGGTTGCGGGGTGTCCGTCTGGCCCACGGCAGCATCTGGCTGGTGGGGATGATCGGTATCACGATTGCCAGCGCCATTTATCTGCGTCAACAACGCCTCAGTCAGCAGGCCGAAGACGAGCTGCGGGCCCAGGAGGCGTTGTATGCGTCATTGACCACTGCCTCTCCCACCGGTGTCTTCCAGACCGACCCGCACGGAGCCTGCTGTTATGTCAATGAACGCTGGTCAGCCATTGCCGGGTTACCGCTTGAACAGGCGCTGGGTGATGGCTGGGCGCAGGCGTTGCATCCTGAAGACCGGGCAAAGGTCTTTGAAGAATGGCAACGCTCGGTTGCCGGGCAGCGCCCCTTTAGCCTGGAATATCGCTTTATGCGGCCCGATGGCAGTGTTGCCTGGGTGTATGGCCAGTCAGCCGAGATCTTTGACAGCAAGGGGGGGATTGTCGGCTATGTCGGCACCATTACCGACATAACCAAACGCAAACAGACAGAGGCGGCCCTGGCGGATCAGGCCCTGTTCCTGCGGGAAAGCCAAACCATTGCCCAGCTTGGTGGCTGGAAGTTAAATGCCGATACCAGCATGCTCTACTGGACTGATGAGCTGTACCGGATGCTGGAACATCCCGTTGAAGAGGCAATCAGCCAGGAAGCCAGCTTGAACTATTTTGATGCCGAGGACCGGCCTCTGGTGCTGCAGTCCCTGCAGGAGGCATTTGCCCACGGCACACCTTTCAAGCTGACCTGCCGGATGATCAGTGCCAACGGCCGGCGTTTCTGGGGTGAACTGCGCAGTATCGGCCGGTTGGAAGGGGCGGACGGCGACTGTATTGCCGGCACCCTGCAGGATATTACTGAACACAAGCAGATTGAGGAACTGCTGACCAGTGCCAAGGAAACGGCCGAGGCCACCAGTCGCACCAAGACAGAGCTGCTGGCTACCCTGAGCCATGAACTGCGCACACCGCTGAACGGCGTGATGGGTGGTGTGCAGTTACTTGAACTGACCGAGCTTACTGCTGAACAGGGTGAGTTCCTGCAGATGATCAGGACATCGGCAGTCAATGAACTGGCACTGGTGAACGATCTGCTTGATCTGGCCGGACTTGAATCTTCAGGCCTGAAGGTCGAGTCAGGGCCGTTCAATCTGCTGGAAAGCATTAAACTGGCCATCACCCTGCACCGTAGCGCACTGGAGACGCGGGGGTTGCCGCTTACAACCAGTCTGCCGGAGAGTCTGGCGCAGCAGGTGATTGGCGATGGACGCCGTCTGACCCAGATCATCTCCAACCTGCTGGGCAACGCGATCAAGTTTACCGAGCAGGGCGGGGTCTCCCTTGCGGCGGATTGTATTGCGTGTGGTGAGCGTGAGCTGCGGCTGCAGCTGCGGGTCAGCGATACCGGCATCGGTATTGCTGAAAAAGATCTGCAGCGGATCTTTGAACCCTTTGTGCAGGCCGATATGTCCAGCACTCGCAGGTTTGGCGGCACCGGCCTCGGATTGGCGATCTGTCACCGCCTGGCAGAGCGGATGGGGGGCCGTATCCATGTTGACAGCATCCCCGGCGAGGGGAGCTGTTTTACCCTTGAGCTGCCGTTGTATACCGCCGTCGACCCGGCTGAGGCGGTCAGGGGTGAAGCCGTTCCGCCGGCGCTCTGGCAGGGTTCCTCCATGACCGCGGTGATTGCCGAAGATAATCCCGTCAACCTGATGGCCGCCGCAGGACTGGCAGGCAAACTGGGGCTCAAGGTGCTTCGCGCTGAAGACGGTAAACAGGCCCTGGCACACTGGATGTCAGGCCATGTTGATCTGATCCTGATGGATATCCAGATGCCGGTCATGGACGGCAGTGAAGCAACCCGTTTTATCCGCCAGCGTGAGCAGGGCAGCGCTGCCCACATCCCGATCATCGCCCTGACCGCCCATGCCATGGCCGGCGACCGTGAAAGGTTGCTGGCCGAGGGTTTTGACGGTTATATTGCCAAACCGTTCCAGCTCAATGAACTGGCAGCGGAACTGAAGCGGGTGACGTCGCGCTGATCGTGGTGGGCCTGCTTTGATGATGCTTGAGAGGGGGAGCCTATGCGAAACCGGATTGCAACCCATCTTCTGCTGTTTGTGTTGTCGGCCTGTTCAGTGTCAACCGCCAACGCTGCTGACAGGCAGTTGAGTTTTGGCGTCGTACCGCAGCGTAGTGTTATCCTGACCGCCCAGTACTGGAATCCTATTCTGAAGTATCTGGAAAAGAAGAGCGGTGTGCCGCTGGTTCTGAAGGTTGAAAAGACCGCGCCGGAACACTCCCGTCAGGTCGGCCTCGGCCGTTATGATCTGGTCTATACCAACCATTTTTTTACCAAGGCCAATGCCAGGGCAGGCTATCGGGTCGTGGCCCGTCCGGCAGGCCCGGCCATTACCGGTGAGATCGTTGTGCCGGAAGGGTCACCGATTGCCCGGCTTGAAGATCTGGCAGGCCGGGAAGTGGGCTTTCCGTCACCAGCCGCTTTTGTGGCATACGCGGTACCGCTTGATGTCCTGACCCGCAAGGGGATCAGGGTCAAGCCGGTTTTTGCCGGCAATCAGGAGGGGATTATGGCGCAGCTCAAGGCTGGCCGGGTGGCTGCAGCCGGTGTTAATTCACAGGTGATGCAGTCCTACGCCAACCGGGAGGGCTGGCGTTACCGGAGTGTCTGGCAATCGCCGGAGTACCTGAATCTGCCGATTGCAGTCCACCCCCGTGTAGCTGCCGGAACGGCGGCAGCGATCGTTGATGCCCTGGTTAACATGTCCCATGATCCGGAAGGTGTGCAGATACTGGAAAAGGCCGGTGCGTTGATCGGTCAGCAGCCCCCCTATGGTTTTGTCCCTGCAAGCAACAGAGAGTATCGTAATCAATGGGAGTTTTTTAAGCAGACCGTCGTACCGGAGTCACGGTAATGCTCAAAAAAATAATCCTGTTACGTTTAAGTCTCTTTAGCCGTCTGCTGCTGGTCAGCGGTTTTGTGATGCTGATCACCACCTCGTTGCTGATCTGGGGCCAGATGCTCCATGAGATAGATAGTCTGCGAACCAGGATCGATGAAGAGCTCCGTGATCAGCTGCGGGAACTTACCCAGATGGTCAGCGAGAACGCCATTCTGGGGGACTATGCCTCTATTCAGGCCTCCTTTCGTACCAATGTCAAACGTCAGCATATCTATCTGATCCGCTGGACTGATCCGGTGGGCAAGGTGGTTGAGGCCGTTGATGAACAGCCAAAGCCGGCCGTTCCGGACTGGTTTGTCGCGCTGGTCGGGATACGGGAGCACAAGGAGTCTGCCGCGCTGGAGGTTGGAGGGCATCCCTACGGCACCCTGACCCTGGCCCACTCACCGCAGACTGAAGTGGCCGTGTTGTGGCGTTCGCTGCAGGTGCAGATCCTGTGTCTGCTGGGCGGCCTGGCGGTCTTTATCGCCCTGATGGCACCGACCATCAGGCGGGCATTAAGGCCGTTACGCAGATTGGGCGCTGCTGCAGAACAGTTCGGCAGCGGTATCTATACGACACGTGTCCAGCTGTGCCAGATTCCGGAGATTGATACCTGCATCATGGCCTTCAACGAAATGGCCACCACCACGGAGGTGTTGATCCACCAGCGGGATGAGCGAGAGCGTGATTTAAGTGAACAGCGAAATTTCTTGCACACCCTGATGGATACGATACCGGATCTGATTTTTTACAAGGACAGAGCCGGTGTGTATTTGGGCTGTAATGAGCAGTATGCCAACAACTTTATCGCCCGTCCGCGGGAACAGATCATCGGGCATACTGACCGGGAGCTGCTTGCCAATCAGGAACTGGCGCAATTTGTGGCTCAGAGAGATCAAGAGGCCATGGCAGCGGAGCAGCCGATTTCCTATGAGATCCCGGTCGTGCTGCCGAACGGGGCCCATGTCCTGTTTGAAAGTACCAAGGTGGCATTCCGTAATGCTGAAGGTGCTGTCATCGGCATGATTGGTGTGTCTCGAGACATCACCTCGCGCAAACAGATTGAAAACGAGTTGCGCCGCAGCCGAGACGAGTGGGAGCGGACCTTTGATGCCATGCCGGACCTGATCTTCATCCTGGATCGCAACTATCAGATCACCCATGTCAATCAAGCCGCCCTGCAGCGGTTGGGTACGACCAGAGAGCAGACCGTGGGCAATGCATGCTATGCCTGTATGCATGGCAAGGATGAACCGCCGGAGTTTTGTCCTCAGAGGCAGACCCTGCAGGATTACGGGGAACATGTTGTGGAGGCGCTGGTGGAGCGGCTGGATAGCCAGTTTCAGATCACGACCACCCCCCTCTTTGATGAGGATGGCAGTTATGCTGCCACGGTGCATGTTGCCCATGACATTACCGAACGCAAACACCATGAGGAGGAGTTGGAGCTGGCCCGGGAGGCCGCTGATGGCGCCAACCGGGCCAAGAGTGAATTTCTTGCCAATATGAGCCATGAGATCCGCACCCCCATGAACGGGATCATCGGTATGGCCCAGCTGCTTAATTTTACCGAGCTGAGTCCTGAACAGCAGGAATATCTGTCCTATATCGAGAGCTCTGCCGACAACCTGCTCTCACTGATTAACGACATTCTGGACCTCTCTAAGATTGAGGCCGGCAAGATAGAGCTGGAATATGCCGATTTTTCACTTAAAAAGGCGATTGGTGATGTGCTTGCCACCCAGATCTCCACGATTCACCGCAAACACCTTCAGATTGACAGCTGCCTGGCTGATGAGCTGCCTGAGATCGTCTGCGGCGACCAGTTGCGTTTCAAACAGATTCTTCTGAACCTGCTGGGCAATGCCATCAAGTTCACTGAGCAGGGGAGCATTAGTATCAATGCTGCTGTTATCGAACTGCAAAGTTACCAGGTCACGTTTGCTATCAAGGTGGTCGACACCGGTATCGGCATGTCTCAAGAGGTGATGGAAAAGATTTTTTCACCCTTTGAGCAGGCAGACACCAGTACCACGAGACGCTTTGGCGGCACCGGCCTGGGGCTGACGATCTGCCGGAAATTGGCAGACCTGATGGGAGGGGCTATTACGGTTGAAAGCAGGTTGGGTGAGGGCAGCACCTTCTGTCTGGAGATCCCCTTTGGTCTCCCGGTGGCAAGCAAAAGCCACTCGCAACAGGGACAGGCCGGTCAGATTATGTGGGAGGGCCCGGTTCTGACGGTCCTGGTGGCAGAAGATAATGAGTTGAATATGGCGTTTACCGTAGGCGTTTTGAAAAAAATGGGACATAACGTCAAGACAGCCCGGGACGGACAGCAGGCTGTAGAGATCTGGCGGGCCGGTGGTATTGACCTGATACTGATGGATGTCCAGATGCCGGTTGTGGGGGGCCAGGAGGCGATGCTGCAGATCCGCCAGGAAGAGCCGCAGACAGGGCATACACCGATTGTTGCCCTGACCGCCCACGCCCTGCGGGGGGATCGGGAGCGGCTGCTGGCAGCCGGCTTTGATCATTACCTCTCCAAGCCGTTCCGGCTGCAACAGATTTTTGATGTTCTGATGAAAATTACGACAAGCCTCTAAAGGTTTAGCCGATGATCTATCTTGCACTGATACAAAATATCGCCCTGCTGGTGGCGCTGACCTTTGCCCATGGTCTGCTGATCCGGCATATCCGGCAACGGGGGCATGCCTATGCCTTGTTGTCCGGCCTGCTGTTCGGCAGTGTGGCCCTGGTGGGGATGATGACCCCGATGGTCTTGCAACCGGGGCTGATCTTTGACGGACGCAGTATTGTCATCGCTGTGGCAGGCCTGTTTGGCGGTCCGGTTACCGCAGCTGTTGCCGCTGCCATGGCTGCCGGCTACCGCTACTGGCTGGGCGGGGTTGGCGCACCGATGGGGGTGGCGGTCATTATCGGCTCCGGTGCCATTGGTGTGGCCGGCCACTATCTGCGGCGCAGTTGGCCCCGGACTGTCAGTCCGGTCGGTTTCTACCTGTTCGGTCTGCTGGTGCATCTCTGGATGATCGGTTGTATGTCCTTTTTGCCTGCAGCAGTTGCGCTGGTGGTGCTGGCCAACATCACGCTGCCGGTGCTGCTGGTCTACCCTGTTGCCACGCTGCTGGTTTGCCAGCTCTTTCTGCAGATGGAGCGCCATATTGCCATTGAGCAGGAACTGGAACAGGAACGTAACAGCCTGAGCAGTCTGATTCAGGCCGTGCCGGATCTGCTGTTTGAACTGGGGCTGGATGGACGCTACTACAGCTGTTATGCCCGCCACCAGGAACAACTGGCAGCACCAACTGATGCATTGCTGGGCCGGACCGTGCGTGAGGTGCTGCCGTCCCAGGCGGCAGAGGTCTGTCTTGAGGCGCTGCAGGAGGCAGAGAGAACCGGCCATTCCCATGGTCGCCAGTTTTTTCTGCAACTGCCAACCGGTGAACTCTGGTTTGAGCTGTCGGTTGCCCGTAAAACTGGACCGGTAACGGATCAGCCCCGCTTTGTGGTGTTGTCGCGGGATATCACCGACCGCAAGCTGCATGAGAAGGAACTGCTTGCGGCCCGCTATGCCGCCGAGTCTGCCAGCCGGGCCAAGTCTGAATTCCTGGCCAACATGAGCCATGAGATCCGCACCCCGATGAACGGGCTGCTGGGGATGGTGCAACTGATGCACTATACCCGGCTGAGCCAGGAGCAGAAGGAGTATCTGGAGAATATGGAGCTTTGCTCCAGTACCCTGCTGGCGCTGATCAATGACATCCTGGATCTCTCCAGAATTGAGGCCGGCCGGATTGATCTGGAGCATGAGGCCTTTCCGCTGGGGTTGACGATCCGGGAGGTGATGGCGCTGCAGAACGCACCGGCCCGGCAGAAGTCGTTGGAAATGGTGCTTGAACTGGCGGATGATTTGCCTGAGCAGATGCTGGGGGATCAGATCCGCTTCAGGCAGATCCTGCTGAACCTGGTCGGCAATGCGATCAAGTTTACCGAGCAGGGGAGTGTTACCGTGAAGGCGCTGCGCATGACAGGGCCGGACAATGTGCCGTGGTTGCATCTGGAAGTACAGGATACCGGCATCGGTATTCCTGCTGAACAGCTGGAACTGGTTTTTGCCCCCTTCACCCAGGCCGATGGCTCGATCACCCGCAGATTTGGCGGCTCCGGGCTGGGGCTTTCCATCTGTCAGCGTCTGACCGAGCTGATGGGGGGGCGGATCGGGGTCCGTTCCGAGCCGGGCAAAGGGAGCTGTTTTACGGTTGAACTGCCCTTGTCAAAGGATTGCCCATGACTGAAGGTTTTGTCCTGCTCTGCGGCTTCGCTGGTCTGGTGGTCCTGTTTTACGGGCGGAACGGGCACCTGCGCCGCAACGAGAGCAACAATGGGGCTGGCCGCAGTATCACGCAGGCTGTCATAAAGAACCTGGCCCGCAGCCTGACGGCACTGTTACTGGCAGGCTTGCTGGTGGAGTGCGCGCTTCTGCCGGTCTCCGCAGCGCAGAATCAGGCTGGTGCCGTTCCGGCAGGGATCGCCCTGAGTGATGCCGAGAAGGACTGGCTGGCCAGACACCCGATCATCCATGTCGGGGTAATGCAGGACTGGCCACCCATGAACTATCTTGATCGCAACGGCACGGTGCAGGGGATCGGTGCAGACTACCTCAAGGCGATCAACCGCATACTGGGGGGGATGCTGGTCCCGGTTCCCGGTCCGTTCAGGGAAAACTACGAATGGGTGCAGAACGGGCAGATTGATGCCCTGATGGATATAACCCGTTCCCCTGAACGGGATGCGCTGTTTGACTTTACCCGGCCCTATATCTCTATTCCCCATGTGCTGGTGGGGCGCAGGTCAGGGACTTTTTTCAGACAGGAAGCCGACCTGGCCGGCAAGAGCATCGCCCTTGAAAAGGGGTTTAACAATGTCACCTATTTCAGGAACAATTTCCCGTCGGTCACGGTCCGCGAGTACGGCAGTACCGCCGAGGCGCTCAAGGCGGTTGCCCGGGGAGAGGCCGACGCCTATGCCGGCAACCGTGCCGTGGTGCAGCATCTGCTTGACAAGCTGGAACTGAACGGACTTACCCCGATGGGCACCCTGATCGCACCCCGCTCCGTGCTGCAGTTCGGGGTGGCAAAGGGACAGACAGAGCTGCAGGGCATTCTGGATAAGGCACTGGCTGCAATTCCGGCTGCGGAGCGGGCGGCGATTGCCGATCGCTGGATTCCGAATCCCTACGAGACGCGGATTGATTATCGCAAGCTGCTGCTGGCTGCCTTGCTGGTGATTACGCTGCTGGCAGGCCTGGTGCTGGTCACCCGGCGCCTGAACAAACGACTGCAGCAGCAGGCAGAATTCTGGTATGCCTTTCGAGAACGAACTACTGCCGGTATCCTGATTGTGTCGTCAGAGCGGATAATTGTGGAGGTAAACCGCCGCCTGTGCGAGATGTTCGGCTACACCAGGGACGAGCTGGTGGGGCAAAGCGCGGAGGTTTTGCACCTTGACCGGGAACAGTATGAACGGTTTGGACAATGGTTTGCCAACGCTCGTTCAAATGAGCCGATGGTGCAGGTTGAATGGCAGTACCGCCGCAAGGATGGCAGTGCCTTCTGGGCGATGATTTCCGGTGGTGCCCTTACGTTGACCGATGGCGACAACGGAGTGGTCTGGAACCTGACCGATATCAGCGATCGTAAGCAGGCGGAAGATGCATTGGCGGCTGAGCGCAGCCACCTGCAGACCCTGTTTGAGGTGAACGGTTCCGGCATGCTGGTGGTCTCTTCCACCCGCCAGATACTGCAGGTCAATAGCCAGTTTTGCAGCCTGTTCGGGTATGACCGGCAAGAGTTAGTGGGGCAGAGCGCCCGTATCCTGCACCTTGACCAGCAGCATTATCAGGATTGGGCTCCCTGCTTCCAGGAGGCCAAGGCAGGTCACCCGCTGGCCAGTGCCGAGTATCCTTGGCGTCGTAAGGACGGTACAACATTCTGGTGTTTTTTTGCCGGAGTAAAGATGCAGCTTCCCAATGGTGAGCCGGGTGTGCTTTGGAACGTGATCGACATTACGGAGCGTAAACAGGCCGAGCAGACCATGACCCTGCTCAATTTTGCCCTGGATACGATCCATGAAGCAGCCTACCTGGTGGATAAGACCACCCGCTTTATTTACGTCAATCAGGAGGCCTGCCGCTCCACCGGCTACAGCCGTGAAGAGTTGCTGCAGATGAAGATCGGCGATGTTGATGCAGCATTTCCCGAGGATCAGTGGCCAGTCTTCTGGCAGGAGCTGATCCGTCAGCGGGCCATCACCTTTGAGGGAACTCACAGAAGCCGTTCCGGCCAGGTCTATCCGGTGGAGATTACCGCCAACTATTTTGAATTTGACGGCCAGGGCTACAACCTGGGGTTGGCCCGGGATATCAGCGAACGGAAAAAGACAGAGGCTGCGCTGCAGGAAGCCAAGGAGCGCGCAGAGGCCGCCAGCCGGGCCAAGACGGAATTTCTGGCCAACATGAGCCACGAGATCCGCACCCCGATGAACGGTATCATCAGTATGGCCCATCTGCTGCGAATGACGGACCTGACTCCCGAACAACAGGAGTTTCTGGCCAGCCTGCAGATCTCATCCCAAAACCTGTTGGCGCTGATCAGCGACATTCTGGATATCTCCAAGATCGAGGCCGGCAAACTTGAACTGGAATGTGCCGATTTTTCAGTACGGGCCACCATTGAGGAGGTCGTGGCCTCTCAGATGCCACGTATCACCCAGAAAAAGCTGGGTATCTGCACCGAGCTGTCTGACGAACTCCCTGAGATCCTGCTGGGGGACTCGCTGCGGTTCAAGCAGATCCTGCTGAACCTGCTGGGCAATGCCATCAAGTTTACGGAGCAGGGCCGCATCAGCATTGTGGCCGGGCCGTCTTCCCGCAATGACAACGGGCTGGTCATGCGTATCATGGTTGCCGATACCGGTATCGGCATGTCTCCAGAGGTGCTGGAGCGGGTCTTTGCACCCTTTGAACAGGCGGACAGCTCCACAACCCGTAAATATGGCGGCACCGGCCTGGGACTTTCCATCTGCCGCCGCCTGGTCGAGTTGATGGGGGGGCGGATCTGGGCTGTCAGTACACCCGGCAGCGGCAGTAGCTTCTTTGTTGAGCTGCCGTTTGTGGTGCGTGAGGCCTCTGGCGGTAGTGCTTTGCCTCTGGAAGACCGGCCGGAGCCGGTGCCGGAGGGCCGCCCGCTGACCGTGCTGCTGGCAGAGGATAATCAGATCAATGCACGCAGTATGAGTGCCATTCTGACGCACTTCGGGCATCGGGTGGTAACCGTGGAGGATGGGCAAAAGGCCTTTGAACAGTGGCACAGCAACCGCTGGGACTGTATCCTGATGGATGTCCAGATGCCGGTCATGGACGGTGTTGAGGCCACCCGCCTGATCCGCCAGGCAGAACAGGCTTCCGGTCGTCATACACCGATTGTTGCCCTGACGGCCCATGCCATGCAGGGGGACCGGGAGTGGCTGATGGCAGAGGGCTTTGACGGCTATGTGGCCAAGCCGGTGGATATCAAGCTGCTCTGCGCCGAGCTGGCGCAGGCCACCGCAAAGGATCGAGGATGACCGGCACCGGCTTCACTGACCATTTTGCACAGGTGGCTGCCCACTATGCCAGCCACCGTCCCAGCTACCCGCCCGCGCTGTTCAGCTGGCTGGCTGAAAAGGCCCCGGCACGCAGGCTGGCCTGGGATTGTGCCACCGGGACCGGCCAGGCAGCGTTGGGACTGGCAGAGCAGTTTGAGCAGGTCTGGGCCACCGACGCCAGCCGCTCCCAGATTGAGGCCGCTGCACCCTGCCCGAATGTTCAGTATCATACCACTCCGTCTGATTGCTCCGGGCTGCCTGAGCACTCTGCCGATCTGGTGACCGTGGCCCAGGCCCTGCACTGGTTTGATCTTGATCGCTTCTATGCCGAGGTGCGCCGGGTGTTGCGGCCGGGCGGTCTGTTGGCGGTCTGGACCTACGGTGTCTTTCGGGTTGAGGGGACGGACACCGCCGGAATACAGCGCCTGCTGGACCGGTTTTATTACGAGACCGTCGGAGACTGTTGGCCGCCTGAACGGCGTCATGTCGAGAACGGTTACGCCGACCTGGCCTTCCCCTTTCATGAATTGACTCCCCCCACATGCGCCATGGCCGTTGACTGGAGTCTGGATGACCTGGCCGGCTACCTGCGCAGCTGGTCAGCCACCAGCCGCTACCGTGAACGGCATGGCAGCGATCCTGTGCCGCTACTGACCGTGCCGCTTGCCCCGCTCTGGGGTGAAAACCGGCGCCGGGTAATCTGGCCGCTGTCAATCAAGGTGGGCCACCTGTAGGCGTCTGACAGTTGCGCATCAGCCGCCTGGTGATACACTGTCATAGAGTGACCATTCCCGATCAAGGACCTGTCCCATGACGCTGCGGACCCGGCTGACAATCAGTTATAGTGTGTTGGCGTTACTGCTGATTGCAGCCGAGCTGGTCTGCTCCTCCATGACTGCCCTGCCGTTGCTGCTGAAACTGTTGCTGATACTGGGATTGCTGGCGATCGGAACGGCCGTTGCCTACTACCTGACCGGGCGATTCAGCCGACAGCTTGAGTCCCTTGCCCATGCCGTCCAGCTGTTTGGTGACGGTCAGGCCGAAGCGTTGGCCCGCTTGCCGCTGCGCGGTGATGAACTTGCGCTGTTGCAGGGTACCCTGCTGCAGATGTCCTCCAAGCTGCAGGACAGCATGCAGCGCCTGAGCAGCAGCGAAGAACGATTTCATGCCCTGTTTGACGCCATGGTGGAAGGCGCTGCCCTGCATCGCATCCGGTACAACCATGACGGCACTCCGGTGGATTACGTGATTGAGGAGGCCAACCGGGTCTTTGAACAGCTGCTGGGCCTGAAGCGGGAACAGGTCGTCGGCCAGCCTGCCAGCGAGGTGTATCAGACGGATGCCCCGCCCTATCTGCAGGAGTATGCCACGGTGGTGGCAACCGGCCAGCCCAACCGTTTTGAGAGCTATTACGCCCCCCGTGACCGGCATTTTCGCATCTCTGCCTGCCGGATCGGGCCGGAACAGTTTGCAGCGCTCTTTGAGGATATCACCGACCAGAAATCCCATGTGGAAAGCCTGAACAGCGCCATGCAGCAACTGAAGTCTGCCAACGAGGCCAAGAGCCGCTTTCTGGCCGTGATGAGCCATGAGATCCGCACCCCGCTCAACGGCATTACCGGCATGGTGCAGCTGTTGCGGGATATGGAGATGCCGCCGTCCCAGCGCGAGTATCTCAATTTTATCGACAGCTCTGCCGACAGCCTGTTGAATGTGATCAACGATATCCTGGACTTCTCAAAGATCGAGGCAGAAAAACTGGAGCTGGAGCTGGTCCCGTTTCAGCCTTCCAGGCTGCTGCATGATACCCTGCGGGTGATGCGGCTGCGGACTCAGGCCAAGGGGTTGCTGCTCAGCCTGATCTGCCCTCCTGATCTGGCTGAGGTCCTGGTGGGAGATCCGTACCGGCTGACCCAGATCCTGAACAACCTGGTGGGGAACGCCATCAAGTTTACCGCCGGCGGCGAGATTGTGGTGCGGGCAGCCACCCGCTGCCATGATGACGGAACCGTGCTGTTTGCGGTTGAGGTACAGGACTCCGGGATCGGCATGGATCAGGCCACCCAGCAGACCATCTTTGAACCGTTCATCCAGGCTGACAGCTCCACCAGCCGCAAGTTTGGCGGGACCGGGCTGGGGCTGGCAATCTGCAAACAGCTGGTTGAGTTGATGCATGGCACCATCACGGTCTCCAGCAGTCCGGGAAACGGCAGCACCTTCAGCTTTGCCGTGCCGCTCAAACCGGGTGTGCTGCCGGCGGCAACGCCGGAACCGGTGGCGGTGACCGGCCTTGATCAGCCGCTGCGTATCCTGGTGGCAGAAGATCAACCGATTAACCAGCGCTTTGTTGCCGAGATCCTGCGCAAAAAGGGACATCAGCCGCTGCTGGCCAACAACGGCAAGGAGGCGGTGGATATCTGGAACAGCGACCCTGTTGATCTGGTACTGATGGATATCCAGATGCCGGTTCTGGATGGCCTGAAGGCGCTGGCTGCCATTCGTGCTGCAGAAGACGGGACCAAACGCCACACCCCGATTGTGGCCTTGACGGCCCATGCCATTGTCGGCGATCAGGAGCGGTTGCTGAATGCCGGTTTTGACGGCTATCTGGCCAAACCGTTGCAGGTCGCCAACCTGTTTGAGGAGATGGCCAGGGTCCTGGAGCAGATCAGCAAGGAGAGGCGCGTATGACAACAGCTGCGGATCAGCATGCCGTTGATGAACTGCTGCGTATCGGTCCCCTGCTGGAAGAGGTGCTTGAAGGTACCGCCACAACGGTTGGTGATGCCTTTCTGGCAGCCCTGGTTACCACGCTGGTCAGGGTGTTCAACGTCCGTTACGCCGTTGTTGGCCGTCTGCTGCCGCAGCGTGCCGCGGTGCAGACCCTGAAGGTCTGTGCTGATGGTGAGCTGGTGGAAAACATCGTGTATCCCCTGCCCGGAACCCCCTGCGAACATGTGGTAGGGCTGGTCCCACGCTACTTTGCCGTCGGCGCTGCCGATCTCTTCCCGAACGACGAACTGCTGCGTCAGCTGCAGGTCGAGTGTTATCTGGGGGTGCCGCTGTACTCATCCCGCCATGAGCCCTTGGGCAATCTGTTGCTGATGGACAGCAAGCCGTTAGCGGAAGAGCTGGTGCCGCTGGCCCTGAAACTGATGGAGCTGTTCGCATTGCGCACCGCCGGAGAGATCGAGCGGGCAGAACGGGAACACCAGCTGGCGCTTCAGGATATCCACCTCGGCATCATCCTGGACAACAGCCGCGACGGCCTGCTGACCACCGCGGCTGATACCCGCATTCTGTCGGTCAACCGGGCGTACTGTGCGCTGCTGGGCTATGAGGAACAGGAGCTGCTCGGCAGATACATCCATGAGATTGAGGCAAATGAGACAACGACAGAGGTAGATGCCCACACCCGCAAAATCGTTGAGCAGGGGTTTGACCGCTTTGTCAGCCGTCATCGCTGCAAGGACGGCACAACACGGGATCTGGAACTTTCCATCAGTTATATCGCCGAAACCGACCAGTTTCTGACCATTGCCCGGGATGTCACGGAACGCCTGGCGCTTGAGCGGCAGCTGCTCGATTCTGAGCAGCGCTATCAGGCCTTTACCGAGTTAAGTTCTGATTTCTGCCATGTCTGTATCCGTACAGTCGGTGGGCCCTACCGGGTACAGTGGATTGGCGGACAGTTTGAGCGGATCACCGGTTATTACAGCGATGAACTGCTGGCCCTGGGGTGTTGGCTGCCGTTGGTACACCCCGATGATCGTGAACGGGTAGCGGCAGGCCTGTCACGGCTGGCTGCCGGTGATGAAGTCCGCTCCGAATTCCGGCTGGTGCGCAAGGATCAGGCCGTCCGCTGGATCCGTGAGCATAGCCGCTGTGTGCGGGATCCGGTCAACCCGGATCTGTTGCGTCTGTACGGCTCAGCCCGTGATATTACCACCGAACACGACAACACGCTTGCCCTGCAGACGGCGGAGAATGCCTACCGGACCATCTTCAACGCCACCAATGACGTGATCTTCATCATGGATACCCAACAGGGGATGATCATCGATTGCAACAAACAGGCAGTACAGCTTTTCGGGCGTCCACGGGTGGAACTGATCGGTTCCAACCCGGTGCAGCTCTCGCCGCCGGATCAGCACGATTTTGGTCTTGAACAGGCCGTCTCGTACATCCAGGCTGCCATCGGTGGGGTGCCGCAGCTGTTTGAGTGGCCCTGTGCACGTCCGGACGGCAGCACCTTCTGGGCAGAGGTCAGCCTGCGGGCCGCTGAGATCAATGGCCGCCAGCGGCTGCTGGCGGTGGTACGGGACATCTCGGAACGGAAACAGAGTATGCGGGAACTGCAGCAGGCCCGGGATGCGGCGCTGCAGGCCACCATCGCAAAGAATGAATTTCTGGCCAACATGAGCCATGAGGTGCGTACCCCCCTGAATGGCATCATGGGGTTGAGCCAGCTGCTGCGTACCACCAGCCTGACTGAAGAACAGGCCGGCTATATGGATATGCTGGACAGCTCAGCCCGTAATCTGCTGGTGTTGATGAACGATATCCTTGATATCTCGCGGATTGAGGCCGGCAGCCTTGCCATCCGGCAAACCGCCTTCAGTCCGGCCAAGCTGCTGCGGGAAGTGGGGGATATGTACGAAAAAGCGGCCGCCGAGAAGGGGATCGGGCTGGATATCCAGCCGTGCGATGAGCTGCCTGCTGCCCTGGTCGGTGATCCGTTGCGGCTGAAGCAGGTGCTGATCAACCTGGTGGGGAATGCGGTCAAATTCACCGGCCACGGCGGTGTCACCCTGAAGGTGGATTGTCTGGAGGAGTCTGCCACGGGGATCAGGCTTGGCTTTGAGGTGTCTGACAGCGGCATCGGCATGTCTGTGGAAACCCTGCAGAAGATCTTCCATCCCTTTACCCAGGCCGATGCCTCCACCTCCCGGGTGCATGGCGGCAGCGGTCTGGGGCTGGCTATCTGTCGTCGCCTGTCGGAGCTGATGGGAGGGGATATCCGTGCTGAAAGCAGTCTGGGGCAGGGCAGCCGGTTTGTTGTCGAGTTGCCCTTTGGCCGCTACCTGGGGGCTCAGGATCCTGAAGAGTCCGAGGCTGCCGCCGCCTCGTTGCAGCTTGCACCGTTGCAGATTCTCTTGGTTGAGGATCAGGAGGTGAACCGTACCTTTGTACAGCGCCTGCTGGAGCGGCAGGGGCATCGGATTGCCGCTGCAGCAGATGGCCTGATGGCACTGGACCTGCTGGAACGGGAACCGTATGATCTGATGCTGCTGGATATCCAGATGCCCGGCATGGGGGGTGAAGAGGTGCTGCTTCAGCTGCGCCGGAAAGAACAGGCAACCGGTAGCCACCTGCCGGTGGTTGCCCTGACGGCCCATGCCCTGGCAGGCGACCGGGAGACGTTGCTGGCAAGCGGCTTTGACGGCTATGTCGGCAAGCCGGTCCAGATGGGTCAGTTGCTGGCTGAAATGGGACGTGTACTTGCCATGAAAGGATAATCTCAGGAATGAGTGAACAGGATACCTCACTGCTGCCGGACGAAGAACTGACGGAGTCCGCAGCTGAAGATACGAACAACACCGATTGGCAGCCGATTACCGATCTGCTGCACCGCGGGCTGGGGGTTGACTTCGGCAGTTACCGGGTCGCTACCGTGGGGCGCAGGATCTCGCGCCGGATGGAGTTGCTGCAGCTTGCTGATGTTGCTGACTACGCTACCCTGCTGGCTGCCAGTCAGGAAGAACTGGAGGCACTGGGCCGGGATCTGCTGATTGGGGTGACGGAGTTCTTTCGCGATCCTGAGGTGTTTCGCCGGCTGGCCGATCTGCTGCGTGAACTGTTGCGGGGCCGTTCGGCCACCGAAGGATTCCGGATCTGGTCCGCCGGTTGCGCCAGTGGGGAAGAGGCCTATTCCCTGGCGCTGCTGCTTTATGATGTGGCACAGGAGGTCGGGTTTAGCGGCGATCTGAAGGTCTTTGCCACGGATCTGCATAAAGGCGCCCTTGAGATTGCATCACGGGGGACCTACTGTGAAGCGGCCCTTGCAGGGCTGCCCAGTCATTATCTTGAACACTATTTTCGTCGCGAGGGCGATGACTGCTTCCGGATTGACCCGGTCATCCGCCGTCTGCTGGTTTTTGCCCATCATAACCTGCTTTCTGATCCGCCCTTTACCCGGATTGACCTTGCCGTCTGCCGCAACCTGCTGATCTACCTGCAGCCGGAGGCGCAACAGCGGGTGCTGTCTGCCCTGAAGTTTGCGCTGGTGCCGGGCGGGCATCTGCTGTTGGGGCCCAGTGAAGGGGTCAGCCATCTGGCCAACGCCTTTGGCGTGCTGGATTCAGGCTGCAAGCTGTTTCAGAAAAAGAGCAGCCCCCGCGATAGCATCACGGTTCCCGGTATCCCCTGGATTGCCCGCAATCCGCTGGTGGCCTCACTCCATCAGCCCTCCCGGAACGCGGTTGCTCTGGATCGTCATCTGTTGCAGGACTATGACAGGATTCTGGACCGCTATGCCCCGCCAGGTATGTTGCTGAATAGCCAGCGCCAGGTGCTGCATATTTTCGGAGATCTGTCTGACTATCTGCAGCCGTTGACCGGACGGCTGACCGGTGATCTTTTGGGAAATCTGCGGGAAGAACTGCGTCCGGCCCTTTCCACTGCCCTGTTACGGGCTGAACAGAGCCGGGAAGCCATGGTGATGGACCGGGTGCCGCTGATGCAGGACGAAACAACCCGCTACATCGATATTTCAGTGGCCTGTATGGCCGACGATCGCAGTGATGATCTGCACTTTCATGTCACCTTGCGACCTTCTGACTGGCAGCCGGTGCAACAGGATGAGCCGGGCAGCCCCCACCATGATATCGATTCGTCGTTGCATCGGCGCATATCCGATCTTGAGCAGGAGCTGCATTCAACCCGCCACTCGTTACAGTTAACCATTGAAGAGTTGCAGACCAGTAACGAGAAGCTTGATCTGGCCAATGAAGAGCTGATCTCTTCCAACGAGGAGTTGCAAAGCACCAACGAAGAACTGAAATCGGTCAATGAAGACCTGTATGCCGTCAATAGCGAGCTTGAAAGCCGTAACCAGGAACTGCTGCGGTTGAACCGTGATCATGATAATCTGCTGAGCAGCACCGAGGTAGGCACGATCTTTCTGGATAACCAGCTGCGGATTCGCAGATTTTCCAGCGCGATCAGTGCCTTCATGAAGCTGATGCCCCAGGATCTGGGACGGCCGATTGATCATATTGCCTATGAGCTGGGTTCACCGCAGGAGTTTCGCGAACGGTTGCTGCAGGTGCTGAAAGAGGGGGTCCGCCACGAGCAGGAGTTGCAGTTGGGGGCGGAACACTGGGTGTTACAGCGTATTCTGCCCTTTCGAGGGGGGAACGACAGCACCGATGGGGTGGTGCTGACCTTTACCGACATCAGTGTGGTCAAACAGGCGCAGGCAGCTGTGGCCGAGATGAACATCCAGCTGGAGCAGAAGGTGATCGAGCGGACCTGTGAGCTGTCTGCCAGTGAGGCCAGGATTCGTGCCTTCATTGAAAACTCGGGCCAGGGGTTCTGGCAGCTGGGGCCGAACCGGTTGACCATTGATCTGAATCCTGCCCTCTGCTCGATGCTGGGCTACCGCCGGGAAGAGATGCTGGGCCGTTCTCCGCTTGAGTTTGTGGATGCCGAAAACCGGGCGATCTTCCTGTACCAGATGGGGCGTATCGATGGGACCGAACATCGCAACTATGAAATAACGCTGCTGCATAAGAGCGGTCATCCGGTGCCGGTCATGTTTTCTGCCACGACCCATCGTACGGTCGAGGGTAAGGTGGATAGCGCCTTTGCCTTTATTACCGACCTGAGTGAACAGAAACGGGTTGAACAGGAGATGCGGAGCGCCAAGGAGGTTGCCGAATCGGCCAACCGTGCCAAGACCCAGTTCCTGGCCAACATCAGCCATGAAGTACGCACCCCGTTGAACGGGATCATGGGGATGAGCCATCTGTTGCACATGACCCCGCTGGCTGATGAACAGCAGGACTACCTGCGTCATCTGGATGACTCGGCCCAAAGCCTGCTGGCCGTGATTAACGACCTGCTGGACCTGACCAGGATTGAATCCGGCGGTTTTGGGACAGAACAGGCCGATTTTCAGCTGGACCAGCTGGCGCGGGATATCCTGCGGATTCATCAGCCGGTGGCCCAGCGCAAGGGGGTGCTGCTGCAGCTAGAACTGGCGGACGGCATGCCCGGCCTGCTGCGCGGGGTGCCGTTACGTCTGAAGCAGGTGCTACATAACCTGGTGGGCAATGCGGTCAAGTTTACCGACCAGGGACGGGTCGTCCTGTCGATCTCCCCCATCATTGTGCCGGGGCAGTCGCTGCGGGTCCGTTTTGCGGTCTGTGACAGCGGTATCGGTATGGATCCGGAGACCATCAAACGGATCTTTGATCCCTTCAGCCAGGCAGATGAGTCCATCAGCCGGCGCTATGGCGGCACCGGTCTGGGGCTGACCATCTGCCGGCGCCTGACGGAGCTGATGGGCGGTACGATTGAGGTGGAAAGCACGCCGGGGTTGGGGAGCTGTTTTACGGTGATTCTGCCGATGAAGACGCCGTTGGGGGCCGTGGTCCCTGCGGCTACGCCGCTCAGGCAGGATAGCTTTGAAAGAAATGCCTTGCAGATCCTGCTGGCCGAGGATCAACCGGTCGGGCGGCTTTATGCCACCCGTCTGCTTGAACGGCTGGGACACCGGGTAACGGCGGTGGAGGACGGCAGACAGGCAATTGAGGCCTGGGAGCAGAACTGCTTTGACCTGATCCTGATGGATGTGCAGATGCCCGGTATTGACGGGACGGTGGCCACGGCAACCATCCGGCGACGTGAACAGGAAGGGGGCGTACGCACACCGATTATTGCGCTGACAGCCCATGCCTTAACCGGTGACCGTGGCAAGCTGCTGGAGTGCGGCTTTGATGGTTATGTGCCGAAACCGATTGATGTTGAAGGACTGCTGGCAGAGGTGAACCGGCTGATAACACCGGATACCGTGCACTGCAGCCAGAGAGGAGAACTGCCATGAGACTGTTCGCGGGATTAGCGCTGCTGCTGGTGTTGGCAGGTATTGTGCCGGCCCAGGGCGCAGAACAGAAACAGTATGTCTTTGCCGTGCTGCCCCAGCGGCCGCCGGTGACCATGCATACCAACTGGCGTCCGTTTCTGGATCAGCTTGAGCGTGAGACCGGACTTACGTTTAAATTGAAACTGTATGAGACCATGAACCAGTTTGAGGCGGAACTGAAACAGGGTGTGCCTGATTTTACCTTTGCCACCCCGTTCCAGCTGATGGTGATACACAAGACACAAAACTACCGGCCGTTGGTACGGGGCAGCCATCAGCTTGCGGGCATGCTGATCGTCAGGAATGATTCTCCGTACAAGGAGTTAAGGGATCTGAATAATCACGAAATTGCCTATGTCGGCAGTCGCAACGTCTGTAGCCTGGCATTGCGTAACCAGTTGTATCAACAGCACATCAAGCTGAACCTGAATGAAATCTTTGTCGGTTCCAGCAGTAATGTCTACAAAACAGTGCTACTCGGCAAGACAGCCGCCGGTACTGTCTTAAACGTGGATTTTGACGCCCAACCGGTGGATGTCAAGGCCAAGCTGCGGATCTTGATGAAGACCCCGTACCTTGCGCCGCACTCCATTGCCGCCCATCCGCGTATTCCCGCCAACGCTCAACAGGCAGTAGCCGAGGCGGTGTTACGCATGGCAGAAAAGCCGGAAACTACGGCACTACTCAAGCCGGTGCAATTGGGGAAACCGGTCGTATCCAACTATGAGCGGGATTACCAGTCACTTGAGAACATGGACTATGAAGCCTTAGTTAAAGGGATGTGACCGAATGTCATTCCTGCCGCACCATCTCCATAACCGCATGCTGGTGGCCATTACCCTGGCAATGCTATTGGGTACGCTGGGGCTGTCGTTCTGGACCGCTGCCAGTCAGTCCGGCCAGTTGCATGTTGCGCGACTCCAGCAGGCCAAGCTTCTGTCGAACAACCTGGCTGAAGGCTGTGCGCATGCCTTGAGCATTGAAGATTATGCCGCGCTGGACCAGTTCTTGCGTAATGCCAGCGGTGTACCCGGCTTGCGCAAGGTGGTGGCACTCGATGCCTCGGGCATTATTCTTACGGCTTTCAAGCGCGCCTCCGATACTGACCTCGCCGAATTAATCGATGAGCATGAGGTATTAAAAGCCCCTGCCACTATTCAGCAGACCGAGCAAACAAACGGAGCAGAACTGGTAATCTGGCAGCCAGTACAGGCCGGAGGTTTGCTGGGCTGGCTGCAGCTCACCTTCAGCCATGACGATATAGCCCAAATGCAGAGCCAAATCTGGCGTAATGGCATTATAGCTGCCTTTAGCGGGGTCGTACTCGGCATTGGCTTGGTTGGCCTGATGCTGCGCAGACCGCTCCACTCCATCAGCCGTCTTTCCAGCTTTGCCCGTGAATTGCCGCTGCATAAAGGCGCAACGGTCCCGGTCGAGCGTTATGTGAGCGAGGTGCAGGATCTGGGAGAATCACTCAATTATGCCTCCACTGAGCTCTGCCGGATTGAACAGGAACTGCTTGAACTGAACCGCACCCTGGAGGGGCGTATTGAGGAAGAGGTTGCCAAAAGTCGGGAGAAGGATACCCTGCTGCTGCAGCAAGCCCGCTATCAGACCCTGGGTGAGTTACTGGTCAATATTGCCCATCACTGGCGCCAGCCGCTCAATAACATCGGGGCACGGGTTCAGGAAAACGCCTGGCAGCTGACAACCGGTGAGCTGCTTCCTGAAAATGCCATGGCTGCTGCCGACCTGATCATGCAGGATTTGAAACAGCTTTCCCGTTCCATCGAGGCGTTTAACCTGTTGTGCCGCCCGGCACTTCCTGATCAGATCCTGCTGCCGTCGGACGCGGTACAAAGGGCGATCCAGATGGTGCAGGACAGCTATCAGCAGTCAGGAATCAGCTTTGAGCTGAAGCTGATTGCGGAACAGGCACTCCAGGGCTCACTGCAGGATCTGGTACAATGCGTGCTCAATATTTTCAGTAATGCCAGGGATGCCATCATGGCCGGCCATGAAGATGGCGGGCTGATCAGGGTGGAAATTGATGTTCAGGAACAGAAGTTCGTGACGATTGCGATCGCCGATACGGGTGGCGGTATTCCGCAACAGTTGCTGCATTCGCTCTTTGACCCCTATGTTACCAGCAAGTTTCGTACACAGGGGGTGGGACTGGGGCTGTTTGTGGTGCGGCAGATTATTGAACAACGCTTTAACGGTACTGTCACGGCTGCTAATCAGGGCAGTGGTGCCGTGTTGACGATTGCTATTCCGCTGAGACAGGAGAATGTCTGATGGCACCTACGACTGATGAAGAATTGAGACAACTCTGTTTGCTCTATGTGGAGGATGAGGATATTGCCCGTTTGTCCATCGGCAGTTTTCTGCGTCGTCAGGTGGGAGAACTGCTGCTGGCGTCGCAAGGTGAAGAAGGGTTTCGGCTGTATCAGGAAAAACGTCCGGCCGTGGTGATTACCGATCTTGAGATGCCGGTCATGAACGGCATGGAGATGATCCGCAGGATACGGGCCCTGGATCACGATATCCCGATCATCATTACCACTGCCTATGATGACGATGCCCATTACTGCCCGGAAGCGGATATGACCATCCTGAAGCCGATCAGTTTCATGGAGCTGTTGCAGGCGGTCAAAGATTGCCTGACGGCCAGGGAGAAAGGGTGATTGGGTAGCAGTAACAGCTGAAAGCAACCCCCCCTCAGTCCCCCCTTGTCAGGGGGGACGTCTTTAAAACTGCCACGTTGCGCCCCTCCCCTGATAAGGGGAGGCTGGGAGGGGTTCGGTGTAAAATAAATTGGTTTCTGCCTTGTGTTACCGCAATACCGCCTCGGCCATCACCTCGGCAATATCCTTCACCTGCACCTTTTCAGCCTTCAGATCCTTGATGCCGTCATCCAGCATGGTCAGGCAGTAGGGGCAGGCGGTACAGATCGTATCCGGTTGCTGCTCGAGGGCCTCGGCTGCCCGTACCAGGTTGATCCGGTCGCCGGTAAACTCTTCCATCCACATCCGGCCGCCGCCGGCGCCGCAGCAGAAACCGTCTTCGCGGTTGCGGGGCATCTCCAGCGGCTCTGCACCGGTGGCAAGGGCCAGTGCCTCGCGGGGTTCGTCGTAGATGGCGTTGTGACGTCCCAGGTAGCAGGAGTCATGGTAGACCAGCTTGCCCAGGTCGGCCTGCTTGGGCAGCTTCAAGCGGCCATCCTGCACCAGATACAGCAGCAGCTGGCTGTGGTGGATTACCTCCAGTTCGATCCCGTACTGCCGGTAGTCGTTTTTCAGGGTAGTCAGGCAGTGCGGGCACTGCACCACCACCTTCTTGATCCCCCGCTCTTTAAACAGGGCAACGTTTTCTTTGGCCAGTTTGTCAAAAACGAACTCATTGCCCAGTCTGCGCAGTGAGTCGCCGCAGCATTTCTCGTCCTTGCCCAGCATACCCCAGGATACGCCGGCCTTGTCCAGCAGCAGGGCGGTGGCCACGGTAATCTGCTTGGCCCGGGCATCAAAGGAACCGGCACAGCCGACATAGAAGAGGTACTCGGTCTTGCCCGGCTCATAGGGACGTTCGCCCAGCTGGGTGGCCCATTTGCCCCGCTCGGTGGGGGCGATGCCCCAGGGGTTGCTGCGCCCTTCCATGTTTTCGAACAGGTTCAACAGTTCTTCCGGGAATCTGGATTCCATTTCCACCAGATGCCGCCGCAGCGGGATCAGTTTGGGCATCTGCTCGATAAAGACCGGACAGGCCTGCAGGCAGGCGCCGCAGGTGGTGCAGGACCAGATTGCCTCTTCAGAGATGGAGGCATCGCCTTCACCGATCAGTGCCGTGGTGGCGGCCTTGCCCTGCTTCAGCTGCGGACCGTTGGCCATCAGATTGTGCTTGAGCTGGGCAATCACCCCGCGCGGATTCAGCGGTTTGCCGGTCTGGTCTGCCGGACAGGCCATCTGGCAGCGGCCGCACTCGGTGCAAGAGAAGGCGTCCAGCAGTTCTTTCCAGGTGTAGCCGTCAACCCGGTTAATCCCGAAGCTGTTGCCGGCGCTGAACTCTTCCCGTTCCGGCAGGGGCGGATGTTCGCGCCGCCGCAGAAACACGTTGGGGATGGCGGTGATGATATGGAAATGTTTGCTGAGCGGCAGCAGGTTCATGAACAGCAGCAGCACCAGGGCGTGGGTCCACCAGGAGAGGTCATGCACCAGCTTGCCGGCCCCGGAAGGCACATAGGGGGCAAACCAGCTGGAGATCGGCATGATGCTCTCTGCCAGCACCAGGGTGCTGCCCTGCATGCGGGAGATCTTGGCGGCGTTCACGCCGAAGTTTGCCAGCATCAGGGTGGCGATCAGAAACAGGATGAAGAACGCCTCAAAGGTCCGGGCCTCGGGATAGGGAGGGGCCACCAGCCGTCTGATGGCAGCAGCTGTCACAGCCAGCAGGGTAATCAGTGAGACCACGTCAATCATCTGCATCAGCGGCATGAAGATGCCGTCCGGCAGCCTGGTGAAGTTGACGGCAGGAAACAGACCGTGCAGCAGGAATTCGGTGTTGGCAATCATCAGGACCAGGAAACACCAGAAGATGGCCACATGGATCAGGCCGGACGGCTTGGCCAGCACCCGCTTCTGGGCAAAGGCGTAACTCAGGGTGTCGCCGATCCGCTGGCCGATGTTGTCCAGCCGTTCTTCAGGGCGTCCCAGGGCGGTCAGTGAGAGTCGTTTCCAGCAGCTCCAGACAAACAGGGCCGTGGCGGCAATAAAGAGTGGTGCGAAAATGGTCGGGGTTGGTGTCATGGTTTTTTGCCTCGTGTTTTCAGCTCACGAATTTTACGCGTCAGGACGGGTACAATCTGGAACAGATCGCCGACAATGCCGTAATGGGCCACTTCAAAAATCGGTGCATCCTTGTCCCGGTTGATGGCGATGATCAGGTCGGCATCCTGCATCCCCACCAGGTGCTGAATAGCACCTGAAATGCCGCAGGCAATATAGATCTTGGGGCGCACGGTCTTGCCGGTCTGGCCGACTTGCCGGTCGTGGGGCATCCAGCCCGCATCCACTGCAGAACGGGAGGCCCCCACCACACCGTTCAGCTCTTTGGCCAGCTCTTCCAGCATGGCGAAGTTTTCCGGTCCCATCATGCCCCGCCCGCCGGAGATGATGAATTCGGCGCCGCCGATATCCACCTTGTGCTTGCTGTCGCCGTCGCGGATAATTTCAAGCACCTTTGCCAGTACCTGATCTTCCGGGGTGGTAAAGGCATCCCGGATAATCTGGCCGGTGGCCGCCGGCAGCGGTTCGGGCATCTGCATCACATGGGGCCGGACCGTGGACATCTGGGGCCGGTATTTGTCGCACATGATGGTGGCCATGATATTGCCGCCAAAGGCGGGACGGGTCTGCATCAGGTTGCGTTTGTCGTCAATATCCAGGCCGGTACAGTCAGCGGTCAGGCCGGTGCCGACCCTGGTGGCCACTGCCCCGGCCAGGTCGCGTCCCATGCCGGTGGCCCCCATCAGGATCACCTCGGGTTTGTGCTGCTCAATCAGGTGGCACATCGCTTCAAGGTAAGACTGGGTGCGGTAATCGCCATAGAGCGGTGCATCCAGCAGATAGGCCTTTTCTGCACCGTATGTGAAAGCTTCGTGGCAGAGCGGCTCAACCTTGTGGCCGATTACCACGGCACACAGCTCAACTCCCAGCTTGGCAGCCAGCTCCTTACCCTTGCCCAACAGCTCCCAGGATACCTTGGCCGCCTCGCCATCGGTCTGTTCGATAAAGACCCAGACCCCGCGGTATTGGGCCTGCATCCGGGCAATGGCAGCCGCCTCCGGATCCTCTTCTTCCGCTATGGGCGCGCTACCTGCTGCTGCCAGCTGTTCGAGGATCTTCTGCTCTTCAGGGGTGAAGAACATTTCAAGTGCCTGGGCCGGACAGACCTTGACGCACTTGAGGCAGCCGATACACTTTTCTGTATCAACTACCGGTTCACCGGCTTCATTCATACTGATGCAGTTGACCGGGCAGGAACTTTCACAGCGGGCGCCGCAGGCAATACACTTGCCGTCCAGCAGGCGGGCGCGTCCGCGGGGTTTTTTGATCTTTGGTGTGTTTTCACTCATAGTGGTAGCAGATCCTTTTCCATCAGTTTACCCAGCAATAAATCAACCGTTCCCTCCGGATCGGCATAGCCGTCCCCTACAATTTCACCCTTGTCGCGTTCCGGTGAGAAGATCTTGGATACCCAGGTGGGGGAGCCCTTCAGACCAATGGTCTGGGGATCGAGTTGCAATACTTCGTTATTCCAGACCTCAACCTCTGCGGTTGCAGCAGCCAGGCGCATCGGTACGGTGGGGTAGCGGGGACGGTTCAGTTCCCGCACGACGGTCAGCATGGCCGGCAGGGGCGCCTGCACCCGCTCATGCCGGCCTTCCAGCTTGCGGCTGACCACCAGCTTCTTATTGGTCAGGTCCAGTTCTTCCACCTTGTCCACCAGGGTCAGTTGTTGGTAGCCCAGGCGGACGGCAATGCCCGGGCCGACCTGTGCGGTGTCGCCGTCAATGGTCTGCTTGCCGCAGATGACCAGCCCCACCGGTTCAACCTCCGCATTCAGCTTGGCTATGGCTGCTGCCAGCACCTTGCTGGTGGCCAGGGTGTCGGCCCCGCCAAAGACGCGGTCGGACAGCAGGATGGCACGATCAACGCCGGCAGACAGCGCCTTGCGCAGGGTTGCCTCTGCGTTGGGGGGTCCCATGGAAAGCACTGCAACCCGGCAGCCGAACTGGTCTTTCAGTTGCAGCGCGGCTTCCATGGCGTGGGTATCGTAGGGGTTCATGATGAAGGGGATCCCTTCACGTATCAGGGTGTTGGTAACCGGGTCTATCTTGACCTGGGTCGTATCAGGGACTTGTTTGATACAGGCTACTATCAACATGTGATTCCTCTTTGTGCCAAAAAACAAGGCATTTTGTGGTATGTGGCAAAATTTTAAACAATAGCAGATCTACATACTGCATCAAAAAAAATCATGCAAGTGCTAATAGCCTGAATTTACTGAGGCTGTAGCGCATGTAGTGAGAGCAAATGTGTTGATATTGCACCTTGTCATGTGTTGTAACGACACACACAGGCTCGGTACAGGGGTGTGATTTATGTCGTCTTGAACTGCTGTTTTGGCTAATGTGTCTGCTTTTTGTGCAATGATTGCTGCTGTATTGTATATTTAATATGCATATGACTTAATATTGGGCATGCGTGTTGCAACTCTGTGTGGGTTTATACAACCAGGAACCTCGGTTCTGTACACAAAGGAGACATCATGGCCAAGCTGGATGAAAAAATCGAAAGCATCTACAACGACGTACTCAAGCGCAACCCGGGTGAAATTGAATTCCATCAGGCCGTACTGGAGGTTCTCGAATCCCTTGGGCCTGTTGTTGTCAAACATCCTGAATATCTTGAGCGCAAGATCATTGAACGGATCTGTGAGCCGGAGCGTCAGATCATCTTCCGGGTACCCTGGCAGGATGACAAAGGCCAGGTGCATATCAACCGTGGTTTCAGGGTTGAGTTTAACAGCTCTCTGGGACCTTACAAGGGCGGTCTGCGTTTTCACCCTTCGGTCTACCTGGGAATCATCAAGTTCCTCGGTTTTGAGCAGATCTTTAAAAACTCGCTGACCGGCCTGCCGATTGGTGGCGGCAAGGGCGGTTCGGACTTTGATCCCAAGGGTAAGTCCGATGACGAGGTGATGCGTTTCTGCCAGAGCTTCATGACCGAGCTGTACCGCCACCTGGGTGAGCATACCGACGTGCCGGCTGGTGATATCGGTGTGGGCGGCCGCGAAATCGGCTATATGTTCGGCCAGTACAAGCGGATCACCAACCGTTATGAGCCGGGCGTCCTGACCGGCAAGGGGCTGACCTGGGGCGGTTCGCTGGTGCGGACCGAGGCCACCGGGTATGGTGCCACCTACTTCATCAACGAGGCCCTGAAAGTACGCAAAGATACCTTTGAAGGCAAGACCTGTCTGGTATCCGGCTCCGGTAACGTGGCCATCTATACCATTGAAAAGATCCATCAGCTGGGCGGTAAGTGCGTTGCCTGCTCAGACTCCAACGGCGTGATTTACCATGAAAAAGGCCTTGACCTCGACCTGATCAAGCAGCTGAAAGAGGTGGAGCGTCGCCGTATCTCCGACTATGCCCTCGCCCATAAAGATGCAAAGTATATTCCAAACGGCAACATCTGGGACATCCCTTGTCAGGTGGCTATGCCGTCTGCAACCCAGAACGAGATAAATGGTAAGGATGCCGCCAAGTTGGTTAAAAACGGCTGTATCGCTGTCGGTGAAGGTGCCAATATGCCCACCACGCCGGAAGGGGTCAAGGTGTTCCTGGATGCCAAGATTGCCTACGGACCGGGCAAGGCTGCCAACGCAGGAGGCGTTGCCACCTCGGCGCTGGAGATGCAGCAGAACGCCCAGCGTGATTCCTGGACCTTTGAGGATACCGAGGCCAAGCTGGAAAACATCATGAAAAACATCCATGCCAACTGCTACGAGACCGCTGAAGAGTATGGCGCACCGGGTAACTATGTACTGGGTGCGAACATTTGTGGATTTATCAAGGTCGCCAATGCTATGGTAGCCCACGGACTGGTCTAGAGTTCTCCTTGCAGATTCTGTTCTCCCTCTAGCCCAGCCCACAGCTGGGCTAGAGCTGTATTGGCAGGAATGACAAAAACATGCACCACGAGGTTGGTATGGCATCTGTTGTTCAAAAATATGGCGGCTCCGCAGTTACCTCTCCGGAGCAGATCAGGAAGATCGCCGAGCGGATCATTCAGTCCTACAACGACCGGAATGATGTGGTGGTGGTCATCTCGGCACGGGCAGGTGAAACCAACCGCCTGATTGAGATGGCCCAGGAGATGTGCCCGCGCCAGACCGGCAGTGAATATGATCTGCTGATCTCCGCCGGGGAGCAGGTCTCGATCGGTCTGCTGGCGCTCTGTATCAGCTCCCTGGGCTACAAGGTCAGAACCTATCTGGGCTGGCAGGTGCCGATCATCACCGATTCGCTGCATACCAGGGCCTCCATAGAATATATTGATCCGGCAAAAATAAGGGCAGACCTCAACCATGGTGCCATTGTGCTGGTTGCCGGATTCCAGGGGATTGATCGCAGCGGCACCATTACCACCCTGGGGCGGGGCGGTGGTGACACCTCTGCCGTTGCCCTGGCCCACGCACTGGGAGCAGAGGTGTGTGAACTGTACTCTGATGTTGACGGCATCTTTACTGCAGACCCGGCCATCTGCGATGATGCCCGCAAGATTGAGAAGATTTCCTACGATGAGATGCTGGAACTGGCCAGCCAGGGGGCGCGGGGCGTCCAGATCCGTGCCATTGAGTACGCAAAGAAGCATTCAGTGACCATTCATGTCCGCTCGGCCTTTACTGCCGAACGGGGCACCCTGGTCGTAAAGGAGCATATGCCTATGGAAGGTGTGGTTGTTACCGGGATTGTGGCAGACAAGAATGAGGCAAAGATCGCGGTGCTCGGCGTGCCCGACAAGCCGGGCAGTGCCGCTAAGATCCTGACCGGTCTGGCTGATAAGGATATTTCAGTTGATATGATTGTCCAGAACGTGGGGCAGGATGGTCTGGCTGATATCACCTTCTCGATCTCAAAGACCGATCTTGAAAAGGCGCACCAGATTACCACCCAGATTGCCAAAGAGGTCAATGCGCGGGAGGTGCTTGCCGACCGGAACATCAGCAAGGTCTCGATTGTCGGCCTGGGTATGAAAAATCACGCCGGTGTGGCAGCCCGGATGTTTACCGCACTGGCCTACAACAACATTAATATCCAGATGATCTCCACCTCGGAAATCAAGGTCTCGGTGGCCATTGAAGAGAAGTACACCGAACTTGCCGTGCGGGTCCTGCATGAGGCCTTCAAGGTGGATCAGTGCAGCGGGTGATGGCACGTAGCTCAACAGGCTGATGGGATTGTAGGCTACTGCAGGTCGTGGTCTCAGTATATTAGCCAGTCTTTCTTAAATTCAATCATGCAGGTACTGGGCCTAATTTTCTGTAGGGAAGGCTTGCCGAATGAGTTTTCCACGCAGGAGCAGGTGTGCCTCGACCATCCATGGTTTGGCTGTGCAGGCACAGGCTGCAACTATGATCCTCCCTGTCTTGAATCGCCGGTTTGGGCATGACCAGTGAAAAGGAAGCATCTCGTAGGCTGACTAGGTTGATGTCTACCCGACGTGTGCTGATAGGACAAGCGTGCAGGTAAAGGGTAAGGCACTGAATAGCTTTCTTACAAACAAAATGAAGAGTGGCTTGCCTCTCTTGAAGAGCAGGTGCTAGGTGAGTTTTCTCGCCTACTGGTTACTTTGCAACAATTTGCCATGATTTTTCTCCATCTAATAATATTTCCAGTTTCTCGTTCATAGATTGACATCTCCCTTTACTATTAAATGCAGCATGGATTGAGTGCTGGACAAGCATTCCTTTGTTCTGTTAAATTTTATCGGTTTGAAAAAGGACCGGCCCATGGTATTCCGCAAACTTCAACATAGCCTACGGGTTGTGCTGTCAGCGATCTTTCTAATCGCCTGGCTTGCGCCTGCCCTGCTGCAGGCTGCTGAGACGCCGGATGAGGATACCTTAGATCTGTTCACGGCCTGGCGAGAAGAGACTGCCAGCGCCACTCGTTCCCCCAAACCGCTCTCCCAGACTGCTGAAAATGTCAGTGTTGTTACGGCCCGTGAGATCAAGGCGCTCAACGCCCATACTCTGGCTGATGTGCTGGATCTGGTGCCGGGCCTGCAACTTTCCCACAACGGTGGCCCCGGTATCGTCGCCTATCCGATGATTCAGGGCGCCAGTTTCGAACATGTGCTGTTGCTTTTGGATGGCATCCCCCTTACTAATGTTGGTTCCAATTTTTCAGATGTAAGCACTATTCCAGCCCGGATCATCGAGCGGGTGGAGATCGTCAAGGGACCGGCCTCCACCGCCTGGGGGTCAGCCCTGGGCGGAGTGATTAACGTCATTACCAAGTCACCGGAGCGGGAACGTGCTGTCAGCGGCACTGCCACAGCCTCCATCGGTGACCGCAGCACCAGTGACTCTTCTCTGGAGCTGAGCGGCAGCAGCAACCGTCTTGGTTACTATCTGTCTGCCGGTTTTCTGGGCAGTGACGGTCTGGTTCCCTTCACTAGCATCAACAGCAGCACCTACCATGGCCGCCTGACCTGGGACCTGCCCAACCAGGGCCAGCTTTATACCCAGTTTAACGGTACCTTCAGCCGCCAGGGCGACCTGTACGTCCCCAGCTATGACCTGACCCAGCAGGATGATAAGCGCCTACTCAACGTGCTGGTCGGTCTGCGCCAACCCCTGACCGAGCGCCTGGAGCTGGCAATCAGCGGCTATCACACCTTTCTTCGTCAGGAATCAGCCTATTACAACATCAGTGACGGCGTGGTCTGGTGGGGGCAATCGCCGGACCTGCCCAAAGCCTTTGCGACAGAAAGCTCGCTGGGGGGCACTGCCAGTCTAACTTGGCGGGGTGAGCAGCAGTTGTTGGTGCTTGGCGCTGACTACCGTCACCTGGAGATCACGAGCAACTCGGTTGATACCTATACCTACAGTCCCTATAGCCGCCAGGCCAACCGCTGGGGGCTGTTCCTGAACGACACCATCACCCTGGGTAGTGTCAGTATCACCCCTGGTGTGCGGCTGGATCACCCCCAGACCGCCCCGCATCAGTTCAGTGCCTCCCTGGGCGCCACCTGGCAGGTAACTGACAACACCTTGCTGCGGGCCTACCTGGCCCGGGGCTACGGCATGCCGGTGCTGACCCCGCAATACGACCCTCGGCCCACCAAGATCTTGAGCGCCCAGATCGGGGCTGAGAACACCAGTATCCCCTACCTCTGGCTCAAGGCCTCCCTGTTCCGCAATATGACTTGGGGGGCTGACACCGAGCAACAGTTGGCGCAGGGAACCGAACTTGAAGTAAAGACCAAACCGGTGTTCCATACAGCTCTGGGAGCCGGTTGGACCTATGCCGATACCCACCGCACCAGCGACGGCGCGACGGTGCATGGTGACAAACCAACCCAAACCCTGAAACTCTCCCTGTCCTATGACGACTCTATCTTCCGGGGCATGCTTACCGGCCGCCACATCTTCTGGAACAATGCACCAGACGATCATGGCAAGAACGGCCTGATCTGGGATCTGCATCTGGGAGCCACCCTGTTCCAGCATGAGAATACCGCCTTAGAACTGTTCTTCTCCGGCCGCAACCTGTTCAATAGCCGCTATTACAGCCGGGATGTCTTTCCCAACGTTGGCCGCTGGTTTGAAGGCGGACTGCGGGTGAAGTTCTGATGCGGCGCCTGGTCCTGTGCATAGTCGCCCTGGCGTTGTTGGTTCCCTCATTGGCCCAGGCCTATGACCTGCTGGTGCTGCAGAGCAAGCGCAGCCCGGCTTACGATGAGGTGCTGAAAGGGTTTAGCGAGAGGCGGAACGTTTCCCGGCGGGTGATTGTGCTGTCCGACTATGCCGAGGTGGATGTGGTCCGGATTGCACGGGAGGACCGTCCGACGCTGATCCTGGCAGTGGGAGACACGGCCCTGGCAGCGGCCCGCAAGGTACGCACCATCCCGGTGGTGGCCCTGATGTCACTTGATCTGCGCCGGACGCAGGCGGCCCAGCCGAACCTGACCGGCATCGATATGTTTGTGGCACCGGAAAACTATTGCAATCTGCTGCATCAGATGAAGGTGCGCCGTGTGGGGATAGTCTATAATCCCGCCAGAAGCGGCTGGTATCTCCGTCAGGCGCGGCAGGCTGCCGAAAGGGCAGGCATCGTGCTGGTGGCGCGCGAGGTGACGGACCCCCGCGATACCCTGGCCAGGCTTGCGTCGCTGGCCGGCAAGGTGGATGCGCTCTGGATGCTGCCGGATGTCACGGCGGTAACCAGGGAAACGGCAGAGGCCTACTTCCATTTCAGTCAGCAACAGGCGGTGCCGGTGGTGTCGTTTGCCGCCAACTACCTGGGGCTGGGGGCAGCTGCCGTGTTTGAGATCGATCGTGCGGCCCTGGGACGTCAGGCCAGTGAGATGGTGACATCACTGCTTGATGGAGAGGGCATTGAGAGTACCTCGCTAAGCTTTCCCCATGGCGTCATACTCAAGACCAATGCCGGCATCCTGAAGCGCCTGGGGGCATCCCTTGATGAATGATGCAGCAGGAAACCGAATAGTGCCGTTGCCGATATCCGGACCGTATGGAGGATATTCCGGCGGTGTCATGATTACCTTTCTAAGGAGTTGACCATGTTACGATGCGTCAGGTGGTCAAACATCCGTACCAGGTTTCAATGCAAGCTCTTCCTGATCTTTACCCTGCTGACCTTTCTGATCGTCTCCACACTCAGTGTCCTCTTTATTATCCATGAGATTCAAAAATCAAAAACAGCTGCGGCTGCACTTCTCCGGCTGCAGGTAGAGTATCTGGCTGAAGCGATCCGGCTGCCGCTGTTTGCAGAAAACACCGAGCTGCTGCGTCAGATGGCTGAACAGGCCGCCCGGTTGCCGGAAGTCCGCGCGGTGGTGATCAGCGCACCGGACGGCAGGGTCTTGGCGGCGGTCTACCCTGCCTCATCGTCCGGCGGCTCTGAGGAGGTACTCAGGCAAAGGATCGAGGTCTGCAGCAATCCCCAGACCGGCTCGCCGATCGAGTCCCTGGTTGATGGACATGATACGCCGTCACTACTGGGCAGCGTGCGGATCGAACGTGGTACGGCCGATATGGATCGGGCCGTCCGTAAGCTGATTGCCTGGTCAGTGGCCCTGGCCCTGCTCTTCTGGCTGGCAGTCTCTCTGCTCAGCCATCTGGTGCTGCGGCAGCTGACCCGTTCATTCAATAATCTGATGAGCGGTATTGCCGCCCTGCAGGATGGCGAGTACGGTACCCTGATCGAGGTTGATTCCGATGATGAGCCGGGCCGTGCTGCGGCAGCAGTCAACGGCCTGGCGCGTTCGCTGCAACAGCGTTCCGAGGAGAACAGACAGGCCAAGGAGGAGCTGCTGCAGGCCAAGTCCGAAGCTGAGGCTGCCAATTCCGCCAAGTCTGAATTTCTGGCCAACATGAGCCATGAAATCCGTACCCCCATGAGCGGGCTGATCGGCAATGCCCAACTGCTGCGCTTGACCCAGCTGAACGCTGAGCAGACGGGGTACCTGGCCAACATTGAGACTGATGCGAAAAACCTGATGTCGTTAATCAACGACGTGCTGGATATCTCCAAGATCGAGGCCGGAAAACTCGAACTTGAGAGTGCGCCGTTCAGCCTGCGTAGTTGCGTTGCTCAACTGCTCAAGTCGCAAGAGTCGCGGATAGCCGCCAAGGCGATTGTGCTTACGCAGGAAATCGCTGCCGATCTCCCTGATAGCCTGTTCGGCGATCAGTTGCGTCTCAAGCAGATCCTGTACAATCTGGTGGGGAACGCCATCAAATTTACCACTAAGGGTGAGATCCGGGTCGTGGTTGAGCTGCTGGAGCGCCATGATGATAAGGCCCGCTTCTGCTTCAGCGTCAGTGACACCGGTATCGGTATCAAGCCGGAGGCACGTGAGAAGATCTTTGCACCGTTTATTCAGGCTGATGCCACCGTCAGCCGTCGCTTCGGCGGCACCGGTCTGGGGTTGTCGATCTGCAGCCGGCTGGTCCAGCAGATGGGCGGGGAGATAACCGTTGAGAGCCAGGAAGGGAAAGGCAGCACCTTCTCCGTCACCCTGCCGTTCCTGATCAACTCCCAGCCGCTGCCGCAGCAGGAAGCGCTGCCACAGGACAAAAAACCGACGTGGGAGGGGGCTCCATTACGAATTCTGCTGGCGGATGACAGTGAAACCAACTGCATGATGTTGAGTATTCTGCTCTCCCGCTTCGGCCACAGCGTCACACCGGCAGGTGATGGGGCTGAGGTGCTGCAGCAGTGGCAAAAGGGTGGTTTTGATGTTGTCCTGATGGATATTCAGATGCCGGTGATGGATGGTATGGAGACGACCCGGATTATCAGGGAACATGAAAGCAAAAACGGTGGACACCTCCCCATTATTGCCCTGACGGCCCATGCGATGAAAGAGACGAGAGAACATATGCTGGGTTCCGGTTTTGACGGCTATGTCGCAAAGCCGATCGACCTTGGTGTCCTGCATGCTGAAATGAAGCGGGTGGTGCTGCAGGATGGGGGGCAGGCTGGATAACGAATGCAGCGTAACAGCTAAAACCAACCCCCCTCAATCCCCCCTTATCAGGGGGGAAGCCTTTAAGCTCCCCTGACAAGGGGAGGTTTGGAGGGGGTCGGTGCGAAACAACAGGATGTTCTAAAATATTAGGTCTTAATCAATCGCGCCAGTTCCTGACTGATGCCTGCCACGGTGGCAAGTTCCTCAACCGCGGCATTTTTAATCCCTTCCAGAGAACCAAATCGTGTCAGGAGCAGCCGCTCAAGTTTCGGCCCGATACCGGGAATCTCCCGCAGGGTTGAACGCAGCGTTTCTCTGTCCCGCAGGCTGCGGTGGTACCCGATGGCAAAGCGGTGTGCCTCGTCCCGGATGGCTGCCAGCAGCTTCAGTGGGGCAGAGTCCTGCCGCAGTCTGACCGGGTTGCGGCGGCCCGGCAGAAAGACCCGTTCTTCAGTGCGCTCCAGGTGGATATCCTTGCCGTCCCCTTTGACCCTGCTTTTGGCCAGCGACACAACTGCCAGCCGCTCTGAAAGTCCCAGCTCAGCCAGCACCGACAGGGTGCTGTTCAGCTGTCCGATACCGCCATCCACCACCACCAGCTCCGGCAGCCCCCACTGCTCGATCCGTTCCGCTGCAAAGCGCCTTGCAAAGACCTCCTGCAACATCCCGAAATCGTCCTGTCCCTGACTGTTCCTGATCCGATAGCGCCGGTAGCGCTCCTTGTCCGGCAGGCCATCCAGGAAGGCTACGCCACTCCCGACGGAATGACGCCCCTGCAGGGTGGAGATGTCATAACACTCAATCCGGCGGGGCAGCTGGGGCAAGGCAAGTTTCTGCTGCAGCTCTGCAAGGGTTCGTGCAATGCCCTGGCTGGCTGCTGATTTTTCAGTCAGCGCGGCCTGGGCATTGCGGGCCGCCAGGTTGACCAGATCGAGCTTGGTGCCACGCCGGGGCTGGTGCAGATGTACCTTCCTGCCCTTCAGTTCGCTTAACCACTCCTCCAGGGTGCTGCCGGTATCAAGCGTCAGCGGCAGCAACAGCTCGTCGGGAATAAAACGTTCAGCGCTGTAGTAGTGTTGGATGAAGGCGGCCAGGGTGTCGGCAGTATCCAGCCCCCCCGAGCCATGCAGGATCATGCTGCCGGACAGGCTGCCGCCCCGCACGAACAGCACGGCAATCGCCAGCTGTTCTTCGCTGCTGGCCAGTCCGAGGATGTCGCTGTCGCCGCCCTGGCTGACCATCTTCTGGCGCTCAAGGGTGGTGTCAATCGCCTTGAGCAGGTCACGCCAGCGGGCTGCCTCTTCGTAGCGCAGCCCCTCGGCAGCCTCCTTCATCCGCTGTTTGAAGCCATTCACCAGATCTCTGCTTTTCCCTTCCAGGAACAGGATCGCCCCCTCCACCAGCAGGCTGTACTCCGCGGCTGTAATCAGGTTATGGCAGGGGGCGCTGCATTGGCCGATCTGGTGATACAGACAGGGGCGTGAGCGGTTCAGGCAGGTCTTTAACGGGTAGTGGCGCAGCGGAAACATCCGCTGCAGCTGACGCAGGACCTCCCGGGCTGCGCTGGCAGAGGCGTAGGGGCCAAAATAACGTGCGCCGTCGCGGCTGACCTTGCGCACCACCGTGAAGCGGGGAAAACGCTCAGTGAGGTCGATACGGAGCGAAAAGAAGGTCTTGTCGTCCTTCAGGTTGAGATTGTAGCGCGGCTGATGCTGCTTGATCAGGGTGTTTTCCAGCAGCAGGGCCTCTTTTTCGGTGTCGGTGATGGTGAATTCAATCGAGTTGACCCGTGCCATCAGGAAACGGACCTGGGGGCGTCCATCGGTCGCACCGAAGTAGTTGCTGACCCGTTGTCGCAGATTACGGGCCTTGCCAACATAAAGGATCGTGCCGTTGGTATCCCGCATCAGGTAGACGCCGGGGGCGGTGGGAAAGCTGCGGATGCTGTCGCGAAGTTCCATGGGGTGATTGTAGCATTGCCGTTGAAAAAGGAAAGCGCACAGTGCTGATTAAATTTGGTGCATATGTGCGCTAAAATTGTGCAGCAGTGACTGCCTCAAATTTATGCTAAAGCTCCATTTTTCAGGCAGTTGAATTGCAAGTTGCTGATTGGCCACGTTTTTGCTTGCATAATAGCTGCCATCAATTGATGCAGTGCAGTCTACATTATGCCCAGGAGGCAGCAGCAATGGAGTTGTCACCCCTTACCCCCCTGAAACAAAGCGGAGATGTCCTGTTTTTGATGCTCGGTGCCGTGATGGTCTTTGCCATGCACGCCGGATTCGCCTTTCTCGAGGTGGGATCGGTCCGCAAGAAGAGCCAGGTCAACGCCTTTGTAAAGATTCTGACTGACTGGTCCGTTTCAACCGTTGTCTATTTTTTGATCGGCTTTCCGCTGGCCTACGGTATCTCGTTTCTCAAGCCGGCTGACCAGCTGATGCAGGGCGCCATGGGCTATGACCTGGTCCATTACTTCTTTCTGCTCTGCTTCGCTGCCTGTATCCCGGCCATTATTTCCGGTGGTATTGCAGAACGGGCCAAGTTCTGGCCCCAAGTGGTGGCAGGGGCGGTCTTTGCCGGTCTGTGCTATCCGCTGTTCGAGTCATTGATCTGGGGCAAGAACGCCGCGCTGCTGCAGGGGGTCTTTAAGTCAATCGGTGGGCTTGAGTTTCACGATTATGCCGGTTCGGTGGTGGTGCACTCCATTGGCGGCTGGATCGCACTGCCGGCGGTGATCCTGCTGGGGGCACGGAAAGGGCGCTATCAGCATGGCAAATCCCACCCGCTGCCGATCAGTAATATCCCGTTTCTCGCGCTTGGTTCCTGGATTCTGGCCGTGGGCTGGTTTGGCTTCAATGTGATGAGCGCCGGCAACCTTGAAAAGATCTCGGGCCTGGTGGCAGTCAACTCCCTGATGGCCATGGTGGGTGGCGTACTGGCTGCTCTGGTGGCAGGACGGAACGACCCGGGTTTTGTGCATAACGGCGCACTGGCGGGTCTGATTGCGGTCTGTGCCGGCAGTGATCTGATGCACCCCCTGGGAGCGCTGGTAACCGGAGCTATTGCGGCGGTTATCTTTGTCTATGGTTTTACCTTTGAACAGGAAAGGCTGAAGATTGACGATGTGCTGGGTGTCTGGCCGCTGCATGGGGTGATCGGTACCTGGGGAGGGATTGCCGCCGGTATCTTTGGTCAGAAATTTCTGGGCGGGATGGGTAACATCAGTTTTGTCTCCCAGTTGGCCGGTTCCCTGACTGCGGTGCTGTTTGCCGTTGCCAGCGGCCTGATTGTCTACGGTGCGCTCTCAAAAACGGTCGGTATCCGGATGCATGAAGAGGATGAGTATAACGGTCCTGACCTGGCAATCCATAAGATCGGGGCCTATCCGGAGGATCATATCCGCTAAGCGGTCTTTTTCGTTTCAGGCCTCGTCATACAGCAGAAGGGCTTGTGCGACGTACTTTTCTGTACGTCTCCGCGCCCTTCTTTGTCTGCCAAGCCCTGAAACAAAAAATCCTCGCTTAGTCAATGCTGGTGATTGTTTAAAACCCTCTGCTGCTCGCTTTCCGCGGTTGACAAGGGACGGTGAAGATGCTAAGGAATACCCATTTTACCCAAGTATTTCTTGGCAGTTACCACCGCCGTCCCGGTCAGCCGGGGAAAGGGTGTCCCCCGTGAAGATGCTTAGATACTGCCGAAGGCTAACGGCATTTCTTACTTGCCTGCTCATCGCCACCCTGCTGTGCGCAGCAACGGTCGTTGCTCAAGAGACTGAAGACTCCCAGCTGTTTCTCTCCGGATTCAATGCCTACCAGCAGAAAGAGTATCCTGCCGCAGTGTCCCGCCTTGGCGAGGTGCTGAAGAAATATCCTGACACCCCCCTGCGTGACATGACGCTGTTCTGGCTGGCCCGTGCCCATTACAAGGTTGGCAACCGTTCTGATGCAGCCCGCTATATGGCCCAGTTTACCCGGGAGTATCCTGATAACCCTTTGAAAAATACGGTTGAAGATGATCTGCTGGCGTTGGCAGCCCAGTATGAAAAAGGGCCGGGCAGTGCCGTTCAGGTTGCTGCAGCAACGCAGCTTGAGGCTGAAAAACAGCGTGCTGCAGAGGCCGCAGCCTTGGTTGCCAAAGAGAAGGCCGAGGCTGACCGTCTGGCAGCAGCCAAGCTGGAGGCAGAACGTGTAGCCCAGGAAAAGGCCGCCCAGGAGGCTGCTGAGAAGGCCCGCATCCTGAAGGCCAAGGCTGAAGCCGACCGGATCGCCCGTGAAAAGGCCGAGGCAGAGCGATTGGCAGCCATCAAACTGGAACAGGAAAAACAGCAGGCCGCGGCTGAAGCAGAGCGGATTGCCCGCGAGAAGGCCGAGGCGGATCGGCTGGCAGCAGCCAAGCTGGAGGCAGAACGTGCAGCCCAGGAAAAAGCCGCCCAGGAGGCTGCTGAGAAGGCCCGTATCCTGAAGGCCAAGGCTGAAGCTGACCGGATTGCCCGTGAGAAGGCCGAGGCGGATCGCCTGGCAGCAGCCAAGCTTGAGGCAGAGCGTGTAGCCCAGGAAAAGGCCTCCCAGGAGGCTGCTGAGAAGGCCCGTATCCTGAAGGCCAAGGCTGAAGCTGACCGGATCGCCCGTGAAAAGGCAGAAGCGGAGCGCCTGGCAGCAGTGAAGGCAGAAGAAGAACGACGCGCCAAAGAACAGGCCGCTGCAGAACAGCTTGCTGCCCAAAAGGCCGCTGAAGAACGTCGTGCTGCAGAGAAGGCTGCAATGGCTGCCGCTGAACAGAACGAGCGCGAACTCGCTGCCGCCCGTAAGGCTGAGGAGGCAAAGCTTGCTGCTGACCGGCTGCGTCAGGAACGGCTCGGTCTCAAAGAGAAGGCGATTGCCGGGTATAAAGGGATTCTGGAGCGCTTTCCCAATACCCCGGCAGCCCGTACTGCAGCCACACGCCTGAAGGAGCTGGGGGTGGCTGTGGTCGTGCCTCCTGCGGCGGCGCCTGCTCAGCCGGTTGAAAGCACCGCCACAGCTCAGGTGCTGACCCTTGAGGTGGCACAGTATGCCGCCTTTGAATTTGAGGTGCAGTCACCGCTGACGCCGGTTGAGGTGGCCCGTAAAAACACGATCCCGTTTGAGATCCAGAACCGCGGCAACGGTCAGGACAGCTTCTATCTTGCCTCCAGCTTTCCCGCAGAATTCGGGGCGCGCTTTGCTGCTGCAGCAACACCGGAGCAGTCGATCAATCAGACCCCACAGCTGGCCCCCGGTGAGAAATTCAAGGGTCTGTTGCTGCTGAGCGTGCCTGCAGCCTCAATTGATGGCCTCAGGATTGCCCATCCAGTAAAGGCAGCCTCCCAGTTCATGCCGGAGGCCTCCCAGAGCCGGACCGTGTCGCTTACTGCTGCCGCACCGCTGCTGCGTGCCGTGGTCAAGACCGACAAACCCCAGCTGCTGCCCGGTGAGACGGTGCAGTACCGGGTTACGGTGCTGAACGTCGGATCAACACCGGCAGAGGATGTTACCCTGCGTCTGAGCTTCCCGCCCCAGTATCAGGCGGTTGATTTTGCAGCAGCAGGATTCCGGCAGGAGATGGGAGCCGCGCTGGTGCTGGACGGGCTTGCACTCAAGTCCGGCGAGAGCCGTGAACTGGTGGCCACTTTCCAGCTTAAGGGCGAGGCCCTGGCAAAGGAAGAGCTGATTGTCCGGGCTGATCTGCTGAATAACCCGCTACAGACCAGGGGGACCTTCCTCTCCAACGCCACCTTTGTACTGCCGGTCAGTGAGCTGGGACTGAAGATGGCCACTGAGCGGGTCAAGGCGGTGCCGGGCCAGGTCGTGACGATCCCTGCCCGACTGGTCAATAAAGGCAACCAGCGCGAACGTTTCAGCCTGGTGGCCGGGTCAGGGGCGTTCCAGAAGGTGGTTGTGTACCATGACCTGAATCGTGATGGTCTGCGTCAGCCGGGTGAGTCCGAGGTGACAGCAATCGGGCCGCTGGGGCCAAAGGAAGAGGCGGCACTGCTGCTTGAGGTGACGACATCAAAGACGGCCCAGGATGGCACTCGCGAAAAGGTGTCCCTGAGCGCAGCCCCTGAGTCGCTTCAGGGTAAGCCGGTCATGGTGGAGGCAGAGATCGGCTATTCACGGCCGGTGCTGCAGCTGACCATGAAAGGGCGTGAAGGACGGATGGTCCCGGGAGACCTGCTGACGATCGACCTGGATGTGCTGAACCGTGGTTCCAATCTGGCCAAGCAGGTTGAACTGGAAGTAACCTGGCCTGAACAGATTGAGCTGGTGGCAGCCGATCAGGCTGCCGGCAAGACCGGAAGCGGCGCGTCACTCTGGCGCTTCAGTGAGCTTGGTGCCGGTGAAAAGCGGGTTGTCAAGGCATCGTTCAGAATCAAGTCCGGTACCGGAGTCGGCACTGGCGTCCAGCTGAAAAGCATCTTGACCTACCAGGATCAAGTGGGGAACAGGTACTGATATGCATCTACCAGGTGTTAAGATTCCACTGTTGGCACTACTGCTGTGCGGAGCGACAGCAAGCTGGGGCGGCGACTATCTCTACGCTCCCCGGCCGGTTGACGGTGCTGAGCCGGGTGAGGGGGTGCTGGTGCGGGAGGTCACGGTAAAAAAAGGTGATACCCTTTCCCACCTTTCAAAACGGTATGCGGGGCACGGCTACTACTATCCGCAGATCCTGCTTTTTAACGAGATCAGGAACCCGCACCGGATTCAGGTCGGGCAGGTAGTGCGGGTGCCGCTTTCACGCAAGGCCGGGCGGAAGCTGCAGAGCAATCTGGTGCTGCAGCACGATCAGGGACAGGCACCGGCGGCTGAGCCGTCAAAACACCAGATGGCTGAAAGACCGAAAACAGCACAGCAGCCGCCTCTGCGGCAGGGCGAGAAGAACGCCTACAGCCATGCCCTGGAGAGCTTTAAAAAGGGGGATTGCGAGACGGCAATCAAACAGTTCGACAGCTTTATCAGCCGCTACCCCGCTTCAGTCCTGCTGCCTGAAGCAACCTTGAACCGGGCGGAGTGCTACCTGAAGCTTTCAACAAAATAGCAGCGACACGACTGCTGCCTGCCTTACTAAAAGAACGGGCGTCCTGATTGGACGCCCGTTTCTGTGTTAAATCTCACCTGACATATGCTGACCATAGTCCGATTCCAGTTCAATGATTATCTCCAGGCGGCGAGGACAAGCCAACGACGAGAGGGCCTTGAAATGGAAATCGGAGTTACGGCCAGGTAATCACAAAGCCCCGCATCCTGCCCCCCTGGGCATCCCGGTATTGTACCAGCTGCAGACCGGCCAGATCACCCCGGCGGATCTCATAGCCTTCCTTTATCTCTGAAGAGGTTGGCCGCATTGCCGTAGCACCGGCTAATTCTTTCAGGGTGCTGGTATAGAAAGATTCCTGGATGCCTGCCCCGCTGCGGTCAATGATCTGAATGGCCTTGATTGCGCCCCCTTTTTCGCGAAAGACGCGGTATTCATTGGTTTGGCCGCGATAGTTCTCCCAGCCGGGATTGTCCTTGCCGTAGGCAGGGTCCAGCCCTTCTTTGGGGATAAAGGAGGGCAGGCTGCGGGGACGCCCGCTACCGTGGGAGGAGAGCGCCGGTTTCGTTTCCGGCTGGGGAACCGCAGCCGTCGAAACTGCCGGAGCTGGTGCCTTTTGATCTGAAACGGCCTTGGGAGCCGGTGCGGTGGTACGGCTTGAACGGTGCTGGAACAGGCTTACCGCCACAACAACCAGCAGGGTGACGCTGACCAGCAGGAAGGCGGTGCCGCGGTACCAGGGCTGTGTCGGTTCAGGGTCGCTGATCAGATGCGGTTCCCGATGCAGATCACGAATACGCAGTTCATGCTCATGCCGGCTGAACGGTGCCGGTTCGGGCTGCAGGGTGTCGGATCGGGTGTCAAGCTGCTTGCTGAAATCGGAAATGATTGAGATGCCGGGCCGCCGTGGCAGCTCGTAGGTCAGCGGCGCTGCCGGTTCCTGGTCGGCTTCAACCGGAACCGGCGGGTCCGGCATCAGCGGCAGCTGCTGCTGCACCGTCTGCAAGGGGGCGGCGGGTGGGGGTGACGGCGCTATGGGCTGCTCCTGCCCCGGGGAGTCGTACTGTGGTGCCGCAGCCCGGTCTTGTGTTGAGACCTGCGGTTTTGCCGGCTGATCCTGCTGTTGCAGGAGGTTCAGGACGGTCTGCTCCAACTGCTCATCACTCAGGGCAGGATCAAGTATGACTTCAAATGCTGCGGCACTGTCGCTATCAATGGCGCTGGGTGCGCTGATCAGTCCGAAACGTGCCTTCCGTTGTCCCAGGCGCGATTTCAGGTGTTTATGCAGAATGTCAGCCGACAGGCCTGCCAGGTGATTCTGGATGAAGACCAGCCCGGGCTTACGGCTCTCAAGTTCATCAATGCCGCGGTGGATCTCGCTGACTACGGTCAGGCCGGGGATCAGCCGGGCAAGCCGTTCAAACAGCGCAGTCATGCGCGGTATGTCAGTTATGGCAAGTATATCCATGGGGCTCCCACCGTGTAGGCTCTGAAAACTGCAGGCTGCTAGTCTGCCAGGAACGCTTTGGCCCGTTCAACACGTGCGATCGTCTCGTTGACCCCCAGGGCCGTGATGATCTCGCCGATGCCGGGTGCCTGGGTGCTGCCGGACAGGGCGATCCGCAGCGGCTGCCCGACCTGGGGCATCTTCCAGCCGCCTTCCGTGCAAATCTCCTTTAACAACGCATCAAACTCCGGCGCGGCAACAGCGCTTGCTGTAGAGAGCCTGGCCGCAACAGTGCTAAAGACTGCTGCCAGATGCGGTTTGTCAAACTTGGCCAATGCCGCCTCGTCATAGGAGTGTGGCGCCTGATAGTAGAACAAGGCCCGCTCGGCCATCTCTTCCAGGGTCTGGGCCCGTTCCTGCAGGGTCGCCACCACACCGGCCAGGTCAGGGGTTGAACAGTCCGCCACGCCACGGCTTGCCAAGTGCGGCTTCAGCAGATCAGCCAGGCGGGCCGGGTCTCCGGTCTTGATGTAGTGGGCATTCAGCCAGTTCAGTTTGTCAGGATTGAAGACCGACGGGGAGCGGCCCACATTGGCGATATCAAACTTCTGAACCATCTCTTCACGGCTGAAGATCTCATCGTCGCCGTTACTCCAGCCCAGCCGCACCAGATAGTTGTTCAGCGCCTCGGGCAGGTAGCCCATCTCACGGTAGGCGATCACGCTGGTGGCACCATGGCGTTTGGACAGGCGGGCCTTGTCGCTGCCCAGGATCATTGGCACATGGGCAAAGATCGGTACCGGGTAGCCCAGTGCCTCGTAGAGCTGAATCTGGCGCGGGGTGTTGTTGACATGGTCATCACCGCGGATGACATGGGAAATCCGCATCAGGGCATCGTCGATCACCACGCAGAAGTTGTAGGTGGGGGTACCGTCGGTGCGACTGATGATCAGGTCATCCAGCTCGGCATTGGGGAAGGCGATCCTGCCTTTGATCAGGTCGTCAAAGGCCGTCTCCCCTTCTTCCGGGGCCTTGAAGCGGATCACGTGGGGCTGATCCAGCGGCTGATCCTGGCGGTGGCGACAGGTACCGTCGTACTTGGGCTTGCGCCCCTCTGCCATGGCCGCCTCGCGCTTGGCCTCCAGCTCCTCCGGCCGGCACCAGCAGCGGTAGGCCTTGCCCTCTTCCAGCAGCTTCTGGACATGCTGTTTGTAGAGCGGGAAGTTGTCGGTCTGGTAGAACGGCCCTTCATCCCAGTCCAGCCCCAGCCACTCCATCCCCTGCAGGATGGCATCCACCGACTGCTGGGTGGAACGCTCGGTGTCGGTATCCTCGATCCGCAGGATAAAGGTGCCGCCGAAATGACGGGCGTACAGCCAGTTGAACAGGGCGGTGCGGGCACCACCAACATGCAGATAGCCGGTGGGCGAAGGGGCAAAGCGAACTCGCAGATCAGACATCGGTAAAGCTCCTGTAGAATAATTCCTAAGTCATGCCGTGTAATGAAATAAGCCTTATCAGGCATCTACTTGTCAAGCATTGTTAAGGTCGGGGCCGGGGCAAAATAATGCGGCGCCTGGATGAGATACTCCGTTTTTTTGACCAAGGTCATGCATTCTGAAAAAAGACTGATATACTCTTCATACCACACAGACGAGTAAAACTCACCCATGAGTTAACCACACCAACGAGGAGGATTCACCATGAGCATGTTCTGTAACCAGTGTGAGCAAGCTGCCAACGGTACCGGCTGCAATATTTCCGGAGTCTGCGGCAAGAAGCCTGATGTGGCCGCCCTGCAGGATCATCTCCTGTACGGCCTGAAGTCCCTGGCCCTGTATGCCGACAAGCTTGGCCGTGATGCCGAGATTGACCGCTTCACCATTGAGGCGCTCTTTGCCACCGTCACCAACGTGGACTTTGATCCAGAAGATATCGCCAAACTGATTCAAAAGTGTTACCAGCTGAAAGAAAAGGCCAAGGCCGCTTCAGGTGCCGCCATCAGCGGACCGGTGGCCGACTGGAAACCTGCCGCCGACCTGGCCACCATGGTTGCCCAGGGGGAGCAGCACGGTATCAACACCCAGCATGTCAACGAGGATATCCGTTCCACGATTGAGATCCTGATGTATGGCCTGAAGGGGATGTCCGCCTATATGGATCATGCCATGATCCTGGGCAAAAGTGACGATGACGTGATGGCCTTTACCCAGAAGGCGCTGGCTGCGACTACCGATGCCAACCTTGGACTGATGGACTTTGTCAGCCTCTGCATGGAATGCGGTAAGCAGAACCTCACCACCATGGGACTTTTGGATACCCTCCACAACGAGACGTACGGTGCTCCCACGCCGACACCGGTCAACCTGGGCACCAAGGCCGGCAAAGGGATTCTGGTGACCGGCCACGACCTGAAGATGCTGGAAGAGCTGCTCAAGCAGACCGAAGGCAAGGGGATCAACATCTACACCCATGGCGAGATGTTGCCGGCCCACGGCTATCCCGGCCTCAAGAAGTACCCTCACCTGGTGGCCAACTTTGGCGGCGCCTGGCAGGATCAGGCCAGGGAGTTCCCCAATTTCCCCGGTGCCATCATCTTCAATACCAACTGCATCCAGCGCCCGGCTGATTCCTACAAGGATCGCCTCTACACCTGGGGACTGGTGCAGTGGCCGGATGTCAAGCATATCGAGGGCTGGGATTTCTCCGAGGTGATCAACAAGGCGCTGGAGTGCCCCAGCCTGCCGGAGAACCCGGGCCAGGAGATCCTGACCGGTTTTGGTCACAAGGCCGTGCTGGGCGTGGCCGATAAGGTGATTGCTGCGGTCAAGGCCGGCCAGATCAAGCATTTCTTCCTGGTGGGTGGTTGTGACGGCGCCAAATCAGGCCGTAACTACTACACCGAGTTTGCCGAGAAGGCACCCCAGGATACCGTCATCATGACCCTGGCCTGCGGCAAGTACCGCTTCAACAAGCTGGAGTTCGGCGATATCGGCGGTATTCCCCGTCTGCTGGATATCGGCCAGTGCAATGACGCCTACTCCGCCATCCAGATCGCGGTGGCCCTGGCCGGCGCCTTTGAGTGCGGCGTGAATGACCTGCCGCTCTCCCTGATCCTCTCCTGGTACGAGCAGAAGGCGGTGGTGATCCTGCTGACCCTGCTGTCGCTGGGGATCAAGAATATCCGCCTGGGACCCTCACTGCCGGCCTTTATTACGCCGAACGTACTGAACTTCCTGGTGGAGAACTTCAACATTATGCCGATTACCACGGCTGAGGAAGACCTCAAGGCCATCCTGGGGTAGGAACGCGCCTTTTGCGCCCTGGCTTCGTTTTCCAACGGGAATGGCTGCTCAACGTACAGGTTGTACGCCAGCGCGCCATTCCCTCGGAAAGCCTGGCCAGGACACAAAATGCATCGTTTCTTGTGGCTATGGGGCAACGATCTTTTTTCGCCCTGATGCAGGTCAAGCAGCGGGGTGAGTTGTGCGGCGTACTGCTTAGTACGCCTCCGCCTCACCCCTTGCTTACCCCACACAGGACAAAAAATCTTCGTTGCGGATAGCTACGGTATCCGTGAAACATTTTGCATGCGGGCAGTCCCGGAAGGGGCTGCCCGTTTTTTTGTCATCAAAGCCCTGAATCCGGTTGTCTGTTGCTGAAAGCGTGCTACCATGACAGGGTGTTGGCAGTCTCTTTACGTCGTTCCTTCCACCCGGTTACCCTATCTCCAGGGAGTGGTATGCACAACGCCTCCTCATTCAGAAAGGCCCTTGACCTGTGCCCCAAAAGCATCCTGCTGACGGACGCGGCGGGACGGATCGTCTTTGTCAATCAGCAGATGTGCCGGATGAGCGGCTATCAGGCCGATGAGTTGATCGGGAGGAACCCGCGTCTGTTTCAATCGGGACAAACCCCGGCAGAGTTTTACCGCGGTCTCTGGAACACCATAACGGCCGGTGACGTCTGGAGCGGCGAGCTGAGAAATCGTAGCAAGTCAGGTGTGCTGTATTGGGAGGAACTTTCCATTGCACCGATCCGGTCGACTTCCGGCAGCATCAGCCACTATCTGGCCATCAAAGATGATATCAGTGTGCGCAAAGGATTGGAGTTTGAGCTGCGTCAGATGGCCTCGGTGGTGCAGAACAGTCATGATTTTATCGGGCTCTGCACGCCGGAGATGGTGCCGTTTTTCCTGAACGATGCCGGCTATCGTATGATCGGCCTGGAGCCGGGGGAGCCGTTCCCAGCGACAATCCTCGACGTCTTTTGGCCTGATGATCTGCCGCTGGTTCTGGAGACCGCCATCCCCACCCTGCAGTGGGAGGGACGCTGGTCAGGCGAGGTGCGTTTCCGGCACGTCAAGAGCGGCGAGCCGATCTACACCCGCTGGGATTCCTTCGTGATCCGTAACGAACAGGGCGAGCCGGTGGCCTGGGCCACCAACAGCCCTGACCTGACCTCGTTGAAAAAAGCCGAGCAGGCTCTGCGTCAGGCAAATGATTCGTTACAACAGACTGTTGTGGCGCAGGCCGATCAGCTTCGCTTTTCTGAGCAGATGCTGAACACCGCCTTTGGGCTTGCCCCGGATGCCGTGATCGTCACCCGCTTGAAGGATGGTACCTGTATTGAGGTAAATGATGGTTTTTGCAAGCTTACTGGATTTGAACCGTCTGAGGTGATTGGAAGGACGGCCCTGGATCTAAAACTCTGGGCTCATCCGGCTGACAGGGAGCGATTGCTGTATGCAATGCTGCAATCGGATCAGGTGACCGATTTCGAGGCGCAGTTCCGGCGTAAGGATGGCTCAATCCTGACCGGACTCTTGTATGCCCGCAGGATCGAGGTGGACGGCGAACCCTGCGTGATGAGCTTTACCCGCGATATCTCGGAGCTGAAACGCAACGAAGAGGCCCTGGTGCGCAGCAACCGTCTGTATGGAACGCTCTATGCCGCCAACCAGGCGATTATCCGCGCCGCCAGCCAGGAAGAACTCTTTGCTGAACTCTGCCGGATCATTGTGGAACAGGGCGGTTTTCTGTTTGCCTGGATCGGGCTTGAGCAGCGGGAAACCGGCCTGATTCAGCCGGCGGCTTCGTTTGGCGACCGGTATGGCTACCTTGACGGGATCCAGGTCAGCTCCAGGTTGTGTGAGATCGGCAGGGGGCCGACCGGTACGGCGGTCCGCGAGGGGGTGACGGTTGTCTGCAACGACTTTATGCAGCATCAGGGCACCAGCGGTTGGCAAGCCAGGGCTCAGCGCAGCAACATCAGGTCATCGGCCGCCTTTCCTTTGACGGTCTTTGGCAAGCCGATCGGTTCGCTCTCAGTCTACTCGCAGCTCAGCAACTATTTCTGCAGCGATTACCTGGCGCTTTTCGAACAGCTGGCCGCAGACCTTTCCTACGCCCTGGAACATATGGAACGCGAGCAACAGCGTCTGCAGACAGAGCAACGTCTGGCGGTCGTCAAGGAGAAACAGGCCGAAATGGCCACCGAGCTTTCCCTGCTTGATCAACAGGTCCGGCTGCGGATCTCAACGGAACTGCACGATCATATCGGCCAGTCACTGGTGCTGGGGCGCATCAAGCTGGGGACACTCGAGCACTCCCTGCAGGCTCTGTCGGCCAGGGAAGCGGTCTCGGATGTCAGGCGGCTTCTTGAACAGGTGATCAGCGATGTTCGCTCGTTGACGCTGCAGTTGACGCCGCCCGTGCTGGCCAGCGCCGGTCTGGAGGCCGCCCTGTCCTGGCTGTGCAGGCAGATCAGCGATGACTATGGCCTGCTGGTTGAGTTTGAGGACGACGCCACCAGCAAGCCGCTCACGGAAGTGCTGCGTTCTGTTGTCTATCAGGCCGCCAGGGAGCTGTTGATTAATGCTGCCAAGCATGCTGCTGCTTCATCGGCAAGGTTCAGCATGTACCGCAAGGATACCTGGCTGATACTGCTGGTTGAGGATGACGGCCGTGGATTTGATCCCGCCCTGGCCTTCAGTGCCCCTAAAGAGGGCTGTTTTGGACTGTTTAATATCGTGCGTCAGATCCGTCATCTGGGTGGGCAGATAACGATCACCAGTGCACCGGACAGCGGCAGCAGGATTAGTTTGCAGGTCCCTTTGCTCGGGGCCGCTGATGCGTGTCAGAAAGGGGAGTCGTGTCCATGAAGATCAGAGTGCTACTTGTTGATGACCATAAAATCATGCGTGAAGGGCTTAAATCACTGCTTGAACAGGCCGAGGACATTGCCGTTGTTGCCCAGGCCTCCAATGGGCAGGAGGCGGTCCAGTGCTATTCGGAGTGTCTGCCTGATGTGGTGGTCATGGACCTGACCATGCCGGTCATGGGGGGGATTGAGGCCACCAGGGAAATTCTTGCGGTCAGTCCTCAGGCCTCTGTTCTGGCGCTTTCAATGGTGCTTGACCGCAGCTGCGTTGCTGAAAGTCTGAAGGCCGGCGCCAAGGGGTATCTTTTGAAGGACTGTGCCGCAGATGAACTGATGGTGGCGATCCGGGCCCTGCATGCAGGAAAATCCTACCTCTGTTCATCGGTTACCGACCTGGTTATCAATGAGTTCCAGAAAAAGGAGGGGGCCGGTGCCAAGGCGCTCCTTTCGCCACGGGAGCGCGAGGTGCTGCAGTATCTTGCCGATGGCGCCAGTACCAAGGAGATCGCCTTCCAACTCCAGGTCAGCAGCAAGACCGTCGAGACCGTCAGGGCCAATATTATGAAAAAGGTCGGTGCGACCAGTATTGCTGAACTGATTAAATATGCCATTCGTGAAGGTATTACCTCCATCTGACCTCTCCCCGCCGCATGCTGTTTCGCTTTTCCTGATACCGTACTAGGAAATTAAGAAGTCTCCCGCGCTATTTCCTGTCTTCAATTTCACTGTCCAAAAGATGCATAGTTCAAACAAGACAATTGTTGTCCTGTCTACCCTGCCGGGGTGGACACACTACGCCGTGTACTGACCAGAACAGCGCAGGAGGCCGATACCATGAAGATCGAATGGCACCCCCGATTGTCAACCGGGCACGCAGAGATTGATGCGCACCATAGGGAAATGTTTGAGAAGATTAACGAGCTGATCGACGCCTGCAAGCAGGGGCGGGAAAAGCCGGTGGTACTTGAACTGCTGACCTTTCTGCAGCGTTATGTGCAGTGCCACTTTGCCGCTGAAGAGGAGTATCTGACGCAGCATGGCGTTCCCAATCGGCGAGAGCACCTCCGGCAGCATGAGGAACTGAAAAAGCAGCTTGAAAAAGTACGTACAGATTGCGCGCAGGAAGGGACATCGCTTGCTGTGGTGACCAACTCACTCAAACTTACCTATGTCTGGCTGAAGGACCATATTCAGGTGATGGACAGGTCAATGGTTACAACCAATGCTGCAGTCGGGCCGGATGGTGTGTGAAACCGATACGAGAAGGGGACGGTATGAAAGCCTACGATGAGACGCTGCGGCAGCTGCTTGAACAACTGGGGCTGACCTTGCACGACATTCAGACGGCTGCCGTGAAGGCACATTTGCTGGCTCTGTGTAACGGCAATGAACCGTGCAGCAGGCAGACCTTCGATGCCCTGGCAGACGAATTCTGTCTGCTGACCATTCAACTTGATGTCGGCATCCGTGAATTACATAACATTATCGGGTCGTTAGAAGTGGAAAAAGAAGCTCTGTGAGGAGGAAGAAGATGCATTGGATAAAAGATATTTCCGTGGGTGCCAAACTGCTTGGCGGTTTTCTCGGGGTCTCCCTGATTGCCTTGATCATAGGTCTGTTCGGCTATTCAGAATTGCGAAAACTGAGCGATAATGACCTGCTGCTCTACCAGAAGGGCACTGTTTCCCTGCGTGAACTGGGTGGCTTGGGGATGAGCTTTCACCGTATGCGGGTCAATCTGCGTGATCTGGCTGCTGCGGCGAATCAGGACGATGTACAGCGCTTTAGCAAGCGGATTAGCGAGTTGCGGGCCGATCTGGATGAGTCTTCCAGGTCACTTGCAACCCACCTGCCCGATGCTGAAGCGCAGAAACTGTACGAGCGCTTTATGGCGACCCGGGCAGCCTATCGTCCGCACCTTGAAAAGATGCTGGAACTGGCTGCTGCCGGTAAGCGTGAAGAGGCCTACGCGAGTATGATCAGTCCTGCCGCCAGCAGTGCCGTCAGAGATGAGATTACGGCAATTGACACCCTGACAAAGTATCTTGAAAAAAAGGCAGGCGAACTGTCGGCCGAGAACGGCCGGGCAGCCAAGCGGGCCGGTATGATCATGCTGGCTGCCGCAATCGGCGGTGCGCTGGTGGCCTTGCTGCTGGGAATGCTGATTACCCATGCCATCACAACGCCGGTGAATGAGCTGGTGATCCAGGCTCAAAAGGTTGCAGAGGGTGATCTGCGGGTGACTATTCCCCATTATTCCAATGATGAAGTCGGCAAATTGAGTAAGGCCTTTCAGGCCATGGCACACAAACTGCGGGATACGATCACCAAGGTTTCCGAGAACGCCGTGCAGGTGGCGGCGGCATCGGCCGAACTGCATGCCACGGCGGAACAGACCGCCACAGGTGCTGAAGAAGTGGCCTGCCAGGCCAATACCGTGGCAACCGCAGGGGAGGAGATGGCTGCCACCAGCAGTGACATTGCCCGTAATTGCCACGCTGCGGCAGAGAGCGCCGACGTGGCCACAAAAACCACCCAGGATGGCTTCAGTGTCGTGCAGAGCACCGTTGCCGGCATTAATGAGCGTGGTGAGCGTACCAGGGAAAATGCCAGGATTGTTGCATCACTGGGCACCCGTTCCGAACAGATCGGTAACATTGTCGGTACGATCGAGGATATTGCCGATCAGACCAATCTGCTGGCATTGAATGCTGCCATTGAGGCGGCCCGGGCCGGCGAGATGGGACGGGGGTTTGCCGTGGTTGCCGACGAGGTGCGGGCCCTGGCTGAACGGACCACCACGGCCACCAAGGAGATTGGCGAGATGATCCGTGCCATTCAACAGGAGACCAGGGCTGCGGTCAGCTCCATGGAGGAAGGTGTCCGTGCGACGGAACAGGGGGCCCAGGAGGCGGGCCAGCTGGAGACGGCCTTGGGAGCTATTTTGCAGCGCGTGAGCGATGTTACCATGCAGATCAGTCTGATTGCCACTGCTGCTGAACAGCAGACCGCAACCACTGCCGAGATATCGAACAACATGCTGCAGATCACTGACGTTGTGCAGCAGACCGCACGTGGTTCTGAAGAGTCTGCCCAGGCTGCCGGACAGCTGGCACGTCTTTCAGACAGTTTGCAGCAGCTGGTGCAGCGCTTTCAGGTCTGATCAATACGGCGTGAGAACTTCAACCAAGGAGTGCTGATTCGAAGGGTCTGTGGGGGCTCGTCAGCTTGGTTGCAAGGGTACAATGCGGTGGAAATAATGTAACAACAATGGGCATCCCGCCTTAAGGCCGGGTGCCCATTGTTGTTATCTTGGAAAATGTTTTTTTGCCTGGCTTCCTGCATTGCGCAAATCTGCTGCTTACTCTAGAATGCGGTTGTTTGTCAGTTCCAGCCTACATCTTAGGGGAGACTAGCTATGGCCGTGATCCTGCATACGGACGACTCTTCATTTTCGCGTTTACAGATCGGCAAGGTCCTTAAAAAAGCAGGCCATGAGCTGTTGCATGCCGATTCAGGCAAGGCCGCCCTGGCCCTTTTGGCGGAAAAGACGCCTGACCTGATCATTACCGACATCCTGATGCCGGAAATGGATGGCATTGGCCTGCTTGAAGCTTTGAAGGCCCAGGGAAACAGCATCCCGGTCTTGGTTGTCACCGCTGATGTGCAGGATGATACCCGGGCAACCTGCCTTGCGTTGGGGGCCTTTGAGCTGATCAATAAACCGCCGAAGGATGAGGAACTGCTGGCAACAGTGGCACAAGGCCTGGGGAGGGGGAAGGTATGACGCGGTTTGACGATGCCTTGATCGATGCCTTACGGGAAATCATCAATATCGGTGTCGGCCGGGCTGCCGGTACTCTCAATGAACTACTGGGGCAGCACATCGCTCTGGAGGTGCCCCAGATACGTATCGTTGATCAGCATGAGCTGGATGGGGTTGCGCCCGGCAGCAGTGATAAAACCGTTTCAATGGTGATGCTGCAGTTCTCCGGGGAGTTCAGCGGTTTTTCCACCCTGCTTTTTACGGCTGACTGCGCCTCGAAGCTGGTTGATCTGCTGGTTGACGATGAGACCCCCAGCAGCGAACTGGATGCCATCAAGACCGGTACCCTGACCGAAGTCGGCAATATCCTGCTGAATGCCGTGATGGGTTCCATTGCCAACCTGCTCAAGTCCCATCTGAACTACACGATCCCACGCTATCAGGAAGGCAGCCTGCGGGTGCTGCTCGACAGTATCTGGGCCAATGACAGTGAGTCTGCCCTGGAGATCACGACCCGTTTTACCGTGCAAAGCAGCCAGATTACCGGAGAGTTCCTGGTGCTGTTTGAAGTGGGCTCCTTCAACACCTTTATTTCCGGGCTGCAGGCCGCCTTTGATGAGTGAGTATGCAGCCGCCTGATCTGAATAACCTGATGCTCGACGCCCTGCCGATCGGGACGGTCCTGCTTAACGCTGATATGACTATCTGCGCCTGGAATCGTACCATGGAGGACTGGACGGGCGTCAGTCGTGAAGGGCTGCTTGGCCGTCCGTTGACGGAGGCGTTTCCGCATCTGGCAGGTGTCCGTTATGCCGGCCGGATCCAGTCGCTGTATGAGGGCGGCGCACCGGTTATTTTTTCCGCCCAGCTCCATCCCCATATCTTTTCCTGCCCCTTACCTGCCGGATGCCTCAGAATCCTGCAGACAACCGTCACCAGGGTGTTTGTGGACGAGAGCCCCTTTGCGCTCGTGTCGGTGCAGGACTTTACCGATCTCGTGCTGGCGGCCCGCGAGAGCCGCAGGCTGCATCAGCACTCGCTGGATGAGATCGAATACCGCAAGCAGATTGAACTGGCCTTAAAGGAGAGTGCGGAGCGGATCAGGGCGATTGTGGATAACGCGGTCGAAGGGATTATCGTGATCAACGGTGCCTGTCTGATTGAGGAGTTCAACCCCGCTGCCGAGAAGATCTTCGGCTATCAGGCTTCCGAGGTGATCGGAAAGGATGTCAGCATGCTCATGCCTGATCCGTACCGTAGCGAGCATGCTGGGTATGTCAACCACTATCTGGAGACGAACAGTTCGCGGCTGATCGGCAAGGACAGGGATTTTACCGGTAGGCGCAGGGACGGCAGCGTGTTTCCGCTGCATATCTCGGTTAGCGAGACCAGCGTGCAGGGGCACACGCTGTTTGTCGGGATTGTGCAGGATATTTCCGTGCGTAAACAGCTGGAAGAACACCTGCGGACCCTCTCCTTCAAGGATGGTCTGACCGGTTGCAACAATCGCAGGGCCTTTGATGAAAACCTGGCCAAGGAATGGCGCAGGGCACGGCGTAATGATATGCCGTTGGCGCTTGTGATGCTGGATATTGACTGCTTCAAGGCCTTTAACGATACCTATGGCCACCAGGAAGGAGACAGCTGCCTGAGGGAGGTGGTCCGGGTGATTATGGCAAACCTGAAACGGCCAGCTGACTTTGCAGCGCGCTATGGCGGCGAAGAGTTTGTGCTGCTGCTGCCGGAGACGTCTCTGGAGAATGCCGTGGCTGTGGCTGAAACAATCCGTCTGGCGGTGGCAGCACTGGAGATTCCGCATCAACAATCGGATGTTGCCGGGTATGTTACCCTAAGCGCCGGGATGGCCTGTTTGGTGCCGGGTGAAGAGCAGTCCGCTGACGACCTGATGAAATTGGCGGACCAGGCATTGTATGCAGCAAAAAAGGCCGGACGCAACCGGGTTTGCCTTGGCTGACCGCGGGCGTTGATCCTGTGTGGGCAGGGTAGCAGGTCGCAGCGGCAGGATTGTGTCGACCGCTGCCTGTTGTTTGCTGCAATCCAACCGAAGTCGCTTCCCGCTGCCGGATTAGTACAGGCACCCTGCTGCACTATCACGGCTCCCTGCCGGCCCAGCGCCATGTAAAGGTCGTCTGTAACACAACTGAAACTTTACATCTCTGTCACATACCTGTAACATGCCCTCGCTTGTCATGATCTGTCAGTTGTCTGATATACAAAGGAGAGCAGCATGTTCGGATTAATCCCGAAAGAAGAGAAGTTTTTCAAGATGTTCCAGGATATGGGTGTCATCATTACCGAGGGTGCCCAGCAGCTCAAGGTAATGCTGGATGATTACGCCGACCCGTTGGCCAGCCAGCGCCAGATCAAGGATACGGAACACAAGGGCGACAACCAGACCCACCTGATTATCAAGACCCTCAACAAGACCTTCATTACTCCGCTGGACCGCGAAGATATCTATTCCCTGGCCTCAAAACTGGATGACATCCTTGACCTGATCGATGCCTCGGCCCAGCGCTTCGTGATGTACAATGTTGAAAAGCCGACCCCTGAGGCGCAACAACTGGCCTTCATTATCCTGAAATGCTGCCAGACGGTTGAGCGCGCCCTGAAACACCTGGGGGGCAAGTTTGAGGATATCAACAACTGCTGTGTCGAGATCAATGCACTTGAGAACGAGGCGGACCGGGTCTGCCGTGAGGCGATCAGCCGCCTGTTTGATGAAGAAAAGGATCCGATCAACCTGATCAAGTGGAAAGAGATTTACGAGACACTGGAAAAGGCCACCGACAAGTGTGAAGACGCTGCCAATATCCTTGAAAGCGTGGTAGTGAAAAATGCCTGATATGGCCTTGATCATGCTGGTGCTGGTAGTTTTTGCCGCACTGGCCTTCGATTATATCAACGGATTTCACGACACCGCCAATGCTATTGCCACCTGTGTCTCTACCCGAGCCCTGTCGGTCAAAGCTGCCATCTTCATGGCCGCCTTTCTGAACTTTGCCGGTGCCATGGTCTCCACCAAGGTGGCCTCAACCATCGGCAAAGGCATTGTGGATGCAAATCATGTTACGCAACTGGTGGTGCTGGCCGGTATCCTGGGTGCGATTATCTGGAACCTGATTACCTGGTATTACGGCATGCCCTCTTCCTCCTCCCATGCCATCATCGGTGGCATCATGGGGGCGGTCATTGCCCATTCAGGCGCTGCTACACTGCACTGGAAGGGGCTGCAGAAGATCGTGATGGCACTGATCCTTTCACCGATTATCGGTGTTGCCATCGGGTTCATCTTCATGGTGATCGTCATGCGGCTGTTTCACAACAGCAACCCCGGTCCGCTCAACAAGAACTTCCGTAAACTGCAGGTGGCCTCGGCTGCCTTTATGGCCTTTTCGCATGGTACCGCCGATGCCCAGAAGTCAATGGGTGTCATCACCATGGCCCTGCTTTCCTATGGCCTGATCCCCACCTTTGACGTGCCGACCTGGGTCAAGATCTCCTGCGCCGTTGCCATGGGTCTGGGGACTGCCGCCGGTGGCTGGCGGATCATCAAGACCATCGGCAAGGACTTTGTCAAGCTGCAACCGGTGCATGGCTTTTGTGTCGAAACCGCTGCAGCCGGCGTTATTCTCGGCGCTTCCTCCATCGGCATGCCGGTCAGTACCACCCATGTGATCACCTCAACCATTCTGGGGGTCGGGGTCTCCAAGCGGCTGACTGCGGTCAACTGGAATGTTGCCAAACGGATTGTCTGGGCCTGGGTTCTGACCATTCCGGCAGCTGCGCTGGTTGCCTTCATGACCTATCAGGTTTTATTGCCGCTGCTTGGCTAGGACCGCCAGGATATGCTGTACATATCTAGTTGTCTCAAAGGCTGCTTCTGTTCGGAAGCGGCCTTTTTGTTGCCTGCCACACAATATTTGCGGTGGTGTAACAAGGCTGTAACGTTGCTTTGGTACTGTTACAATCCAAAACAAGGCTGTTTGCGGGTAGGTTGCACAGGAGATGACAATTATGAAGAAGGTGCTGATCGTTGAGGATGAGCGGGATCTGGCGGAACTGCTGGCCTATAACCTTGAAAAAGAGGGCTATCAGGCCCTGGTGACCGGCACCGGGGTGGAGGGGCTGGAAACGGCCCGCCGCGAGTTGCCGGACCTGATCCTGCTGGATCTGATGCTGCCCGGCATGATGGGAACCGAGGTCTGCTCTGCCCTGCGGCACAGTGACAAGACCCGCGGCATACCGGTGCTGATGCTGACGGCCCGTGGTGACGAGATTGACCGGGTGGTGGGGTTTGAGATGGGGGCGGACGACTACATTGTCAAGCCGTTTTCCATGCGGGAGCTGATGTTGCGGATTCGTGCCATTCTGCGGCGCAGCAGCCAGGAACCTGATACGACTGAACGTCAGATCACCATGGGGACGATTGTGATTGACTGTGCCAGTCACCGGGTCACCGTGGCCGGCAGCGAGATTGAGCTGACCAGCACGGAATACAAGCTGCTGCTCTATCTGGCCGAACATAGCGGCCGGGTCATGAAGCGGGAGCTGCTGCTACAGGATGTCTGGGGCTACAATTTTGTGGGTGACACCCGTACGGTGGATACCCATGTGACCCGTTTGCGTAACAAGCTGGGGGATGCCGGCGAGATGATCAAGACCGTGCGTGGCTTTGGCTACAAGCTGGAGGAATAACCATGTCATTCCGCTGGAAGCTGTTTCTGTCCTATATTGCCTTTTCTCTGCTGATTGCCGGCGGCGGTTTCGGCTATGTCAACCATCTGCTTGAACAGCGGCTGGTGGAAGAGAGCCGCTCCAACCTGCAGCAGCAGGCCCAGCTGGCCAGATTGCTGGCGGAACAGCAGCATGCCGTGCCACCGCAGGCCCTGGCCCACAAGCTGGGAGCAGCCATTAAGGCCCGCGTGACCCTGATCGCCGCAGACGGCAGGGTGGTGGGTGACTCCGATGTGCGGGATGATCAGGTGGCCGGTCTGGAAAACCATCAGGGCAGACCTGAGGTGCAGCAGGCCCAGAAGACCGGTTCAGGCTGGTCCATCCGCTACTCGGATACCCTGCGTACCACCATGCTGTATGTGGCGTTGCCGCTACCTGCCGGTGATGCCTCGGTCATCCGCCTGGCCCTGCCGCTGGAATACTTTGATGCCGCCAAACGGGCCCTGCACAACCTGCTGGGAGGGGCCGTCACGCTGCTGCTGTTTTCTTCGCTGCTGCTCAGTATTTTCCTCTCCCGGATCACCGCCAAGCCGTTGCGTGAGATTGCCGATGCAGCCGCCCGGATCGGGGTTGGTGAACGTGGGGTCCGGATAGCGATGGGCAAGGGAGAGGAGATTGACTACCTGGCCCGTGTCCTGAATGAGATGGCGGCCCGGATTGAAGAGCAGATGCACAAGCTGACCTCGGAGCAACAGCGCCTGGCAGCCATCCTGCGTGGTATGGGTGAAGGGGTGATGGTGACCGATACCAAGGGGAACATCATCCTGGTCAACCCTGCCTTCCGCAAACAGTTCGGCCTGCCGGGAGAGGTGGAGGGGCGTCCGCTGGTTGAGGTCTGCCGGCACCCCGACCTGCTGCAGGCCTTTGAAGAACAACGTGAATCAGGCGATGAGGTGAGCTGTGAGATCACCATTCCGATCACCAACCTGGTGCTGATGGCCCACTGGGTGCCGTTGACCCGTGACAGCGGCAACCGTGGCACCGTGGCGGTCTTCCACGATATCAGCGACCTGAAGCGGGTGGAAACCATGCGGCGTGATTTCGTGGCCAATGTCTCCCATGAGTTGCGCACCCCGGTCGCTGTGATCAAGGGCTATGGCGAGACCCTGCTGGATGGCGCCCTGGAGGAGTCTCCGGAACGTTCGCGCCGTTTTGTCGAGATTATCGTCAGCCATGCTGAGCGTCTGACCAACCTGATCAATGATATCCTGACCCTCTCCAAGCTTGAGGCGCGGGATGCGGCCCTGACCCTGCATCCTCTGGATCTGTGCGGTACCATCCGCAAGGCCCAGATGCTGATGGAGGACCATGCCCGCAGCAAGGGGATCCGGATTGCTGCGGAATGCCCTGAGGGGATGCCAAAGGTGCTGGCAGATCAGGGACAGCTGGAACAGGTGCTGCTGAACCTGCTGGATAACGCCATCAAGTACACCCCGGACGGTGGTGATGTGACGGTCGCTGCCCGTCTGGAACAGGAACGGGTGGTGGTGGCGGTCAGTGACACCGGCATCGGTATTCCCTCCAGGGATCTGCCCCGGATCTTTGAACGGTTTTACCGTGTTGATGAAGGACGCAGCCGTGAACAGGGCGGTACCGGCCTGGGGCTGGCGATCGTCAAGCATATCGTGCAGCTGCATGGCGGCGAGGTGCAGGTTACCAGCGAGGCCGGCAAGGGCAGTACCTTTACGGTGACCCTGCCAACCGCCTGATCGGTGGTTGTACTATTATCAAAATGCGCTAAACTTTTTTAAGGAGACCCTGTCCATGGTGATCTATCTGGTACGGCATGCAGAGGCGGTGGAACGGTCCGAAGGGCTGGATGACGGGGTACGCTGGCTGACCCGGAAAGGGCGCAAGGCGCTGCTGAAGACCGGCTCCCGTTTGCAGAGGAAGCGGGTGCGCCCTGATCTGATCATCACCAGCCCCCTGACCCGAGCGGTGCAGACGGCCGAGCTGCTGCTGGCTGCGCTTGGCGGTCGTACCGAACTGATTGCCGACAGCGGACTGGCACCCGATGCGCCCCTGGAACAGCTGATCGCGCTGATCACGAGCCACCGGAAGCCCGGCAGCATCATGCTGGTGGGCCATGAACCGCTGCTTGGCCGGGCAGCCGCCCTGTTGCTGGGCAGGGAAGAGGTGGCCTGGCTTGCCAAGGGGAGCTGTCTCTGTCTTGAGCTGCGTGACAAGCCGGAAAAACCGGCCCGCTTTCTCTGGTATGCCCCGCTGAGCGGCAAACTGATCAGTTCGGCCAAGAAAGCCCTTGTCCCCAAACAGTGACCGGCATAGCGGGGAGTCCTGCCCGCTGCCCGGCAGCCGCCAGCTGCTGGAGGCATATGCCGGCTGCCTGATGTCGCGCTGGGACGGGCTGTTGCAGCTGCGCTACCGGACACTGAACTGTTTTGATGTTGAGCATACCCATGATCTGCGGGTCGCCAGCCGCCGTCTGCGTGGCGCCATTGAACAACTGGGGCCGTTTACCGGCACAGAGCGGATGGATCGTCTGCGGCGGCCGATCAGGCGTCTGACCCGTGAACTGGGGCTGGTCCGTAATCTGGATGAGGCCCTGCTCTACCTGACAAAAACCGGTGCCGACGGTCTGGAGCCGTTGCTGGCATCCCTTGAACAGCAGCGGAAACAGGAAGTGGCGCAGGCCCGGCGGTCGCTGGAACTGCTGGACTGCATCAAGCTGGAGCGTCAGATCCGTGCTGCGGCAGCAGCGCTGGTGACGCCGGATAACATCGCTTCACAGGGGCTGCTGGCGTTGCTGTCCGAACGCAACCTGAACCTCTACCGTCCGATTCACGCCCTGCTGCCGCTGGTGGCGCCGCCGGAGATGGTGGAGGAACGGCATGCCCTGCGGATTGCAGTCAAGAAATGGCGCTATTTCAACGAGCTGTTGCATGACCTGCTGAAAAGGCCGCAGTCTGATCTGCTGGAGCTGCTGCGTCAGTATCAGACCCTGCTGGGTGATATGAATGACCGGGTGGTAATTGCGGGCCTGTTGCGTGAGGCGGCGGATCTGCCTGAAACGGTGCGGAAAACGGTCTTGGACGGTATCGCCCGTGAGCAGCGCAAGCTGCTGAAAAAATTATCTGCCCTGCTGGATAAGAAGCCGATCCTGTATCACTTTGAGCTGTAACCGGTAAACAGGACAGTGGAAAACCGGTATCCGGCCTTCCCCGGTATGTTTTTCAATGTCCTGTAAAAGGAGCCTGCCTGATGACCAAAGAACGTCTCGCCGCCATTGACATCGGTACCAACTCCATTCGCTGCATTGTGGTTGAATGCAACAAGGACGGCAGTTTCCGTATCCTTGATGATGAAAAGGATACGGTACGGCTGGGGGAAGGGATTGCCGAGACCGGCGAGATCTCTGCGGCTGCCGTGGCCCGGGCCGAGGCTGCCCTGATCCGGATGCACAAGCTGGTGACCGGTCTCAGGGTCAAGGCGATCGATGCGGTCGCCACCAGCGCCATGCGTAAGTCTGCCAACGGTCCCCGGCTGGTCAAACGCTTTTCAGAGCTGCTGGGCAGTGAGATCCGGGTCATCTCCGGTGATGAAGAGGCTGCCCTGGCTGCCCAGTCGGCCCTGCGCAACTTTGATACCCACGGTAAACGCTTTGGCGTGATTGATGTGGGGGGCGGCAGTGTGGAGCTGATCACGGCCCAGGGGGTGCATGTGGAGGAGTTTTATTCCTTCGAGCTGGGTGCCGTGGTGATGACCGAACAGTTTTTCCGGGTTGATCCGGCCCGTGACAGCGATTACCGCAGGTTCCAGAAGCATGTCCGGGAGGTCATCAAAAAGCAGCTGGACGGCGACAAGCTGGTGCTGCCCACCCTGATCGGTTCCGGCGGCACCATCAACGCCATCGCCCAGATGGCGCTGCAGCTGCGCCGTAATCCGGTGGAGAGCGTGCATGGCCTTGAGGTGCTGCGCTCCGAGGTGGTGCATCTGCTGGCCATGCTGCAGCGGCGCGATATCAAGGGGCGCCGGGAGGTGGCGGGGCTCTCCCCGGACCGGGCCGATATCATCGTGGCCGGCGTGGGGCTGGTGGATACGATGATGGATCTGTTCAGCGCCAACACCCTGCTGGTGAATGCCCACGGTATCCGTGAAGGGATGATACTGGAGGCGATCAAGCGGCGCGGTATGGCGCCGGAAGCCGCCTCGCCACGCTCATGGCGCGAATCGGTGATCAGTTTCGGCCAATCCTGCCAGATGGATGACATGCATTCCCAACAGGTGGCAACACTCTCGCTGGCCCTGTTTGACCAGCTGGCGGATCATTTCGGCCTGAAAAAGCGCGAGCGGGTGCTGCTTGAAGCGGCCGCCCTGCTGCACGACATCGGTTACTACATCAGCTATCACAGCCATCATAAACACTCCTGCCACCTGATCCGCCATGCCGAACTGTTCGGCATCACCCCCCGTGAACGGGAACTGGTGGCGGTGATCGCCCGTTACCACCGTAAATCGCTGCCCAAAAAGAAACATGATGAATTTCAGCGTCTGACGGCCAAGGAACAGGTAACGGTCGGTCGTCTGGCCGGGATCCTGCGTATGGCGGACGGTCTTGACCGGCGGCGCTGTTCCGCAGTCAGCGGGCTGCAGTGCAGGGTTGAGGGCACTCTGGTACAGCTGGTGCTGAGCGGTGAGGAAGACCTGGCCGTGGAGCTGTTTGGCGCTAGCGCAAAGAGGGACCTCTTTGAAAAGAGTTTTGGCGTGCAGGTGTTATTTGTGACCCAGGCGGCCGGTGGCGGCGCAGAAAAGGAGCCGTAGTCGTGGCAACCAGAGAACAACGTTACGCTGCAATTGCGGCAAACATGAGGTGTCAACGGATTCCCGATCTGCCGCTTAAACATGAATGGCTTGAACTGCTGACCAGGCTTTCCCATCAGGACGATGACCAGCTGCGGGAATACGGCATCACTGAACTGAGAATCTGCGCCGACCAGGCAACCCGTAACCGCCATGACTGAACCGCTGACCAGCCTGTACAGCTTTACCGCCTTTGCCATTGGCGGTGATCTTGACCTGAACCGCCTGGCGGTACGGCTGGGGATTGACCGCAAGTACCGCTGGGAAGAACCGATGCGGCTCAATCCGGTCACCTTCACCCCCTCTGCCGCCAGCGACGCCGTCTGGGTCTACCTGTTCTACTTCGGCGGCATCGTCTTTCTGAACTGCGGTGATGACATTATTGCCCGCTGTATCGAAGGGCTGAAACAGCATCTGGAGCAGCTGAAGGAACAGCCGCAACTCCGCTTCCGGGAAGATTACCGGCTGGAGATCACGCCGGACGGTGAACCGTCCATCACCAACGACTGCGCGGTGATGCCGGTCTTTAAACAGGAACTGCTGGAGATTATCTGCTTTGTGATTGCAAAGTCGGTGGCCCTGGAACGGATTGAAGAGCATGTCGATGCCGTCTTTGATGAAGTCGGTGTCATGATCAACCGCCTGGGGCAGGGGGTGCTGGAGCTGCCGGACAAGCGGCTGGCCAAACTGGCCTCGGTGGTGCTCGGCTTCAAATACACCTCCATCGCCCATATCATGGTGCTGGATAAACCGGAGAGCACCTGGGACAACGACGAGGCTGACCGTTTTTACCTGACCATCTCCAACCTTTTTGAACTGCGCCCCCGCTATCAGGAGATCAAGCACAAGGCCGAGACCCTGCTGGATGTCACCGATGTCTTCTCCTCCCTCTCCCACGCCCGCCGCTCCGCCCGCCTGGAGTGGATCATCATCATCCTGATCGCCTTTGAGATCATCATGGCGCTCTGGCAAAAGTTCTGGGGCGGTTGACTTCTGGCCATGCTTGACTACAATTGCTGGCGAACCGGGGAGGTTCGCCATGTTTTTCAATGCTCCACCACAGGTGCGATTGGCCGCGCTGCGGATTGTCGGCATTTATGCCTTCTTCGCCGCAAGCTGGATACTTGTCTCCGACACAATTGTCGGCTGGCTGGTGAGCGACCATGATACCCTGACCAGGGTGGCGCTCTTCAAAGGCTGGCTGTTTGTCCTGCTGACCTCGCTGATCCTCTACAAACTCATCTATTCCGACAACCTGAAGCTGGCAAGGGCAACCGCCCTGTTGCAGGGCAGTGAAGAACGATTTCATACCATCTATGATTCGCTCAACGACGCCATCTTTATTCATGACGCAGAAACGGGCCGTGTCCTGGATGTGAATGAGACCGCCTGCCGGCTCTACGGCTATGGCCGCGAAGAGCTGCTGAACAAAGGGTTGCAGCAGGTGGGGACGGGTGAGGCGCCCTACACCGAGGCAGAGGCCCTGGCCTGGATTCACCGTTGTGCAGAGGGCGTTCCCCAGACCTTTGAATGGGTCACCACCACAAAATACACCAGCCGCCTGTGGGTTGAGGTCAGCATGCGTCGTGCAACCATTGACGGTGAAAACCGGATTGTGGTGATGGTACGGGATATCTCGGGGCGCAAGCAGGCTGAAGAACAGCTCGGTCTGCAGCAGGCGCAACTGGAGGAGCTGAACCGGACCCTGGAGAGAAGGGTCGACGAGGCGATTGCCGAGCTGCGCCAGAAGGATGAACTGTTGCTGCAGCAGAGCCGCCATGCCGCCATGGGGGAGATGCTGAACAACATCGCGCACCAGTGGCGGCAGCCGCTCAACAACATTGCGATCTATGTCCAAAGCATGCAGCTGCTGAAGGCTGCGGAAGAGCTGACCGACGAACAGATTCAGGATGATGTCCGGCATATTATGGAGATCATTAATTACATGTCGAAGACCATTGATGATTTCCGCACCTTCTTCCGGAACGAAAAACAGAAGCATCCGTTCTCCGTTGCCGAGGCGGCCGGCAAGGCGATCAGCTTTGTCTCGGCGCAGATGGAGCATTACGGCATAACCTGTCAGCTGGCCGTCCAGAACGAACGTATGGTCAACGGCTATCAGGCCGAGTATATCCAGGTGGTGCTGAATATCCTTAACAACGCCATTGATGTGCTGAACCATACCAACAGGCCGGACAGGCGGATCCAGGTGACCGCCAGCGCAGAAAACGACTGGGTGGTCCTGTCGATACAGGATACCGGTGGCGGAATCGCCCCTGAAGCGCTGCCGCATATCTTTGAGCCGTACTACACCACCAAGGGGCCGGGGGAGGGAACCGGCATCGGTCTCTATATGTCAAAGACGATCATTGAGAAACATATGGCAGGCAGGCTGTCCGCACGGAACGGGTCCGAGGGAGCCGAATTCCGCATCTGCCTGCCGTCAACACTCATCCCCTGAATAGCTGCCGTCACCCCCCACCGCTTTCCTGCAAGATTTCGCAAAGATGTAACCTCTTGGCCGCAGAACGGTAAAAACCTTCCCGTATGGTGACCTGACTCAACACCATAACGCGGGGGGGTAGCACATGTTTTTCGAACGTAGGCATCTGAGGACGGTGGCGGCGGTTCTTGCGCTTACCATGGCAAGCAGCCTGACCGGCTGCGGTACGACACAGACAGCAAGCAGTCCGGGCCAGCAGGCCAAGAATGTGATTCTGATCATTGCAGACGGGATGCAGCTTGAGCATGAACGGGCCTACAACAACTACCTGAACGGTTCGTTCGACAGCGGGCTTGAACACTGGAAGTTTGATTACAAGGGGGCAGCATCCACGTGGGATGTCACCACCTACAACCGCTACGCCTACAGCTCGGACTCTACCGGTGCAAAGAACATTACCGATGACAAGTTTGATCCGCAGAACAGTTCAACCTACAGTGTCCTGCTTGGCTATGACACGAGCAAAGGCGGCAAACAGCCCTATCCCCGCGACACCACCGCGGCTCTGAATTCAAGTGCTTCTCTGAACTATTTCGGTACCAAGCTGAAGCTCAGTTCCACTGACGGCGGGGCTATTCCTGCCACCGACTCCGCTTCGGCAGCTACGGCCCTTTCGACCGGTTTCAAGACCGACGACGGCAACCTGGCCTGGCGGACCGGCGACAAGGAAGACGGCCGCCTGACCACCATCGCCGAGATGTACCGTAATCAGAAGAAGGCCGCCATCGGCGTGGTGAGTACCGTGCCTTTTTCCCACGCCACTCCGGCCGGTTTTGTCAGTCACAACAAGTCCCGTAACAACTACAAGGCAATTGCCCAGGAGATCATAACTGCTGTCCGTCCGGAAGTGGTAATCGGCGGTGGTCATCCGGATTTCAACTCGGCAACGGTCAAGCCTGACTACAGCTATATTGACGGCCCTGAACTGACAAACCTCAGAAATTCGACTGAGTATGCCTTTGTGGAACGCACGACAGGTATTGATGGGGGTGTTGCCCTGCTTGCCAAGGCCAATCAGGCAGTAACAGCCGGTAAAAAGCTGTTCGGTCTGTTCGGTGGCGTGGGTGGCAACTTTGAATATCACAACCCGTCAAACGACAGGACCTCTGCCGTTACCCGGGGCTCCATTGAAAACCCGACCCTGGCCGATGCCTCAACTGCGGCACTGAAGGTGCTCAGCCAGAACAAGAACGGTTTCTTTCTGATGGTTGAACAGGGGGACATTGACTGGTCCAACCACGCCAACGATTACAAGAGCATGATCGGGGGGATGTGGGACCTGGACCAGGCCGTCAAGGCTGTTGAGGCCTTTGTTGACCAGCCAGGCGATGACATCGACTGGAGCAATACCCTGGTCATTGTGACCTCCGACCATTCCAACAGCTACCTGCGTAATACCGTGGCCAAGCAACTGGGTAAAGGTTTGCTGCCCAGCCAGCAGACCGGCGGCGTGGCCCTGGGATACAACAGCGACTACTACTATCCCAATGGTGAGGTAACCTACGGTGTGGACGGCAAAGGAATCAACAGCCACTTCAACGATCCGGTTACCCTTTATGCCAAAGGTGCCGGTGTTGGCCGCTTCAAGAGCTATGAAGGAAGCTGGTATCCGGGAACCACGCTGATAGATAATACCCAGATCTACCGCGTCATGCTGGAGGACCTGGGGCTGACCGATGAAAACCGCAGTTATGCCGCCAAGCTGGATGCCACGGTCTACGCCCTGCCCGACACCTCCATGAAGGTCTTGAACCCGTTGTTGACGGACCAGAACCTGACAGATGCCCTGACCTACGGCGCCTTGACCATGACCAAGCCGGGCATTGGCTCAGGTCTGACCCCTGACCCCAGAAATCCTGGCTATTACTATATGACCACTGACCGTGGCATGAATGGCGAAACCACAGCCAAGTTCTTCCCGCTGCCGGCTTCGACCCCCACCATTGCCAAGGTGCATTTCGACGCTGCCGGCAAGATAGTGGTTGACAAGTATATCCCGATCCTGGACAAGGACGGCAACTACGTGACCGGCATGCCGAACCTGGCTGCCTACGACGACGTCCCGTACCTGAACTCGTCCCTGACCCTGCAGGGCTCGTACAATGAAAACGGCCTCGATATCGAGGATATCCAGGTGTTGCCCAATGGCGATTTCATGCTGGTTGACGAATACTCTCCCAGCATTGTCGTGGTGGACGGTACCACCGGCAGGGTCAAGGTACGCTACACCCCGGTTAACAAACCGATGGCCGGTGCCAACTATACGGTCAAGAATATCCTCCCCTCAATCCTCGGTGAACAGCGCCGTTCCAACCGCGGTTTTGAAAACCTGGCGCTCTCATCCGACGGCGCAACCGCCTATGCCGTCATGCAAAGCCCGATTGGTGACAAGTCCAACAGCATGTACAAGTACACCCGTGTGGTACGGATCGTCCGACTGAATGTCACTGATCCCTTGAATGCGACGGTAAGCGGAGAGTTTGTGGTGCTGCAGAGCGCGGCAGGCGATTATGCCAAGAACATTGCCGGCTATACCGTCAGTAACAAACAGACCGACATGAAATACTCGGCTGCCCAATGGCTGGCAACCGACCGGATCCTGCTGCTGGAACGGGCCAACGGCAAGGCCAAGTTGATGGAGGTAGACATGGCCAAGGCCACCAATCTGCTGAGCAACAGCTGTGAAGGAACCTTGACGCCTGAAGAGACGGTCACCAGCTCACCTTATCAGCAGGTGGGGTTGATGAACTGCAACATCGTGCCGGCCTCAGCCCGTGAGGTGTTCTCCACCGATGAGCTGAAGAGCCTGGTACAGCAGAGCGCTGATCAGGTCGGCACCTCCCCCAGCTATGAAATCAAGCTGGAGGGGATGGCCCTGATTGATAACCAAACCCTGTACCTGTCAAACGACAATGACTTCGGCATATTTGATGCGAATCTGCCGACCAGGGTCTGGAAGATCAGCCTGAAGCGTGCCCTGAGCCGCTTCTGATCCCTTCAGAACCCTGTTCAAGCCGCTGTTTGTAACCAACCTGGCACCGGACCGCAACCGTCCGGTGCCTTTTTTATGCGATACTGCCGCTGTCGTGATCTTGTATAGGAGGGGTATGACCATGAAGAAAGACAAGGTACTGTTCGTCTGTGTTCACAACAGCGCCCGCAGCCAGATGGCGGAGGCGTTGCTGAACCACCTGGCCGGCGAGCGTTTTGAGGCGCGAAGTGCCGGGCTTGAGCCGGGTACATTGAACCCGCTGGTGGTTGAGGTGATGCAGGAGCTGGGGATTGATATCTCCGCTAACCAGACCAAGGATGTCTTTGAGATGTTCAAGCGGGGTGAGATCTACAGCTATGTGATCACGGTCTGTGACGGGGCCAATGCCGAGCGCTGTCCGGTCTTTCCCGGCATTGTCAGCCGTTTGCACTGGAGTTTCAGTGATCCGGCCGCCCTGCAGGGGACAAGCGAAGAAGTGCGTGCCGCAGTGCGGAATATCCGGGACGAGATCAGGGCTGCCGTAGAGGGTTTTATTGCCGAATATGCGTAAAAAACCGCATCTTCCTTCAACAGGGAGGTGCGGTTGACAGGAGACGGGTGTCGTCGCAGCTGTCAGATCGGTGACACCTGGTCTTCAAGCTGACTGCAGCCGGACAGGCAGAGCCTGCCGGTATTGCCGTTGCTGGAGTAGATGCTTTTCAGTTCGGCGCCACAGGCGTAATTGATGATCTCCATTTTGAATTTGGGCAGGACATTGTCAACGGTTTTAGAAATTGCCCTGCTGCCGCACTCCAGGCAGAATCCCTTCAGATTTTTCATTGCCGGTCACCTCTATCGTTGTTGAACAGATGAGGTGAGCCTAGCATGCTGATGTGTCAGGATGGTTGTGGCCAGCCAAATATTAGGTGACGACTGGTGCGGTCAACCGTTCCAGTTCCCGTGCCAGATGCTGCATGTCGACCGGTTTGGCGACATAACCGTCAAAACCGTCCTGCAGAAGCTGTTCACGATCTCCCCGCAGGGCATGGGCGGTGACGGCAATGATCGGGATGTGCTGCCCGGTCTGTTGTTCCTCTTCGCGAATCAGGCGGGTTGCCTCGTTACCCCCCATGACCGGCATGGCGACATCCAACAACAGGGCGTCGTAGTGACCGCAACGCCACTTGTCCAGCGCCTGTTTGCCATCGCTGACCACCTCCAGCTGATGCCCCATCCGTTTCAATATGGCGGTGATCGTGGTGGCGTTGGGGGCGTTGTCCTCTGCCAGCAGCAACTGCAGGCTGCGGGTGCTGCCGGCACTGCCGTGCAGCACAGGAGGTGCTGCTGACGGTGCGGCATGGGTGCGGATCATAAACGGCAGCTCCACAAAGAAACTGCTGCCGTGCCCGTCCGATGATTCGGCCCAGATCCGTCCCCCCATCAGCTCGGCCAGACGGCGGCAGATGGTCAGCCCCAGACCGGTGCCGCCGAATCTGCGGGTGGTGGAGTTGTCAGCCTGTTCAAAGGGGGCAAAGATCCGTTGCAACGCCTCCGGCGTCATGCCGATGCCGGTGTCGCTGACACTTAAGAGGACGGTCAGCGTCCCGTTCTGCCGGCCTGTGATCCTGGCCATGATGGTGATGCTGCCGGCCGTGGTAAATTTGATGGCGTTGCCCAACAGGTTGAGCAGGATCTGTTTAAGCCGGAGCGGATCGCCGTACAGGATTTCGGGGATATCATCCGACAGGTTGGTCACCAGCTGCAACCGCTTCTTGTGGACCTGGGAGATCTGGGTGGTCACCACCTCCTGGATACTGTGGCGCAGGGAGAAGTCGGCGTATTCAAGCGTGGTCTTGCCGGCCTCGATCTTGGACAGGTCCAGGATGTCGTTCAGCAGCGACAACAGGCCCTGGGCGGAGCTTTCAAGGCATTGCAGGTACTCCTGCTGTTCGTTGTTCAACGTGGTAAACTGCAGCAGTTGCACCATCCCGATCACCCCGTTCATGGGGGTGCGGATCTCGTGGCTCATGTTGGCCAGAAACTCGCTCTTGGCACGGTTGGCAGCCTCGGCAGCCTGGCGGGCCTGCTTCAGCTCCTCCTCGTATTTTTTACGTTCACTGATATCACGGGTAATGTTGAGCAGGCACTGCTCGCCGTTGACGGTAATGACCCGGGCCGACATCTGGCCGGTTATGAATGAGCCGTCTTTACGTCGGAATTCGGCTTCCAGGTTTCTGATAAAACCGTGCTCCTGAAGTTCATGAACCAGACGCTGACGATCATCGGGATTCACCCAGATTTTCAGATCAAGGGATGATTTACCCAGCACCTCTTCAGGTTGATAACCGATCATGCTGGTGAACCCCTCATTCACCTCCAGATAGGTGCCGTCAGTCAGGCGGTTGAGGTTGACTGAGTCTGGCGATGCCTTGAAGGCACTGGCAAATTTCTCTTCAGAAAGGCGCAGCAGCTCATAGGCCCTGGTCCGTTCCGAGATGTCGCGGGCAACCCCCAGCACCCCCAGCAGCGTGCCGTCGGTGTCGAACATCGGGGTCTTGATGGTCTCAAACCGGCCTTGGTAGCCGCTTGCCGCAAAGGTCAGCCACTCTTCATTGACGGTCGGTTTGCCGGCTGCTGTCGCCTTGCGGTCGTTGTTCCTGAAGAAATCGGCCAACTCCCGCTCAACAAAATCATAATCGGTCTTGCCGATGATGTCCGACTGCTTTGCCCCGTAGAGCTCTTCAAAACGCGGGTTGCAGCCCAGGTAGACCCCGTCAGGGTCCTTCATCCAGACCAGATCGGGCAGGGTCTCAATCAGGGTTTTTTGGAACTGTTCATTCTTTTTGAGCAGCCGGACAGCCTGGTTATGTTCGCTGATCTCGGTTTCCAGGCGCCGGTTTGCCTCCAGCAGCTGCAGGTTCAGTCTGCGGATGCCGAAAAAACGCCATAATAGCGACACGGTCAGCAGCAGGATGGCACTGCCTCCTATTGCCATGACGGCACGTTGTACGGTCCACCACGGTTTGGGCTTGCCCATCCAGCGTTGATAGATCTCCTGGTACTCTCTGGAACCATGGAAGGTCTTGATAGCGTTGTTCAGCTGCTGCGCAAGAACGGCATCCGCGGGGTGCAGGGCTATCCCCCGTCGCGACTCAAGCGCCGGCGGTTCAATGACCCGAATCTGGTTTTCCAGGCCGGCCTTTTCTGCCAGTTGCACAATGGTGTTTTTGAAGGTCATGACCAAGTCCAGCTGGCCGGTGACCAGATCCATCAGCAGCTGTTGCAGATTTTCGTAGGTTTTGAGGGTGATGTCGCTGCGGCCTTTCAGCAGGCTGTAGGCCGTACTGTTCTGCATCACGCCGACCCGTTGACCGGCTGCAACCCCTTTGGTCCGTGCGTCGCTTGCCCTGACCAGATAGCTGATCGGGGCAACATCAAGGACCTCGCTGAACAGGAACTGATCTTTGGTGGTTTGATTGATCACCCGCAGCGGAATCAGGTCGGCCTGCCGGTTTAAGACCAGCTCGTCAACCTCTTCCCAGGCCTTGGCAAAACGGTACTCAATCTGCAGTCCGGTCCGGCGGGCCAGGGCATCGGTGATATCAACGGCCAGTCCGGCCGGTTTGCCGGTGGTCTGGTCCCGGAAGTAATAAGGGGCAAGGTCAGTGGGAATAACGGCAATCAGCGGCCTGTTTGCAGGGGATGGTGGAACGGCGGCAACCGGAAGGGCAGCCAGCAGGCAGAGCAGGAACAGCAGGAAACCTGTGGTACAGGTGCTACGTTTCATGAGTCATCCTCGATGTGTTGTAGCTGTACTGGCTTCATCTGTAGCACAGATTCCTGATAATGCAACCGCTTCTATGATTTCTACCCGGTTTCGCCCCTTGTGTTTGGCCTGGTACAGTGCTGCATCAGCCCGCTCGATGAATGTTTCAGCAGAGTCGCTGCCGTGATGGCGGGTCACCCCGAAACTGCAGGTAAGCTGCATGCCGTTGCCAAAGTCATAGTGTTCAATCATATCACGCAGGATCTCGGCCAGCACAGCGGCCTGGGTCGTGTCGTTTTTGGGGGTCAGGATCACAAACTCCTCGCCGCCCCAGCGGCTGAAGATGTCGTGGCTCCTGATCCTGCCGGAAATCAGTTCGGCAACCTTCTGCAGCACATGGTCGCCGGCGGCATGCCCCAGGGTGTCGTTGATCAGCTTGAAGTGATCAAGGTCCAGCATGATCAGCGATAATGGTGAGTTATAGCGGCAGGCACGGGCGATCTCGGCAACCAGCAGGCCGTCAAACATCCGGCGGTTGTAGATGCCGGTCAGAAAATCGATCCGGGCCTCGTTTGCCAGCAGCTCGTTGGCAAGTTTCAACTCCTGCTGGGCCCGGCGGCCATCAATGATCTCCCAGGTTACGTCGGCCAGATAGGCGACCTCTTCGGCATCTCTGGCAGTGTAGTCAATCCCCTTGTTACCCACCCCCAGCACCGCCACAATCCGTTCATCCCGGATTACCGGCACCACCAGCTCCCGGATGACCTGTGCATGGCCGGGCGGCAGCCCCTTTTTGTTGGGCAGGCCGGCATAGTCGTTGTGAATTGCCGGAGCGCGGGTCTGGACACACTCGGCCCAGACACCGGCCTGGTCGACGCCGTAGTGCATACCGTGCCCCTCAGCCTTGCAGAACTCCTGCAGGGTGCGGGTGGACCAGGCCTGCAGGGTCAGGGCCTGCTGGTCCGGGTCGACAAAGTGATAGAATCCCACCGGGCTGTCACTGATCCGGCAGACTTCGTCAAGGGCGTACTGCAGCAGTTCGTCAGCCGTATGCAGGGTGGCGTATTCCAACAGCTCGTAGCGGATCTGCACCATCGCCTCTACCCGTTGCGCCTTCTGCTCAAACAACGCCTGACGCCGGTGCAGCAGGAACAGACCGGCTGAGCTGCCGATGCAGGTCATCAGAAACAGCAGCCCCTGGAAGATCGCCTCATTCCTCCAGTTTTTCAGGATTTTGTCCGGGCAGCGGCTGATGATCACCACCAGCGGTTTGTCCATCTGCAGCGCCTTCGGCTGCAGGGTCAGCAGGGCCACCATACGGTACTCGCCGGTGGCATAGGCGTTGTCGGTGAAGATGTTTTCCTGTCTGCCGCTCTCTTTGTGACGGGTAAACAGGGAACCGGGCACTGCCAGGTTTTTGCCGGCCTGTCCCGGGCGGTACGGCATGGACATGAAACGGATACCGTCACCGTGGTTGATGGTATTCCACATATCCGGGGCATAGAGGGTTGACTGCAGGATTACCTCAAAATAGTCCGGATCGACCCCGGCGGTAACAACACCGCGAAAGCGGCCATCCGGTCCCTGGATCAGCTTGGTGATATTAAAGACATAGCCGTTCAGCACCGACCTGAAGGGGGGCGATATGTAGAGCGTATCCGGGTTGGGGTGCTGCTGCGGTTCGTTGAAATACTGCCTGTTCGCAATGTTCCGGCCGATCAGTTCCGGCCGGTTGGCTGCCAGGATCGTGCCGGCAGCGTCGGTAAAAAAGATGGTGCGCACACCGGGCATGGCATCGGCCAGCACGCTCAGGCGTTTGTTGGCCTGGCTGAGGTTTTGGGGACCCCGCAGCCGGGGCAGGTCGGCGACCACCCCTTGCAGTGCCAGATTGGTTGCCTCAAGCTGACGTTCGATGTTTTGGCCGATCATCCTGGCCTGGGTCTTCAGGCGCTGGTTTTCCAAGCTGATGGTCCGGTGACGCATGGTGACCAGATTGTAGGCGATGATGCTGCCGATCAGGGCCAGGGCGACAATCAGCGCAAACCAGTGCTGGCCGGTACGGTGGCTGAGCTGTCTATCCGCGTTGCTGCCCCGCGTCATGCAAAACCGATGCACTGGTTAACGGCCTGCTGTGACTGACTGTTCTGCAACAGCCCTTCACATTCGATTACCAGCTGTTCCATGGCCTGGTGCCGTTCGGTCAGTGCTGCAGCGCCGACGCTGACCGTGCAGGCCAGGGGCCCTTCAGCCGTCGTGATCCTGATCTGTGAGGCCTTTTCCCGTATCCGTTCGGCAACCAGCCGGGCATCGGTGAGGGTGGATTCAGTCAGCAGGATACCGAAGGAGTCCTTGCCGGTCCGGCCGATCAGGTCGGTGGTCCGCACCGAGGCGCGGCAGAGTGCCGCCAGTTGCTGCATGAACTGGTTGCCGGCCGGGTAGCCGAACTGGTCGTTAATCTCCTTGAAGTGGTCGATATCCACGATCAGCAGGGTCATGGCGCGGCCATAGCGCTGTGCCGCCGTGATGTCGCGATTCCCCAGCTCAAGCAGTATCTTGCGGTTGTACAGGCCGGTGACCCGGTCACTGACGGCATAGGCGTAGATCTCCTCCTCCAGCAGTTTCTGGCGGGAGATATCCTCGATCACCCCGACGTAGCGGGAGATGCCGTTGTGATGGTTGCGGATCGGGGCAATATGGAGGTGCTGCCAGTAGTACTCGCCGTTCTTTTTACGGTTGTACAGCTCGCCGCTCCAGGCGTAGCCACGGCTGATGGTGCTCCAGAGGTTCTGATAGAGCTCGGGCGGGGTCTGGCCGGACTTGAGGACGCGGGGGTTGGTGCCGATCAGTTCCTCGGCGGTATAGCCGGTCAGCTCCTCCACCCGTTCGCTGACATATTCAATCGTGCCCCGGGTGTCGGTAACCAGAATCAGGTTGGGTGACTGGTTCATGGCGGCAAAGAAGCGGGCGACCTGGATCTCCTTGTGCATGCGGGGCGAGAGATCCTGTGCCAGAAAGACCAGATAGACGGCCTTTTCCTGCTTTACCAGGGTCATGTGGGCCTGGATCCAGCGCTCCCGCTTGTTGATGGTCAGCGTAATGTCGCGGCAGACCTCCCGACCTGTCTCAATCGCCTCATCGGCCATGGCAAGCAGCCCTGAATCCTGCCACCAGTCCAGCTGCCGGAAGTTGCCGTTGCAGCAGTTCCAGCTTGCGCAGCCCATCAGGCGGGTCATGGCCGTGTTTTTGTGGATACATTCGCCGTTAGTGCGGAAAGTGGCAATGGCAACGCCGCTCATCTGGTTGATCGGATGCAGGCTGAACGCCTCGTCGCCGCCGCCTGATTTGAGCTGGTTCAGTCTGAAATTGTTCAGGAACCGGTAGCTCCTGTCGGTCTTGTCAAAGTAGATCGGGTAGCCGGCGGCCTGGAGATGGTTCAGGTAGCGGTAGATGGTACGCACCCCAACATTAAAATCCCCTGCCAGCAGCTCCGGCGTCAGCTTTTCCCCGGTATCCAGTCTTTTCAATATGGCGGTCAGTGCATCGATCTTGTTGCTGTATTTGTACATAAAAAAGCAGGAGATCCTTTGTGTGAGGGCATTTGACAGGTTCTTAACAAATAAGATCTACTGGGTATCATTGATCTTTTTGTTTACCTGTAGTCTAGCGTGGAATATAGCAGGAGTGAGTGACAGCTGTCTGTCACTTTAAAGGAGGCGGTTTGAAATAATCTTTTTTTGCACGCGTATACAGTGAAGAATTTACCTGATTGTCACCTGTCCAGCGCAGTTTCGACATACTGAAGGCGTAGGATTGCCCCATGACATTCTTCAGGCCTTATGAGGTCCCGATGCCGGAACTGCCAAGCCCTTGCCCTACACCATCCGTCAGTGCACACATGCAGGAACCGGACAGGGTCCGTCAGGCCCTGAGATTGGCCGGTGTCTGTCTGGAACGGCCGGAGGCCGTGCTCACCTCACTCCCCTTTACTGCGGGGGATGTCACCGCCGGTTCCGAAAGCGAGCTGCAGGCGGTGGTGGCCGGAGACCGGCAGCAGGTTGATCTGCCGCTGATCATTGAGCAGTCAAACTACTTTGCCAACATGATGAAACGGGCTGCGTCCGGCGAGACCTCGCCCAAGGCCGTGGCTGATCTGGAACGGTTTCTGGCGGACAACAGCAGCAACGTCTGGGAAAACAGCTGGGTCCGTTTCCCGCTCAAGCGGCTTTCGGCCTATGCCCGTCAGGTGCTGGAGCAGGACCTGCAGGCTGACAAGAACAACCCTGCAGCAGGGCAGCGGGCCGATGCGGCACGCTTCTTTTTCCATGCCGCGGACGGCACGGTCATGCTGCGTCTGCCGATCAGTTATCTGATCAAACTGGCCCTGGCCGACCTGATCGGTTCCCAGCAGATCCTGCCGGACCTGATCCGGCAGACCGGTATCCGCCTGTTGGGGCATTACCTGAACGACAATACCTCGCCGGAGACCTTTTCCTTCAATGTGGTCTCCCTGACCCCCCGGAACGGCATGGGGGCGGCCATTGCACGGGAGACCGCCATCCGCTTTCTGGTGACCCAGCTGCTGATCCACTACGCCAACCAGGCCTTTGGCATCGGCGAGTACGGCCAGCAGGCCATGGCCTATTTTGCCCCCCATCCGCCGGTACGGCAGAAGGAGCTGAACGAGCATGTCTCGGACAGCTTCTACCGTGAGCTGTTCATGAGTCCCTGCCTTTCCGGCTGGGACAGGGGTGAAGACAAGTTCCGCTACATGCAGCTCTGTCATCAGGTCCTCTCCCGCAGCCAGCTCAACGCCGTGGCCAAGCTGCGGGATGCCGGGATCATCCTCAACAACCTGGTGGTGCTGCCCAATCTCTCCAATGTCAGCCTGGCCAACAACGGCACCCATATCAGCATCGGCAGCCGGCGTCTGAGCGCGGCCCTGGCCGACAGCGGCTCCGGTTTCAAGGCGGCTCACGAAAAGCTGCTGGGCGATCTGACCATCAAGATCTGCGAGCATTTTCTGCCGCTGTTTGTCGGTTCCTACAGCGCTGCCCCGTTCCGGCTGGCCTTTCATGATTTCCACCCAGAAAAGGCGCTGGGATTCCTGCCCCATGAACTGGACTACACCCACCTGCGGATGTTGTGGCGGCGCTGGCGCAAGAAGGCCGATATCTCCATCTTCGGCCAGTCAATCACCCCCTTCGGTCCGGATGCCCTGGACTCCTTTATCAGCCGGGCCTTTGGCCTCAAGGGCGATTTTGTGCCGGACTACCGTCTGGTGGATTACCTAGTCTGCCTGCTCTCCACCGATCGCAGCCCGGCCCTGAACGGCCAGCCGGGCAACACCGACCTGCTGCGGAGCGACCTGGCCGACATGGGGGTCTTTGATGAACAGATGTCGGTCTACCTGCTCTACAAGCAGCGTGAATTTGCCAAGATGGGGTTCTCCGGTTTCGAGGGCCGCCACTACAGCCTGTTTCAAAGCTTCCAGGGGGACATGGGACGGGCCGCCGACCTGCAGACCCTGATCACGGCCCTGGCCTACAAGTATATGACACAGGGGGTTGATCACCGGCTCATACCGGATGCCCCTTCGCTGGAGAGCGAGCGGCGGCAGATCTTCTTTGGGGCTGCCATCGGCCTGCCCACCTTCTTTGTCCACAAAGACACGGCCAACCGTTTTCTGGGCAGCATGATCGCCCGGACCCGTGGGGTGCGTCCCAGCAAACGCTATCCCGGCTATCTGCGGGTCCAGATCCATGAATATCGGCTGGCGCTGCTGCAGACCCTGCGGGAGGATGCGGCCGACCTGATCGAGTTGATGGGACTGCAGGATACCGTTGCCGATCTTGAGCAGCGGCTGAAGGCGCCGGAACAGTACGCCGCCAGTGGACGCCTGACCAGCGGCATCCTGGCCCATCTGGGCAGCCGCTCCGCCCTGAAAACCGAGGCCCGTGACTTCAACAGCGGGGCTGAAGAGTACTACCGCACCACCCTGCGCAGACAGCAGATGGCCGAGGCCTTTGACCTGCTGCAGGAGGACTGCCGCAGCCTGGAACAGCAGGCCGGCGAACTGGATGAACCGCTGCGCAAGGCGTTGCTGCTGACCCTGCAGGGGCAGGGGGCCGATCAGTTTCTGGCCGTCGTCAGGCCGGAGATCCTGCAGGAACAGGCCGAGATCCCGACCCTGCAACGTCTGATGAACCTGCTGCTGGTGAAGCTGCACCACGATCATCAGCAGGCCACCACCCAAAGGAGTGTCCCGGATGCTGCAGCACCAGTATATCGAGCGGGATAGCGGCGCCGTGGTGACCGAGCAGCTGCTGGGGGACCGGATGGTCAGGCTGCTCTACCACCAGGTCCGGGAGAACAGCAGCGCCCTGTTCCGTCTGTTGACCAGCAGCTGGTCATCACTGATCCTGGGGGCAGTCAACTTTGATCGTCCCCTGCTGAACCGGGAGGGCTTTGCCGCCCGCTGCGGGATTGATCTGAGTGAATGCCTTGATCCCCTGCAGGAGCTGAATACCGCCCGCAAGCTCTTTGAACGCAGGATCCGCTACGAACAGTGCCGCCCGCTGCCCGATGATCCGGCTGCGGTACTCTCTCCGGCCGATGCCCGGGTGATCGTCGGTTCGCTGCAGGAGACGGCGCTGTTCTTTCTGAAGGACAAGTTCTTCAGCTTTGAGGAGCTGATCGGGCCTGAGCGCAGCTTCTGGCGCCACCGTTTTGCCGACGGCGACTTTGCCGTGTTCCGTCTGACCCCGGACAAGTATCACTACAATCATCTCCCGGTCAGCGGGCGGGTGGTTGACTTCTACAGCATTGACGGTGCCTACCACTGCTGCAACCCCGCCGCCGTGGTCAGCATGGTCACCCCCTATTCCAAGAACAAGCGGGTGGTAACCCTGATCGACACCGACGTCGAGGGAGGCAGCCGGGTCGGGCTGGTGGCGATGGTGGAGGTGGTGGCCCTGATGATCGGCGATATCGTGCAGGCCTACAGTGACCAGGGCTATGCAGAGCCCCGCCAGGTCCGGGTCGGCATGTTTCTGAAAAAGGGACAGCCCAAGAGCCTCTACCGGCCCGGCAGCAGCACCGATATCCTGTTTTTTCAGCCCGGCAGGGTCTGCTTTGCCGCAGACCTGCTGCAGAATCAGCTGCGTAGCGGGGTCGTCAGCCGCTTTACGCAGGGGTTTGAAAAACCACTGGTGGAGACCGACATTCAGGTGCGTTCTTTATTGGCAACGGCAGCGGGCGGCGCCAGGCGGGGCAGTCCATGCAACAGCGGGAAAACATACCATGAAAACCTTTAAGGCAGACCTGCACGTCCATTCCAGCTACTCCAACAAGCCGACCTACTGGGCCATGCGCAAATTCAACTGCCCGGAGAGCTATACCTCGCCCCGGCAGCTTTACCAGGCCGCCCTGGCGCGGGGTATGACGTACGTCACCATCACCGATCACAACGCCATCGGCGGGGCGCTGGAGATCGCCCATCTGCCCAATGCCTTCGTCAGCGCCGAGATCACCACCCACTTCCCTGAAAACGGCTGCAAGATCCATCTGGTGGTGCTGCATATCTCCGAGGCCCAGTTCAGGGAGATCATGGCGCTGCGCAAGAATGTCTACGAACTGACAGCCTACCTCAACCAGGAGCGGATCGCCCATTTCCTGGCCCATCCGCTCTATGCCCAGAACGACAAGCTGACCATTGCGATCATTGAAAAGTGTCTGCTGCTGTTCTCTGTTTTTGAGATCCGGAACGGCTGCCGGGCCAGCCGGTTCAACAACGTTACCGCGACATTGGTGGGAACCCTGACCCAGACGCTGATCGAGCGGTTGGCCGATAAACACAATCTGACCCCTTTGGGTGACGAACCGCACCGTAAGGGGGTGGTGGGCGGCTCCGATGACCACGGCGGCCTGTTCATTGCCCGGGCCCACACCTGCAGCCATTGCGGCGAGGATCTCGGCGCCTTTCTTGATGCCGTCCGGCAGGGCAGCACCTGGGCGGAAGGGGAACATGGCGGGCCGTTGACCATGGCCCACAGCCTCTATGGCGTGGCCCACAGCTTCTACCGGGAGCGTTTCGGCGAGCGCAGGCGGGGCGCCACCCCCTTTGTCAGCGCCCTTTTGGACCGCTTTTTCAACCTGGGCACGGACAAAGGCTCCTTTGTGGAAAAGATCAGACTGTTCGTGCTGAAAAACCTGCCGGAAAAACGCTCAGCCAGGGAGCTTGGCTTTGAAGAGCTGCTGGACAGCGAGGCCCGGCAGCTGCTCAACGATGCCCCCTTTCTGGAAGGGTTGAAGGGGGCCGACCTGAACCACAAGATCTTCATGGTCACCAGCCGCCTGGCAAACCGGATCCTGTACCGCTACACCAACCGTCTCATGTCGCTCTCCCTGCAGGCCGGTTTTTTTGATTACCTCAACACGGCCGGCACCATCGGCCTGGTGCATCTGCTGGTTTCCCCCTACTACCTGGCCTTTCATCATCAGCACAAGGGCAAGGAGTTGATCCGCGAGATGGCGGAGCGGCTGCCGGAGATCCCGTTTGCGCCTGCAGAGGAGAAGATCGCCCTGTTCACCGATACCCTGGATGAGATCAACGGCGTGGCCATGACGATCCACCGTCTGATCAGTACCGCACAGCAACGGGGCATCAGCCTGACCGTGATCACCTCCGGCGACGGCAGCCAGGCACCACCTGCCGGGGTGAAACAGTTCCAGGCGGTGGGCGACTTCGTACTGCCGGAATACCCCGAGCTGAAGCTCAGCTTCCCGCCGATCCTGGATGTGCTGAACTACATCGAGAAGGAAGGGATCACCCGGATCCATGTCAGCACCCCCGGCACGGTCGGCCTGCTGGGGCTGCTGATCGCCCGGCTGATGAACATCCCGGTGGCCGGCACCTACCATACCGACATCCCCCAGTATGTCCGCAGCCTGACCAATGATGAGTTTCTGGAACAGGCGGCCTGGAGCTACATGGTCTGGTTCTACAACCAGATGGAAGAGGTGCTGGTCCCCTCGAACGGCACGCGGGAACAGCTGCTCTCACACGGCCTGCCGCCGGAGAAGATGAAGCCGCTGCCGCGCTGGGTCGATACGGAGCAGTTTTCGCCGGATAAGCGGGTCGAGCGCTACTGGCTTGAGCGCGGTCTCAGCGCCAGGACCACCCTGCTCTATGTCGGCCGGGTCTCGCGGGAAAAGGGGCTGGAGCTGCTGGTGGAGGCGTTTGCCGGGCTGGTTGACCAGGGGGCGGATCTGGCCCTGGCCGTGATCGGCGACGGCCCCTACCGCAGCGAGATGGAGCAGGCCCTTGGCGGCTATCCGGCGCTGTTTACCGGCTATCTGCAGGGGCACGAGCTGCAGCGGGCCTATGCCTCGGCAGACCTGTTCGTCTTTCCCAGCGCCACCGATACCTTCGGCAATGTGGTGCTGGAGGCCCAGGCCTCGGGACTGCCGGTGATCGTCTCCGATGCCGGCGGCCCCCGTGAGCTGATGCGTGCCGGTGAGACCGGGCTGCTGTTCAGCGCCGGGGAGGCGGCGGCACTGACCGCCACAATCCGCAGTATGACCGCCAATCACCTGATGCTTTCCCTGATGGGGGAAGCTGCACGGAACTTTGTGCTGGCAAAGGCGCCACACGCCTCCGCCACCTACAGCACCATCCTGCGGCCCGGCCTGAAACCGGAGACCGCCTATTCCATCCCAGGGGAGCCCCCATGTCCGCAGTCCTGTTCCTGTTAGCCGCAAGCTGTCTGCTTGGCGCCTACCTCTGGTGGGGCTTCCGTTTCTTACCGGCCGAACGCTGGCAGATCGTTGCCGCGGTGCCGACCGCAAAAGATCCCCACGGCAACGGCTGGCTGGGGATCAACATCACCTGGTACGGCCTCCTGACCGCCAACGCCTATCTGGTGGCGGTTGCCGTACTGCTGGTACTGCTGGGGGCGGTGGGGGTGCCGCCGCTGGGTACGGCCCTGCTGGCTGCCGCCATGCTCTGCTGCTGCGTACCGGCCTCGCGGCTGGTGGCGCGGATCGTGGAGAAGAAGGCCCACACCTTCACCGTGGGGGGGGCGGTCTTTGTGGGGATCATCATTACCCCGTTTCTGATCCAGCTGCTGAACCGGCTGGCCGGTCCGTGGCTCGGCTTCCAGATCCCGGTCATGGCGGCCTACGCTGCCATTGCGATTGCCTATGCCTTTGGTGAAGGGCTGGGGCGGCTGGCCTGCATCAGCTTCGGCTGCTGTTACGGCAGGCCGGTTCCACAGGATGGCGGATTGCTGCACAGGCTTTTCAACGGTCGCGGCTTTGTCTTTCTGGGCAGCACCAAAAAGATCGCCTATGCCGACGGCATGGAGTCGGTAGAGGTGCTGCCTGTCCAGGCGTTGACGGCCGTGCTCTACACCGTCTGCGGCCTGCTGGCAACGGCACTGTTCCTTGACGCCCGGCATGCCGCCGCCTTTCTGCTGGCCACCACCGTCACCCAGGGCTGGCGCTCCTTTTCGGAAACCATGCGGGCCGATTACCGCGGCGCTGGCAGGATCTCTGCCTATCAGGTCATGGGGCTGATCGGCGTGCTGTACGCCTTTGTGATGGTCTGGCTGCTGGGGGGGGCGTTACCTGTGCCGGCGCAGCTTGCCGTTGGCCTGCAGAGTCTCTGGAACCCGGCCCTGCTGCTGTTCCTGCAGGGGATCTGGTGTCTGATCTTCTTCTACACCGGGCGCAGCACCGTTACCGGGGCCACCCTCAGCTTTCATGTCCACCGCGACCGGATCTGATGCTGCATGCCAACCATGAGCCACCCCAATCAGCTTACCCTTGAAGAGGCCCTGGCATTATTGAAACAGCTGGTCCTGCTGGATGGGCAGGGCTCAACCAGCCTGTCGCGACTGCAGGTGATGCAGTTGCTCTGTGCCCGTAAACGTGCCCTTGCCGCAGCTGATAACGGCTTTGATACGCTGTTGTTTGAACTGGGTAAGCAGCTGGATGAGCAGATCCGGGACGGTGCCCCGCTGGCGGTCAAAATACGCTTCAACCAGCTGACCGACTACTTTCACAAGCTGGAACTGGCCAGCGGCCACCTCAACCATCTGGCCTTCATCGGCAGCTCGCAGCTTGATGTCGAACTGCTGGTGGAGCTGAAACACGACATGGAGTGGTTTGAAGAGATCGAGGCCGGTCTGTTCAATCGCCTGATGGTGGATGACCTGCTCAAGAGCCAGCTGCTGGACAGCTTCGGGCGGCGCCGGGTCAAGCTGCTGGTGGATGGACTGGCGCAGATTCAGACCGTCAGAAGCCAGAAAAACGACATGAAGTTCTTTGACCTGCAGGCGGTCCAGGGGATCATCAGCCGGTTGCAGCAGCTGGAAAAGGAAGAACGGCTCTTCATGCTGCTGGCGGAGATCGTGGCTGAACAATCCAGGCTGAATCAGGCTGCCATGAGCACGCCCCAGGGGCGGGAGGTGATCCGGCGCATCACCACCATTGAACTGCGCCAGCGCCACGGCGTGGAGGGCGATATCCCGGATGAGCTGTTTCAGAAGGCCTTTGAGCTGGTCAAGCTGGAGGCGATCTATTCCAACGCCATCCTGCCGCAGGTGGTGCGGGGCAATAGCGCCCTGCGGCAGGACTTCATCAAAAAATCAGGACTGGACCTGTTCTACATTGAAGACCTTGAGGATCAGTACTGCAGCCGCAACGGCATTGATCCTGCGTTGATCCGGTGCCTACGCTGAGCACCGCCCGCCTGACGGCACCAAACCCCTCCAAACCGTTGCTTCCTGAGGGAGGCTGAAAGCCCCCGGCTATCTGCTGCCTCCTTGAGAAGGAAGGGCCGGTGAGGTTCGCTTCCGGCACGCTATTCTCGCTAACTACCCTGTTTTTTGCTGGACAGCCCGGCCGGACTGTTTTATACCGGACAGCAGATAAACCAGACACAAGGATCGCCCATGCGAACCCGGCCCATACACTGCGTACAGCACGCACCACACGAAGACCCCGCCCCACCAGGCGGGGTCTTCGTTTTTTCAGGATGTAAAGAAATTTTACAGTTTTTTGTAAAAGTTTATATTTACTGCTGCTTTGCTCAGGACGTAACACTATGAACTTGAACATTGACGGACACATTATCACGCACCAAGCAGCGCCTTCTCAACGCTGTTGCCTGACCCGGAACCTGATTAGCGACGGCATCCAATCCGGGCTTTTTAGTTGCCCTCGATATTTATGCTGTGCAGGCGCGGCAGTAACCGCAGGCAGTCCAGAGATCCCTTGGCGCAGGCAATCAACGCACCGTTCAACTGGAGCAGGATGCCGCCCGGTTTGTGTAGATTGAGGGCGGCTCGGAACGAGGCACTGTGCCAGGATAGCAGTAGGGTGTTTGGGGGGTTGGATGCCTGAGAGCGGTGACAATTGTCGGCCCTGACGAGAATTTAGCTTATGGAGTCATATAATGCCCATCAAAGTAACTTGTGTCTGCGGTGCCACGGCCATGGTGAACGATAAACTTGCCGGGCGAACGGGTCAGTGCAGTGTCTGTAAGGCACCAGTAATCGTTGGACCCGTCACTGAAACTGCTACCGAACCGACCGATTCGGTGTCGCCAACCCTTACTGGTATGAAATGTGGCTTATGTGGACGAGAAACCTCGGAAATTATTTTTCAAGATGACGAAGAGTTGTGCAGAAGTTGTTATGACAAGGTTAATGATAGTCATGACCCTTGGTTCCGGAAATTTGACGGTTTATTGCAGCTACTCCGCCCGAAAGTAAATCCAAAGGCTGTCGGATTTATTGTCTTGCTTGTCGTCTTTGTATTCGGATTTGTTATCAGGCTTGATAAAACCGGTCGTGGCCCTGACCTGTTTTCCATCATAAATAAGGGGTATGTAACTCCAGAGAACCGTTTGGTATTGGTTGGCAACACTCACTATACGGTCATTAACCTTGCGGGGCCAATAAAGCAGCAGACCAACATAGGTTCAAGGCCAGATGTTAATCCGACCATGACAAGCGCCTTTTCCTGGATCGGTTTCAGTAAAGGTAGTCCTGATGCCAAATTGATGCAAGGTGCAGCAGAGGTGGCAATTTCTAATGATTCTGTTAGTTTCCTCTATAACTCGGCAGTGGATGGTAACGGGGGGTGGGATAACTTGGCCAGGTCAAACCACGGTTTCCTTGCATCACCTCTTGTTGGGTATAGCTACACTCTTTATAAAAGTACCCCGGAAACAGGAAAACCCACACCAGGAAAATCTACACTAATAACATCCTGCATGTTGGTAACAAAAGGCAGATTTTCCAATGGATCCAATGCCGTCAAGTTGTTCTACGATCCCGGTATAGGTTTTCGCCCTAGATATATATTTAATACATTCCAGCTGATATTATACGGTCCTAGTTATTTAGGTCTTTGTATTGCAATGTTTGTTGCGATGACAGCGCTGAAAACTGCTAGTAAAGCCGGATTGTTAACTTTGTCTATGTTATTGCACGCTGTTTCAAGCTTTATGATATTTGTTATAGTCAGAGCAGGAGAAGCTTGGAGCGGTTATAGCACTGAGCACAATTATGCTATCACATATGGGGTTTTCGGGTCTCTCGTTATTCTAGCAATTGCAATGCTTCCAGGTTATTTCAGAACTCCATCAAGTAATGAAGGTGAAGTGTGACTCGTAAATGAAATAGCGACAGCTGCTTTAAGTGTTAACACCTTAAAAGCGAATAAAAGTAGCCTGTCCCATGTTCTGTTTTCACACAAAGAAACTCGCATCAGTTTTCTTAAGTAAACCGAAAGTCTTTAAAATAATATAAAGCTCTAGTTGTGTAGTTAAAACTGGTTTATATCCTGCATTGGTGCCAGAAATGAATGTATCTTCAATTTATGCCGCTTTGTTAAAAATAATCTGCTTCTTGGTTTGCCTTGTCATTGCCGCAATAGTTTCTTTTTATGCTGTGTTTCCCATATTTGGCGGGCATCGGTCCGCGTGGGGGCTTGAGTATTTGTTATGTTTATTTGCCCCGCTACCTGCTGTTATCGGGTTCTTGATCTCCTGGTTTCTGCTGAGACATAAATATAAAGGATATGAGCGGGGAATTTTGAGTGCACTAAACGGCGTAGCGGTGGCAGGCGTTGCTATTGTGTTGCTTTGCCTAGTTATACTATATGTGGGGGGGGAAAAGGATCGAGACGCGGCCAAGTTTTTTTACGCTGCAATCCAGGGAAAACATAGCGAAGTTGAAATCAGAAATTACTATACAAATCATCCTGCTCCGTATCAGATAAAGCTTGATAAAACAAAAGTCACTATTTCTCCAAAAGCAATGGAGCTACTCATTAGTGTTTTTGATAACAACCCTTCTCTTAAAGGAGAGTTCTCAGCGTGGCCTGAGACGCCGACAGAACTTAAATTAAAAGTGGCGGAATCGCCAGAAATACAGGCTGTTTTTCCGATGGCAATAAATACGTCAACCCCTCCTGAAGTACTTATTAAATTAGCTTCTCACGAATTGATAGAAATATCTCGCGCTGTTAATAACAACAGTAATGCACCATTGGCAGCAAGATACATATATTGTATTCGTGCATTAGTTGATGAAAAAGAACGCTATGTTGCTTCAAAAAAGTTGTGCCCGCCAGATCTCGAAGATGCGACGGGAAAATATGTATGGGAATCTCTTGCTTCAGATAAACGTGAATATGTCAGGCTCTGGGTAGCAAAATCAGATGCGCCACCAGCGATATTACAATCAATGGGAAGTGATCAGTCTCCAGAGGTTTTGAAGTAGATTTTCTTGAATAGTCTTACTCACCGTGAAACGATAAAATTTATTGCAAGACAATTTAACACTAATCAATACAGTCTCATGGAGCGTTTTAGTAGTGATCCAAACAACCTTGTAAGAAGAGCCGTTACCCAGACCTCTGCAACTTCTGATAAATTACTGTTTAAACTAATGGCGGATGAGGATGCTACGGTTTCAGGTTGGGCAAGTAGCGAATTAGAAGGGCGTGGATATGATTTAAACTATTCAAAGAATCGTCCCTTGTCAAAAAGTATTCCTTATTAGTCGTATCCCAACGTTGATTTATTAAACAACTCACCTTTAATAGCAGCGCTGCGTATTAAGGGTGAGCTGATCTTCAAACCACAACCTTTCCCACCCTCAGCGCGGACTATAGTGCCGCTTCAGCCAGCGGCTCAAGCCATCCAGGCCGGGAAACAGCACCCGTTCGGTGATGTTGGCCTGGTCAAGTTTGTCGCGGATCTCCCACTTCAAGGCAGCCGGTATGATGATCTTGCGGCCGGTTTCAGGATGGTTGGCCAGCCAGCTGTCCAGCGCCATGCCGGGGGAGGTCATGACCGAGCAGAAGGCAAACTGGTTGACGATCCGGTCGTCGATGGAGGGCGGCTCGAAAAACAGGGCAACGTCATCCTGCGCAATCGCATCCAGCTCGGATAACGATCTGATCACTTCCGTCAGCATCTCTACGGTCAGTATATTCGCGCCTTCCTGTTCAAGCTTATGACGTAATACGTCAGGCAATAACTGGTGGGCCTTGACGTAATTCACGGCCCAGACCACCCCATCAATGTCGCTCTTCTCAATGTTGGCCGTGGCAAAGTGCATGGCGATAAAGGGTGAGTAGGTCCAGTCCAGCAGACGGGTCGGCAGGCCGTAGTGCTGGGCCACCGAGAGCCAGTGCCAGATCGAGTCCCGCTCCACCACCCGCTGATGGGCGTATTTCTTGAAATTGCGCAGCAGGTGGTGTTCCAGCTCGGCATAGGGGCCGCCCAGCCGCATCAGGGTGGTCTCAAGGCGGTAGTTGACATCGGACAGCCCCCTGAAGGCGAAACGTGAGCGGTAGCGCCCCAGATCCTCGTTCCACGAATCGGCAAACAGGGCCTGCTGCAGTTCATCCCAGGAGTGGACGGTGATGGTTGCAAGCATGGCGTCAGGCCTTGTTCTTCAGACGTTGCTTGTACTCCTCATAGTCCTGCATCAGACGTTCATAGGGGTCGTGCATCAGTGAGGAGGAGATCAGGAAGTCGGCGGTGGAACGGTTGCAGGCCACCGGAATGTTCCAGACCACCGCGATCCGCAGCAGCGCCTTGACGTCCGGGTCGTGGGGCTGCGGTTCCAGCGGGTCCCAGAAGAAGATCACGAAGTCGATCTCCCCCTGGGAGATCATGGCGCCGATCTGCTGGTCGCCCCCCAGCGGCCCGCTCTGCAGGCGGGTTACCTGCAGGTCAAGCGATTCCGCCAGCAGCGCCCCGGTGGTGCCGGTGGCGTACAGGTCATGTTCCACCAGGATGGCGCGGTTGTAGCGGGCCCATTCGATCAGATCCCGCTTTTTGTTGTCGTGGGCCACCAGGGCGATCCGTTTGCGGGCCCCCATCTCTATGATGTTGTAAGAAGGCATGCTGTTTTCCTTTCCTGGCACAGGGGCTTTCCGCAATGTCGCTGTGGCCCCGTTGCGGTAACAGTACACCTTTTAGCTGACCGGTTCCAGTGTCAGTTACCGTTTTGCCAGCCAGATTTCAACCCGGTTGTTGCGCTGCCTGCCCTCTTTGGTGCTGTTGTCGGCCACCGGCAGGCTTGAGCCGAACCCCTCTGCTGCTGCCACCATGATGCCGCGGGAGCGCAGTTCCTGGGCCACCTGACCTACCCGCTGGTGGGAGAGTGCCAGGCTGCTGTGGGGGTCGCTGCTGGCATCGGTGAAGCTGAACAGCAGCAGCTGACGCCCCTGCAGCTCTTTGGAGGAAAGCGCCCGCACCAGCCGGTCCAGATCCCGGTAGGCCTTGTTGTCAAGCTGGCCGTCGGCGGCAAATTTGACGTTGAGGGAGAGCCGCTCCGCGTTGCCTGCAAGCATGCGGTAACGCTCAGGGGCATTGGCCGAGATGGAAGAGTTGCCCATCCGGATCGAGAGCGGCACAAAGCCGTTCTTTTCCACGATGGCCTGTCCTTCGGGGGAAAGGGCAAATTCGACAAAATCCCTGATCCTCTGGTTTTTGGGCTGACCCGGTGTGTAGAGGTAGAGGCGGCGGGCCAGCCCGTAGTCCTCGGTGGCAACGGTGAAGGGGGTCGGCAGGATCGGCTGGGCACCGCCGCTGATGGCCACCGCCTTGGAGGATTTGACGTAGGGCAGGCCGATGAAGCCGATGCCGTTGGGATCACCGGAGACATCCCGCGAGAGCTTGACGCTGTCCTCGAAACGTTTGGCATCGTTCACCAGTTTTTCCTTGTGCAGCACCAGGCTCTTGAAGGTGTCGAAGGTGCCTGATTTGTCATCCCGGGCATAGACATGCACCGGCGCAGCCTTGGCAGCGCTGTTCAGCTGCTTCCATTCAGGGATCGTGCCGGTGAAGAGCCCCTGGGTATCGGCCATGGTCAGGGTTGCAACCGGGTTGGTGCTGTTGACGATGACCGCCACCCCGTCCAGAGCCAGGACATGCTCGTTGGCTCGGGAGGTCATGTTCCCCAGCAGCGACAGCCGCTTGACCTCGTCATCCTTGATCCTGCGGGATGACATGCCGATGTCGCAGGCGTTGGCCTGCAACCCTTCAAAGGCGGTGGTGGAGCCGTGGGCCTTGATCTCCACCGCCCGGTTGCGGCGCCCCTCCATGATCCCTTCTACCAGCTGCTCTTCGTGGTTGTTGCCCGGTACCCGCCGGATTCTGACCGCCCCCTGTTTTTTGAGAAACTCTTCGGCCAGCGCGGGGGCCAGTTCTGCGCCGATGGTGTTGGAGCCCTGCAGCTTCAGGATGATGTCGTAGGAGTTGATCCAGTGGTAGTAGTAGCCGCCGCCGGTTGCCAGCAGCAGTGCGCTTACCAGTGATGACATCACCAGGCCGCGGCGGCGCCTGAACCAGGAGTCGGCAATCCCTTCGGCCGGTGCCTTGGGCAGCAGGGCGACCCGGTGCGCCTCAAGGGCGGCCAGGAACTCGACGCAGCTCTGGTAGCGGTTGGCCGGGTCCTTTTCCAGGGCCTTGTGGACGATGGCAGCCAGCTCTTCATGGGTATCCGGCGCAAAGGTTCTGATATCCGGGATGGTGCTGTCAAACTGGTTCATCAGGGTGTCGACGGCGGATTCTTCGCTGAACGGCAGCCTGCCGGCCAGCATGTTGTACAGGATCAGCCCCACGGCGTAGAGGTCGCTCTGGGGGGTCACGGTAAACGGGTTCAGGATCTGCTCCGGGCTCATGAAGGCGGCCTCACCTCCCTGGCCGACCTCCTGCAGGTCTTCGCCGTACTTCAACAGCGCCACCCCGAAGTCGGAGATCTTCAGCCCGCCGTTGCGGTCCAGCAGGATGATCGCGGTGGTCAGGCCACGGTGGATCACCCCTTTGTCATGGGCGAAGCGCAGCCCCTGCAGCAGCCGCACCGCATAGTGCAGGGCAACCTGCTGCGGAAAGGGGCCGTTATGTTCGATCATCCGGTCCAGGGCCGCGCCGTTGTAGTATTCCATCACCAGCCAGAACCCGCCGTTGTGCTCAAAAAAGTCGGTGGCCTGCAGGATGTTGGGATGGACCATGCCGGCCAGCAGCTTGGCCTCGTTATAGAACCGCTCCCGGTAGGATTCGGTGCCGGGCAGTTTCGGGGTCAGGGATTTCAGCAGAAAACGTTTGCCCAGCAGGATATGTTCGGCCATCAGCAGCGCCCCTTTGCCATAGGGGGCCGGCCCTTCGATGCGATAGTGGTACAGCATGGTTCCCTTTTCCATTCCCCAGAACTCCTTGCTCTTGTAGTTGGTTATGCTTCTGCCGGTAGGGCGCCAAGCACCACATTGGGCGCCTCGAAACTGTCTTTAACCGCCACCGACGACCCCCTGACCTTCTTGGCGGTCTTTTTGACCTCGCTGGCCATGGAGGCCAGCTGGGCATAGGAGCCGATCTGCAGCTGCCCGGTGCTGATCACCGCCACTGAAAGCGACAGCAGGCTGAAGGTCTCCAGCTCACCCTTGCGGTTGAAGGAGGTGTAACAGCCCTTGGCGTAGTCACTGGAGCCGTGCAGCAGCGGCAGCCGTGCGTCAAACTCGGCGATCACCTGGCGGGACAGGGCGGCGGCGTAGCCGGGGCCGGTGATGATGATGAAGTCGTCGCCGCCGATATGTCCGCAGAAGTTCCTGGCCTGCTTGCCCTGCAGCAGCTCATCGGCGTGAAATTTCAGGATATCCCCCACCACCTGGATCACCATGTCGCCCCGCTCAAAGCCGTAGAAGTCGTTGTACGGCTTGAAGTGGTCAATATCGATGTAGGCGATGTCGAACGGCATGCCGGACTCCAGCCGCCGGGTGGTCTCACGCTGGATGCTTTCATTGCCCGGCAGGCCGGTCAGCGGGTTGGCCCCTTTGGCCAGCTTCAGGTTCAGGGCGGTGATCGCCTCCACCAGGGTGCGGACATCCAGGATGCCCTGGTAGACGCCACGCTTGGCAACGCAGATGTTCTCCAACCGCATGGTGCCGAAATTGCCGTGCAGGGCCTGGGCCGCCTCTTCAATGCTGGCGTCGGAATCAATCACCAGCGGCACCGGCTGCATCAGGTCGCGCACCTTTTTGGAGTGGTTGATATGAAAGGCGTAGCCGATCCGCCCGACAATCTGCTCTTCGATGAACTCGGAGCGGTTCAGCACCCCCGCGACCCGGTACTGATCCACCACCGGCAGCACCTGCAGCCGCTTGTCGGTCTGAAAGCGCTCCAGGGCGGTGTTCAGCCGGTCAGCCGGTCTGAGCGGCTGAATACGCAGGGTGATGTCGGCAACGTTCTGCAGTGAACGGTCATCCTCATCCTGCACCGCTGCCATGACCGCCGGGGCCTGGAACTCCTGCTCGGCCTGGTCGGGGATGACGCAGGCGGCTTCGCCGGCCGGCAGCGCCACCCCCTCCTGCAAAAAATGTTCAAAGGCCTCCCGCTGCATCGGTTTGCCGAAGTAGTAGCCCTGCATGGTGTCGCAGCCCAGCTCCTGCAGCAATTGGTGCTGGCTGAGGGTCTCCACCCCCTCTGCGGTGACCTTGAGATGCAGAGAACGGGCCATGGCGATGATGGCAACCACAATCGCCCGGTCATCCGGGTTGCTGTCCAGCTCGTTCACAAAGGAACGGTCGATCTTGATCCGGTCCACCGGCAGGTGTTTCAGGTAGGTCAGGGATGAATAGCCGGTGCCGAAGTCATCAATGGCCAGTTTGACCCCCAGCTCCTTCAGCCGGAAGATCTGCTCGGTATTTTCATTGGAATGCTCCATCAACAGCGATTCGGTCAGTTCGCAACAGAGCGCGTCAGGCGGCAGCCCCACCATCTGCAGCTGGCGGGCAACCCGTTCGGCAAACTGGCGGTCCTTCAGCTGACGGGTCGAGACATTGACCGACACGGTCAGATGGGGGTAGCCCTGCTCCCGCCACTGCTTGCAGTTCTGCAGGGCCAGTTCCAGCATCCGGTCCCCCAGCTGCACAATGGCGCCGTTGGCCTCGGCCACCGGGATGAACTTGTCCGGCCCCACCAGCCCCAGGGTCGGGTGCTGCCAGCGGGCCAGCGCCTCCATCCCGACCAGTTTTTTGCCGTCCTGACTGAACAGCGGCTGATAGCAGGCAAAGAACTCCCCGGCCCGCAACCCCCGCAGGATGCTTGACTCAATCTGCATCTGCTCTCTGACCGCCTGGTTCATCTCTTCTGCGTAGAACTTGAAGCCGCTTTCACCGGCAATCGACTTGGACTGCGCCTGGAGCTGCGCCAGGTGGGCATGCTGCAGCAGCACCTCGCCGCTGCGTCCGTCACCGGGAAAGATGGCAATGCCGATATGGGCATTCAGCTGGAATTCGGCGTCATGCAGGCTGAACGGCTCGTTGATGGCATCAAGCAGTTTGGTGATGACCGGCAGGATATCCCGTTCGCTCCCGCTCTTGGGCAGCAGGATGCCAAACTCACCCTTCTGCAGCACCGCCAGGGTGTCGGTCTCGCGCAGGACATCCTGCAGCCGGTCGGCCACGCTGCGCAGCAGCTCGTCACAGTCGTCGCCACCCCGTGCGCTGATCGCACCGGGACAGCGGCCCAGCACCAGCTTCAGCACCGACAGGGCCTGTTCTTCGCGGCTGCTGATGGCCAGCAGCTGGGTCAGGCGGTCGCTGAGCAGCTTCTGGTTGGGCAGGCCGGTGATGGCGTCATAGCGGGTCAGCTCTTCCACCTTGCGGGCCGCCTGTTTCAGCAGGGTGATATCCTCCAGAAAGATGATGGTGCAGGAGTCTCCCTCAAACAGGATCCGGTGGGCCGAAATGGCCCCGGTCAGCAGGGAATCGTCCTGGCGCCGCAGGGTGACCTCCAGACCCTGGACAGCGCCGCTGCTGCGGATCCGGCGGATCAGGTCCAGCCGTTCCGTGCTGTTTTCCCAGAGCTTCAGGTCGTTGTCGCTGTGTCCCACAATGCTGTCAACGGTATAGCCGGTCATAGCGGCAAAGCGCTGGTTGACCGACAGGAACCGGCGGTCCTGGTCCCGCACCACCGCAATACCGTTGGGAGAGGCATGGAAGGCCCTGATGATCAGTTCATGGGAGGATGAATCGTTTCTGATAAAGCGCCGGATCAGCAGGTAGAGCAGTGCCGCCGTGATCAGCAGCAGGCCTGATCCTGCGACAATATGTGTCAGATACGAAAGCCCTTCCGGTAGTCCGAGCTGGCGTTCAAGCAGCCCGGCCGAGACGGTCCAGATGCCGCCGAACAGCAGAAAGGTGAGGGTTATGCTGCGGGCGCTCAGGGGCAGTGTCAGGCCGAACAGCAGCAGCTTTGCCTGACGGCCCGGTATGTTGGCCGGTTTGACCGCTTCGTCCGGCAGCCACTGCCTTCCTGCTATGGGGTGCTGCGTAACGGTATGCATGGTTAGGTTCCTCTGTCAGACTGCTGAATACTACTGCGGAGCCCGTTTACTGCGTTGCAGGGTGCTCGCTCCTTTGTCTAACGGTTTGTTCTGTCTCTGCTGCTGTGCGCCGTGCTGTGCAGTCCGGAGATGACATCGCGAATCACCTCCTACGATCTGGTTACCAGGCTGTTGATCAATAGTTTCCGGCGGATGGTCATGGCGTGTCTTCCTCCCTGTCTATGGCGAAACCGAACAGTAACAGGCCGCTGTTACAGCCCGGTGACGGGCGGGAAAAATCTCTGTGGCGGCCCTGATAAGCGCTGTTTGGGGCCTTGGGAGGTTTGTTGCAGACTCTTTGGAAACCTGACACGCAACTGTTATTTTTAAGCGGTAAGGTCTGGCAAACGATAAAGGACATGCCAATCAAGAGGCAGGAGGACGACTGCTATGAGAAGACGAACCCACGATGACTATTATGCCTGGACCTGTGACTGGTGCGACAGCGAGAACCGGACCCTCTGGGTGCGGGTGGCTCACGGTGATGTGGCCTGCGGGGCCTGCCACCGCACCACCAGCTTTCCGACCTCAAGTGTTGCCTTGACTGCCGGACAGCAACCGATGCTGAGCGGCCAATGTTAGAGAGGTAGACCATGTTTCTGTTACGGATTTTGAGCATGAAGCGCGAGTTTGACCTGATTGACCAGCAACTTGAGCGTTTACGCCGTTTGACGGGCCGCAAGGCCTGAGATCGGGGAGATCATCCATGAAGCAGTTGTTGAGCAGACACCTACAGCCGTTAACTGAGCGTCACCCGGCCCTGCTGACTATGGCCACCGCCACCGCCGGTTTCTTGCGTTCGATTGCCATCAAGCCGTACCGGCAGCGTCACCGCCCGCGGGAGCTGGCGTTGTGGGAACGCTATCACAGTCTGCATGCCGTGCGGTGCCAGGTCTACCGCGAGAAGTCTGCCGGGGGGAGGCCCACCATTGTGGTGGCCGGCTTTGTGCCGGATGCCACCGAGGTGGTGGAGTTTCAACGTCCGCTGCTGCGTAGCCACGGCAGCATCTATTATCTCAACTACCCGCGCAACGGTTTCAGTCATGAACTGTTTGAGGCGCAGCTGGCAGACCTGATTGATGAACTGAGCCTGAAGGGAGAACGGCCGGTGCTGATGGGGGTCAGCTTCGGCGCCGGGCTGGTGGTTGATTTTCTGCGGCGGGCCTCGGAGCAGCTGCATGACCGCCTGCGCGGCCTGCTGCTGGTCAGCCCGGTACTCTGCACCGCCGACCTGATCCGGCCCGACAACCAGCGCAGCGGCGGGGTGCGGATGCTGGAGTCGAACCTGCGTAAAATCCTGAAGGCCGATCCTGAAGACGAGAGCGACCTGAACCGTCAGCTGGAAAGGGCACGGCGCTGCTTTCAGGCCCTGTTCGAGGCAGGAGCCGAAAACCGCAACCTGACCACCCGCCACCTGGCCATCCGGCAGCGGATCTTCGGGGTGCTGGAACATACCTCCAACCTGGGCGGCTACCAGCGGGTGCTGGCACTGCGCAGCTTTGCTGAGCCGGCTGCCGGCAGGACCATCTTTGGCGGTCCGACCCTGATCATGCTGGCCGAGGATGAACAGAGCATTCTGGTGCCCGGTTCGCCCACCCTGCAGCTCTGTGCCGATCATGCCGCCCTGCGCTCCGTCTTCCCTGAAGCAAGGGCCAGCCTGATCGCCTCAAACAATGATGCCGACCCGGTGGCCCACGCCTCGCTGATCTTCCATCAGCACTGCTACAATCCGCGCATGGAGCAGTGGTTGCAGAAGTTGCATAACCAGCCGCTCCTGGCGGTGGTGTGATACCAATTCCAACTCAAGGCGATATCATCGTTGGCTCGTCTTCTACTCCTCGACGTACTGTCGTGTACGCCTGCGTCGTAGAATTCCTCGCCGCCTTGATCTCATCCTTGATTTGAAATTGGCGACTACCTGATATATGCCGCCTACCTGCCCGGTATGTCTCGGTCGCTGCGCTCCGGGCGCCTGGTATACGGCCTTCCTCATACGTTTTCAGTTTCAGTTCAAAGGAGCACCATTGAAGTTTCCTGTTTCCCTGTTATCTCTGCCGCTGCGCGCCGCCGCTGATATCCGTGCCCGGCGCTTTTTACGCAAAGATCCGCTGGATAGCCAGCGGGAACTGCTGCCCCGTCTGCTGCAGAGGGCGGCAGCAACCCGCTTTGGCCGCGAGCACGGCTTCAGCGCCCTGGCCGCTCTGCCCTTTGAGGCCTGCTATCACCGGTTTCAACGTCAGGTGCCGATCCGCACCTACCGGCAGTTCTGGGATGACTGGCTGGCAGCCGCCCTGACAACCACACCCCAGGGACAGCAGCTGCGGCTGCAGGATCAGTGCTGGCCCGGTCTGGTCCCCTGGTTGTGCGAGACCTCCGGCACCACGGCGCCAACCAAGTACATCCCCTTTACCGTTGAGATGTTCAGGATGAACCAGCGGGCAGCCCTGGATATGCTCTGCTGTTACCTGGCGGCTGAACCGGGCAGCCGGATAACCGGCGGCAAGATCCTCTACATGGCCGGCAGCACCCGGCTCAAGCAGATGGGGCAGGGGGTGCTGGCCGGCGACATGAGTGCCATCACCCTGCAGCAGCGGCCCGCCTGGCTGAACCCGTTCGTGGAGCCGCAGGAGCCGCTGACCTCGGCCCCGTGGGATGAGCGGCTGGATGGTATGGCCCGGCTGCTGCTGGCAGACCGGAAGATCCGTGTCATTTCAGGCGTGCCGCCCTGGATCTTGCTGCTGTTGAAGCAGGTGGAAGCCCTGGCCGGCTGTCCACTGCATGAGGCGTTGCCCAATCTGGAGCTGATCATCCACGGCGGCACCAGTATGGCCCCCTATGCGGCCGAATACCAGCGGCTGCTGCCTGCTGGCGGTCCCCGCTTTCTGGAATTGCTGCCTTCATCCGAGGCGTTCATGGGCTTTCAGGTGCATGGTGAGGCAGCCATGCGGTTGACCCCGTTTTACGGCGCCTTTTTTGAGTTTGTGCCGCTTGAACAGCTGGATGAGACCGGCGCACCGTTGCCGGATGCCCAGGCGGTGCCGCTGGCCGGGGTGACGGTTGGTCAGCGGTATGCCGTGATCCTCTCCACCTGTTCCGGGCTGTGGCGCTACCATATCGGCGATACCCTGCGTTTTCTGGACAGGGAGCGCTTTCAGATCGAGTTTACCGGCCGTGACAAATTTCTGGACCGCTTTGAGGAGAAGGTGACCCAGGCTGAGGTTGAACAGGCGATCGCCGCTTTGAACCGGCAGTATGACGGTCTGGTGCGGGAGTTCATGGTGGGGGCTGATATTGCCGGCCGCTGCCACCACTGGGTACTGGCCTGCCGCGGCAATGGGCTGGAGTCCGGCCAGACCTCGCGTCTGCTTGACGGTTTGTTACGAAACAGCAATGCCGATTACGATACCTTTCGCCAGCAGGGCAGGATCAACAGCCCTTCGGTGCTGCTGGTGTCGGAACAGCAGATCTATGACTGGTCGGCTACGGTGCGGGGCAAGCTGGGCGGCCAGAGCAAGATCCCCCATATCGATCCCACCCTGACCGGCGAGCTGGTCAAAAGCCTGTCCGGTTATGTCTGTAACAATAGTTTCCAATCTTTTGCCTCCCTGTAACACGGCTGTCACAAAGCTCGAGTAAGGTAGCAATTACACGACAACCCAAGCAGAACAACATATCCAAGGAGGATTTCCAAGATGTTGAAGAAAAGTATTCTGGCACTGTGTGCCACCCTCTGTATCGCCACTGCAGCCCATGCTGAAAAGACCAAGGTTGACGCCAAGCTGCCCCACTACAAGGCAACGTCTGGCGTATCCGGCAACCTGAGCAGCATCGGCTCCGATACCCTGAACAACCTGATGACCTACTGGGCGGAAGGCTTCAAAAAGAAGTACCCCAACGTCAACATCCAGATTGAAGGCAAAGGCTCCTCAACGGCTCCTCCGGCCCTGATTGCCGGTACTGCCCAGCTGGGTCCCATGTCCCGTGAAATGAAGGGTGAGGAGATTGAAGGATTTGAAAAGAAGCACGGCTACAAGCCGACCAAGGTTGGTGTTGCCCTGGACGCCCTGGCTGTCTATGTCAACAAGGACAACCATATCAAGTCCCTTTCACTGGAAGAGCTTGATGCCATCTTCTCCAAGAACCGCAAGCGTGGCCTGGCTGAGATCACCACCTGGGGACAGGCCGGCGTAACCGGCTCCCTGGCTGCCAAGCCGATCTCGCTGTTTGGCCGTAACTCCGCCTCCGGCACCTATGGCTACTTCAAGGAGCATACCCTGAAGAAGGGCGATTACAAGCCGACCGTGAAGGAACAGCCCGGCTCTGCCTCTGTGGTTGAAGGCGTTGCCAAGGATGTGAGTGCCATCGGTTACTCCGGTATGGGCTACCTGACCTCCGGCGTACGGATTGTACCGCTTTCCGAGAAGAAGGGCGGCACGGTTTATGAGGCCAACTACGCCAACGTACTGTCCGGCAAATACCCGCTCGCCCGTATGCTGCAGATCTATGTTGCCAAGAAGCCGGGGCAGCCGCTGCCTAAAGTAACCCAGGAGTTCCTCAAGTTCGTACTGTCCAAGGAAGGCCAGGAGATCGTAGTGAAGGACGGCTTTGAACCCCTGACTGCCAAGATGGCTGAGGCACAACTGAAGGAACTGCTCAAGTAGCAATATCTGTTACCATTCGGCAGGGACGGCCGGAAGGTCGTCCCTGCTTTGTATTCAGGACTTCCCATGCCTACAAACATCGTTGATAAATCCCGTCGCAATGACCGGCTGGCGGCCTGGCTGATCAAGGCCGGCGGCCTGTTCGTGATCGTCGCGGTGATCGGTATCCTGGTCCTGATCGCCCGGGTTGCCCTGCCGCTCTTTTACTCTCCGTCAGCCGAAAAACTGCCGGAGGTGTCCGGTGAGCTCAGCGCCCTGGTTTCCGGTGATGCCGCCGGGACGGTCCAGTCCCGCGAGCTGCCTGAATCAGCCGGTTCCATCAGCATCCAGCTGATGCCCGGCGACCGGATTGAGGTGCGGCAGCGTAAAGTTGAAAAGAACCTGCAGGGTGATGAAAAGGCCACCGAACATGCCTACCGGCTGAGCGACAAGCTGCCCGGCAGTATCTCGGCCATCTGGCTGGGCAACAAGGGACAGAACCTGTATGCCGGTACCGACAACGGCTGGCTGGCCCGCTGGGAGCTGTCTGATGAGGGTGAAGGGCGGCTGGTCGGCGTGGTTGAGGCATTCAGGGATCATCGTCGCATTACGGCATTAACAACGCTGCTGGGTGATAACTCGCTGGCGGTGGGGGATGCACAGGGACAGGTCACCACCTGGATGCCGGTGCAAAAGCCGGGGGCCGGTGAAGACAAGCAACTGACCTTGATCCATCATCTGCCGGGCCTTGCAGGGCCGGTGACCGGCCTGCTGGCATCACCGCGCGACAAGTCGCTGGCCGTCATGGATGCCAATGGCACGATCCGTCTGGTGCATATGACCAGTGAGCGGCTGTTGCTGGATTTGAAGGCCGGTATGCCGATTCGCAGCGCCGCCTTTGCCGACCGCGGCAGGCAGCTGGTGGTGGCCGGTGCCGATGGCAGGACCGTTGCCTGGACACTGTCGATTCCCCACCCTGAGATTTCCTTCTCAACCCTGTTCAAAAAGGTCTGGTACGAGGGCTACAGCAAGCCTGAGTACGTCTGGCAGTCCTCGGCAGCCAGCGATGACTTTGAGCCCAAGCTGTCACTGGTGCCGCTGATTTTCGGCACCTTCAAGGCCACCCTGTTCGCCATGCTGTTTGCCGTGCCGCTGGCGCTTCTGGGGGCACTGTACACCAGTCAGTTCATGGCCCCCGGCATCAAAGGGCGGATCAAGCCTACGGTTGAGATCATGGCGGCTGTCCCCTCGGTGGTGGTCGGATTTCTGGCCGGTCTCTGGCTTGCCCCGTTGATGGACAAGCACCTGCTGGGACTCTTTCTGGCCGTTGTGATCGTGCCGGTCATGCTGTTGATTGCAATCCTGGCCTGGCGTCCCCTGGCGGAGAACACCCGGATCGGGCGTAATCTGAAGGGATACGAATTTCTGGGGCTGCTGCCGGTTGTGGTACTGGGCCTTTGGCTTGCAGGCCAACTGGCAGTCCCCCTTGAAGCCACCTTGTTTGGCGCCGACCTTAAGCAATGGCTCTATACGGCGCTGGGAGTCCGCTATGACCAGCGCAACAGTATCATTATTGCCATTGCCCTGGGATTTGCCGTGATCCCGATCATTTTTACCATTGCAGAGGACGCGCTTTCAAATGTCCCGCGCAATTTGACTGCCGCATCGCTGGCCCTGGGGGCCAGTCGTTGGCAGACCGCCTGGAGGGTCGTACTTCCCTCGGCCCTGCCGGGCGTTTTTTCCGCCATCATGATCGGCTTTGGCCGGGCTGTCGGCGAGACCATGATTGTGCTGATGGCAACCGGCAACACCCCGATCATGAGCTGGTCCCTGTTCAACGGTCTGCGCTCGCTCTCGGCCAATATCGCGGTGGAGATCCCCGAGGCACCCATGAACGGCACCCTCTACCGGACCCTGTTCCTCTCGGCAGTGCTGCTGTTTGTGCTGACCTTTGTCATCAATACCGCGGCTGAACTGTTGCGGCAGCGCTTTCGTAAGAAGTACGGCAGATATTAAGTAAAGGTGTCCCTGTGAAAAATTACTGGAAACGTGGCGAACCGATGGTGTTGGCAGCCGGGGCTACCCTGGCGCTGGTACTGTTCATGACTCTGACCCTGATGGCGGTTATTCTGGGTAACAGCCTGGGCTATTTCTGGGTCAAGGGACTGGTAAAGCTGAAACTGCAGGATGGCAGTTACGTGATGGGCCAGATGACCGGCAAGGAGCGCAACGCCCTGACCAAGGTCAAGCGGCTGCAACTCAAAGTCGCCAACCGTGATCTCTATGGCCAGGATTTCCGCTGGGTTGATGAGTCTGAGGTGGCCGAGCGGGAGCAGCCTAAGGATGCCTACCTGCTGGAGCGCCAGGAGCATGGCAACTTCTTTGGTTTTCTGAAGGAGTTGAAAGACGGCACCGGCGCTGCCGTTACTGCTGATGCAGCGGCGCTTGCGCGGCTGCATCGGGAGACCCTGCAGAAACAGGCCGGTCTGAAGGATATCAAAAAACAGATGTCCAGCCTGAACAATGCATCTGAACGGCTGCGGCTGAAGATTCTGAGGCTTGAATACCGCGGGGCCGAGGCGAACAGCGCCGCTATTGCCGACCTGACAGGGAAACGGGTCGAGTTGACCAAGAGCTTTGACGGCCTGAATGATCAGTTGAATCAGAAACAGGCCGAGCTGAACAAGGCTTCGGCGGTCTTCAGCGATGCCGCCGGAACAACCAAAGAGCTGGCACTGGTTGAGATCGTCAGGATCTATCAACCCAACAGCATGTCGGTGTTTGCCAAGGCAGGGGCCTATCTGGGCAAGATCCGGGAGCTGCTCTTTGATGACCCGCGGGAGTCAAATACGGAGGGCGGGCTGTTTCCGGCCATCTTCGGCACCATTATGATGGTCTTGTTGATGTCGCTCTTTTCCCTGCCGCTGGGGGTGATTGCTGCCATCTACCTGCGTGAATATGCCAAAGAAGGTATGCTGGTGCAGCTGGTGCGGATTGCGGTCAACAACCTGGCCGGTGTCCCTTCGATCGTCTACGGCGTGTTCGGCCTGGGATTCTTTGTCTACGGCATCGGCGGCTCACTGGACAAGCTGTTCTTTCCGGAGCGGTTGCCGACCCCGGTCTTTGGCACCGGCGGCATCCTCTGGGCCTCTTTGACCCTGGCGATCCTGACCGTACCGGTGGTGATCGTCGCCACTGAAGAATCGCTGGCCTCGATCCCCAAGGGGATCAGGGAGGGGTCACTGGCCCTGGGAGCCACCAAGTTTCAGACCCTGGTCAAGGTGTTGCTGCCGATGGCCACACCGGGTATCATGACCGGCCTGGTACTCTCCATGGCCCGGGCCGTGGGTGAGGTCGCCCCCCTGATGCTGGTGGGAGTGGTCAAACTGGCACCGACGCTGCCCATTGACGGACAGTTTCCGTTCTTTCATATGGACCGCAAGTTCATGCACCTGGGATTTCACATCTTTGACGTCGGCTTCCAGTCCCCCAATGTGGAGGCAGCCAAGCCGATGGTCTATGTCACAACCCTGCTGCTGCTGCTGATTGTCATTGCCGCTTCCAGCTTGGCAATCCGTTTTCGTAACCAGATGCGACGCAAGTACACCACATCGCATTTCTAACTGACCAAAGGATACCTACTGATGAGTCCGGAACCTGCTGAACTGAGCAAACACCCAACGATTATTGAGGTGGATCATGTAAACCTGCACTACGGGAGCTCGCATGCCCTGAAGGATATCTCGCTCTCCATGCGCCGCAACCAGGTGACCGCCTTTATCGGCCCTTCCGGCTGCGGCAAATCAACCCTGCTGCGCTGCCTGAACCGGATGAACGACCTGATCGATTCGGTCAGGATTGAGGGCAGTATCCGGCTGGACGGCGCCGAAATCACCGGTGCCAAGACGGATGTCATCTCACTGCGCCGGCGGGTGGGGATGGTCTTTCAACAGTCCAATCCGTTTCCCAAATCGATCTATGAAAATATCGTCTATGGTCTGCGGATCGCCGGGATCAATGACAAGGCGGTACTGGATGAAACCGTGGAACGGAGCCTGAAGGGGGCCGCGATCTGGAACGAGGTCAAGGACCGGCTGCATGATTCGGCCCTGGGACTGTCCGGCGGCCAGGCGCAACGGATCTGCATTGCCCGGGCGATTGCCACCAACCCTGAGGTGATCCTGATGGATGAACCCTGTTCAGCCCTGGACCCGCTTTCAACCCTGAAAATTGAAGAGTTGATTGACGAACTGAAGGAACAGTATACGATTGTAATCGTGACCCATAACATGCAGCAGGCAGCACGGGTCTCCGATGCAACCGCCTTTTTCTATCTGGGTGAGCTGATTGAGATGGGTGACACCAAAAAAATCTTCACCAACCCGGAAAAGCAACAAACGGAAGATTACATCACCGGGCGATTCGGCTAAAAACAGCCCTTTTACGCCCTGATCCCGTCAAGCTGCTGCCTGCCTTGTGCGACGTACTGCCTGTACGTCTCCGCATCAGGCCTTGCTTGCCGGAACCATGACGAAAAAGTTCGTGTTTTTTGAGTAGCAGCTTTTACTTTTGTTTCTGGAGAATACGTTATGAGTGGACATGTAGTTTCATCCTACGATGCAGACCTGAACGATCTGCGGCAGCGTATCCTGACCATGGGCGGGCTGGTGGAAAAGATGATCGCCGACGCGGTCAAGTCGCTGGTTGAGCGGGATACTGAGCTTGCCGAGCGGATCATTGCCATGGACCATGAGGTGAATAACCATGAGGTCGTGATTGACGAACGCTGTCTGGAGCTGCTGGCACTGCGCCAACCCACCGGCAAGGACTTGCGTTTTATCACCCTGGCCTTGAAGATCGTCACCGACCTGGAGCGGATCGGCGATAAATGCGCCAACATGGCCAAACGGGCCCGGCAACTGAACCAGGAACCGCCGCTCAAGCCGTACATCGATATCCCGCGCATGGCCCACTGGGTTGAGGTGATGATCAAGGAGGCTCTGGATGCCTTTGTGCGGGGGGATGATGTCCTGGCGGTCAAGGTCTGCAAGGACGACCAGATGGTGGATGACCTGAATGAGCAGGTCCAGCGTGAGCTTTACAGCTACATGATTGAGGACCCCTCAACCATCAGCCGTGCCATGCGCCTGACCTACATCGCCAAGTCGCTGGAGCGGATCGCCGACCACGCCACCAATATTGCCGAGATGGTGATCTTTATGGTCAAGGGCAAGGATATCCGTCACACAATCGCCTGAGCGGGCAACGGACCTTTTCCCCGCTGAACACGGCATGCCTTGCCGCCAGCAGGCCGAAGGCCAAAAACAGGTTTCCCGTGGCTGGCAGGGGAGCGATTGCTGCAGATAAAAATAACGGGCGGCTCTGGTGAAGGAGCCGCCCGTTGCTGTTACTGCGGTTTGGTCTGCGGGGTGATTAACGGTTGGGGCCGGGCCCCATGCCGCCAGCTCCGGGACCCATGCCGCCGGGCCGCGGTCCCATACCGGCTGGTCGTGCCGGCATGTCAGGCAGTGTTACGCCGCGCTCCTTGGCCCGCTGCTGCATCTTTTCGTGATGTTCCTTGCGGATCTGCTCCCGCTCCTCAGCGGTTTTGGCGGCACGCAGTTTAGCGCGGTGCTCGAGCCGTTCCTGGCGGGTCATCAGCTGGCTGCCATAGATCTGTTCCCGTGCCTGCTTCTTGACGGCAGGTGCCACCGGTTGCGGAGTCGCTTCTTCAGCAGCAAAAAGACCTGCCGGCACCGCCAGCAGTCCAGCCAGCACTACACCTGTCAGATACCTGTGCATCATACCTTCCCCCTTTCCAGCGTGTGTGAATGCGTACCTTGCTTAGCGGCACGCTGTCTGATAAGCCTACCACTGTCTGGAGGATTCGCAACCGGTAGCAGCAGAATAAACCGGAAGGCTAGTGCTCTTTGTAGCCCAACACCACCAGCAGGCAGCTGTGGTCGGCAATCACGTTGACCCCGGCAGCCTTGCAGCGTTCAATGGCAACAGCGCTTTCGGCACCGGGCTGCATCCAGATGTTGGTGATACCGCGGGTAATGGCGGCCTCAACCACCTTTTCGGTCACCGCCGGGGGGGTGATGACCGAGATGCTCGTGACGTTATCCGGCAGCTCCGAAACCGAGGCAACGGTGGCAATCCCCTCAACAGAAGCCACTTTGGGATTAACCGGAATGGCGGTCTTCTTGTTCTGCAGGTAGCAGCGCAGCACCTTGTTGCCGTACTTGCTGCGATCCTCCGATGCCCCCACCACACCAAACGCCTCTGCCTTCAAAAAGGTCTCAATCGCTTCGGTCATGACATTTCTCCTTTGGGTCTATCAGGAAGTAACTATTACATCCTGCATCTCATCTTTGGGCATCTTTGCCCGGACTTCAATCACAAAATCCTCACCGTAGCCCTGCTACGCCTACGGTTTTGTTCAATCAGTCCAGCCAAATCTCTCCCAAATCAGAGTGCAGTATTTGTAACACTTATTTCCCGATAGACCCTTATCTTGATCTTGCACCGCTTTTCCAGTTGCCGTATGCTGTCGGCATGACAACATTAGCCACTATTAAAGAAAAAGTCCATGCCGGTGAACGGCTTTCCGAGGCCGATGCGCTGGCGTTGTATGCCTCCAATGACCTGCTGGCCATCGGTGAGCTGGCAGCCTGGGCAAATGAACGTAAAAACGGCACAAACGTCTATTTCAACGTTAACCGTCACATCAACCCCACCAATGTCTGCGTCAACCGCTGCGCCTTCTGCGCCTTTTCCCGCACCGCCGAGGCCGATGATGCCTACACCCTGGCGCTGGACCAGATGGTGGGTCGGGCAGTGGAGGCGGTCGGCCAGGGGGCTACCGAGGTACACCTGGTGGGTGGCCTGCACCCTGACCTGCCGTTTGAGTTCTATCTGGAGCTGTTGCGGGATATCCGTACGAATGCGCCATCCCTGCATATCAAGGCCTTTACCGCGGTTGAGATCGACTACTTTGCCCGGATCAGCCAACAGACCGTGGAGCAGGTGCTGGGGCAGCTGATTGAGGCCGGACTGGGCTCCATGCCCGGTGGCGGGGCCGAGATCCTGGTGGAGGCGGTGCGGCAGAAGATCTGCCCGGAAAAGATCAGTGGTCAGCGCTGGCTGGAGGTGCATCGTCTGGCCCATCAGGCCGGCCTGAAGACCAATGCCACCATGCTCTACGGTCATGTTGAGAGCGTTGCCGACCGGGTACGCCACATGGCGCTGCTGCGGGAGCTGCAGGATGAGACCGGCGGGTTCCAGGTCTTTATCCCCCTGGCCTGGCAGCCGGAGAATTCGCCGCTCAAGCTGGACACCAAAGGCACCTCCGGTCTGGATGACCTGAAGACCCTGGCGATTGCCCGGCTGTTTCTGGATAACTTTCAACACCTGAAGGCCTACTGGGTCATGCTGGGAGAGAAGATCGCCCAGGTGGCGCTGGCCTTTGGGGTGGACGACCTGGACGGCACCGTGGTGGAGGAAAAAATCGGCCACGATGCCGGGGCCGCCTCGCCTCAGTCCCTGACCCTGGAGCGCCTGATCCGGCTGATCAGGATTGCCGGCAAGACACCGGTGGAGCGGGATACGCTGTATAACCCGCTGCGCAGATATTAAAACGAGATCGGTGTAACCATGGTTGACGGAGCAATACAAATGAGTACGAGGATGAAGTTTTCAATGGGTACCAACCTGTTTGTGGCTGTTGTTATCACCTTGTTCCTTGCGGCCTGTTCCGGCAGCGATACCGTGTCTCTGCAAAGCGAAGCCGGTTACATAGAAATTGAACCGATCAGTTTTTCCCTGCAGCAGCCCGGACGTGACACCTACAGTGATACCTCGTCAACATCACGGATATTGTATTCCTTCCATCCTGCAAGCCTGGATTCTGCTCACAAGCCACTGTTTGTTTTTCTCAATGGCGGTCCAGGCTGTGCCACAACCACCAACCTGTTTAGCATGAACACTGCTCCCTACACTCTGGACAGGTTACGTACCAATGGTAATCCCTACGCAGCTAATCCCTACAGTTGGACGGTACTCGGTAACCTGCTCTACATCGATGCCCCCAATACCGGTTTTTCCTACAATCTGGTTACTGGTGCCTCAGATAAAGAGGTCCGCTTCTCCGAGTTTAATTCTAAAAACTTCAACCCGTTTATTGACTCGGCCAATGTTATCAGGGTGATCCTCCGCTTTTTGGAGGCCCATTCGTCAATCCGGTCTAATCAGGTAATTCTGGTGGGTGAAAGTTATAGCGGGACGCGGGTTTCTACCATGTTGAATCTGCTGCTGTTTTATCCAAAATACGGTACAGGTGAAAAAATCTACAAAGACACAGCTCTTGTCGCTGAAATTCAACAGCACTTTTCCAAGTTGTTTCCGGCTGAAGCGGCGGCTGGTAACCTCACCCCCCAGATGGTAGCCCGGCAGTTCGGGCGCCAGATTCTGATTCAGCCTGAAATCAGCGGCCCCTACCAAGCCGAGGCGGATGGTGATCTCTTTGAGCAACCCGGCTCCATTATTGACCAACTGGCGACGGCAACCGGGACGGTCTATACACGATGCAACCCATCCGACTCAACCTGTAGCAAAGAGATGAACGCACTGACCTTTGTTGAAAAGCTTGCCAAGCGTGACAGATACAACCTGAGCATGCAGGTGGGCTGGACCGATGAGCTGGAAGTTTTTGCCATGCAGAGCCTGCTGGATGTGGATACTCTTTCACGGCTCTTTAATTATGATGTGCATAACATCAGCATGATACGGCCAGAGGCAAGAAAAGACGCTTACCGTTATGCTGTTAACAAGAATGAAGACCCTAACAGCTGGAATTTGACCGATGTCCGTCTCAGCCAAAAGCTGCTATTGGAGCGGGATTCCCTCAGCCGTATGATCGCTTTGTTGGGAAGCGCCGGTAATAATTCCTTTGAAAAAGTATTTGGCAGCCTGCCGGTATATGACGATTATCTGAGCGGCACCAACATTGCTGTCTATATTTCCTTTATGAGCAACCGTGCCGTGTATGCCGGCTACCCGGTCAGCCCGGACACCTCGCCGCTCTTTGGGCAACTGTTTCTTGAGAACGCAACGCTGGTTAAGACTTTTCTGACTGATGCGGAGCACGATCTGGTCATCTATTCCCCTGGTTACCCGGAAGCTCTTAAAAAGTATACCGGCATTGTCGATTCTGTCGTTGTCAAGCGTGGCAAAGATTTACTGCAACCACTAGGGAGTTTCCGTATCAATTATACCCCCAACTCTTTAACCGGCATGTCAACTCCGGCCTATGTGGATCTGTACTACCCCTATTATGGTGTTTCAGGTCACTCGGTTACCTCTGCGCAACCAGATAAGATTCTGGCAGACATCAAAAACTGGATGCTGTGAATTCAGCGTCAATCAGCCAGCCTGATCTTACCTGTTTTACTGCCGGCCCAGGGCGGATGCCCCAGTGCTTTGCTATGCCGCCATGTTTCCACAGCCGCTCCCGCTGGATCGGCTGATCAGGCTCAGCAAGGTAGCAGTCGATATATCCCGACCAAACATATCTAAACTGTCAGGCGGTTGCAGATGCACTGCACTGGCGCCACCCGGCATTGCAACCTTCTGCTTCAGCCCTGCCACCAGACTGTAAGGATTATGCACCATAGTTCAGCAGCAGGCTTCTGCCTGTTGCGAACAGAAAAAACTCTGCTAAACTTTGTATGCAAATTTGTTCTGCCGCAGAACCACCAGTCCAACCCTGCTAGTCAAGGCGGTTCCCGTGAAACGCATCCTGCACGTGATCCATATGCTTACGACGCTGCTTCCGGGTAAACGACGTACGGGCCTGCCGGTACTGTCCGGCACCGAATCGAGGCCGGCGATGGCAGCAACCTGCAACCTGCGGCTAAACAGCACCACTATCACTATGAATGCCCTAGCGGCGTCACGCGACTCTGGCGTTGCTGACACTGTTGTTATGTAACAAATCAGCTGATCCGGACAACATTGAAAGAGAAGAGGAGGCACAGATGTTCAAAAAACGGTTCCAAAAATTTGCAGCCCTGGCATGTGCCCTGATACTGACGGTATTAGCCGGATGTGGCTCAGACGATGTTCAAACTTCCAGAGACCCTGCGGTGCTGGTGTCTGCCGAAAAAACGGCAACTTTTTCAAGCATAACCGAAGTAGAGCAGGCACTGTTTGCTGGCGGTGCAGATCAGTTGACCATCAGCAGCACCCTTGGAGGTTACGATACCCTGGCAAATGCAACGAAAAACGGTGCTACCGGCGTGCAGCCCATCAACGACTTGATCAACCTGATTAAATCCGTCTGGAATGAAGGCTTTCTCCCGTACACGCGAACGCCGATCGTGCATTTATACAAAATCACCTATAAACAGTCGCCTCAGCCCAATGCACCGAATCTGACCGGTCTCTTGATGCTTCCCTATGATCTTTTGCACAACCCGAGAGGGGTCCTGCTGTTTACCCATCCCACAGAGACCTTGCGGGCATACTCACCCTCACGCAAAGAGCCATTTATAGACGGGACCATGACCAAGATGTTCGGCTATCTGTTCGCAACCCTGGGTTATGCGGTGGTCATGCCTGACTACCCCGGCATGGGTGATAACTACGAAACCCACCCCTACTGTCTGACCACCCTGGGCAGCAGTTCCGCCGCCATGGTTAAGGCAGTCAGATCCAACAAGGACTTCGGGCTCAGCGACTATATCGAAGTCAATATTATGGGCTTCTCAGAGGGCGGCTATGCTGCCCTGGCGTCAGCCTACTACATGAAAAACTACCCTGCCGACTACATGGTGAAAAAGGTTGCATCACTCTCCGGCCCCTATGACCTAGCCGGTACCATGAAGAATCTGATGATTAGCGCTGGTATTGACTTCCCTGCGCCGTACTTTCTGCCCTATGTGATCAACGGCTATCGCGCGGCCTATCCAGCTATCAGTTATCTGGACTTCAGCAACGCAGTCGTAGCAAACCCCGTCATTGACGGCCTCAATTTCAACTCGCGACTTCTGGCTTTACTAAACGGAGATTATACCGGGAGCCAGATATCGACCCTGATCTATACCGTCACACCAGCCAGTAAAGACAACAAATATTACGGACCTATCTCTATTACAACCCTCGACTTCCAGAAACATCTGGTCGACGAGCCGGACAGCGATCTTAACAAGGCTCTGGCTGCCAATACGCTGGCGCAGACAGCCTGGCTCCCTGATCCGAACGTCAAGTTTTTCTTTGCTCACTACGAGGGCGATGACTGCGTACCCTATGGAAACACCCTGGCCATGCAGAAGGTCTGGGGGACTTACAGCAATGTGACCTTCACCAAACTGACCAGTACCGAGCCATTCAACAAAGCAAATACCGGCTCGACCCACGCGGCCTCTCTCGTACGGGAATATGTTTTGGGCATGCAGTTTCTGCTGGGGATGTAGCTGCCGGCGACTTGAACGACAAAGAGGAATTCCGTGAAGATATTTTTGATTTTTCCTGTTTTTACAATTGCCATAGTAATTGGATTACTGTCGTGCGGTTCGGACGACAGCTCGCTGGTCAGCATAACGCCCGGCACCGGGTTCTATCAGGTTACGATTCTATCTTCGGATGGCAATCATTATGCTGTCGGGAGAGAATATGGCCAGAAGGTTCTGGCTACGGTTCCGGACTATGAACAGCTCATCGACTCCTACCTGAAAGAGTTACAGGAAGCGGCTGTACCGGTAACCGGCTCGGGAATCCCCGGAACGGCAGGCAGCATTCCCTTTGCGGTTATGATCGCACGGGCCCTTGAGATCAAAAAACAGATCGACCCGCTCTATCTGCAGGAACTGGATGGATTTGCGTCAACCCTGAGTGGCGGTGACCACGATGAACTGGGGGATGGCAAGCTCTCCAGAAATGAGTACCTGCTCCTGAACCTGGTTCCTGACATAGCCACCACCACGGCCTGTTCTACTCTGGCGGTCACCGGTGCACGATCAGCCACCGGCAAGACCATCGTCGGCAGAATCACCGACTGGTTCCCCGGATCAACAGGACAGTTCGGCGCGTTGAATGCACTCGTGCACACCAGGACCGGCTCGAAACAGGTCGCTTCCTTCGGCTGGCTTGGTGTGCTTGGTAACTTGGTTGCCATCAATAGCTCTGGAGTATACATCGCCAACCTTTACAGCCCGGTCGGCGGAGCCTATTCGGCGGTCGGCCGGCGTTCTATCCTGCTCGACATTCGCAAGGCAATGGAAACAAGTTCAACACTGGATGAGGTGGCAAATTACCTGAAGGATCCAGCCAAACTCTACGGCTATAATCACAATATGTTCCTTGCCGATGCAACAACCACAAAGGTGCTTGAAAACGATTTCAACAGGACCCGTGCCCTCAGGGGGCCTGACAGCGCCCTTAACCCAGGCATCGTATGGGGATTCAGCAATGCGGTAGCCAGTGTTAACTCCTTCCTGCTTCTGGGCAATGACGACAACCATACTCCGGCCCCGGTAAATACCGAGCGCTGGGCCAATTATAAATCATTGCTTGCAGCCCAGGGTTCGCGTGTAGATTTTATCGGCATGAAATCGATTATCACCTATCACAAACCTGGCGCCAACGGCACTGATAATGGAGATATATATGGCAACACCTCTATTCAGGCGATTGTCTACTCTTTTGACGACAATCGCCTGGAATGCTGGCTGCGTCCCCATAGCGGCAGTTTCATTGACCAGCCGCAGTTCATCAGTATCAAGATGCCGTTTTGATAACAACCATGCCTGACGTGCGAATTGACAGATGCCTGTACCGTCTCGTTGCAATTAATGCTCTGCGGCTGTGATGACAACCCAAGAACATCTTGCTCCAGGGCCATAATGACTTCCTGCCCTCTAATCAGAGCCTGCGATGTGGCACGGAACAATACCTTTCTGCAACAGCTCCATCGTCTTTTTGCCGTGTATGCTGCCACCTCGCCGCAGCCGCTTCCGGCTCCGGGGCTGATCATCACCCCTGAGATCCGGCTGCAGTCCGAGCTGTACCTGCCGATTGCCACCATCAGGCGGGTATTCTACCGGTTGTACGGTCAGGCCCTGGTGTATCCCCCGATCTGTAGCAGTACCCCGTTCCATACTGCCCTGAGCTGGGCTGACTGCTATGCAGCCCTGCCCAGCTGGCTGCAACGCTCCCCCAATCCGGCAAGACTGCTGGAACATCTGTTGCAAGACCATGATCTGCTGACCGGATTCATATTCCACTCGTTTCTGCCAAGCCGCTTTAACGGGGCCGGATTTGGCCGCTATCCCGACCAGCTCAGCTGGCTGCGACAAAATATGTCAAAAAGCAGCGGTTCTCTGCGGGTGCTTGATGCAGCCTGTGGCAGTGGCGAAGGGACCTGGGAGCTGGCAGAGCTGTTGGCAGCGCACGGTTGGCCGCCTGAGCAGGTTCGGCTTGAGGGATGGACCCTGGAGCCGCTGGAGGTCTGGGCCGCGGAGAACCGCGCGCTGCCCCATGACTTGCAGCGGGAACAGAGCTACCGGCAGAGGATACAGCCGCTCAAGCAGCAGGGTTGGGACAGGCGGATCAGCTTTCAGACCGTGGATTTACTGGCACAAGTGCCAAGCAACCAAGCCTTTGATCTGATCCTGTGCAATGGTCTGTTGGGTGGTCCCATTATCAGTAACCATGGCGAAATAGGGCAGGTGCTCGGACAGCTCGTAGCAGTGCTGAACCGTGGTGGTATGCTATTGATTGCCGATCATTTTCACGCTGGTTGGCGCAAGAAGGTACCACTGGAGTGGTTGTGCGGATTGCTGTGCAACATGGGATTGGAGGTCCGGCAGGCGGGTGAGGGACTGGTTGCTATCAAACCGTGCACATGATCCGTTTGACCAGGTAATCACCGCCGATCACCAGGTATTCACCCTCGCCCTTGAGCAGGCTGGTGGGAAGCAGTTCATCAAAAAAGAAGATCTTTGAGGTGGGTACCTGTACCCGCCAGACAATCGAGCCGAACTCCCAGGCACGTTCCTCTTCATCGGTAAAGGAGACCAGGTTGTTCAACCGTACGATCTGCTCCCGTTTGCCCACCTGTTCCAGGATCTGATCCTCGGTCGCACCGTTGGTGCCGCGAAACAGGGTCAGGGTCCCCAGTTTGCCGTGGCTGCGCTGCAGCTCGTACTGGCAGTATTCGTACAGCAGGTCAAGCTGCGCATTGATGGCGTTGGTCCGCTTGCTGCCACGGGTCCGGTCTACAATATAACGGTAATGGGCCTCTGAATCCGTGCCGCTGATCCGGCCGTTATGAAAGGTCGGGGCGATCCCCATTCTGCTCTCTACCCAGCTTTTCAGCACCGCCCCTTCCACCGAATTGCTGTCCATCATCCACCCCTTCAGGAAGCGCAGATAACTGTTACGCAGCGCCCTGCGGGCAGAGTCGGTATGGCCATCCTCATGGTGGAGCTGGAACTTGACCGAGAGGTAGTCACTGAAGACCTGTCCCCGTTCGTCGCGGTTTTCGAGTGTGTCAAGTTTGTTGAACAGAAAACGGTTGGCATCCCGCACCCCCTGCAGAAATAACGGTTGCGGATGTTCATTGAAGTGACGCGAGGCGATCACCCAGGGTGGCAGATTGCAGAGATTGAAGATCGACATCGGCCGTCACCCCGTTGAGATGGCCTGCTTCCAATTCCGTTGCAAGCTGCTGGTGGATTGGCTCCTCTTCGGCTCCGCCACCCTTACATTGAAATTGGAGCGACTGGGTTAGTAGAGTTTTATCACTTCCTTCAATACGTCGCTCACCGGTCCTGAAATGCTGATGATCTCAATCCCCAATCGTTCCATCTCCGCTTTTGGGGATTCGCCGATCATGGACGTTACGATCACCCGGCAATCCCCCAGGCTTGCTGCAATGGCTGCCAGCTTGTCCTGCATCAGGTCATGTCCCGGGCCGGTGCCACCGCAGTAACGGGGGGCCTCCACCTCATGCTGTAGTGCAGGCTCACCGGTGCCGACTTCGTAGACCAGAAAACGATCTGCCTTGCCGAAATGGGTATCAATATGTTTGCCATCTGATGATGTTACGGCAATCAACATGACTGATCCTTTCCTGCCTGTCAGGGGGGCGCGGGACTTTTCGCCCTGGCAAGGTACCCGCAGGGCTGCAGCGCAGACACACCAAACGGTGCGTCGAGCATGCCCAGCCGGGGGGGGACGATGCCAGAGCGAAAAAGAACCGTCCCTAGGCTGCTACCGGTGCGAAGGTGAAGCACTTCTTGGAGCAGGTCTTGCCACAGGCCTCACAGCCGATACAGTTGCCGGCATTGGCCACCCGCATGAACATCTTGGCTGAATCATCTTCGTCCAGTTCTTCAAATGCCAGAACGTCGTGGCTGCAGACCTTGAAGCAGCGGCCACAGCCGATGCAGGTCTCTTCGTCAATGGAAACGATAAACTGGGGGGTCCACTCGTGCTTGTCTTTGGTGAGTCCGGTGATGTAGGCCATTTTGATTTCCTCCTGTTTTATGGATGGATGCGGTATTTCCGCAATCCTGTCGTTGCTTTGCAAGCATGTCTTGTGCGCCACTGCCCCGGCAGTTGGAGCCCGGCGAAAAACTCATATCCCTTCATGGTACTGCGCCATCATGCTAGTCGTCTTCAAATGAGACGGCCTGTCCCTTGTTCATCGCCTTGCGCAGCCAGGGGGGGGGATTGCCCCGTAATACCTCCTGCAGCCTTGCCACGGTCTCCGGCAGACTGACCTCGGCATTGGTCTTCATGGGATGAATCTTCTGAGCCACCAGTTTTGCTGCCGCCGGTCCACCGATCTGCATGGTGTAGACAATGGCACAATCCGACAGGATCTTGGCTCTGGCGGTGATCCGGTCCTCTTCATCAGATCCGTGCGCCTCCGTTGAGACGGATTCCAGAAATGACGCCTGGTCAGGCCCGATCTCCCAGATCTGGAAGCTCTCACACTGGCCAAAGTGCTGATCGATCATGGTGCCATCGGTGGTGGTAAATGCGATTTTCATGGTTACCCTCTTTCTAACCCCCCTCAATCCCCCCTTGTCAGGGGGGAGGCTCAAGCCTCTGAGCTTTTACTCCCTCCCTGAAAAGGGAGGGTCGGGGTGGGTTCAGGATTTCAATTATGTGCCAGTTTCTGCGCCTCTTTAGCGTTTGCCTGGAAGATATTGGCAACTTCAAAAACCAAATTCAGAGTTCCGCGATAGCCGACCCACATCTTCTGGTGCGCTCCCAGCCGGTCAAACACCGGCAGGCCGGTTCTGAGGTGGGCGCCGATCTTGAGCTTGGCCGCTGCCTGTCTGCCGTTGGAGTTGGCCACCAGCAGGTCGGCACCAACGGCAGCGGTTTCAAGATCCTCAAGGTCACCCACAAAGACGTTGTTACAGGGCAGGCTGTCCAGGCCGCGGGTGCGGGTGGCTGCCAGGGCAGCCTGGATCTGGCAGCCCATGCCTGCCAGAAAACGGGTCATCCCTTTCAGATGGTCGGCCTCAAGGGCGATGGCAACCTTCTTGTTGCCAAACTGGTAGTGCGAATCCACCAGCGCATCAGCCAGCCTGGATCTCCAGCGCTGGTGCTTCTCCGGAATGGCCCTGCCGCTGATGGCTGACAGCACCGCCATGAAGCTGTCGGTCTCGGCCATGCCGGTCAGGGAGGTGAAGCCGTAGGCCGGTATGCCCAGCCGCTCTTCCAGCTGGCTGGCAGCCTTGGCCAGCGAATCGCCCACATACAAGGTGGCGATGCTGCGACCGGCCTGTTTGATCTTGTCGACGCTGATCCCGCCGGTGGACAGCGGCGAGACATCGGCATCAATATGGCCATCCAGGGCATTGGCGATGTCCGGAATACAGAGTACGCTCAGGCCGAATGACTCGATCAGCTCCTTCAACTCCTCCACATCGGCCGGTGTCAGCTGTGCCCCCGGCACCAGGGTGACCTGTCCGGAGATCGGGGCGCCTGCCTCCGGCAGGGTGGCCAGAATCGCCTCCACCGTGTTGGCGTAGCCCTCCTGCAGCGAACCGCAGTAATCCGGGGTTGAGGCCCAGATAACCGGTACCTGGTCATGCTCAGGATGTTCCACACGGAACTGGTGGATGGCAGAGCGGACATCATCCCCCATGGTCTCGGTCAGACCGGAGGTCATCACCCCCACCACCTTGGGACCGAATTTCTCGATTACCCGGCCGATCCCTTTTTTCAGGTTTTCCCAGCCGCCAAAGATGGCGCTGTCTTCGCTCATGGCCGTGGCATTCAGGGCGATGGACTCCTTGAAGTGCCTGGAGAGCTGCAGCCGGATAAAGGTCGAGCAGCCTTGAGCACCGTGCAGCAGTCCCAGCATCTGATCGATCCCCAGATAGGCCAGGGTCGCCCCCAGGGCCGGCGAGTTCTTCTGGGGATTGACCGTAGCGGCCTTCTTGGGCACTGCCACCCGTGAGGCTGCCAGGTCCTCGGCCAGATAGGTTTCAGCATGACTGCGGGCGGCGTTTACCAGCGGGGTTGCATCGGTTTCCCATGGTTCCGGGCTGTTCAGCAGCGGCCAGATCGGATTGTTGACGGTCAGGTCAAGCTGACGGGCAAAGGTCACCATCCCTTCGTATCCGGCATAGGGGTGGGAGCGGCCATGGTTGATGTCAAGGAACGGGGTCTTGGTCTTGAGGGCCAGGTACTTGGTCTTGCCGCCAGCCACGATCAGGTCCGGCATCTTCTCTTTCATCACCCCCAGCAGACCGGCCGTGGAGGTGTCTTCAATGATCCGGGCATCCTTGTGCATCAGGGCCTTCATGCGATAAAAATCTTCCAGGGTCGAGTTCTGGGTGCCGGCAGCCAGGATCTCAACCCCCAGCTCGCGCAGGGCGTTGACCATGGACCAGGTCTTGACTCCGCCGGTGAACAGCACGGCCCGCTTGCCTTCCAGCCGGGCGCGGTAGGGGGCCAGCCGCTCGCGACATTTGGCCTCTTCCTCTTCCAGCAGCTGTTCAACCCGGTCCTGCATGACCCGTTTTTCCAGACCGTTAACGGCGTCATCCAGGGCGATGGCGATGTTGCGCAACGCCTTGGCGATATCGGTCATGCCATAGAACGACTCCTCCAGGTACGGCATGCCGTAGGTCTTCTGCATCTTCTTGGCCAGGTTGGTCAGGCTCTTGGAGCAGATGATGATGTTCAGCTTGGCGCGATGGGCGTAGCGCAGTTCCTCAAACTTGGCGTCACCGCTGAAGCAGGAGAGAATCTGGATCCCCAGCCGGTCAAACAGCGGCAGCATCCCCCACAGATCACCGGCGATGTTGTACTCACCGATCAGGTTGATCGGGTACTCACCCAGCACCGGCGGCTCAGCCGTGCCGATTACCTGTTTGAACAGAATTTCACCAGCCAGGCGGTTGCCGATGTTCTTGTCACCGATAAAACCGGGGGTGTTGACCGGTACCAGCGGGATACTGACCTTCTCCTGGGCGGCCTTGCAGACCGACTCAATATCATCACCGGTCATGGCGGTGACGCAGGTGGCGTAGACGAACATCCCCTTGGCTTCAGGATAGCGGGCTGCCAGATCGATGATCGCCTTGTAGAGTTTCTTTTCGCCACCGAAGATCACATCGTTTTCCAGCATCTCGGTGGTGAAGCCACGGCGGTAGAGTTGTGAATCGGATGAACGGGCCCCCCGGTTGTCCCAGGAGTTGCCGGCGCAGGCGATCGGGCCATGCACCAGGTGAATCGCGTCGGTCACCGGCATCAACACTACCCGGGCGCCGTCATAGGCACAGGAACGTTCGGTCCCCTCGCCAGGTTCAGATTTTTTGCAGAACTTTGGAGCACCCTTTTCGTGGGTGGAACAGTCTTCAACGTCGTAGTAGTCAGGTTTTGCCATTGCTGCCTCCAAACGGGCGGCATCGTTGCTGCCCCTGACCTGACTTTGCACTGGGCGTGCCAACAATGTAATTTGCTGTTTTTGCTTAAATATGTGCCAGTGTGGCCCCGGCGGCGAGCGTGCCATGGTCTGCTGGTGCCGACGAAATACACAATTTTGCCACCTGCTGCAAAAAAGCTGGGCGCCTCACCCTTCTTGATCTGTCATCTGCCAGCTAATAACCCCCTTGATTTACATGTACAAAGGGCATACTATAATAACTGGCATGTAGCTGAATGCATGGGTGAAGACCATGATTAGTTCAGTATCGATACAAATCCCTGCGTTGTCGCCAGATTCTACCTCGGCTCCGGCCAAGAGCGAGGCAGCCCCTCCACAAACACCTCAACCAGCACAGTTGGAAAAGGCAGCGCTCAATGCCAGCATTCAAGCCTCCAAACAGGATTCAGTGACGTTATCCAGTACAGCCCGTGACATGAGCAAGGCGCTGAATCAGCAGCATGAACAGAAGACCGAACTTAAGAAGGAAGCGGTCAAGCAGCAGGAACAGTCTGCCAGCACAAAGTCGGAGGTATATACGGCGGCAGGCAAGAATTATCCCCCCTTCATGGGGAACAGTGAAGAATTGAAGGTGCTGAAGGAAACGTCACCGTCGTTATATCGTGAAATACTGAGGATGATTGTGCCGCCGCCACTCAATATTTCCCCGAGCGACCTTCAGATCCTGCAAGGCACGCAGTCCGGGAGCAGTACAACAAAGTCAGAATTAACAACCGCTTGAGAAGGAGGTGGTTATCATGCCAATCAGTCAGATATCGCCCAACAGTTTAGCAACCAACAGCCCCTATGTTAACCCGTCAGCAAAGACAACCGAGACACAGGCAGGGGCAATTCAGCAAGGTAATCAGGATGCGCAAAAACCATCCAAGGCCGCCAAGACCGATACGGTGACCATCTCACAACAGGCGCTGCAGATGACAGCCGGTACGAACAGCAAGCCTGGACAAACCAACAGCAGCACAACCAACAACCTGGCCGGTACCCCCAATCCCGGGAACCGTCAGCCGGGGAGTTTCAGCACGCAGGGCTGAGATCTCTGCATAGTCTGAATGTCAACGGGCGTCCCGGTTTTCCGGGGCGCCCGTTTGCATGTGCAGCATCGATGTTGATGACGGCGTCTGTAGCTCAGCGCAGCTGGGCCAGACCGGTCTATATCTCGATTAGAAAAAGGCTTGACATTTATTCTAATCTTGTATTTACTAGAAACATAGTAAACAATTGAATAGCAGTTGATATACGAAAATACTCAACTACCCGCGAGGGTAGGGCGGAAAACCTACGGGTCTCTCTGAGACAGCCGGGCTACCGAAATATCGATTTATCGATAGGCAGGTACCCGGCTTTTTTGCGTCTTGAGCCGCAGAAAACGGGTGGATCTACACAATCAAGCAAAGGAGAAAAGCACCAAAGATGGGAATAACATTCAGTAACGCATTCAACAATTCCGGAGTAAAGGGAAAGGAGCAGGGTATGAAACCTCTGATGACAAAGCTGGGCAGCATGATAGGGGGGCTGGTTCTCGCGTTTTCAGCGCTTGTACTTGGCGGATGTGGCGGCGGGGGTAGCAGTCCCGGGGTCTCTTCGCAGGTGGTAACGGGAACTGCGGCTGTCGGTATGCAGCTGTCCGGCCAGGTGACCCTGAAGGATGCATCAACACCGTCAAAGCAAAAAACTGCCGTGATTGGCAGTGATGGCTCCTTTGCCTTTGATGTTACCGGTATGAAGGCCCCCTTCATCCTTCAGGCAACCGGCAGCGCAAATGGTCAGAATCATACCTTGCTCACGTTTGCATCGGGTACCGGCATTGCCAATGCCAATCCGTTGTCGCATGCGCTGGTGACACTTGCCTGGGGCAGCGCTAATCCCGGAGATGTCTTTACCACCCCAGATGAACAGAAACTCAGAAAGATTCAGGACGGGTTAACAATTGCCACACAGGACCTCTTGATGATGCTCAATCCGCTGCTTGACCTGTATGGCGCTGCCGGGAAAAATCCGATCAGCTCTCCCTATCGTGCCGACCATAGCGGGCTTGACGGCATGTTTGACTTCGTTACGGTCGATATCACAGGCAGTACCTTGACGGTTTCCAATAGAGGCACCAGTGCCCCGATCTTCTCCTGCGCCATCAACAACATCACCAGCGGGACCTTTAACGCCAACAATATGCCACACAGGATGACCGTGCCGGCTGCCCCGACCAACCTGGCCGCCGTTGGCGGTGCAGGGCAGCTGACACTTACCTGGAGCGCCGTCAGCAACGCCGCCTCCTATACGATTTACTACGCCACTACCAGCGGCGTAACCCCGGCAAACGGGATAAAGGTTGCAAATGCCACCAGCCCGGCGGTCCTGAGCGGGCTTGCTGATGCAACTACCTACTACTGCGTTGTTACAGCGGTCAACAGTGCCGGAGAAAGCGTCGCCTCTGCCCAGGTCACGGCCACGACAAACGTTGCCGCCCCGGTTGTCCCGGCGGCACCGGGCGGTCTGATTGCCACTGGCGGTACCAAGCAGGTCAGTCTTTCCTGGAATGCGGTAAGCAATGCAACCTCGTATAATGTCTATTACGCAACCAGCAACGGCGTGACAAAGGTGAATGGCACAAAAGTCTCAAATGCAACCAGCCCGCTGGTGCTGAACGGACTGGCTGATGCAACCACCTATTACTGCATCGTGACCGCCGTTAACAGTGCCGGCGAAAGTGCCGCTTCCGTGCAGGCTGCCGCGACAACCCTGCCTACAACACCGCCACCTACGCTACCGGCAACACCGTCAAACCTGGTTGCCACCGGCGGCACCAACCAGATCACACTTTCATGGGCAGCAGCCAGTAATGCAACCTCCTATAACCTCTACTGGTCAGCCGCTTCAGGTGTTACAACCGCCACCGGCACCAAGGTCTCAGGTGTGACCAGCCCCTACGTAAAAACCGGTCTGGCTGCCGGGACCACCTATTACTTTGTCGTAACCGCGGTCAATAGCGTGGGGGAAAGCAGTGCCTCGGCCCAGGCATCGGCAACCACCAGTGCCCCGCCTCCAACGGTGCCTGTTGCCCCGACCGGCGTGACTGCCACCGGTGGAACCAATCAGGTGAGCCTTGCCTGGTCGGCCGTGTCCGGAGCAACCTCCTACAACCTCTACTGGTCCAATACATCCGGGGTGACCACGGCCAACGGGACAAAACTGACAAATGTGACCAGCCCGTACCTGCATACCGGTCTGGCTGCCGGCACCAGCTACTACTATATCGTTACCGCAGTGAACAGTGCTGGAGAAGGGGCCGCATCAGCCCAGGCCTCGGCAACCACCAGTGCTCCTTCACTCAGTTGCGGCAGCTGCCATGCCATTCCTCCCCAGGTTGGGCAACATGCCTTCCACTCCGGCATGGGGGTTGGATGTGCAACCTGTCACGGAAGCGGTTACAGCACAACGACGGTTAATGCCGCTACCCATATGAACGGCGTCAAGGACCTCAGCACGACAATCGGATGGAATGCAACCAACCGAACCTGTGCCAATTCATGCCATGGGACTAAAGCGTGGTGATGCTGCGGTTTCTGTGAGAGACAAAACGGGCGCCCTGGAAAACTGGGGCGCCCGTTTTGCCTGCGGATACTGCAAACAAAAGTCAGGACTTAGGGTTGATTCTCAGCAACAGATCACCTTCAAACAACAGGGGGTGCCGGCGGATACCGGTCAGCAGACCGTTGGCCGGCGCCTCCACCTTTTCAATCACGTTGCCGCTGAAGCTGTCGTAGATGTACCCCAGCTCCTGCCCCGTGCGTACCCAACGCCCCACCTGGCAATCCGAGACAAAGGTGCCGGCCTTGCCGGCATAGAGCCGCTTTGAACTGCCCTGCCGGAAGTGAGAGATCTCTTCGTCCCCTTCCGCCAGACTGACCCCTGCCAGGATGCCGGTCTGTCCCAGAAATGCAACCAGTCCCCGGAAGACCTGCTGACAATGCCCGAGCTGGACGGTGCCGCCCTGGCCGACCCGCAACAGAAAACTCTGGCCCGGCCAGACCTGCCAGGCATGCATCAGGGTGGTGGTAAAGACCGGCGAGATGCTGCGCTCCATGATCGCCGGCAGCCCAAAATGACGGGCGGTTGCGCGTTGGGCGTCGCTGGGGCTGTAAAGGCGCACCTGGGGCAGTTCCTCGAAATCGACGCCGGAAGTGTGCAGATCCACCCGGTATTCCGCCTTCTTGGTGGCCTCCAGCACGGCCAGGGCGATCCGTTGGGTGGTCTCGCCGCTGACATTGCCGGGAAACATCCGGTTCATGTCGCTCTTGTCAAAGGGCCAGGTGCGGGAGCGCAGATTGATCCCCAGCACGTTGACCGCCGGGATGATCAGCACCTTCTTGAGCAGCTTCAGGCCGGGATGTTTGCCGGCTTCCACACCGTTCAGGAAATCAGCCAGACGGGAGAGGATAAAGGTGCCGTTCAGTTCGTCGCCATGCAGGCCTGCCACAAAGGCAGCTGCCGGATGAGCGGCCTTGGGGCCGATCTCATGGCAGGGGATGTCAAAACTGTCCCGGACCGGCGCGGTCATCAACAGCAGATCGCGTTTCATCGGGCACCTCCCTTGCGGGCCATGACCCGTGCCATCAGCGAGCCTTCGTAGACCAGCGGATATTCCCGCAGGGTAAACAGGATGCCGTCCACCGGTGAACGGACCTCGGATAACACCGCACCGTGGAACGGCGAGACAATCGTGCCCAGCAGCTCACCCCGCCGCAGATCGGTCCAGTGGGCGGTTGCCGGTACAAACAGGCCGGAGGTCTGGGCATTCAGGTAGTGTACGTTGCTGTCATCGGCCACCAGCGGGTGATGGGTCAGCGGCGGCAGCACCACTTCCGGCGCCAGCACTCCCAGCTCCTGCCAGAGATGCAGCAGACCAACCGTCAACTGTTCGCAGTAGTCCGGCGTCAGGCGCATCCCCACCCCCATCTCCACCACCAGGCAGGGGACATTACGGCTGTTAAGACTGTGGGCGATGGTGGCCTCCAGCACGGTGGCAGCACCGTGGATCCAGATCAGGTCCAGGTTGGCCTGCTCAGCCAACGGCACCAGGAGGTCGCTGAATTCGCTGTTGATCCTCACCTGGGGGATCTCCCGCAGGTAGATGTTGCTGGCATGGATATCAACCACCAGGCTGGCGCCATCCAGTGCGGTCATGACTGCCGCTGCCAGACGTTTGGGCAGATCACCCTGCTGGCTGCCGGGAAAGGAACGGTTCAGGTCGCTGTCAAAGACCGGCACCGAGCGGGTCAGGGTATCCAGTCCCAGCGGATTGAGGGCCGGGTACAGCTCCACCTGTCCCAGCAGGTGCTGCGGATTGCTGTGCTGCAGCTCATCCAGCCAGGCAGCCAGGCGATGGCAGACGTAGAGCCCTTCCAGTTCATCGCCGTGGATGCCGGCAGTGACTGCTACACGGGGGCCATTCCCACCGGTATAGACCGTGCGGCGGATATCAAGCGTCTCCCGGTACGGCATGGCCAGGGAGAAGATGGTTTCAGTGGTTTGGGTCATGGTGTGCTCATTGGTTGACAATAGTCAGGTTAACCTGGGGCTGGGTACCGGCATCGCCCCCCTTGAAACTGCCCCGTTGGGGGGCAGCATCGTAGGAATCACGCCCGACGGCAACCGCCACATAGCGGTCATTGGCCAGCAGGTTGTGCACCGGATCGAAACCGATCCAGCCGCCTCCCGGTACCAGTACCTCAGCCCAGGCGTGGGTGGCGATCATCTCTCCTTCGGCCAGGATGCCGGGATCCATGTAGCCCATCACATAGCGGCTCGGCAGATTCCAGGAACGGGCAACGGTGATGAAGAGATGGGCGAAATCCTGACAGACACCGGTCCGGTGGCGAACCGCATCAAGCAGATCATTATGCACAGCGGTTGACCCGGCCTCATAGGACAGCACCTTTGGCACCCAGCCCATCAGCTCCAGCAGGCTGTCCATGGGTAGCTGCTCTGCTTCGTGACGCGGCACGGCACAGTCAAGTTCAGCCGCCAGCTTCATGATTGCCGGTGTCAGGCTGCTGCGGTGCAGCAGGTAGTCGTATAACGCCGGGGTCTGGCGCAGTTCCCGGGCATACCACTCCTTCTGCTGATAGACGGGTACCGGCTCAAAGTCAAAGGGATTTTCCCGCAGGGTTTCCACCTCGGCCGTCAGACGGGTGGTCAGGCAGGTGTGGGGAGCGTTGACACAGAAGTAGTCAACTCCATTGCCGAAGTAATCCTGATAGCTATGGCGCTCCGCCGATGGCTCCAGCTCGATCCGGTGTGAGATCAGACGCTGCCCCGCATCCTGACGGGGGGTCAGGCGCAGCTCAAGGTGGTGTTCCCGGACTGCTGCCGGATAGTCCAGTATGGTTTCGTGCTCGATCAGATAACGCATCGGGTAAACTCCTTAACCCCCTCATTCCCACCGTGTCAGGGGGGGAGGAAGGGCCTTGCATTGTTCTGCTCCCTCCCTGACAAGGGAGGGCTGGGGAGGTTATTGAAAAAACTCTTCTGCCAGTGCACAGTGGAACCCTGCCAGCAGCCCCAGCACCTGTTCCAGAAACTCATGCAGGCCGCTGGTAAAGACCGTTTCTCCGTTGGAGGAGGCCAGCAGTGTCTGCAGGGCGGCAAATGCCGCAGCGGTCTTCTCCTTGCCTTCAAGCCCGATGTTGGCCAGGGCGGCTCCGGCGCGATCAACGGAAAAGGCCAGTGAACGCGGGAAGTCATGTTCAAAGACGGCAAAGTCAACCACCGCCTTGGGCTCGAAGCCGCTCTGATTGGTGCGCCGGAACGCCTCAAAGCCGGACAGTGATTTGAGCAGGGCAGCCCATTGGTAGTAGTCAAGTGCGGAGCCGACCAGATGAATGTCCGGCAGAATGATATGGTATTTGACATCCAGGATCCGGGCGATCATATCGGCCCGTTCCACGCAGCCACCCAGCTGACAGAAGGCATAGGCCTCACCCCGCATCATGGTGGCAGCCAGCAGGCCGTTGAAGCGGGCCACCTGATTGCGCAGCTCCACAAAGAGGTTGCTGGCCTTTTCCAGGGTAATGCTGCCCCGCAACCGTTCGTTGTAGGTCATCCAGATATCGTTAACCGCCTCCCACATCTCTTTGGAGATCCGGTCCCGGGCCACCCGGGCGTTTTCGCGGAACAGCCGCAGACAGGTGCGGATCGAGTTGGTGTTGGTGCGGCCGCCACAGACAAACTGCAGGACCCGTTGCGTGGTGATCGCATCATCGCCATACAACTCCACATACTGGGGCAGGGCGGCCGTAATCTCCAGAATCGGGCGCCACTTGTCCTCTTCACCCATATCCTCTTCCGCCTCCACCAGATAGAGCAGGTTAATCTCCATCAGACGGGCGGTTTCGCCGGCTCTTTCCAGATATCTGGCCATCCAGTACATTGAATCAGCTATGCGGCTTAACATATCAGTAACCTCTTTGCTGCGGCTGCGATAAAAGTCCATCTGCTTCGTTGCCGTCGTCGCAGGCCATTCAACGTAGCGCTTGCTACGCCTCACACCCTGCTCCTCCTGCGCCTGGCATCTGGAGCTTTTCTCACAGCCGTCTTGTTTATAATCATTCCGTTAACTGAGGTGCATAGTTTTCGCAAGGTCAAGGCGGTCGAGGCTTTGGGCGGAGGCGTACACCCAGTACGCCGCACAACCAAAGCTGAAGATCAACGTAGAGATTGCGGAAACTATGTGCCTCTACTCCGCCAGGACCCAGGTGTCTTTGCTTCCACCACCTTGAGAAGAGTTCACCACCAGTGACCCCTTACGCAGCGCCACCCGCGTCAGTCCGCCCGGTACCACCTGGATATCCTCACCATAGATCACAAACGGCCGCAGATCCAGGTGGCGTGCCTCCAGTTCTCCGTCCATGTAGCAGATATGCCGTGAGAGATAGACCACCGGCTGGGCGATGTAGTTGCGGGGATTTTCCAGCACCCGGTCCATAAATTCCTTGCGCAGGGCCGGGGTGGAGGAGGGCCCCATCAGCATGCCGTAGCCGCCGGATTCACTGACCGCCTTGACCACCATCCGTTCCATGTTGTCAAAGACATACTCCCGGTCGGTCACATTGGTCATCTGATAGGTGGGGACATTCTTGAGGATCGGCTGCTGTCCCAGGTAGTAGCGGATGATATCCGGCACAAAGGGGTAGACCGCCTTGTCATCGGCAATACCGCTGCCCGGTGCATTCACGATGGCCACATTACCGGCCCGCCAGGCATTGATCACCCCGGCAATCCCCAGTGATGAGTCGGAGCGGAAGATCAGCGGATCAAGATAATCGTCATCAATCCGGCGGTAGATCACATCCACCCTTTTCAATCCTTTGGTGGTCTTGAGATAGACGATGTCGTTGATGGTGACCATGTCGCGGCCTTCAGCCAGCTCGATCCCCATCTCCTTGGCCAGGAAGGTATGTTCGAAATAGGCCGAGTTGTAGATGCCGGGGGTCAGCAGCACAATCTCGGCTGTTCCTTTGCCGCGGGGCGAGAGGCAGCGCAGGGCATCCAGCAGCAGTGACGGGTAGTGCTCAACCCGCCGCACCCGGTATTTGTTGAAGAACTCTGGCAGGATGCGACGCTCGATTACCCGGTTTTCAATCATGTAGGAGACCCCTGAAGGGGTGCGCAGGTTGTCTTCCAGGATCAGGAAGTCACCCTGCTCATCGCGGATAATATCGATACCGCTGATATGGGTGTAGATGCCGCGCGGCGGGACGATGCCGACGATCTCACGCCGGAAGTCCTTGCCCTGGTAGATCAGTTCCGGCGGGATCACGCCATCCTTGATGATCTTCTGCTCGCCGTAGAGGTCTTCCAGAAACAGGTTGAGCGCCCTGACCCGCTGCTTGAGGCCGGATTCTATCCGCACCCATTCCGCTGCAGTTATGATACGGGGGATCAGGTCAAAGGGCCAGATCCGCTCGATCCCCTCTTCGCTCTCGCCGTAGACCGTAAAGGTGACCCCTTCGGTCTGCAGTGCCAGCTGGGATTCATGATCCTTGGTCTCCAGGGCATTGTTGCCGGTGGCGCGGATATGATCCCAGAGCAGACGGTAGTGGTCGCGGGGACTGAAGTCGTCAGCATAGAATTCGTGGTAGGACGTTTTGGGTCCGGAGCTGGCCGGGTTGGAAAGTGGCGGCATGGTACAACCTCCTGCGTGCCAGGGCTTGAAAACTACGGTGGAGGCAGTTTGCGGCGTTGCGCAATGTCCGCTTCCTGGCCTGACATCTTGTTGTGTCTCGGCAGCTGCGTGACCTGCGCCCGGTATCCGGCCATCCCTATGATGCTTTCAAGCCATGGTTGCAATTAGATCTGCCGGGTATGCGACGGTGCATCCCCTGCTGGTACGGTAAAGCATAGGCTGTGCCAAGGTGTGAATGGCTGAAATTGCTTAGAAAATATGCGGCTAGTCAAAGGGGAGGGTCAGTCTGCTGCTTGCTTGCTGCCCATAGTGGTAGTGTATGTGCACATAAAATAAGCAGAGAGAGCGGCTGCCCAATGCAGGGCAGCCGCCAGGTCCGGCAGAATGGAAAGGAACGATTTCTGTTACCGCATCAATTCAAAGTCGCGATCTTCACAGGTCTCATCCTTGATGTCGATGAACTTGTTGCAGATCTCGGTCAGCATGTTGACGGTACCCTGATAACCGATGATCGGGTAGCGATGCTTGTTGACCCGGTCAAAAACCGGGAAGCCGAAGCGGAACAATGGAATCTTGGCGTCACGGGCGGCAAACTTACCGTGGCTGTCGCCGATGATAGCATCGACCGGGTCGGTCATCAGCAGTGAACGCAGGTGCCAGAGATCTTTGTTCATATAAATCTTGCAGCCTTTGCCAAACTCGGAGCTGTCAAGAAGCGCCTGCAGCTCTTTTTCAAGCTTCTTGGAACCACGGCTGCAGAGAATGTGGTGCGGATGGGCGCCCATTTCAAGCAGGAAGGATACGTAGCCCAGCAGGTAGTCCGGATCACCGTAGACGGCAAACTTCTTGCCATGAATGTACTGATGAGCATCAGTGATGGCATCTACGGCACGACCGCGCTCGTTTTTCAGTGAGGCAGGCACTTCCTTGCCGAACAGCTCAGCCACCTTCATGATAAAGGCATCGGTCTTTTCAATACCCATCGGCATCGGCATGCTGACATGCTTGCCGGAGTAGTTGTCCTTGATAAAGCTGAAGGTCTTAGGGGTCGCATAAGGCCCCAGGGTCATGGTTGCCTTGCCGTTGATGGAGTCTGCAGCATCCTCCAGCTTGGTGCCACCCGCATAAATATGGTAGTGACCATCACACGGCGAATCAAAGCTGTCGCTGATGTCTGCCAGAACGGTATGGGGGATGCCGAACTCCGTCAGAATCCGTTTGTATTCACGGTAGTCGCCGGTATTAAAGTCGCAGCCTGCGATCAGGTTCAGCTTGCCGGTGCAGCGGCCTTCGATCTGTTTTCCTTCTGTCAGATTCTGAAGAACCGACAGCAGCATGGAGTCATAACCGTGGATATGGGTGCCGTTGAAGCTGGGGGTGTTGGCAAACGGTACCGGCATGTCCTTGGGCACGTGCCCTTTTTGACGGGCATTCTTGATGAAGGCGGTCAGGTCGTCGCCGATAACCTCAGGCATGCAGGAGGTGAAGACGGCAATCATCTTGGGCTTGTACAGGGCAACGGCGTTTTCCAGACCTTCGTGCAGGTTGTTCTGACCACCGAACACCGCACCGTCTTCAGTCATCGCGTCTGATACTGCCGGAGCAGGCTCGCGGAAATGACGGTTAAGGGTTGAACGGTAGTAGGAGGCGCAGCCTTGTGAACCATGCACGAACGGCAGGGTGCCTTCAAAACCGTGGGCAGCAAGCTGGGCTCCCAAAGGTTGGCAGGCGTGGGCCGGGTTGATTACCAGCGCCTGGCGGGCAAAGTTCTTCTCCCTGTATTCTTCAGTGTTGATCCAGTTATGAACCCGATCTACTTCTTCGGGTGTGGTCTCGACTATCTTCTTTACTTCGAGTCCTAGTAAGTTTGACATGGTATATCTCCTTTGGCGGGAAACTCATCCGTAACACCGCCATTGTAGGTGGTTATCGTGCGTGTTCTGGCAGCGTTAGAATGGTGACTTCACCAGCTTCCAGGTCGGGCTGTTGATTGCCATATCCACGTCGCGGGCAAATACCTCAAAGCCTTTATAGCCGTGGTAGGGGCCGGAGTAGTCCCAGCTGTGCATCTGACGGAACGGAATGCCCATCTTCTGGAAGACATACTTTTCCTTGATACCGGAGCCGATCAGGTCAGGCTTCAGGGCATCGGCAAACTTTTCAAACTCGTACTCAGATGGATCGTCGTACACCACCGTGGCATCAGGCATCTCGGGTGCGGTACGGTCGTAGTCATCGGTGTGGGCAAATTCATAGCCGGAACCGATGCAGTCCATGCCAAGGTCTTCGTAGGCGCCGATGGTGTGGCGTGGACGGAGACCACCCACCAACAGCATGACCTTTTTGCCGTCCAGACGTGGCTTGTACTGCTCGATAATTCCCTGCATGATCGGATCATACTTGGCGATTACCGCCTCAACCTTCTCTTTGATGGTGTCATCAAACAGGGCTGCCAGCTTGCGCAGACTTTCCTTGATCTTGGTCGGACCGAAGAAGTTCAGCTCAATCCAGGGAATACCGAATTTTTCTTCCATCACCTTGCACATATAGTTCATGGAACGGTAGCAGTGGATCACGTTGAGCTTTACCGTATGCGTAGCGGCAATCTTTTCCAGTTCACCGTCGCCGGTCCAGACCGCTTTGACGTTGAAGCCGCACTCTTCCAACAGCGGCTTGGTGGACCAGGCGTCACCACCGATGTTGTATTCACCGATCAGGGCGATATCATAGGGTGATTCCGGTTCGGCATACTCACGGGTGCCGATGATATAGTCACGGATGGTGTCGTTACTGATGTGGTGACCGAGGGACTGGGACACACCACGGAAACCTTCGCAGTTACAGGGGATGATCGGGATATCCAGCTCCTTGGCAGAGCTCTTGGCCACTGAGTTGATATCGTCGCCGATCAGGCCGACCGGGCATTCGGACAGGACCGAGATCCCTTTGGCCAGCGGAAACAGGTCATGGGCCTCTTCCAGCAGGGTCTTCAGCTTCTTGTCGCCACCATAGACGATATCCTTTTCCTGGAAGTCGGAGGTGAACTGCATCGGAAAGCTGGTCACACCGACAATGCCGCTTACCATGTTGCGCCGGGTGCCCCAGGAATACCAGCCGCAGCCCACCGGGCCGTGGGAAACGTGTACCATGTCACGGATCGGACCCCAGACCACCCCTTTGGCACCTGCGTAGGCACAACCGCGAGCTGACATGACACCGGGAACCGTCTTTTTGTTGGACTTGACACAGGCTGAGCCTGATCCCTGATCGTTGGCACCGATATGCGGAGCACGCTTCTTTTTGGCCTTTTCCGGATACACTGACAAGGTTTCAGCTATCAGCGCCTCGGTGGATTCTTTGGTGATGCCCTCTATTTTACGTATCTTGTCTGACATAGGTATTCTCCTTGAGATGTTCAGAGAAACGATGGTTTTTCACAAGGTCAAGGCGGGTGATACCGGTTCGAGCGGAGCTGTACGAAGCAGTGCGCCGCACAACCGAATCAGGAACCTGACGCCGAGACTGCGGAAAAAGACCGTTTCCTAGGCTACGCCTTCCACTTTGCCGACGTTTTCCTCGTCATCCACTTCCATGATGCCGAACTCCATCAGCAGGTCTTCCAGCTCTTCCATCTCAAGCGGAGTAGGCACTACCAGCATCTTGTTGTCGGCAATCTTCTGGGCCAGGGTACGGTACTCATTAGCCTGCTTGTGGTTCGGTGAGTACTCGATCACGGTCATCCGGCGCAGCTCTGCACGCTGAACCTGATTGTCACGGGGGACGAAGTGGATCATCTGGGTGCCGAGACGGGCTGCCAGAGCCATGATCAGTTCATCTTCACGGTCGGTGTTACGGGAGTTGCAGATCAGGCCGCCCAGACGGACCTTGCCGGAGGAGGCGTACTTCAGGATACCTTTGGCGATGTTGTTGGCAGCGTACATGGCCATCATCTCGCCGGAGCAGACGATGTAGATCTCTTCAGCCTTGCCTTCACGGATCGGCATGGCGAAACCGCCGCAGACAACGTCACCAAGAACGTCATAGAAGACAAAATCAAGGTCAGGGGTATAGGCACCGTTTTCTTCCAGGAAGTTGATGGCGGTGATAACACCGCGGCCTGCACAGCCGACACCCGGCTCAGGACCACCGGACTCAACGCACTTGACGTCGCCGTAGCCGACCTTCATTACTTCTTCCAGCTCAAGGTCCTCAACCGTACCCAGCTCGCGTACCAGGTCCATAACCGTATTCTGTGCCTTGGCATGCAGGATCAGACGGGTGGAATCTGCCTTGGGGTCGCAACCGACGATCATGACCTTCTTGCCGATGGATGCCAGGCCTGCCACCGTGTTTTGTGTGGTGGTTGATTTGCCGATGCCGCCTTTGCCGTAAATAGCTATCTGTCTCATGGTACTGCTCCTTTCACCCACTCATCTGTGGGTCCCTTGGGATGTTGGTCGGGGCAACGCAAAACGGCGCCCCAATTGTGTGAACCAAATTGGAAGGCGCCGTTGCCTTGTCTTCAGTTTCCTGTTGTTTCAAAGATGCTGATTTAGCCATAAGCATAGGCCGTGCCAAGTTCTTTGTTTTTTAAAATGACAAGTAATGTAAGTGTGTTACTGATTATGCGTGTGGATGCTGTATACAATTTCCGAGCGATCTGCTGCGTGGCGGTCAGGCGGAGATGCTAAAAAAGAGGGCAAAGCTGAGGGGGGCAAAAGGTCGGGTGGGATTGTGTTATCCCCTGCTGCGGGTCTGCCAGCCTTTCCAGAGCAGCCAGCTGCCCCAGAGCATGGCAATAAGCATCAGCAGGCTGCCGATGCTGAAGGAAAGGCGGGCCAGGGTCTGGTCGTACTGCAGCATCCCCAGCCTGCCCAACAGCACTTCCCAATCGTGATAATCTTCCACTTCACTGCCGGTGACGCCTCCCAGCAGGATCAGCTGGCCGGCCCGGGCATCATTGATATAGGGGGAGATATCTAAAAAACTCTCCCCCAGCCACCAGGTGCCGACTGCAGCGCCGAAGTTGTCACGCTGCCAGAGAAAGGCGCCAATCACTATGGTTGGTATGAGCAGTTGTCCCAGGCTCCCTCCCAATACCTGCAGGAAACGTCCGAACGGGCTGAAAAAGAGATGGCCCGCCTCATGAAAGACCAGGTTGACCGCATGCAGCCACCCGCCCGAGTCCGGGAAATTCTGGATAGAAGTCAGCATCAGCCTGAATCCGTACAGTATCAGCAACAGCAGAAACAGTGCCTTGGTGCCGATCACGAGGCTGCTTTCGCCGGTCTTGACATGGCACAGCTGCTGCCGGACACCATCGTTTTCCGGTTGCAGTGCTGTACGTTTTTTGTGCAGATCTGCCTGGGCCAGTTTGGCGAAGATCACCCCGCAGCGGGGGCAGCTGGTGGCTGGCGCTGAGAGGACATGGGTGCATTTGGGGCAGATATCGAGGCGCATGGAGCCTCCTCAGGGGTAGACCCGGACCACCTGCTCTGCCACGCAGGCAGGCTTGTCGTTGCCATCGATCTCGATGGTCAGGAGATAGACAATCTCAACCCCGTTCCCGGCCATGGCTGCGGCCTGTACGCTGGTGCGTGCCCGCAGGCGGTCACCCGGCTTGACCGGAGCGGGAAAGCGGACCTTGTTCAGGCCATAGTTGACCCGCAGCCGCATGCCGGGGTAGTTCTTTTCAAACTGCCCCGGTGCGTTGGCCTGGGTCAGCAGCGGCAACAGCGACAGGGTCAGGAAACCATGGGCAATGGTGCTCTGATAGGGGGACTCGACCGCGGCCCGTTGCGGATCAATGTGGATCCACTGCAGGTCACCGGTGGCCTGGGCAAAGGCGTCAATCCTGGCCTGGTCGATCAGCAGCCACTCTCCCACCGCAATCTCTTGGCCCTGCTGCTCTCGATATGAGCTTAGAAGCTGTTCTGCTGCAGACATGGCTTGTCCTTTCAAAACCCGGAAAATAGATGTATAGAACAATTCTACTCAACGGAAACCGCTTTGCAAGGGAGGAAACGATGAAACTGCACGAAGGATTGAAGACGCTGGGGGAGGGAAAGGCGACTACCTACAGCTACGATGCGCCTGATGCCGGGCTGCTGGAATGGTTTCCCTCGCCCTATGCCGACCCGGAACTGAATCCCTGCGGTTGCACCGGGACGCTGCATATCAGCTGTCCGGAGTTTACCTGCCTCTGCCCCATGACCGGTCAGCCGGATTTCGGTACCATTATCATTGACTATCAGCCGGACCGGCGTTGTGTGGAGAGCAAGAGCCTCAAGCTGTATCTGGGGTCATTCAGGATGCACGGCGAGTTCCACGAGGCCGGCGTCAACCGGATCTGCAATGATCTGGTCAAGCTGCTTGATCCGGTCTGGCTGACGGTCAAGGGAGAGTTTACCCCGCGGGGCGGGATACCGTTCTGGCCAACGGCGGAGTATCGGAAGGGATAAGACTGGTAGGGGAAAAGGGCGACCGCTTTGGTCGCCCTTTTGCTGCTCCTCAATAAAACAAGAGCCAGCCATCCAGAAAGAAGAAGATCCAGCCCAGATTGGCCAGAAGGGCAATATACCAGAGGTATTTCTTTTTGGTCAGGCTGGAAAGGGATGAGAGCATTATGGCGATCTGCAGGAAGATCAGGGCATAGGCGAAGTTGCCCCCCATATCCTGAGCCGTATGCTTTGACTTGGCGATCTGTTCTGCCTTGGCCTTGATCTCTTTCTTCTCGCTATCATAACGTTTGGTTTCGTCAGCATATTTTTTGAGGATTGTTTCGTAGTCAGCCGCAACCTCTGGCGCTAATCCCTTTTGAGAGCGGTACTGCAGTTCAAGTGCCTGTCTGCTGATCTCAAAGGTATGCCCCTTGATGCTTTTTGCCTGGTAGTGAGCCCACTGGTCACTCTCCAACCCTTGGGACATGATTGCCCGTGACGAAAATTTGCCCATGTACAGCGTGGTCAGGGCTGCCAGCACAGCCATGATTGCTGTTGAAAGTGCCAGCCAGTTCTGCCAGCGTTCCTTCTCTTCCTTTGTATCCTTGTGTGACATCTGCCGTTTTCCTCCTGTTAATCCAGTTCGTCAATCTCCCCGACCAGCTGCTGCCGCAGCTTGACCGGTGTTTCAGCACTTTTGCGTACCTTGATGTTGATCATCTCCACAAAGACCGAGAAGGCCATGGCAAAGTAGATGTAGCCCTTGGGAATATGGAATGAGAGGCCGTCGGCGATCAGCGCAACGCCGATCATCAGCAGAAACGACAAGGCCAGGACCTTGATGGTGGGGTGCCGGTCAACAAACCTGCCCACCGCCCCGGCAAAGAACATCATGATCCCCACCGAGATCACCACCGCCGTTACCATGACCGCCAGCTGACTGGCCATACCCACCGCCGTGATCACTGAATCCAGCGAAAAGATGATATCCAGAAACATGATCTGAATCAGGACACTGTTGAATGAGACAGCTCCCTTGCCGCCGTCGGCATGGTGTTCCTCCCCCTCCAGCTTGTCGTGAATCTCCATGGTACTCTTGGCCAGCAGGAACAGGCCGCCGATGATCAGGATCAGGTCACGGCCGGAGACACCGTGATTGAAGATGAAAAAGAACGGTGCGGTCAGCTTCATGATCCAGGCCAGGGAGAAAAGCAGCAGGATACGGGTGATCATGGCCAGCGAAAGCCCCAGCTTCTGGGCTTTGTCCCGTTGCTGTTCCGGCAGTTTGCCGGTCAGGATGCTGATAAAGATGATGTTGTCAATGCCCAGTACGATCTCAAGGGCGGTCAGGGTCAAGAGGGCCAGCCAGGCCTGGGGATCAGTCAGCCAATCCATGGATCAATCCTTTCACGTGAAGAAGACTGTTGCGGTGACCGGTCTGTTGCGTTGCGCGGCACTGGCTGCCTCGCCTACCTGTCGTGGTATGTCCCGCTAGTTGCGTGACCTGCGTCTCGTATCCGGTCTTCCTCATGACGTTTTCAAGGTTCTTTTTTGCTGGTCTCTGTGCAGGTAAAGCGGCGGCAGATTGCCGGGCGGTGTTGATAGATGCCGCAGCGGGTGCCTGCCAGAAATTCGCAGCCGTGTTCAATCAACAGATAATAATGGCCGTTCAGGGTGAATTCAAGCCGCTTTGCTCCCAGGCGTTGCAGGGTCGCGTATTCATCGGCGGTCAGTTCTACGCTGGGGAAACCGCGGCAACAGGAGGCATCGCAGCAGGCGCAGCGTTCAGTGCCGTCCTGGGGATGATCAAGCAGGATGCCGTGCAGTTTTTTCCGGTTACGCTGAAAAAGCCCCATAACCAGCTCCTTATTCCGATTTCAGTTCAAGGATGCTATCAAGGCGGCGAGGAATTCGGCTACGCAGGCGTACACGCAGTACGTTGAGGAGCCGATGACGAGCCAACGAAGAGAGCGTCTTGAAATGGAATCGGAACTAGATGAATAGCGGCGCCTCCGATGCAGGTACCAGCCCGGCAGCCTCAGCCCGGCGCAGCAGCTCGGCAATGGCCTGTTCCCCTTCAGCCCCCAGCTGCTGCGAGAAGTCGTTGACATACAGTCCGATATGGGCGGCGCAGACCTGCTCGTTCATCTCCTGGGCATGCTCCCGGATATACTGGGTCGCTGCCGCGGGGTTGTTCCGGGCATATTCCACGCCATCGGCCAGGGCCTGTTCAATGGCGCGGATGGCCCCGGCCCCCAGGCTGCGTTTGGCCACAATCCCGCCCAGGGGGATCGGCAGGCCGGTCTCGTTCTCCCACCACTCTCCCAGATCCACCAGCTGGTGCAGGCCAAAGCCATGATAGGTGAAGCGGGATTCATGGATGATCACCCCGGCGTCGGCCCTGCCGGTCATGACTGCATCCATGATCTCATGGAACGGCATCTCCAGAAAGGTGGTCAGACCGGGGGCGTACAGCCGCATCAGCAGGTGGGCCGTGGTGTAGCGGCCCGGAATGGCAATGGTCTTGCCCTGCAGCGCAGCAGGGTCAAGCGGTTCCTTGGCCACCAGCAACGGCCCGCAGCCGCGCCCCAGGGCGCTGCCGGCCCGCAGCAGGGCGTACTGTTCGCGGAAATGCCCCAGGGCGGCATAGGAGACCTTGGTCACATCCAGTACCCCTTTCACGGCCAGCCGGTTGAGGGTTTCCACATCCTCCAGCCGCTCGTTGAAGCTGTAGCCGCCGGTATCCACCAGGCCATGCACCAGTGGATAGAACATGAAGGTGTCGTTGGGACAGGGGGAAAATCCAAGGGTTAAGGGATTCTTCATAGGTGCTCCGCAGTTCAGATGGTGTGTCGCTCTACCATAATATATGGTTACTGTTTTTTCACTTCTCTTGCCATCCGGGTCAGTACCCGGTCCAGGGATGAGGCAAAACGCTGGCGGTCAGTCATGCCGAACTGGGCCGGGCCGCCCTGCACCAGCCCCTCACTCCGCAGCGACTGCATCAGGTCGCGCATGGAGAGCCGTTCCCCCACGTTTTCTTCGTTGTACAGCTCGCCCCGCGGGTCGATCCCCACTGCCCCTTTGGCCACAATCCGTGCTGCCAGCGGGATGTCGGCGGTGATCACCAGGTCCTGGGCGGCGGCCTGTTCCGCAATGTAGTCATCAGCAACATCAGGCCCGTCATCCACCACCACTGAGCTGATCAGCCGAGCGTGGTGCTTGGCAAGCGGCTTGTTGGCCACCAGTATGACCGGCAGGTTCAGTCGTTCCGAGGCCCGGAAGACGATCTCCTTGATCACCCGCGGGCAGGCATCGGCATCAATCCAGATGGTCATAGCTGCAGCTGCCCGTTGTCAATGATTATCTCCTGGCTGCCGTCCGGCATCACCAGGGTCAGAGTGGGCTGGTAAAAGACATAATCCTCATGGAACGGGGCCGCCACTGTGCCGCCAAAGCCGGTGTTGTCCCCCAGGGCCAGGTGGATGGTGCCCAGGATCTTCTCTGCCTCCAGGACGTTATCGGGGCGGCTGGCCTTGTCGTTGGTGCCGATCCCCAGTTCTGCCAGGTTGCGGCAGTTTGGGTTTTCGGCAAACTTGGCCTCCAGGCGCTGCCGCAGTGGATCGTCCCCCTCAATACGTGCCACCGTGCCGTCGGCAATGGTCAGGGTCAGCGGGCTTTGCAGTTTGGCGGTGGGCCCCCATTCAATTACCATGGTGCCGTGGCTTTCCCCTTCCAGCGGTGCCAGGTAGGCCTCGCCGGCCGGCAGGTTGCCAAAGGCACCGTCTGCGGTCAGCAGGCCGTCATCCCCTTCGGCATGGCGCCCTTTTTTGCAGATATGCATTACCGTGCCGTTGGGGCATTCCACATAGACCCACTCGGCCCGGTTGACCGCTTCCACCAGGCGGTTGGTCCGTGTTGCCAGGGCATGCCAGTCCACGGTCATGGAGGTGCCGAACATGTCAGGATCAAAATGGGGCAGAGAGGCAAAGCGCGCTCCGGCATGGCAGGCCAGCTTGCGGAAGTTGGTGTGACTGCTGGAGTTGTTGGACAGGGCAATGATGATATTGGCCACAGCCTCTTTACCGGCTGCCACAATGGTACGGGCCCGCTCCAGCCCGGTAGGGTCAATGCTTTTTTCAAGCAGTGGTCCCATCAGGCCGGTGATCTCAAGCTGTGCGATGATGCCGTCGCCAAAGACGGCAGACCAGAGTGCCAGTGGCGGCTCTGCGCCGGAGGCCGGGGTGGCGGGAAAGTCCACAAAGGAGGCGTTGCCGTACTGCTGCGCGGCAAAATCGGCCAGTTCACGGGCTGTGGCATGCAAACGGGTGCGGCGGTCGCGGTCAGCCTCACTGATGATTTCATTACTGCGGATCAGGTCGCTGAAGACCAGGATTCGTTCATTGCTGCGATAGCCCATGTTGGTGCTGAAGAGTGATCTGAATGACGGGTGGTAGGTTTGCATCGCCGGTTACTCCTTTGAAAAAGTGTGCTGTACTGTACCACAAAATTTGTTTTCAGGAGCGACTGAGGCTGGTCATTCTGATTTTTTTTCCCTTGATTTCAGCGGAACGGTTATGGTAATCAGGCATACTGTATACAATTTGCGGACGAGTTTTTGTCTGTCAAAATAACTACTTAACGTATCGAAAATATTGGGTTTTGACGTAACCCGGAGGTGGCTGTGGCACAGGTCGTTTTTTCAACATGGGGTAGTTCAGTCGTTGACAACAGGAATGTCACCGGTGAACCGGCAGCAGCCAGTTATCGTCTGCCGGTGGCCTTTGACGGGCAGCAGCCGTTGCGGGCCTTTATGGGCTGGGACGGCATCATCGTCTTTGACAAGGATGTGGATGTTCCGGCCATGGCGGCTGAATATATGCAGCGGGTCCAGACCATGTACTGCTGCGGCAAGTGTACCCCCGGGAAAAAAGGGACCAAGGTGCTGGCCGATCTGTTGCAGAAGGTGATCAAGGGTGAGGCCAAGCCCGGTGATCTGGATCAGGTGGCTGACCTGAACGCCCTGCTGCAGAACTGCAAGTGTACGCTCTGCCCCAGCTCAACCAAGCCGGTGCTGGATGCCGTAACCTACTACCGCGCCGATTTTGAGGCGCTCTGTGATGGCAGCCGCAAGCCCAAGAACGAGCGGTACCTGCACAAGATCACTGCGCCCTGTATGGACAAGTGTCCGGCCCATATCGATATCCCCAAGTATGTTGAAGAGATCAAGAACTACCAGTACAGCGATGCACTGGCTACCATCCGTGAGAACATGCCGCTGCCCGCGGTCTGCGGCCGGGTCTGTCCGCACCCCTGCGAGACCGCCTGCCGTCGTAAAAATGTGGATGATGCCATCAATATCATGGTGCTGAAACGCTCTGCCTCCGATTTCGAGTGGATGCACAAGTTGCAGCATCCGGCCAACACGGTGCCGATGAAGGACAAGACCGTCGGTATTGTCGGCGCCGGTCCTGCCGGTCTGGCTGCTGCCTACTACCTGGCACTGCTGGGCTATCGCAGCACCATCTACGAAACCCTGCCGGAAGGCTATGGCGGCGGCATGGTTGCCGTGGGTATCCCGGCCTACCGGATGCCGCGCAATCTGTTGCAGCGTGATATCGACATCATCCAGTCCATGGGGGCTGAGATCGTCTACAACTGCCGTGTTGGCCAGGATATCTCCCTGGCAGAACTTAAAGCAAAGCATGCTGCCGTGTTCCTGGCTCCCGGCGCCCACCGCTCCAAGCCGATGGGGGTTGAAGGGGAGGATGCCGGCTATAAGGGCTTCCTAAAGGGGGGGATCGACTTCCTGCGGGATGCCTACATGCATCGCCCGACCGGTATGGGCAAGAAGGTGGTGGTGGTCGGCGGCGGTAACACGGCCATTGACTGCGTGCGGGTCGCCCTGCGTGAAGGTGCTGAGGCCTCCTATCTGGTCTATCGCCGTTCCCGCAAGGAGATGCCGGCCGATGTCTGGGAAGTTGATGGTGCCGATGAAGAAGGGGTGCAGTTCGAGTTCCAGGTGCTGCCCACCAAGATCATTGCCAATGCCGACAACCAGGTTACCGGTGTTGAGTGCGTGCGGATGGCCCTGGGTGAGCCGGATGCCTCCGGTCGCCGTCGTCCCGAGCCGGTACCGGGCAGTGAGTTCGTGATTGAATGTGATACCGTTATCCCGGCCATTGGCCAGGATATGGACCTGAGCTTTATCCCGCCGGATATGGGGATTGATATCACCAAGTGGAACACCGTGGTCACCAAGTATCTGCCGCTGAAGGATGCAGCTGGCAAGGCCCTGAACGACAGCATGGGCAATCCGCTCTCCCGCACCCTGATGACCGACTGTGACGGCGTGTTTGCCGGTGGTGACGCCGAGATCGGCCCTCTGACCGTGGTGGCCTGCGTCGGCAATGCCCATCGCGCGGCTAACGTGATGGCACGCTGGATCGAAGAAGGTAAGGCCTATCTGACCGAGCTGGAGATCTTTGAAGACCTGCTGACCTATCTGGGGGTGTATGACAAGAATGAGCCGGTTGCCTGGCTTGACTCTGCCGACCGCGCCAACCAGAAAGAGGTGCACGGTCGCGAGCGTGCCTCCAAGGGTAACTATAGCGAGGTTGAGCTCGGTTTTGCCGACTCCGTTGCCCAGGCCGAGGCAGATCGTTGTCTGCGGTGTTACCGCATGGCAATGGTGGCGCTGTAAGGGAAGCGGTTCTTTTCAATAGATTCGGATAAACAAATTTCACCAGCATAGGAAACTAAGTAATGGCACACACTGAATGCTGCGATACCAATAAGACCATCTCCCTGACCATTGACGGCACCGATGTCCAGGTTCCGGCCGGAACCACCATCCTGGATGCCGCCCGGAAGCTGGGGATCAAGATCCCGACGCTCTGCTGGCTGGAAAAGATCTCCACCACCGGTGCCTGCCGTGTCTGTGCCGTGCATGTGGAAGGGGTTGAACGTCCCATGACCGCCTGCAATACGCCGGTCAAGGAAGGGATCAAGGTCACGACCCAGTCTCCTGAGCTGGAGAAGATTCGCAAGAAGACCATGGAGCTGATGCTGGTCAATCACCCGCTGGACTGTCCGATCTGCGATGCGGCTGGTGAGTGCGATCTGCAGGATACCTGCTACGGTCTGGGTGTTGCCAAGCAGGAGTATGCCGCTGATCTGGAGCGCCTGCAGATTCGCTATGACTGGTCCCTGCTGGAGAGTGATCCCAATCGCTGCATTCTGTGTGAGAAGTGTGTCAAGGTCTGCCGTGAGATCACCGGTGTCGGCGCCATTGAGACCCAGTCCTGCGGTGATCGCGCCGTGGTTGAAACCGTCTCCGGTAAGCCGCTGGATTGCGACTTCTGCGGTAACTGCATCGCTGCCTGCCCCACCGGTACCCTGATCAGCAAGCCGTTCAAGTTTGCCGGCCGCCCCTGGTCCTTTGAGGTAAAGAACGGTATCTGCGGTTTCTGCTCATCCGGCTGTCAGATCGAGTATCACCTCCAGAACGGCAAGGTCGCCCGGGTCACCAGTGATGACCGTACCTACAACAACGGTAATCTTTGTATCAATGGCCGTTTTGGTTACAGCGCATTCAATGCCGCAGAGCGTCTGACCCAGCCGCTGATCAAAGGGGTTGATGGCCAGCAGAAACCGGCTTCCTGGGATGCTGCCCTGTCCACGGCCGTATCCGCCACCAAGGAGATCATCGCCAAGTACGGTGCTGCTGCCGTGGCCGGTATCGGTTCACCCCGGGTGACCAATGAAGAGAACTACCTGTTTGCCAAGCTGGTCACACAGGCAATCGGCTCCGCCAACCTGGATTCCGAGGCCCGCCTCGGCTATGCTCAGGCTCAGGAGCTGCAGGCAAAGCTGATCGGCATGACCGGTGCCACCAAACCGATGGATGCCCTGGAACAGGCCGGCTGCATCATTGTGCTGGGGTCTGACCTGAAGGCAGAATCAGCCGGTTTCGGCTATCGTGCCATCAAGGCGGCCACCAAGCGTGATGCCAAGCTGGTAATCGCCTCTGCCCGTCCCACCTCCCTGGATAAGTTTGCCAACAGCTCACTGCGTTACAAGGCCGGCTCTGAAGGCTTTGTTGCCCTTGGTCTGGCCAAGGCAGCCATCAGCCTGAACAAGGCCGTTGCCGCTGAAGGGCTGGAGGCCTTCAAACAGTCCGTGGCAGGCACCAGCTTTGATCAGATACAGGCTGCCACCGGCTTGACCGAGGCTGATTTTGTCGATGCGGTTTCGTTCATCAACGGACAGGTCGCTGTCATGTACGGTTTTGAGTTCATTCGCAGTGTCGATGCCGCTGCCGCCGTTACCGGTGCCCTGAACCTGGCGATCCTGACCGCTGCCGATCTCTATCCGATTGATGAGAAGAATAACACCCAGGGGATGCTTGATATGGGTGTCGTGCCGGGCGCAGGGGGGAAAGACCTGTTCGGCATTATTGACGGGATCGAAAAGGGCGAGATCCGCTGTTTGTACGTCGTGGGCTCTGATCTAATGCAACTGCCCAACCGTTCCAGGGTCGCAGCTGCCCTGCAGAAGCTGGAGTGTCTGGTGGTGCTGGATCTGTTCCCCTCCGCAACGGCCCAGCTGGCTGATGTGCTGCTGCCCGCTGCTGCTGCACCGGAAAAGTCCGGCAGCTTTACCAGTACCGACAACCGCACCCAGAGCTTCACTGCTGCAGCCACAGCACCGGGTGAGGCCCGCCCTGATTACATCATCCTGGGTGACCTCTATGCCCGTTTGAGCGGCGGTGCTGTTCCCAGTCTGGCTGCAGTGCAGCAGGAAATCGCCCCGGTTGTCAAAAAGCAGCTGGAAGCTCCGGTGCTGGCCTTTGCTGCGCCCCAGGCCCATGCTGCCGGTTCCATGACCCTGCTGATTGCACCGTTCCTGCGCCATAACGGCAGCTACACCAGCTGGTCGGCCAACAACCTGTTGGTTGCTGCTGAAGCCACGATCCTTTTGAGTACTGCTGATGCGGCAAAACTGGCTGTTGTTGATGGTGATAAGGTAACGGTATCTGCGTCCGGCGCTTCGGTTACCTTGCCGGTAGTGGTGCAGCAAGCTGTTCCAGCAGGTCTATCAATTGTGCCTAGCCACTTTCCTGGCAGTGGTATTACTGCCCTGATGAGCAAATTAGCGGTAAGTATGACTGTGACAATAGCAAAGGGATAAGATTCCTGAGTAGTGAGGGTTAGGTGTGTTAAGGCGCCGCATGTTACATGCGGCGCCTTTTTGAGTTTAAGAGGTAGTGAAGGTCTCATTCACAACAGGGGCGTGACCTATCTCCTGGTTGTCTGGTTAAGAGTCTTATTTTGTCGGATCAAGTAATAGAAAGTCAGATATAAATTTTGTGTAATAATGATGTGTTAGTGCTTGTGCTGGTGCTGATACGGAATTATTTGCAGCCATGCATTTGCCAGGAGGCAGTTGCTGTGGTATTAAAACATATTAATATTTAGATAAAATCAAGGTCGTAATGTTCAGTTAAAGAGGTGCATCCTATCTAACTGCCTGTCCTCGCCCCTCCTGGGTGAATCACATGGTTGCTAAAGGAGATTATCCATGTCTCACACATCCGGCCTTTTTAGCAAATTCAACCTAGTTACTGTGTTGGTAATTCTGTTTACTGGAATTATACCAGCTTTTGCCATCGATCAGCTGATGGTAAAAGCAGATCAAAAAACTAATCTGGGAATTATCACTACTCCGGTAGAGGCACAAGGGAATGGTACAGCATTAATCTGCATGGCCCGTGTTGCACTGTCTAATACCGGTGTTCGGGTTGTCGCAGCGGGTGGTCCGGCACTGATTACCCAGTTGCATCACCAGGTTGGAGACACGGTTAAGCAGGGTACAGCCCTGATAACGCTTTCAATGCCTGGTCTTGCCGAAGCTCAAAATAATCTAACTCAGGCAGAGCTCAAGGCCCGCCTGGCAGCAAACAACTCTCAGCGGGACGAGAAGCTTTTTAAAGAAGGGCTCATCTCGGAGTCCAGACTGCGCAACACCCAATCAGAGGCGCAATCTACCCAGGCAGGCCTGGTCGCAGCCCAGACTGCACTTGCTATGCTCGGTGCAGGGAAGGTTCATGGCAGTACCATCACACTCACCTCACCGATCAGCGGTGTTATTACCGAAGGTACGGTGGAGCCAGGCCAACGCGTTGATGCAGGAATGGCCCTGATCAAGGTGGCAGATCTGTCGACATTGCTGCTTGAAATCCCTCTGACAGTGACCCAGTCCCAGCAGGTTGCACCTGGGCAACTGGTTAAAATCCAGGGGTGTGCAGCGAGAGGGCGTATCACAACCTTGCTGCCGCACCTGAATAATGCTCAAAGTGTACTTGCGCGGGCCAGAATAACCGATCCCCAGAAAACATTGCGCCCGGGGCAATCGGTTGAGGTTTCAATAGCCGGTAAACAGACAGCTAAAACTGTTTCCGTACCTACAACTGCACTCGTTTGGAAAGGCGCTGCTGCATACGTTTTTGTAGAAAATGAGAATGGTTTTATGGTCGCACCAGTCCAAATAATACGTCGAGGCTCAAGCCACGCTGAGGTGAAAGGCCTGACAGCCGGTAACAAGGTGGCTGTACAGGGGGTCGCAGCACTGAAGGCACAATGGTTGGAGAAATAATATGCTCAAGGCACTTCATACCCTGACCGAATTTGCGCTGGATAGAAGCTGGCTTATACTTGTTTTGACTTTGTTTTTTGTGCTGGGACTTGGTATTTACGCCTTTCGGGAAATACCTATCGATGCCTTTCCCGATGTATCAACAACACAGGTCAAGCTAATTCTGAAGGCGCCAGGTATGACCCCAGAGGAGGTCGAGACCCGCATCACCCAGCCTGTTGAAACAGAGCTACTCGGTATTCCAAAACAAACCATTTTGCGCAGCCTTTCAAAAAACGCTCTTGTTGATATCACTGTCGATTTTGAAGAAGGTACAGACATTTATTGGGCACGCCAGCAAGTGGCCGAGCGTTTCAGTAATGTCAAGGGGGACCTTCCGGCAAGTGTCTCCGGCGGTTTAGCTCCAATTTCAACTCCACTCTCTGAATTGTTTATGTTTACCATTGAGGGCCCCCTCAGTCTGGCGGAAAAACGGTCCTTGCTTGATTGGACGGTGCGTCCGCAACTGCGCTCTCTGCCAGGTGTTGCGGATGTCAACGCCCTTGGCGGAAGGGTGGTAACCTTTTCTGTAACTCCGAAGCCTGCTGCATTGACGGCCCGAGGGGTAACGCTGGAGGAACTGCGCACTGCGCTGGAAAACAATACCCGTAATGATGGCGCCGGCAGGGTGAATGAGGGAGAAGAAACCTGGGTTGTTCGTATCAATGGTGGTGTCTCTACACTAGCCGGGTTACGTAGTATTGGCGTGAAGTCGGTCGGTAGTACGGTTGTTACCGTCGGTGATGTAGCTCAGGTGGAATTTGGAGAAATGACGCGTTATGGTGCTGTCACTCAAAACGGAAAAGGCGAGGCCGTTGAAGGGCTGGTCATAGGGTTAAAGGGGGTAAATGCCGGCAAACTGATTGCTAGCGTTAAGACTAAACTTGCTGAGATACAAACAACGCTGCCCAAAGGAGTGACCATTTCACCGTTTTATGATCGAGCTCAGCTTGTGGATCGCGCCGTTGGTACCGTAAGCAAGGCCCTGCTTGAGGCTGCAGTACTGGTGCTGATCTTACTGCTGCTCTTTTTGGGAAATTGGCGTGCTGCCGTTGTGGTGGCCCTGATATTACCGTTATCCGTTCTTGCTACCTTTGTATTAATGCGCCAGTTTGGGCTTTCGGCTAATTTGATGAGCCTTGGCGGACTGGCTATTGCCATCGGTCTGCTGGTTGACGCCGCCGTTGTCGTGGTAGAAAACGTAGTTGATCATCTTGGGCACCATACCGCTGCTGAGGGCGGCAATGAGAAAACGATGCGCAAGGTGCTCAGGGCCGTTCAGGAGGTATCCAGTCCGGTAACATCAGGCATTATCATCATCGCCATTGTATTTCTGCCGCTTCTTTCCTTGCAGGGGCTTGAAGGCAAACTCTTCAAGCCGGTGGCATTGACCATTGTCTTTGCGCTGGCGGCATCACTCCTGCTGTCTCTTACTGTTATTCCGGTGCTTGCAGCCATGCTGCTGAAACAGGCATCGCACAGCGAGACCTGGCTGATACGCAAGGCTCAGGCCGTGTACACACCTCTTCTCAATCGGGCGCTGGAGCGTCCCTGGCCTGTCTACGCCACGGCGGGGCTGCTTATGGTGGCTGCAGTTGCTATATTCCCGTTTATCGGGAAGACCTTTATGCCCACCATGGATGAAGGAGATATACTGGTGCAGCTTGAAAAGCTGCCATCAATCAGCCTTGAAGCGGCAACTGCACAAGACCTGCGGGTTCAGCAGGCTCTGATTAAAAACATTCCTGAAATCAAACGGATCGTTGCCCGTGCAGGTGCAGACGACCTTGGGCTTGATCCGATGGGGTTGAATGACACTGACTCATTTCTAGTACTCAAGCCGATGAAGGAGTGGCGAAAACGTGATAAACAGTGGCTAATTGGTAAGATTCGTACTGTCGTTGAGGGATTTCCCGGTATAGCCTATAACTTCACCCAGCCAATCGATATGCGAGTCTCCGAGATGCTTACCGGTTCACGTGGTGATGTTGCTATCAAGATCTTTGGCCCTGACTTGCCTACCCTGAACCGCCTGGCATCAGAAATTTTTGCGGTTATTGAAAAGGTCCCCGGCGCCTCCGACGTTTATACTCAGCAGAATTCAGGAGTACAGTACCTACAGGCTGAAATTGATCGTGACGCCATTACCCGTTTTGGTCTGAGTGCTGATAATATCGCGATGCTTTTGAGGACACAGCTTGAAGGCGATGTCATCGGAACGATTCAATATGAGGGGAGACGCGTACCGTTGCAATTGCGCGGACCTGTTGAGTTGCGGAATTCCCCCGACGCTCTGCAGCGAATCCGGCTTGTTTTGCCGGACGGACGCGAGATCAGCCTTGACCAGGTGGCCCACCTTACCCGGACCAACGGGCCGGTGGCGGTAAAGCGGGAAAATGCTGCCCGTTTTACTGTTGTCCAAAGTAATGTTGCCGGACGGGACCTGGTCAGCTTTGTAGGCGATGCTAAACTGGCAGTAGCCTCAAAGGTGAAGCTGCCATCCGGCTACAGCCTGACCTGGGGAGGCCAGTTTGAAAACCAGCAACGGGCCGCCAGGAGATTGATGATCGTTGTGCCGATTGCGTTGATGTTGATCGGAGGGCTTTTGCACGTGACTTTTGGAGATGCACGGCAAGCACTGCTGGTCATGATGAATGTTCCCCTTGCACTGATTGGCGGTATTTTTGCACTTGCGGTCTCTGGTGAATACATGTCGGTGCCGGCATCAGTTGGATTTATTGCCTTGCTTGGGATTGCGGTCTTGAATGGTGTTGTGTTGGTTAGCTATTTCAACCAGCTCCGTGATAACGGAGTAAAGGGTAACGATATCGTACGAGACGGTGCTCTGCGCCGTTTACGGCCTGTGCTTATGACCGCGAGCATTGCAGCCTTTGGCTTGGTTCCTCTGCTTTTTGCCACAGGACCGGGATCCGAAATTCAGCGTCCGCTAGCCATTGTTGTCATCGGTGGTCTGGTCAGTGCTACCTTGCTGACCCTCGTCATGCTACCGCTCTTATACCGTCAATTCATTCTCAAAGGAGATCCAGAATGGATGTCGTCAGACTGATCCTGCTTGTTGTTGCTGCGTTATCATTGGTAACAACGGCACAGGCAGATTACCTGCCTGCCGCAGCAGCGGCAGAGGCAGCACTATTGTCCTCGGCCCCGGTGGTCCAGGCGCGTGGTGAATTGGAAGCGCAGATTTTGAACAGCCAGAGTTTGCAGGGTGGGCGTGAAGAATGGGTGCTGGCGGCAGAGGCAGCTTATCGGCGTCTTCAATTGCCACCGCAAGAGAACCATACTGAAGGAAGCGTAAGTTTGTCACGCCCCTTGCGTCTCCCCTCAAGAGCACGGGCAGACCATAAACTGGCCAAGTCTCTTGTTGATCATAGTAAGGCACAATTAGGTGAGGTGTTGCACGAAAGCGGCAGACGATTGCTCACCCTATGGTTTGAATGGCTGGGTAAATACAGCCAGTCACAGCTCTGGCAAGCTCAGATTAAGTTGGGCGAGCAGCAACTTGAAACCGTCAAGACCCGCATAAAAGTAGGAGAGGCTCCCCGATCAGAACAGGTTAGCGCTGAAGCGGCTTTTGCGCAGATCCGCCTGCAGCAGCAGGTAACAGTCATGCAGGAACTGCAGGCGCGGAGGCAGCTGGGGGCAGAATTCCCTGGGCTGCAAATAGCTGCAGATGAGTTTTTGCCTCTTCCGGCAGACCCGGAGGGAACAGCAGAAAATTATGTAACCTTGGCCTTGGCGCATAACCACGAACTGATGCGTGCGCGTTATAAGGCCGATATGCTGCAGGTAGAGGCGGATCAGTTTGCTACGCGAGACAGTATTGACCCGAGTGTGGGAGCCTTCTACAAAAATGAAGGGAATGGCAGTGAGCATGTGTTTGGGCTGAACCTGGTGCTCACGCTGCCTGGATCTGCACGACGTTCCGATCAGCAAGCCGCATTACGTCTTGCCTCCGCCGCACAAAAGTCAAAATATCTCCTGGAACAGCGACTGCGCAGTGAAGCACTCTCACTTTTTGAGGCAGCAACAGCACAGACTGACAACTGGAGGCAGGCGGAACAGGCTGCCCAGGCACTGGCTGAAGCAGCCCGGTTGTCAGAACGGGCCTACAGTTTGGGCGAGGGAAGCCTTGATCAGGTTTTGCTTAATCGAAGGCTTGCAATTGAAGGGCAGCTGACGGCACTCCAGGCCCGGATCAGCGCCTTGGCAACACTCGCACGTCTTAAGCTTGATGCACATCAGTTGTGGTCACTACATCAGGAGATCGAATATCATTAGCAGATTTACCAGCAATCCTTAAAAAGCCCTGCCGTCTTACTGACGGCAGGGCTTTTTACACACATCTCAACGGGTTTATTCAGCTACTCGGCGTGATAGTATCGAACAGATTTGTTTCTGTTTTAAGTTGTCATATATCATTGGTATTCTTGTCTCAAAGCATGTAGGCTTTCACACTGCAGAAAGCAATGGTCATAAAAATATAGTGTTTCTAGAGTACAGGTAACAGCATACTGAGAGGGTCTCAACCCACAACGGGTACATGGGTAATCGCCGGTTTTCATGTCTGTGCCTTTTTAGCTGGTACAGGCTCATGCGGCTCAGCGTAACAGGTGGAGCGGAGATCCGGAACGATTATGCAAGAAATCAATGGTTGCAGTTGATGAACTGGCAGATCCAGCAAATACTGCGGCGCAGGCGCGGGGCAGAGACAGGGGCGATCCCGGCAGGGCGGGGTGGTGCGTTCTCGGTCTGCCTAGTCTACCCCAATCACTATGCCGTAGCCATGAGCAGTCTGGGTTTCCAAACTGTCTACAAGCTGTTCAATGATCAGCCGGATCTGGTCTGCGAGCGTGCTTTTCTGCCGGACCGGGATGAGCTGGACGCCTATCTGAAATCGGGGGATACGCTGGTGTCGCTGGAGAACGAGCGTCCGCTGTCCGACTTTGATCTGGTGGCCTTTTCAATCTCGTTTGAGCCTGACTTTGTCAACATTCCCCGCATCCTTAAGCTGGCACGCATACCTGCGTGTGCCGTAGACCGCACTGCTGGCGACCCGTTGGTGATTGCCGGTGGTGCCGCTTTTCTGATCAATCCTGAACCTGCGGCCGAGTTTTTTGACTTGATTACCTTTGGTGAGGGAGAGGCGCTGATTCCTCCCCTGGCTGCGCTGTTTGTGCGGCATGGCGCTGCACGAGAGCTGCTGCTGCAAGAGCTTGGCAGACTGCCGGGCAGTTATCTCCCTGCTGCCGGGGATGGTGCAGTGCCTCACCGGGTTATCGCTCCTGCTGCAGCCCCACCGGCCTGCTCGGTGTTGCTGACCGATGAAACCGAGTTCGGGAACATGTTTCTGGTTGAGGTCAGTCGGGGCTGTCCGCGCGGTTGCCGATTCTGTGCTGCTGGTTTTGTGTATCAGCCGTTTCGTCAGCAACCGCTGGAACTGCTCAAGGCAGCGGTGCTGAATGGCCTGCAGCACCGCAGGACGATCGGCCTGGTTGGTGCGGCCGTCTCTGATCACCGCAGTATTGAAGCGCTTTGTGATTTTATTGTTGAGCAGGGCGGTTCTCCCTCATTGTCCTCGCTGCGGGTGGACCGGCTAACGCCTCATATGCTTGAACTGCTGGCCAAATCAGGCCATCGCACGATCTCGCTGGCACCGGAAGGCGGGTCGCAGCGGATGCGTGATATGATCCGCAAGAACCTGACCGCCGACCAGATCCTGGAGGCTGCAGAGGCGGTTGCCCGGGCCGGTATCTTGAACCTGCGGCTGTATTTTATTATCGGCCTGCCGGGTGAGAATGACCAGGACCTGGAGGAACTGGTCAATCTGACAGCGGCTATCAAGGACCGGGTGGTTGAACAGGCCCGTCTGCATAAACGCCTGGGTGAAATCACCCTGTCGGTGAATCCGTTCATTCCGAAACCGTTTACGCCCTTGCAGTGGGCCGGCATGTGTCCGCTGGAGGAGTTGAAACGCAAGGTGACCTGGCTTGAAAAGCGGATCAGACCGCTTGCCAATGTACGTCTGAAGGTGGAAGACCTGCATGGCTGTGTGCTGCAGGCGCTGCTGTCGCGGGGCGGCCGTGAACTGACTCCCCTGCTGCTGCAGATGGCGGAAGGGTTGAACCTCAGGAAGGCTGCAAAGCTCTGCAGGATTGATGTTGAGGCCTGTGTTACCCGGACCCTTGCGCTTGATGACGAACTGGTCTGGGAAGTTGCCCCGGTTGCGGACAGGGAACGGCTGGTAAGCGAGTATCAGGCTGCAATGGAGCGGTTGGAGGAGGAGCTATGAAGCAGTGCAGTATCTGCGGTGCTGAGTATGATGAAACGGTTCCGCTTGACTCGGTTTTTCATGAGGCCGGTGCCTGGCTTGCCGAAGAGGTCTGGCAGGATGCCGGGCAACTCTGTCCTCGCTGTCTGGAAAACCGGGCGCAACTTGCCATGATGTATGCCCATGATTGCAACCAGTAAACTAGTTCTAGCGTAGGGTGCTGTCTCTGTTTTGGGGAGAGGTCGTTGCCTTTGAATTTCCTGTTGTCCTGGCTTCAGCCCTGCTGGCGTTGTTGCATATAACCTGGTCAACCTGCTGTCCCTAGAACAAAAAAAAGCGGCCTTCGAGAGCGAAGGCCGCTTTTTTGTATCTGTTCAGGGAGGTGCTAGTCCACCGATTTTCTCAGAAACGTAGGAATGTCATAGGCGTCTTCGTCATCAAAGGAGACCGACCCGACGTGGCGGGTAGGGCGGGGCCCCTCGGTCTTCTGGCGATCGCGGATGAAGGTCGGCGTATCGATGCTGACAACGGTATTCGGTTTGGCAACAGCGGCAATGCTGCTGAAGTTGCGGTTGCGCTCGGTCTCACCAAACTTGTCGCCAAAGCCGGTTACAATGGCCGTTACCTTGATGGTCTCGCCCAAGGTCTCATCAATCACCACACCGATGATGATATTGGCGTCCTCATGGACTTTTTCATGGACCGTCTTGTTGACCGCATCAAAATCGTCCATGGTCATGCTGGATGAACCGGTGATATTGACCAGTACTCCTTTGGCACCTGAGACGTCAATGTCTTCGAGCAGTGGCGACGAGATCGCCTTGACAGCAGCCTCGATGGCCCGGTTATCACCCTCGGCGATACCGATGCCCATCATGGCCATGCCACGCTCGCTCATGATTGCCTTCACGTCGGCAAAGTCGACGTTGATGAAACCTGAGGTGGTGATCAGGTCTGAGATGCCCTGCACCGCCTGACGCAGGACGTCATCGGAAGGTTTGAATGCGTCAAGGATACCCAGCGAACGCGGGGCGATGCTGATCAGGCGGTCATTGGGGATGATGATCAGTGAGTCGACATGTTGCTTCAGGGCGCGGACACCTTCGTCGGCCTTGGCCATCCGCTGCTTGCCTTCACGGGAAAACGGTTTGGTGACAATACCGACGGTGAGCGCACCGGCTTCACGGGCCGCCTCTGCAATGACCGGCGCTGCACCGGTACCGGTGCCGCCGCCCATGCCGGCTGCGATGAAGATCATGTCGGCACCACGCAGCATGTCAACCAGCTTGTCCTTGTCTTCCAGGGCTGCGTCGCGGCCGACATTGGGGTTGGCCCCGGCGCCAAGTCCCTTGGTCAGCTGACCGCCCAACTGAACTTTTACCGGTGCCTTCGAGGAGCGGAGTGCCTGGGCATCGGTATTGGCAACTATAAATTCCACCTTGTTCATGCCGCTGGTCACCATGGTGTTAACGGCATTGCCGCCTCCACCACCTACTCCGATGACCTTGATGACCGCACTCTGCTCGATGGTCTCGTCAAATTCGAACATCCGCTCCCCCTTGTGTAGTGTCAAGATAAGTTGTCAGGGCTGTCTTATGCTTGTGGTACGATCCCATAGCGCCCGGGTGTGTCTTAGAAAAACTCGCGGAACCAGCTTTTCATCCGCCGTGTGGTGGTGTTGAAGATGCTGTCTTCCGATTTGGCAGCTGGAAACTCGCGCGGTCCCTGGTTGCGGCTGCCGTAGACAATCAGTCCGACTCCGGTTGAATATACTGGTGAATTGACAACGTCGGTGAGCCCTCCGATATGTTGGGGTAGACCGCGTCGGACCGGCAGGTTGAAGATCTGTTCAGCCAGCTCAGGCATGCCTTCAAGTATACTCGATCCACCGGTAATTACAACCCCAGATGCAATGGAGTCTTCCAATCCTGATTTAATAATTTCACGATTCACTAAGGAAAACAGCTCCTCAACCCGGGGACCTAAAATTTCACATAACACGTTACGGGACAGTTCCCGCGGTTTGCGTCCCCCGACACTGGGAACTTCGATCTTTTCGTCCTTGCCCACCAGTGCGGACAGGCAGCAGCCCTGATTGCGTTTGATCTTTTCCGCCTCTGCAAACGGTGTGCGCAGCCCCACCGCAATGTCGTTGGTCAGCTGATTGCCGCCCAAAGAGATGACAGAGGTATATTTGATGGCGCCATCGCCAAAAATAGCGATATCGGTGGTACCGCCGCCGATATCAACCAGACAGACCCCCAGCTCTTTTTCATCGGCGGACAGGACCGCCTCCGATGAGGCCAGCTGTTCAAGCACGATATCGGCAACATCCAAGCCGGCCCGGTTGCAGGATTTGACGATATTCTGGGCGCTGGCAACCGCACCGGTGACGATATGTACCTTGGCCTCCAGTCGCACGCCGCTCATTCCCAGCGGCTCACGGATACCGTCCTGCTCATCAATGATGAACTCCTGCGGCAGGATATGGATCACCTCGCGGTCCATCGGGATGGCGATCGCCTTGGCCGCGTCAATCACCCGCTTGACATCCTCCTGCGACACTTCGCGGTTTTTGATGGCGATGACACCCTGGGAGTTGATCCCTTTGATATGGCCGCCGGCGATACCGGCGTAGACCGATTTGATTTCGCAACCGGCCATCAGCTCGGCCTCTTCAATGGCCTTTTTGATGGAAGCCACGGTGCTTTCGATATTGATGACCACACCCTTGCGCAGGCCACTGGAGGGGCTGGTGCCGATACCGACGATTTCGATGCCGTCTTCGGTATGGTTGCCGACAATGGCACAGATCTTGGTTGTACCGATATCCAGGCCAACGATCAGGTTGTCTCTTTTGGCGGACATGTTATTCCTCCCATGTAAGGACTGAACGAAGCTGTTCAGCCCTTTTTGACCACGATCCGGTCGCTGTAGTCCAGGTCAATGTACTGCAGCCCCGGCCGTTGAGTCATCAGATTCTGGTAAATACGTGCAAAGCGTTGCAGCTTTTTGTCGAAGTCATCGGTTCCGATTTTTACAGGCAGGGCACCGGCAGTGGTATACAGCGTAAAACCGTGGCCCCTATCGTAATGAATCTCGGATACATCCGCAAGGATAAATGATCCATGCTGTTTCAGTGCGGCAATCAGGTCACAGGCAGTTTTGAGCGCCTCTTTGGTGGCAGCCGGATCGCTGTTCAGATCATCTTCGACTATGCCGGTCACCACCGGGAAGTCGAGACTGTCCCCGAAATTAAGCGGTTTGAACGGTTCACCTTTATCATCCAGATAGTACAGCAGCCCCATGTTGATGACCGCTACAGGATGCCGTTCGGTGATGCTGACGGCAACGGTCCCCGGAAAGAAACGCTGGACGCGCACCGAGGCGACCCAGGGGTTGGATGAGACCTGCTGTCCGATGGTCTTGAGGCGCAGCGTCAGCAGATTCTGGCCCGCTGTGACGCCGGTCAGTGCCACAATCTCATCGTGTGTCAGCCGCTGCATGCCCCTGACTTCCACCTTCTGAACCGGGAAGGTGGTGGCCTTTGACAGCGCATGCATCGAGGCTGCCAGCAGACCGCCGATCAAAATCAGGAGACCGGCCCTGCTGCCGACCCGCATGAGCGGCAACAGATACTTGCGCAGGTCAACCGGCTCCTTCTTGACCTTCAGCTTGTTCGACGCCACTTTTTTGCCCTTGTGGCTGCCGATATGCCTCAGATCGGTCATCACCCCGCCTGACCCGTCTTGAGTGCTGCCGAGCAGGCGATCTGCTCCACCAGCGCCTCGAATGAAAGTCCGGCACCTTTTTGTGCAATTTCCGGCAGAAGCGACAGGGCGGTCATGCCGGGCAGGGTGTTGACCTCCAGCAGGTAGCAGTCACCGTTTTCCGTAACCAGAAAATCCACCCGGCAATAGCCGTCGCAGCCCAACGACTGATGCGCCTGCAATCCTTGCTGTTGTACTTTTTGGTAGAGCGGCTCGGCAAGGCGGGCAGGGAAAATATGCTCAGCCATGCCGTCACTGTATTTGGCCTCAAAATCGTAGAACTCGTTCTTTGGTACGATCTCGATGGCGCCGATCGGTTGATTCGCCAGAATGCCGACCTGGACCTCCTGGCCTTTGATGTACTTTTCCACCAGTACCAGCGTGTCATACCGGAAGGCGTCATCCAGGGCAGTCTGGAGATCCTCCGGCCTTTTCACGATGGCGACACCGACTGATGAGCCTTCCTGAACCGGCTTGACCACCACCGGCAGGCTGAACGGCAGCTGTTCAGCGCTGCAGCGATCTCCCTGCCTGACCGTTACGTAGGGTGTGATGGTCAGACCGGCAGCAGCAAAGGCCTGCTTGCTGTAGAGCTTGTGCATGGCAAGGGCACTGGCCAGCACACCGGAGCCGGTGTAGGGGATCTGCATCAGTTCCAGCAGTCCCTGAATACAGCCATCCTCACCGTACCGGCCGTGTAGTGCAATGAAGGCCAGATCGATCTTTTCATCCCGCAGCATGACCGCCACATTATGGCGCACATCCAGGGCCGTGCTGTCATAGCCCATTGCCAGTAAGGCCTGATGGACTGCCATGCCGCTTTTGAGCGAGACATCCCGTTCGGCCGACAGTCCCCCCATCAACACACCGATCCGCTTCTGTTTCAGTTCATCACGCGTCATTGCCCGCACTCCCCGCTGTCAAGCAGCTGCACTTCTTCCTCAAGCTCGATACCAGATGTCGCCTTAACCCGTTCCTTGACCGCTGCCGCCAGTGCCCGAAAATCTGCAGCAGTGGCATTGCCGCGGTTTATCAGGAAGTTGGTGTGTACGTCACTGACCTGGGCATTGCCGATACTGAACCCACGCAAACCGGCCTGATCAATCAGGCGCCAGGCCGACTCGCCGGGCGGGTTTTTAAAAAATGAACCGGCATTGGGAAACTTCACATTTTGTGTGGCCCAGCGCAGCCCCAGCTGTTCTTCCATCCTGCTGCGCACCGCCTGAAGCGAGTCTTCGGTCAGCTGTAACGTGACCGCGATGATCACGCTGTTGCCAGGCATCTCAAAACAACGGTAACCGTAGGTCAGCTGCTCACGCGGCAGTTCTCTGAACTGCCCCTGATCCAGCAGTGTCACGGTTTTCACGACACTGAAGATATCACTGCCGTGGGCGCCGGCGTTCATACGCACCGCCCCCCCCACGCTGCCCGGAATACCGATCAGGAACTCAACTCCGCTCAGGCCGAGCTCTGCCACCGCCCGTGCCAGGGATTGGTTGCTGGCCCCTGCCTCGATGGTTACAACGGTGTTGTCAAGTTGCAGCCGGTTGATCCGCTTCAATGAGATGGCGCAACCGCGGAAACCTGCATCGCTTGGCAACAGGTTAAAGCCGCCGCCCAGTACAAAACGCGGAATCTGCTGCTGATCCAGCAGCGCCACCAGTCGCTGCAACTCCTCCCGTGAATCGGGAATCGCCAGCAGGTCCACCGGTCCCCCCACCTTCAGCGAGACATGTCTGGCAAGTGGTTCATGAAACAGCAGCTCTCCCTTGAACCAGTCCCTGATATGTTCAAGACCGGCCTGCATCAGAGTCTCTTCACCAGCTCTTCACCGGCCTGCCAGATGTTGCCGGCCCCCAGGGTGATCACGATGTCGCCTTCTTTGATGATCCCGGCCAGGTAATCAGGCAGGTCGTTCCGGTCGGCAATGTAGGTCACATCCCGCTGGCCATGACGACGGGTTTCCTCGGCCAGATGCTCGGCTGAGACGCCGGGGATCGGCTGCTCACTGGCAGCGTAGATGTCGGTCAGGATCAACAGATCGGCATCATAGAAGCAGGTCACAAACTCGTTGAACAGCTCCTTGGTGCGGCTGTAGCGGTGGGGCTGGAACGCCACCACCAGGCGCCGCTCCGGCCAGCCGTTGCGGGCCGCCCCCAGGGTGGCCCGGATCTCGGCAGGGTGGTGGCCGTAGTCATCCACCACCATGATTCCGTTTTTCTCCCCCTTGACGGTAAAGCGGCGGCCCACACCGCCAAACTGGGCAAAACCTTCCTGGATCTTGTCGAACGGTACATCCAGCTCCAGCGCCACAGCGGTACAGGCCAGGGCGTTCAGTACATTGTGGGCACCCGGCATGTTGAAGCTGATCTCGCCCAGGCGATAGCCCTTGTAATGAGCGGTAAAGGTGGTTTGAAAACCGTCCAGCTTGACATGGGTGGCGCGCAGGTCGGCCTGGGACGAGAGCCCGTAGGTCATGAAACGCTTCTTGATCCGGGGGATGATCTCGTTAATATTGCGGTCTTCCTGGCACAGCACCGCCAGACCGTAAAACGGCACCTTGTTGATGAATGAGACAAAGGTGTCTTTAATCTGCTCCAGTCCGCCGGTGTAGTAATCCAGATGGTCGGCATCGATGTTAGTTACCACGGCAATGGTGGGAGAAAGGGTCAGGAATGAGCCATCGGACTCATCCGCCTCAGCCACCAGGAATTTGCCCTGTCCCAGCTTGGCATTGCTGCCCAAGGTGTTCAACTTGCCGCCGATCACGATGGTCGGGTCGATCCCGGCATGGGTCAGCACGGTGGCCACCATCGAGGTGGTGGTGGTCTTGCCGTGGGTACCGGCAATGGCGATGCCGTACTTCATCCGCATCAGCTCTGCCAGCATTTCGGCCCGCGGGATGACCGGCACCATGCGGCGCTTGGCCTCGATCACCTCCGGGTTGTCGCCCTGCACCGCCGTTGAGGTGACCACCACATCCACGTTGGTCAGGTTTTCTGCTGCATGGCCGATGCAGATCTCGCCACCCAGGCTGCGCAACCGTTCCGTGGTGTCGCTCTCACGCAGGTCAGATCCGGATACCTTGTACCCCAGGTTCAGCAGCACTTCGGCAATACCGCTCATACCGATGCCGCCGATGCCCACAAAGTGGATTTTTTCTATGTTTCCGTACATGGCTGTACCCCTTCCAGCATCTGGTCAACAATTACCCGGGCCGCATCCAGGCGGGCCAGGGCAGCGGCATTTTCACCAATCAGCTTCAGTGCGTCGCGGTTCTCCATCAGCCTGGCAATGGCGTCTGACAAGCCTTTGCCGCCGATCTCCTGCTCCAACAGCATTTCACAGGCCCCCTGTTTAAGCAGCGCCTCGGCGTTCTTGCGTTGATGGTCGTCGGTGGCATGGGGAAACGGCACAAACAGGCAGGCCTTGCCCAGTGCCGTTACCTCGGCAATGGTGGTGGCCCCTGCACGGCAGATGATCAGATCTGCCTGACGGTAGGCGGCTGCCATGTCGTCAATAAAGGGACGGACATCGGCCTCAAGGCCGTTTGCCTGATAGTCTGACCGGACCTGCAGCAAGTCTGCCTCGCCGGTCTGATGGATGATCTTTAACCGTCTCTGCTGCTCCTGACTCAACTGTGCCACCACCTGGGGCAGCGCGACATTCAGGGCATGGGCCCCCTGGCTGCCGCCAAAGACGAACAGCTGGAACGCTTCGCTCCGCTGTTTTTCCTGTCCGTTTTTGGACAACATCTCCAGGATCTGTCTTCTGAGCGGGTTGCCGGTCAGTAACGTGCACTCCCTGGGAAAGAACTTTGCCGACTCCTCCAATGAGATAAAGACCTTGTTGGCCACCCGTGACAGAACCTTGTTGGACATGCCGGGCAGGGCGTTCTGCTCATGGATATAGCGTGGAATCTCCATCCCCCGCGCTGCCATGACCATCGGCAGGGAGGCATAGCCGCCCACTCCCAGCACCAGATCCGGCTGAAACCGATGCAGGATTTTACGGGACTGGGCGTAGCCGTAGATCATCATGGCCGCCCCCTTCAGCTTGGCCAGGCTGCCTTTGCCGCGAATACCGGCGGCCGAGATCAACTCCAGTTGATAACCCAGACGCGGGATCGTGCGTGCCTCGATACCCCGTTCCGATCCGACAAACAGCACCTGATTGGCTGGATCTCGTGACAGAAATTCCTCCGCCACCGCAATGCCGGGAAAAAGGTGTCCGCCGGTGCCGCCACCGGCCACGATCAGTTTCATTTTGCGTCCTTCCCGGTCAGCGGGGCCAGTTTCAGCCCGGCTGAGATGTTCAGCAGAATCCCCACGGCAAACAGACTGATCAATAACGAACTGCCGCCGTAGCTCAGGAATGGCAACGCCAGTCCCTTGGTCGGAAACAGTCCGGTCACCACCGCCATGTTGACTACAGCCTCAATGGCAAACAGTACGGCAATCCCCAATGCCAAAAACCGGCCAAAGGTGTCCTGGGCTGCCATGGCGATCCGCATCGCCCGTTGCACCAGGATAAAGAACATGCCGATGATTACGATCACACCGATAAACCCCAGCTCCTCACCGATCACTGAGAGGATGAAGTCGGTGTGGGCTTCCGGCAGGTAGAACAGCTTCTGTTTGCCTTCTCCCAGCCCCTGACCAAAGAACCCGCCTGCGCCGAAGGCGTATTTTGACTGGATAATCTGCCAGCCGATGCCGGTCGGATCCTGTTCCGGGTTCAGGAAGGCCTTGATCCGTTTCAGGCGGTAGGCCGAGTGAACCACCAGATAGATCACAAACGGCATCGCCACCATGCCGCTGCCCAGAATGAAAATCAGCCGCGTGCCGGCAGCAAACAGCATGATGATGGTGACTGCGGCCAGGGTCAGGGCAGCTCCCATATCCGGTTGCTTCAACAGCAGACCCAGCAGGACCATCAGAACCACTATGTAGGGCAGAAAGCCTGCTGACAACAGGCGGATCCGGTCCTGCTTCTTGTCGATCGAGTAGGCCATGTACATGATCAGTGCGATCTTGGTGAACTCTGATGGTTGCAGGTTGAAACCGGGCAGCCTGATCCAGCGCGAGGCCCCCTTGACCTTGCCGCCGATGCCGGGGATCAACACCAGCACCAAAAGGATCAGACTGACGAACAGCAGCGGTACTGCCCAGCGCCGCCAGACCTGATAGTCAATCCGCATGGTCACCAGTGCGCCGACGCAGCCCACCAGCGCAAAGAGCAGCTGCCGTTTCAGGAAATAGGCACCGTCATGGAAGTTCTTGGCTGCCATGACCGATGATGCCGAGTAGACCATCACGATCCCGAAGCTGGTCAACGCCACCACCATCAGCAGCAGCACCAGATCATACTCTGCCAGCCTGAATGGTTTGCGCAGGGGCTCAAACATCGCCTAGAGTCTCTTTACCGCTGCAATAAAACGCTGGGCCCGCTCCTCATAATCCTTGAACATATCAAAACTGGAGCAGGCCGGTGATAACAGCACCACCCCACCCGGCGAGGTCAGGCCGGCGCTGAGCTGCACCGCCTCTTCCAGTGTTGCGGCCTTGTGGGTGGCAGTGTAGTCACCAAGCTCCTGTTGCATCCGCTCGGCGGCTTCGCCGATCAGCACCAGGTGTCTGACCCGCTGCTGCACCAGTTCAGCCAGCGGTGCGTAGGACCCACCCTTGTCCTTGCCGCCGGCAATCAGGGTGATGTTCTCAAAGCTCTCCAGTGCCTTGGCAACACTGCCGACATTGGTGGCCTTGCTATCCTCAAAGTAGCGCACATCGGCCACTTCGCGCACAAACTCCATCCGGTGGTGCAGCGCCTCAAAACGGTTCAGCAGTTCCAGACTTGCCTCACTCTGACACCCCAGCAGCAGGCAACAGGCCAGGGCTGCCATGATGTTTTCCAGGTTATGTACCCCCTGCAGCCTGAAACCTGCCACCGGGATACTCAATTCCTGGCCCTTGTGACGGAATATCAGCTCCCCTTCACGGCTGAAGATCCCTTCAGCAAGCTCATGTCTGCGGCTGAACGGAAACAGCTGTGCCTTGAGTGATTGGGCAGCCTGCCAGACCAGCTCATCATCCCGGTTGACCACGGCAAAGTCGTCTGCGCTCTGATTTTCAAAGATCCGCAGCTTGGCGTTAATGTACTCCTGATAGCTCCGGTAGCGGTCGAGGTGGTCTTCAGTAATATTCAACAGGGCCGCTACCCTGGGTTTGAACTGTTCAATCCATTCCAGCTGGAAGGAGCTGATCTCAGCTGCAACCCGCTCGACCGCCTCACCGGAATCAGGCAGGTCAATCAGAGGATCGCCGATGTTGCCACCCACATAGGTGGTGAAGCCGTTGGCCCTGAACAGCTCACCCACCAGGGTGGTGGTGGTGGTCTTGCCGTTGGTGCCGGTGATGGCCACCAGTGGAGCCGTGATAAAACGGCTGGCAAGCTCGATCTCGCTCACTACCGCTACCCCGGCTTCTGTTGCCTTACGTAGCAGGGGGTGCTCCTGTGGCACGCCGGGGGATACCACCACCAGATCCGTTGCCGTGAAGTCGGCCTCATCATGATGTCCCAGCACCAGGCGGATATCCAGCCCTGCCAGTTCAGCCAGCACTGTTGCCAGGGCAGTTGCATCCCTCATGTCAGTGACGGTTACCCGTGCACCCTGCTGTGCCAGAAAACGGGCAGAGGCCACGCCGGTTTTGGCGAGGCCCATGACGGTTGTTTTTTTATTACGTAATTCCATGTCAGCGCATCTTCAGGGTTGAAATGGCCACCAGGGCCAGAATAATGGTGATGATCCAGAACCGGACAATGATCTTGGGCTCTGCCACCCCCTTCAGTTCAAAGTGATGGTGGATCGGCGCCATGCGGAAGATCCGTTTGCCACGGTATTTGTAGGAGCCGACCTGGAAAATCACCGAAAGCGCCTCAATCACAAAGATGCCGCCTACAATCACCAGCAGAATCTCCTGCTTGGTCAGGACCGCAATCACTCCCAGGGTGCCGCCCAGTGAAAGCGACCCCACATCCCCCATAAACACCTCTGCCGGATAGGAGTTGAACCAGAGAAAGCCCAGGCCGGCCCCCACCATGGCCCCGCAGATCACCGCCAGTTCACCGGCGCCAACCACGCGGGGGATCTGCAGATAGGCCGAAAGGGTTGCATGGCCGGCAATATAGGCAAACAGCATGTAGGTGGCCGCATTGATCGCCACCGGTCCGATTGCCAGTCCGTCCAGACCATCGGTCAGGTTGACGGCATTACTGGCACCTACAATCACCAGGGTTACAAACGGGATGAAAAATATCCCCAGGTCCGGGTGGAAGTTTTTGAAAAACGGCACATACAGCATCTCGTTGAAGCCCGGGTTGATGTAGAGGAATGCCGCCACGCCGCCTGCCAGTAACACCTGCCAGAACATCTTCTGTCTGGCCGAGAGCCCTTTGGTGTTCTTTTTTACCACCTTGAGATAGTCATCCATGAAGCCGATCAGGCCGTAGCCCACGATGATGAACAGGGTCAGCCAGACATAGACGTTGGTCAGGTCGGCCCAGAGCAGGGTCGGCAGGATGATGGCCGAGAGGATGATCAGGCCGCCCATGGTGGGGGTACCCTGTTTTTCCAGATGGGACTCCGGTCCGTCGGTCCGGATTACCTGCCGTGCCTGCAGCCCCTCCAGCTTGCGGATGATCCACGGTCCCAGGACAAAGCAGACGATCAGGGCCGTGATCATGGCGTAGATGGTCCTGAAGGTCAGATACTTGAAGATGTTCAGAATCTTCAGGTTGGATGCCAGGGGATAGAACAGGTGAAAGAGCATGGTGTTAGTCCTCCTGGCGCTCTGCTGCCCGAAGCAGTGCGGCTATTTTTTCCATCTTCATCCCCCGTGACCCTTTGAGCATGATCAGGTCGCCGTTGCCTGCATGGGCACACATATCCCTGGCGATCTCTTCGTGGCTTGCTGCAGAGATGATCGCCTCTGAAGCCAAACCGGCCTCTGCTGCAGCACGGGCGGTCTCTTTGGTGAGGCTGCCCAGCAGGTAGAGCCGGTCCGCAACCGAAGCGGCCTGGATGCCCAGCTGGCGATGCAGCTCCAGCTCATCGCTGCCCAGCTCCAGCATGTCCCCCAGTGCCACGAAGGCGCGTCTGCCGCCTTTGATTCCCTGCAGGGTTGTCAGGGCCGCAGCGCAGGAGGCCGGGTTTGCATTGTAGCTGTCGTCAATCAGCAACCTGTTGTTGGACAGCGCTTCCAGATGGAAGCGCCCGGTGTAGGGAACGAATGCCTCGAGCCCTTCGGCAATCGTCTCCAGGCCGACAAGCTCCAGCAGGCCGGCAGCTGCGGCAAGGGCGTTGTAGATGTTGTGCTGTCCCAGGGCCTTGAGCTGCAGCTCGATACTGCCCTTGGGGGTGATCAGCCTGAATGCCTGCCCCTCCGTGCCGATGGTCTGAATATCTTCAGCACGCACCTCACCGCGTTTGATGCCGAAGCTGATCCTGCGTGCGGAGGGGTTCTGGTGGAGCGAGGCGATGCGGGGGTCGTCGGCATTCACGACCGCAAGGCCGCCATCCTGTATCCGCTGCAGCAACTCGCCCTTGGCCTGTGCCACGGCCTCGACACTGCCCATGCTCTGCAGGTGGGCCGGAAAGGCGTTGAGCACGATGCCGATTGAAGGGCAGGCGATCTCTGCCAGCCGATCAATTTCACCCGGCTCACTCATCCCCATCTCCAGCACTGCCCAGCAATGTTCCGGTTTCAGCTGGAACAGCATCTGCGGCAGGCCGATCAGGTTATTCAGGTTGCCGCTGGTCTTCAACCCCTGGTCAACCTGGCCGAGAATGGCAGCCAGCATCTCTTTGGTGGTGGTCTTGCCATTACTGCCGGTGACTCCGATCATGGTCAGGGCAAAGCGCTTCCGGAAGGCGGCGGCAAGATCCCCCAGTGCGCGCAGGGTGTCGCGTACCGCAATGCAGCTCAGGGTTGCCGGAGGTTGCTGCTGGTGCAGCCAGGACTCATTGCACAGACTGACCTGGATCCGTCGTTCTGCAAGCCCGTTGATATAGTCATGACCGTCAAAACGGTCTCCCCGTAACGGTACAAACAGCTCACCGGGCTTGATGGTGCGCGAATCAGTTGAGATACCGCTTACCGGCGCGGCATCAGGCCCGATCAATCGACCATGGGTGATGGTTGTCAGTTGTTCCGGGGTGAACATGTCAGATCCGCTCCCTGAATGCATTGGCTGCTTCCTCACGGTCGTCAAAGTGATGTTTGGTCTGACCGATGATCTGGTAGTCCTCATGCCCCTTGCCTGCCAACAGCAGGATGTCGCCCGGCCGGGCCAGTCGCACAGCGAGTTTGATCGCCTCACGGCGGTTTTCAAGCATGACAAATCCCTTGACGTCAGGGCTGACGTCGAGCTCGTTCAGGCTGTACTCACGCAGTCCCAGCGGGAGAATCCCCTCGCGGATCTGGCGCAGAATATCGTGGGGATCTTCGGTGCGCGGATTGTCGGAGGTGACAATGGCCAGATCGGAGTAGCTGGCCGCAACCCGCCCCATGATCGGCCGTTTGCCGTTGTCCCGGTCGCCACCGCAACCAAATACGGTGATGATTCTGGCGGTGGCCAGCTCCTGCAGGGTACTCAGAACATTTTCAAGGGCATCACCGGTGTGGGCATAGTCAACCAGGCAGGTTATCCCACTGCTGTTTTCCACCCGCTCCAGCCGGCCCGGTACCGTGGTGTGCTGTTCAATCCCCTGCACTATGGCAGTCAGGGGCAGTTTGAGCGCTATTCCGGCTGCAGCGGCAGCCAGGATGTTTGAGAGGTTGAAGCCACCCAGCAGCCGGGAATGAAACCGCTGCCCACCCTGCGGCGTCACCAGCAGTGCGCTGATGCCGTCAACCGATGAGGTCATCTCACGGACCGTCACCTCGGACCCGGGAGCCCGTCCGTAACGGATAACCGGGCAGGCGGCTGCCCGGATGAACTCCTCTGCTGCCGGATCATCGTTGTTAATGACGGCATGACGCAACGGCGTCCGGTCGTCCGGTCTCAACAATTCGCTGAACAGGCGCTGCTTTGCGCTGCCGTAGGCCTGCATGGTGCCATGGTAGTCCAGGTGGTCACGGGTCAGGTTGGTAAAAACGCCGACATCAAAGACCGAACCATCAACCCTGCGTTGCTCAAGGCTGTGGGAGGAGACCTCCATCACAAACGCCCGCGCACCTGCATCGGCCAGCTGGCGGAAGATGCCCTGCAGTTCAGTGGATTCCGGCGTGGTATGGCTGGCTTCGATACAGGTACTGCCAAAGCGGTAGCTGATGGTGCCCAGCACAGCAGCCGGCAGGCCGGCAGCACTGAGGATCCCTTCCAGCAGGTAGCTGGTGGTGGTCTTGCCGTTGGTGCCGGTGATGCCGATCAGCGGCAGGTCACGGGTCGGGTTGCCAAAAAAACCGGCGGCCATCAGTGCCATGGCCTGGCGCCCGTTTGCCACCTGTACCCAGGGAGTCTGCGCAGGTGCATAGCTCGTATCTTCCAGCACCACGGCGGCGGCACCGGCAGCAACCGCCTGGGAGATGAAGCGGTGGCCGTCAACCTTGCTGCCGTGCAGGGCGAAGAAGAGTGTGCCTGATGTCACCTGGCGCGAGTCACAGGTAAGTGCAGAAACCGTGACGCCCAGGTCGCCGTGACTGGCTTGTAGTGGTATCTCATGCAGCAGTTGTTCAAGTCGCATCTTGGTTCCTTATACTGCGGGTGCCAGGCGGACCCAGATTTCGTCCGAACCGTGGATAACCTGTCCAGGCTGTGGATGCTGCTCAATGACGCGTCCGCTGCCGCGCAGCTGCAGGTTGAGCTGGCGTTTTTCCATAATCTGGAGGACGCGGCGCATACTCATGCCCCTGAAGTCAGGCATGGCGGTTCCGGCACCGGCAACCTCGATACTGCCGCCCTCTTCGGCATCCGCTGCTGCCGATGTTTGTGCCGCTGCTATCGGTACTGCCTGCACGGTCGTTGATTTCGGCAGCTCACAGGCCTTGCCCACACCGGCGGCCTTCAGGTAGCACAGGGTATTGAAGGCGATCTCCCGGAATGCCGGGGCCGCAACTACCCCGCCGTAGGGGCTGGTAGCAGGCTCGTCGATTACCACCAGAATAGTCAGAAGCGGTTTCTCCGCCGGTACAAAACCAACAAACGAGGCGGTTCGTTTGGTGGCTGAATAACCGTGGCTGACCGGGTCAACCTTCTGTGCGGTGCCGGTCTTGCCTGCCACCCTGAAGCCGTCTATGGCGGCATTCGTGGCCGTGCCGCCTTTCTGGGTGACCCCTTCCATCATCTGGGTCATGGTCGCGGCGGTCTGGGTTGAGATCACCCGCCGGACCGTTTGAGGCTCAAAACGCTGCAGTTCCAGTCCGGCGCTGTCGGTAACCCGCTCCACGAGGTACGGTTTCATCAACAGACCGCCATTGGCCACTGCTGAGGTGGCAGCCACCAGCTGCAGGGCTGTGGCTGAAACCCCCTGGCCAAAGGAGATGGTCGCTATATCGGTGCCGTACCAGCGACTGACCGGACGCAGGCCGCCGGAGGCCTCTCCGGGCAGATCAATGCCGCTCTTGTCACCAAACCCGAACGCCTTCAGGTAACGGTGCAGACGGTCTTCACCCAGTTTCAGGCCGATCTTGGCTGATCCGATGTTGCTGGAGTATTTCAGGACCTCCGCAACGGAGACCCGCCCGTGCGGGTGGTCATCCCTGATGATCCGGCCGCCGAACGAGTACCTGCCATTCTCGCAGTTGATGCCATCCTGGGGCCTGACCAGCTTTTCTTCCAATGCTGCAGACAGCAGAAAGACCTTGAAGGTTGAGCCGGGCTCAAAACTGTCACTCACACAGCGGTTGCGCAGGTTAAGCGAGGGATACTGCCTGAATGAGTTCGGGTTGAAGGTCGGGTAATTGGCCATGGCCAGCACCTTGCCGGTCCAGGGGTCCATGACCAGGGCCATGCCGCTTTTTGCCCTGCTGCCTTCCACTGCCTTGGCAAGCTCTTTTTCGGTAAAATACTGGATGTTTTTATCCAGCGTCAGATACAGATTTTTCCCCGGGGCCGCATCCTGGACCACGGCGCTTCTGATGGCAACATCCCGTCCCAGGGCATCCCGCTCGGTCAGCAGATAGCCGGTTTTGCCCAGGATGGTGGTGTCGTAGCGGCGTTCAAGCCCTTCCAGGCCGCCTGGGTCCATGCCGGTAAATCCCAGGACATGGGATGCCATCTCAAAGTTGGGGTAAAAGCGTTTGTTCTCTTTGACAAAGCCGATGCCGGCCAGTTTGAGCTGCTTTATTTTTGATGTTGTCTCCGGCGGCAACTGACGGGCAAGCCAGGTGAAACTCTTCTCCGAATCCAGCTTGCGCTGCAGTTCATGCTGGGGGATCTGGATGAACGGAGCAAGTGCTGTTGCCGTTCCTGCCGGGTCAGTGATCCGTTTGGGCTCAGCGTAGAGCGAGTCCATTTCCAGTGAAACGGCCAGGGCTGCGCCGGTCCGGTCAAAGATCCCGCCCCGTGCCGGTGTGATCGGAATGGTGCGGTTGTGCTGCCGTTCTGCCAGTTTGATCAGCTGGTCGTGTTGAACCACCTGCAGATAGAAACTGCGTGCAGTGACTGCCAGGAAGCCGCAGGCAAACAGGCAGGAAACCATGATGATCCTGACCCGTGCCCACTTTTCCCTGTCGTTTTTCATACGCGGCTCCCTGCGCTTGCTGGTACAGCTGTCATTTTACCAGTATCACCTGCTGATCCTGGGGAACGGTCATACCTAAGTCCCGCTTTGCAATTACCTCGATCCTTGCAGGGGTTTTGAGGGACTCCGCCTCCAGTTTCAGCTGTTTCTGCTCCTGTTCCAGATCCTTCAGCTGACGGCTTGCCTCACCGATCTGCAGGTTGAGTTCAATCAGACGGAACCGTGACCAGACATGAAAGATGGATACAACGGTCAACAACAGCATGCAGACCATCAGGAATTTGACAATATCCATCCGGCGTGGCGCCAGATCAGTCCCCAGGTGACTGGGGAAGGTAAGTTTGGTGCTGTCGGTTTTTACCATGCCCATAGTGAGACCTCCTTCGGGAACTAGCCCAATTTTTCAGCTACTCGCAACTTGGCGCTGCGTGCGCGGGGGTTGCGGTCAGTTTCTTCTGGCCCGGCAATCACCGGACGTCCGGTCAGGATGCGTAGTTGCGGCTTTTTGTTGCAGACGCAGTAGGGCATCCTGGGGGGACAGGTGCAGCCGGTTGCTGCCTCACGAAACAGATGCTTCACGATCCGGTCCTCAAGCGAGTGGAAGGAGATCACGGCAATCCGCCCTCCCGCTTTCAGGGCTGCTATCCCTGCCCTGACCCCCTGTTCCACCTGTTCAAGCTCCTGATTGACGGCAATTCTCAGGGCCTGAAAGGTGCGGGTTGCCGGATGAATCCGCTCTTCGTGAAACCGGCGTGGAATCGTACCGGCTACAAGGTCAGCCAGTTGCAATGTGGTGGTAATCGGTGTTTCCTGGCGTGCCTGTACGATCCTCAGGGCTATTTTCTTTGCCCAGCGTTCCTCGCCAAACTCCTTGATGATCTGTTCCAGTTCCCCGGCAGAACAGTCCTGCAGCAGGTCTGCAGCAGAGTCGCCGCAGGAACGGTCCATCCGCATATCCAACGGTCCGTCAAGGCGGAAACTGAAGCCGCGCTCATCGGTGTCCAGTTGGTGTGACGAGACGCCGAGATCAAGCAGTAACCCGTCAAGGGCGCTGATTCCTTCCTGCTGCAACAGCGCAGTCAGATCCCCAAAGCTGCCTTGAAGCGGCCTGAAACAACTCCCAAAACGACGCAGCCGTTCAGATGCAGCGGCCAAGGCCGCCGGGTCGCGGTCAATACCGATCAACAGGCCATCCGGGCCGATCTTTTCCAGAATCAGTTCGCTATGCCCGCCGCCACCCAGGGTGCCATCCAGGTAGATGCCGCCGGGGCGGGGTGCCAGTTGCTCCATGACCTCCCGGGCCAGCACTGACAGGTGGTGAAATTCCTCCATCTATATGCCAAGTGCTGCAAGTGCAGCCGAATCCTGCGGGAAGTTGCGCTCATCCTGGGCATTGACACGTGCGTAGGTCTCGCTGGCCCAGATGTCGAAACGTCGGCCCATGCCAACAAAGTACAGATCTCGTCCAAGGTTGGCATGAATCCGGAGCGCGGGCGGGATCAGTACCCGCCCCAGCTTGTCGGCGGTACATTCCTGGGCCGGTCCCAATACCAGGCGTTTCAGGCTGTTCAGCTGTGCCAGCGGCAGTTCACCCTCATTGGCCTGGATCTTTTTCTCCAGTTCCCGCCATTCGCCCAGCGGATAGACGGAAAGGCCGCGGCCGTAACTGCCATCATCGAAATCCACGGGCGAGGCCTTGGTGACGACAAAACGCTCGTCACCAAACTCCGTAACCAAGACCTCCCGGAATCTGGCCGGGATGCTGGTACGCCCTTTCGCATCGATGGTAGTCAGGCTTTCGCCACCAAACATGGTCACCCTTTCGCTACTGTTTGCCACTAATTTCCACTTTTTTCCACTTTGCGGCAAAACTATACCAGTAGTCAAGCTGCTGTCAAGAATAAAACTTCCATTGTTTTACTTGTTTTGTTCCTGGAACCATAAACTTGTAAATTTCCAATTTTATGGTTCTTTTTGCCATTACAAAGATATGGTTCTCTATGGTGTTAGAAGTTCAATCGGTGTGTTGGATTGTTGTTGATAAACGGTTACTCTTGGCGTAGTTGATATGTAGATATACAACATTGGCCCTTCGGTCACTTTCATCTGGGATGCTGGGTTATTTGACCTCTATCACTACGATTTCAACATCCATGGCCATCACCACAACAACTTGGATCGTAAAGAGGGAGGAAAGCTCACGAAAATGCACCGACTGGTCATGCTTAAGCAGGAGTATAAATCTGTAAATCTGGTTCAGATTTTCGAAAATGCCGGAAGGAGGTGTTGAATCCAAGCCATGAAACGCCCCAAAATTGCACTCTTCGACCTTGACGGTACCCTAGCCGACTATGATGGCCAACTGCTGAAGGATCTCCAGAAGATTGCTTCACCCCATGAACCGCCACCGGTTCTTTATCAGGATATCCCCTACCTTGAAGCCCGCCGCCACGTCATCACCTCGCAGTCCGGCTGGTTCCGCCACCTTCCTAAATTTAAACTGGGCTGGGATGTATTGGAGATAGCCAAAGAGATCGGCTACTCGATCTCCATCCTTACCAAGGCTCCCTCACGGAAGCATGCTGCCTGGTCGGAAAAGGTAGAGTGGTGTGCCAATCACTTGGAAGAATACATTGACGGGGTTACCATCGCCCATGACAAGGGGATGGTCTACGGAGCCTTGCTGGTTGATGACTGGCCCGAATATGTAGAAGCCTGGCTGAAACACCGGCCTCGTGGGTTGGTGATCATGCCGGCGAATGGCTACAACGTCGGATTCAGCCATCCCAATGTAGTGCGGTATGACGGTACCAACCTTGAAGAGGTGAGGCAGCGGATGCAGGAAAGATATAATGCCGCTTGATGCACAATCCACTGTATATGGCTTATATCAATAGATTATTTTGGATTATCCAAAACAAATAATTTAAAGCCAATAATCAGTGGCGGAGCCATTTCGCGCACGACACCAGAGAACAATTATCCTTGCAATTACGGACCGCCATTACGCGATTTGCAAGGACTTTAACAGCATGTTTCGCCATCCTGTTTTCAAGGGGGGGCACATCGAAGTCAAACAGATCAAGCCAGATTTATAGCAATTTATTCGGTATTATACGGTCTAAGGCGTATAAACTGATATAAGTCTGTAAACTGCTTATTTGAGCTACATAACAGACTAATATTACTTTGTTTTCCGTGTGAAAAGCAATTAATGGAAAATATACCGAAAACAATTCGCTTAAACCGTTTCGATAGTGTCGAAATACCTGCTTCGATACTACTGAAGCAGACACTAGGCGATAGCGTCTTTGGTGAGTCCATATGGCAATCATCATATCTGACATACATGGTGACAGCAAAAAAGCCAGAACGTTTCTGGAATACAAGCCGGAAGTCGAGCATGTCATCCTGGGCGACCTCATGGATTCCCGTGACTACGGCGTTACCCTTGACGATGAGCTTGATTGCCTGGAACTGGTTCTCTCTTCCAATGCAGTCCTTCTCTGGGGTAACCACGACCTTGCCTACACCGACAGACCCTGCTGGGAGCCGTACGCACGCTTCAAAGACACCTACGCACCTATCTCTAAACTGATCATCCCCCACCAGAACCGCTTCAAAGCAGCCCACGTTGTAGATGGCTGGCTCTGCACTCACGCCGGCGTATCAACCAAACTGGCCAAGTATCTGCCTGACATGCCGTTGGACAGCGGTGACCCTGAAATGGTTGCGGCATGGCTCAACGATGAGTTCCAGCGACAATGGCCTGTTCCCGGAAAGAAAGCCGGTAAGCAGCAGTATTATGGTACTGGTCCGTTGTTCGCCATACACTGGTCCAGAGGAGGGGATGATCAATATGGCGGGATTTTCTGGTATGACCCGCAGCAGGAATTGGCAAATCCGGATCCGAGAGTAAAGCAGTTGTTCGGCCACACGCCGGTGCCAGGTCCTCTCAAGCGAGACGGGTGGAACAACATCAATATTGAAGGTGGATGCTGGGTGTTTGATACCAGCGAGGATAATTTTGTGATGCTTGGTGAAAACACAGTGAGTTTGACTAAGTCTGCCGCTGCAGAGGGTCACAGCTGTAGATAATGCTCTGACCATTGGCGTCGGTGCGGGAGGTGGGCAGCGGGGTTGCGCCATAGCCGTAGCTGGTGGTTTTGTTCAGGGGATCGGTTTCACTGGTTTGCTGGCCACGGCAGTCGTAGCTGTAGCTGGTGGCATTCCCCGGAGGGATCTGCTTTGGAAAAGCAGTCTGTCAAGCCTGCCCCCATGTGCTCTTCTGGCCCCGTCTCTTTGTCGTATTCCCTGTCTGTGTACGAGTAACTTCAGCTAAAATTGAATTTTGGATATTTGTCTCCCTAGCTGTTCTTTTAGTGTCTGACACCATTATTTATCGCTATATCGTGTTGGGGAATTAGCCTAAGCTCAACAATATACTTAAAATTATTTACATCTTTTGAGTGCCAAAAATTTGTGAATTGATGGATTCTTGCTTCAGCATATTTTATGTCTAACAATTTTGGCTGGCGCCAGCTAATCAACAATCCATCGACGTGATCTGCACGCAGAAGTGCACTTCCCTCCGTAATATTAGCTCCCTTCTTAACAACATATAGCTCATATATAAATGAAGTAGTGGCACCTCCATTAACCTGAACCAAAACTGCATCCACAATAGAATCAGGTGAAGTTGTTCGTTTTAACTCTTCTCTTGATACAGGATTGCATCCAAGTACGACAAAAACGGCTAAAACAATGATTATGAGCTTATCCATTGGTCAAAACCCCTTGTTTTTCATGCATTTATAGTATTCGATTCCTCGCTGAATAAGTTCTTGGTCTGCAGGATCATCACCATATGGTGCGTCTCCTGTCCATGTCCCATATTCTGGTTTTGAAGTCCCTGCCCTTTGTTGTGCCCATCCTGCTCCGCGGAGTAAAATATTCTCTGAAATGCCAAGTGCGGCTCCTGTTGCCCCGAAGTTGAAATTACCGAAATCTTGATATGCTTTGCCTTTTTGTTTGTAATCCCAAGGGCCTCTATTCCGCACTTGCAAATAAAACCAAACAATTGCTCCAGAGCGATTACGCGCTTCACGAATGTTACTATCTATATCGGCTCCGGCCGGAGCAACAGGCACTTCAATGCATCCACATTTTTTCAACCCAAATGGATCTATCCAGTTAATCGGACTATTTGAGACATACCCATAAAGATTAACATCCCCACCAGCAAATCCTACGGGGTCTTTTGAAATGAACCGTCCCTCCATCGGATCATAGTATCTTGCGCGATAGAAATAGAGCCCGGTCTCTTTATCGTACTCCCTGGCGGTGTACTGGTAACTGTTCCTGAAACTTGTCGTTGGCCGTGGCTGCCCAAACACACTGTAGCTGTATCGTTGTACCACAGTTCTGTTCTGATCGCTAATCGCCGTGATACTGCTCAGTCCGTCCTGATGGTAGTAGTAAAACTGTCCGCTCCTCTCCAGCGCCAGCGGCTCATCAATACCAGGTCCGTGGGTGTAGATGGTCTTGGTTGTCCCAGCACTGTTTGTGATCAGTTCAAGAATGATATCCTCATTATCATAGACATAGCTGGTGGTCTCGGTGGTTGTGGTTCCGTTTAAAGTGGTTTCCAACTTCTTCTCAATCCTTTTGCCAAATGGATCGTACTTGAAGGTTACGGTGCGCTTTTCTGCACCCTTGGTTCTTTCTGATTTGATCAGCCGGTTCTCATAATCCCAGCTCTGGGTCCAGCCTTTGGTCTCGTTGATGCTTTTTGCGGTCTGGTTACCGTTGTTGTCGTAGCTGTAGCTGTACTGTCTGCCTTGAAGCATCCGGTTGGCATCGTCATGTATATAACCGGTATCCCGTGGGCCAGGGCCGCTGGTCCGGTTGCCTACATCGTCATAGCTGTATTTTTCTGTACCACGTGGCGTAACCGCCTGGGTGAGACGGTAGAGCTCATCGTAGTTGTAGTTCTCGTTTGTGGTCCCGGTTTTTGTCTTGCGGTTGCCAGCCTGATCGTGGGTGTAGCTGTAGCTGGTGATGGTGCCGGTTGCTGTTGTGTGATTGAGGCTTGTCAGGCGGTTGAAGTCATCATAGCCAAAGTTGGCAACAATCTGATTCGGGTAACTGACTGTCTTGATCCTGCTTAGGTCATCATAGCCGAAATGGAAAAGACCGGCGGCGCTGGTGATGCTGTCCAAACGGTTGGCAGTGTCATACTGGTACTGGATGGTTCTCTGGTCTGCTGTGGACGGGAAATAGACTACGGTCTTGCGCTGGCCGATGTTGTCGTAGAGATCGTAGGTGATGGTGCGACCGTTGCTGTCGCTGACACTCTTGAGCCAGCCATTGTTGTAATAGCTGTAGGTGTAACTGATATTCTGGTTGGAGGCGGTTAGGAGGGCTCCATCCGGGTAATAGGTAAAGCTTGCTTCAGTGCCGTCGGCATAGTGCTTTTTCGTGAGTTGGCCAAGTGTGTTGTAGTAATGGGTAATGAGAACCAGTTCGGTAGTCGGTACGGTGGCATCAATCTTTTCCTTAAGAAGGCCACTGTCGTAGTATGTGTAACGAATAACCTTGCCCAGCGGGTCTGTCTCCCGTTCCAGTCTTCCCTGCGCATCGTACTGGTAGCTTGTCTTCTTGGTGCGGGCATCAATAACGGCGGTCAGTTTGTCGCTGCCTCCGCAAGACGGGCAGCTGTTTGAACCATATTCGTAGAGGGTGTCCTTTAATCTGGCATCAGTTACTTTGGTTACTTGGCGCTGATAGTTGTAGAGGTATTTTGTCTCATTCGATTCTGGATCTTTTACCGAGGTACGATTGCCATTGGCGTCATAGCTGTAGCGGGTGATGTTGTCAGGAAGGCTGGCGCCATACCGTGTAACCGTGCGTAGCCGATTCAGGGCATCGTAAGCATATACGGTACGCAGTTCCCGTTGCGTTGCATCTTTAACTTTGATTTCAAGTGCATTGCCGTTTTTGTCATAACTTGTGTAGTTGGTAACAATGGTGTCAGGGGTTGTGACGGATTGCAGCAAACCGACAATACCTGCCGACCTGTTTTCCGGCGTGTCGGGATAGTAGGTGTAGATTGTTTTTTTCCCGTTGCCATCCTCAACTTCAGACACGGTTCCATTGGCATTGAAACGGGTTATGCTCTGCTTGCCTTCAGGATCGGTAGTTGTGGTGACTTTTTGTCCATTCTCAGTGGTGTATTGGTAGGTATTCGTTCGGAATGGGGTGAAGCGTTCATCGGTGACAGATGCGATCTGGTCGAAATTGGCGGCGTCATAAGTATAGCGAAGCGCCGTTTTGATCGGTGGGCTCAGAGACGCCAGCGTTGCCATATCCACGGTCTGCGGATCAAGGCCGGTATATGCAGAAATGTCTACGGGATCGGTCTGGGTCAGAAGATTGCCGTGGTTGTCGTAGGTGTAGAAGGTGGTCAGATAATTATTGTCAAACGGTTCAGTTTTAGCCCGGAGCGTGGTATCTGCATTGTAATAATACGAAGTCTTTTTGCCGCCTGCCAGCCCCTTTTCCTTGATAAAGCCGGTTTGGATATCATAGGTGTACAGCCATTGGCTCATGTTGTTGTCTGTATAGGTACTGGTCCTAACGTTGCCGGTCTCAGCAGGATAGACAATTCCTCGCGCCTTAAGGTCTGGAGCGATTGAACTGTTTACCTTTTTCCCGCTGTAACCATATTGCGTGGTATTGCCTCCCGGATCTGTTTTGGACTGCAGCAGGTTGTCGGGATTGTAAAGGTACTCCCAATACCCTGCCGGGATGCCGGTATCGGTAACCGGATTGACAACCTTCCAGAGTTTGTCGTTCTGGTAGACAAAATTGTAGGTGTTGTTGTTAGGGTCGCTGACACCGGTCAGGCGATGCGGAACAGCCGGGTCATAGTCGAAGACAATGGATCTTAGGCTATCACTGACAGAGACCAGGTCTGTTCCGTTATAGGTAAAGGTAAGAGTGTTGCCGTATTTGTCGCTAATGGTGTTCAGGGTGCCGTCTGAGGCAAAATGGTATTGCCTGCCATCGACAAAGATCAGGTCGAAAGAATCTCCGTTTTGGATCAGAGAAGAGCTATCTCCTGTTTCGGCACTGTAGGTGCTGCCGTTCCAGGTGAAAACGTGGCGCGTCCCGCCATTATCAAACACTTTGCCGTTGTTGTCACTGCTCTGGAGTCTTATTGCGTAGTTATGCTTCCAGCCAATGCCAAGCGGACCTTGAACAGCATCAAGACTGTTATAGTGCAGGGAGAACAACAGAGGCTGCACACCTCCGTTGACAGAAAGTATATCCTGGCTGAAGGATAGGTTGCCGGTAGCAACGTTGGCGCTTGAGCCTATCGGTACATTCAGTTTGCATTTGTCCGGTGGTTCAATGACTTTTGTCGATACGGATGCTGTTGCCGTACAGGCAGCTGATGTCGCTGTTATACTTGCACTGTAAATGCCGGTAGAAACAGGAATGCCGTTGTTTTTACCATCCCAGGAATAGTTGAGTGAGCCTGACCCGGTATTTGTTGCTCCATTAATCGCTAACGACCAGGCGATTGGGTAGTTTGAGGTAATATTGGCAGATATGTCGGCTTTTTCATCCATTGACGGTTTGAACGACTCAGGGGCGGAAGGGGTTCCCATGGAAAGACAGCAAGGCGATGACGATGGGTTTTGAGGATATTCGAATCTACCGAAGTCAACGGCATTATAGGTAGGCCAATAGGGGTAGCTGTTTAAGATCTTGCCATCCATGTAGCTGCCGGGAATCGTCGCATACGTCCCCATTACGAGAACAAATGAAGCGCCGGATGTGCTTCTGAAGAGCTTCAGGTTGTCGCGGTAGTAGGAATTTAGATACCCGTTATCAACCATCCAGTTGAAGTACCCGGTTATCCAGCTCTGCATCTCATCCGGCGATCGAGGGGTTTGCCCCATGGATTCGTTTATCGCCTGTACACTTCCATTAAGGCAGTTCAAGTCGTATCTGGCATATATTGTTCTGCCTTCGGCAGTGCAGCCTTGAGCAACGTACTGGAAACCAATATTTGCACCTGCGTCGGGAGAGTTGCTTGGGTAGCAGTTTGCAGCTTCAGTGTTTGGGACAGACGTGAGAATTATAGATATGCAGGCAAAAACGATAAACACCAAATGAAACGGGCGAAAGCATCTTAGTATTCCTAGCGTGGCGGCAAGCGTATTCAGCGGTAAACAGGTAAGACCACAAGCCATAGCAAAACCCCTTTGGCAGAATGTGTACGTAGAGATGAACTGCTTTTCCATTTGTGTAGCGATTACCTGATGACCAAGCCGTCGGCAATAACGGTTCCGTCGCTGATGGTGAGTTCGCCGTTCAGGATCGGCTCACCGACTAAACTGGTGTAGCCGCTGTCGTAGCCGCCCTGCAGGGTGGTGGTGATCGGGCGGTTGCAGGTCAGGGATTCGGTGTAGGTGGTGGCCCAGAGTTTCAGGATGTTGTTGTCACCGATGACGTTGTAGGCGGCCTGAATGGATGAGTAGTAGGAGCCGTCACCGGATTTGACCTGATGGGCCGCGTCGTAGGTGTAGTTGGCAGTGATGGAGCTGTTTGCGGTGATGGTCAGCAGGCAGTCGCCGGTACCGCTGCAGGCACCGTTGCTCCAGCCGTCAAAGAAGGAGTAGCGGGGTGTCTGGTGCAGGGTAACGGTGGTGCCTTCAGGAAATGAGCCGCTGCAGTTGGCGTTACAGGCAATACCGGCAGGATCGCTGATGATGGTACCGCTGCCGGTGCCGTTAAAGAGCAGGCTGAGGGTGTAGCTGGGGAGCAGACCAACATCAATAAAGCGAAAGGATTTACCGCCCAGAGCCTGGACATTGCCGTATGCACTGGTGGGGCTCAAGGAGTGGCTGCCGTCATCCTGCGAGATACCTGATCCAAAGTCGGCGGCAGTGGCTGCTGAGAAGGTCTGGTAGTCAAAGCGGATTGTGCCGTCGGGAAAGAGTACGACTTCAAAGGTGTTGGGCAGGAAACCGCCTTCATCACTCCAGGTTTCTGTCTGCCACTCGATAACAATCCGCTCTGGACTGGTCTTGTGCTGGATAAAGACGCCGCCGTAACCGTAGGAGGAGAGGTCGTTGTTCCAGGGGCTGATGACCGGACCTTTACCGGTGATCCCCAGGCTGAAGGCGTAGGTTGAGCTGGTTGTGCTGAACCAAATGGAGCCGTTGGTATCAACGGTGATCTGGTTGTAGGGCTGGCGGTAGAAGGTGAAGCCGGAGAAGGAGGCAGGCAGGGTGTAGGTAAGGACAGTATCGTCGCCGATTAGTGCATCGTAATCGGCAGTGGATGTTTCAGGGAAAACAGCGTCGGTGCCTTCCCAGGTGTAGCTTACTTCCGAGAGTTGGTAGATGCCGTCGGTGGTAGTTGCAGGGGATACAACCGGGATGGCCAGCAGTAGGCATGCTGCGCAGGCCAAGGGCGCATACTTCATCAGGGGCTCCTGCAGGAAAATTGGCGGCTAAGAACGTTCGGCTCGCCTTAGACCTGCATAGCAATTTGTTTGCCACTGTTGTTTTTGAAGGAGATAAAGCAAGGCTGCTTGGAACAGGATGTGCCGCTGTTGGTTAACATAACTAACTGAAGGGGAGGGTTTCATGTCCAGAGACGAGCATCATGTCGTTCCCAATCCTGATAGTGGCTGGGATGTTAAGCGTAACGGTGCCCAAAGGGCTTCAGTGCATACCGACACCAAGCAGGATGCCGTGGATAAGGGTCGTGAGATTAGCCAGAATCAGGGAACGGAACTTGTCATTCACAACAAGGATGGAAAGATTTCAAACTCTGACAGTCATGGAAATGATCCGTGCCCGCCTAAAGACAAAAGATAGACGGGGGATAAAACGACAAACCAAGTGGTAATTTTTTTTACACACGGCAACAGCCACCCCTGCTTGCAACAGCAAAATGTTGTCAAAACAGGTTGTTGCGTAAAGTGTAAAATATTTTTGCACTTTACGTACAAATAGATTGAAGTGCTTGAAATTTGGTTTGATTTATGGAGTGAAATGCTTTTTGCCTGAACCTGGCGACTATGTACTGCTGGTTTTGGGGCACTTCCAATTGCTGTCCGACTCATGCGCATTCTACCAGGTTGGTGTTTTTCTTTGGCGGAGTGGCAGTGTATCATTCTATACGCTTGTTCTAAGCGCGGGTAGGTCGGTCTTGGGTATTGTTTTATCCATCGATGCACCCTATCACCCCAAAATTACCACTCGGATTATCAAGGTAACTGTAATTGTGATTGCCGCTGAATGTTTAGTGTTAATTGCCAAAATCATTGTTTTTTTATATAAAAACCAGCGCTATCAGTATACTCCTGCTCAACAGCTATAAATAGATTGTTATAATATTTGTCAGTGTCATTTTTTGCAACATGCCAGTCTCCTGTTTGTATGAATAAATTCATACACCTTATCAATATAGTAGTCATATCCGCATCATTCAAAGCGCATTCTGCTTTGAATCTTCTAAAAAGATCATCAGGTATATTTCTCAAATTTATTACCCTTGGCATATTAACCTCTTTTGATGTTACATGTGTTACACATGTAACATATGTAACACATTGTTATAATAATACAAATGGTGCACGTGTATTATTTACATGATTAGTATTACATGTAAATAACGTATTAACCGGATCATTCGTCGCAGCTATTCCGGAATACGTATAAAGAGGGTACACGTGCAGAGTAAAAGCCTTGCAGATCGGCCACATGCCAGTTGCGCCAACCCGCTAACAAGCAATATTATCCAACAAATCCGCACATCACCTCCATCACGCCTGGTCAGCGACGGTCGCTCCAACGTCACAGGCCGTTACCCCAGTCTCAAGATGGGACACACCATTCAGTTTGAGAGCCATAAGGTTGAATTGGCTTTCATCAGGGAGTACGAATTTGACGATGGTGTGTTGGAATATTACGACCAGCCCGGACCTATCAAAATATCCTACCGCACTAGCAGCGGGCGCCAGACTACCGCCATGACTACCCCAGATTTTTTTGTCATAAGGAGTGACGGTACGGCTGGCTGGGAAGAATGCAAAACCGAACAAGATTTGGAACAACTATCCGGAAAATCAGAGCGTTTCGTGCGCGACGAAACCGGGAAGTGGCGGTGTCCACCCGGTGAGGAATATGCAGCTCAGTATGGGCTTTACTTTCGAGTCCGGTCATCAGGTGAGATCAACTGGATATGGCAGCGCAACACGGAGTTCCTGACTGACTATCTCCAAAGCCCCAACCATCCCATCGAGCCTGAAGCCGAAACATTTTTCACGGCACTGGTTGCATGCAAGCAAGGCATTCTTCTCTCAGAGCTGACCGAGCACATTGGCCGATACTCTTCCGACGACATCTTCCTGCTGATAGCCAGAAACAAGCTCTATGTAGATCTCCACAGGCATCCACTCGGCGAACCGGATCGTGTTCCGATCTTCACCGGTAAAGAGCACACGTGCATTCATCATCCGCCTGCATACAAACTGACTGGTGCCGCCATCACTATCGAAGCTGGTGCAGAGCTTATCTGGAGCGGCAAGTTGTTCACAATTGTAAATGCCGGCGAGCAAGAACTCTGGTTGCAAGGCGGCGATGCCGGTGGATTGACATCGCTACACTACAAGAATTTTGAAGAGCTGATAAAAGTCGGTTCAATCAGGGGAACGGAAAAAGCCCGGGATACCGACGGAATACTCGAGTTGCTGCGAGGGAAAAGCCCGGAAATTTATGCCGATGCCAATCGTAAGTATGAACTCATAGCCCCCTATCTTTCAGGCGATGCCCAACAACAGGCATCCTCGACCATATATGCATGGTTGGAGAAATATAGAGATGCGGAACTACGCTACGGCTACGGCTATCTGGGGTTGCTCGACAGGAAATCCGAACGGGGCAATCGCCTGCCCAAGCTGCCTGCAAAAACCTACGAATTAATGGAAACCAGCATTGAAGAGCACTATCTCAATCCGACATTGACAAGCCCCATAAGCGTCTATGGCCACTATTGCAATGCGTGCAAAGCGGTTGATGTGATTGCTGCCAGCTTTAAAACCTTCGTTAAGTATCTGAAAAAAAGCGATGCCACTGATACGGAGCAGCGTCGAAAGGGAGCGCGGTCAGCCTATCAGGTTGCCATTTTTTATTGGGAACTCTCACTGACTACACCACGCCATGGTGAGCGGCCTTACGAGGTCGGCCACATTGACCATACCGAGCTTGATATCGAATTGGTCGACTCCCTGACGGGAGCAAATCTGGGAAGGCCGTGGCTGACACTGATGATGGATGCCAACTCCAGGATTGTTTTGGCATTTGTACTTTCATTCGAATCACCCAGTTACAGGTCATGCATGTTGGTCATGCGCGAGTGTGTCCGGCTTCATGGGCGCTTGCCCCAAACGATTGTCGTCGACAGAGGTGCTGAGTTTAAAAGCGTTTACTTTGAACAACTCGTGGCATTTCACTGCATGACAAAAAAGAACCGGCCAGGTGCAAAACCCAGGTTCGGGTCCGTGCTGGAGAGGCTATTCGGCATTACCAACCAACGCTTCATTCATGCCCTGCTTGGCAACACTCAAATCATGACCAATGTCCGCCAGGTTACCAAGTCGGTAAATCCGGCCAACCTGGCTGTCTGGACGCTGCAAAGGTTGAAGGATAAGCTGGAACAGTACTTCACGCAGCTCTACCACGACCTGGACCATCCGGCACTAGGCGAATCACCGCGTAATGCTTTTGAACGGGGGGTTATCAAGCATGGGTGTCGTTCAATGAAGCTGATCCGCTACGATGATGCCTTTGTCTTGAGTACTCTGCCAACCACCCCGAAGGGGTATGCTCGGGTGATCCGTTCACGCGGCATCAAGCTCAACCATATCTACTACTGGCACGGCAACCTGCGTTTAGCTGCAGGTATGGATGTAGCAGTCCGCTATGATCCGTATGACATCGGTACCATCCATGCCTTTGTCAAAGGCGAGTGGATTTGTTGCCATTCCCAGTATCACGCGATACTTCAAGGGCATTCTGAAAAGGAAATCGAACTGATAACTTTGGAAATCAAGAAGCGGTTCAACAATCACAACAGGAATCTGGCAATAAACGCCCAAAAGATCGCAGCATTCATTGCCGAATCCAAGAGGATTGAGCTCGAGCTGAAAGGCCAACGTAAAGCTGCAGAGATGCGGGCTGCTGCCGGTTTTGTAGAGCAGGAAAAGGTTGTTGAACCGGAATGCCGGCCGTTGGAGCTTGGTGAGTTGGAAGGTTTGGATGTCTACGGAGAACTGACCCTATAAAGGAGGCGGTATGCAAAGCACTCAGTCAGTCAATGCATTCAAAGAAACGACACTTAACCATCCCCGTTTGGCCCAGACCATAAAGAAGCTCGGTCTGGCAATTCGTCAGGCCGAGCTAGGAAGTCTGGTGTTTGTGTTCGGGCCGACCGGCGTCGGGAAAAGTACGCTTGCCGGCTATATGCGGGAAAAACTGGATATGGAATTGCGCGCAAACGGCGGATTCGATGCATCGTCGTTACCCGCAGCCATTATTGAAGCCCCCTATCCCGATGCACGGGAATTCAGCTGGAAGGAATTCTACCGTCGTTGCCTGGCCGTGCTGCATGATCCCTGTGCACATAAAAAGGTGGCTGATCCGCGCTGCGCGGCCTTTACCTGGCCAGCCCGCCTCGATTCGCGGGCACCCGGCCATGAATTGCGCATGGCATTCGAGAATGCTCTCTTATACCGAAAGGTTAGGGTGTTGATCATAGATGAAGCACATCATATAGCCAAAGGCACTTCTGCCGCCAGCCTGACGGAGCAACTTACGTATATCAAGTCGCTTGCCAACCTAACCGGTACGGTGTTTGTGATGGTCGGTACGTATGAACTGTTGGCTTTCCGTAACCTGAGCGGCCAGGTGAGCCGACGCAGCCTTGATGTCCACTTTCCCCGTTACCGGCTGGACGATGAGCAGGAAAAGCGCATATTCCACAGCATTGTAAAATCATTCGCACACATTCTGCCGCTACCGTGTGACGTTAATTTGCATGAAATGATGGATGAGCTTTATGTCGGTTCGTTGGGGTGTGTCGGCTTGTTGAGCGGTTGGCTGCTTAAGGCGGTGAAGCTGGCCATTGATGATGGTGACGGTACGCTACGGAAGTGCAATCTGGACGATGCGATGTATTCCCATGATCAGATGAACAAAATGATTGATGAGCTTTTGGAGGGTGAACAACTGCTTACCCCTCCAAAAGATTCACTCAACTTGCTTAAGACACGGTTAGGGGTGGCTGGCGGCATAGGTCCGGCAAAGATGGATGTTTCTACTGAACAGAAAAAGCGGAATCCACCATTCACGAGAAAGCCAGTGAGGGATCCGGTAGGAGTCCCAGCGTGATCGCGTATGAATGTCCAGAATTTGGTGACGGTCTGTATGATTTTATACCAATAGGTATGACTCCACCCCGCAAGACGACATCTCTCTACTCACTTGAGCCGATCGGTGTCGGTACTCCCTTTGTAGAAAGTCTGGCTAGCTATCTTACTCGCTTGGCAGCCGCACATATGTTGCCAATGTCAGCCATGCTGCGCTTGGTAATTGGACCGTGCCTGCCCAGAGACAACCATAACTTCGGTAAAGTGATTGGCCGGCAAGGTATTGTCGTCAATATGAACGGTATTGGTCAGGAAGCATTGGATATGGTGGATGCCCTTGAAATGCTCACCGGTCGTTCAGGTCTTGACCGTCTGACAATGCTGCCCTTCTCAAATTTGCTGGCCAAGTACAAGCTTCAGAAACAAGCGAGTTTCTGGTGCCCATATTGCTTGAATGAACAACGGGCGTCCGGGCAGCTGGTGCATTATCCCTTATTCTGGAGTTTGAAAATGGCAAGTAAATGCCCGATACACAGGTGTTACCTGCAAACGAGATGCCCTCATTGTACATCAGTCCAGCCAGTTATTGGATCAAGGTCAGTGGTGGGTTATTGTAACAGCTGCAAGGAATGGCTTGGTGATGGGGCAAAGAAGAAGACGTGGACTACGCGGGTTGACGAAAATGATTTCTTTCTACGGCTGTTTGAATGGCACAATACGGTTGGCCATAAGCGTGAGCAGCCCACTTTCCCTTCGGTACTTGAATATCTCATAGGCAGTCATATGAAGAAGCATGATGCCAAATCACTAGCCAGACTACTTCATTTGCCGGACTCAATAATTGAGGAGTTGCTTGAGGAAAGAATGCTGCCAGCCCTTGGCGTGGTGTTCTGGATAGGACAGGTTTTTAAGGTTGATCCATTTGATCTTCTGACAAAAAGCGGAGAAGAAATGGCAGCCAAGGATGTCGCTACCGTTGCAAAGGGCAATTATTCAGCATTTGATCAGAATAGGGTTGACTGGAAGCAGTTGGAAGGGGTGCTGAGAGATGTGGCAAGTGGTAAGGCTTCAGCAATGAGGGTGGAGGACATTGCCAGGGTGTACAGATGTCCAACAAGCGAGCTGATAAGAAGATATCCAGAATATTGCTGCGGGATCTAAAAACGCTTTAATCAATTTGCTGTTGCGCCTTCAAGATGTTAGGACATGCCCTGCTTTACCATTCCTCCATCTTAAACAACCAGTCCTGCTCATTTTCATCATTTGGCCAAACTTGCACTTCTGTCTCACCAATGGGCAGTGTCCCTGCCGCATGTGTGTTGTCTGATAAGTTCAAAATATTTGTTCTAAATTCTGATCGCTCTCTGCTAGGCCAGCCACTAAATTTTTGACTGAAAAGCAAGTAACGGCAATCAAGTTTTATGTTAAATTTTAACAAAAAGTAGCCGATTAGAATATGTGGCAACTGTTTAGTAATCAGTTGACAGTCTGCCAGAATTGTGTTACCAACCATCCAGGAGGAAAGAATGCAAGAAACCCTCGGAGACCGCCTCAAAAGTCGGAGAACCGAACTAAATATAGGTTTACGCGCCGCAGCTGCCAAAATAGGGGTGTCACCAACCTATCTTTCTCGGGTGGAAAACAACATGGAGAAAAACCCGACAGAAGAAAAAATTAAGGCACTGGCAGATCTACTGCAGGATGATTTTGACGAACTTATGCAACTGGCTGGTAGGGTCTCGGCTGAAGTTGCTAACTACATCAAAGCCGATCTAAATATGCCAGCCTTTCTGAGGCGCGCCAGAGAAAAAAATATCTCTGCCGAAACATTGATGGGGTGGCTCGAAAAAGAGGATTCAAAAACCAAATGACTATGAATGTACCCTTCAGAAAAAAAATTGAAGTCGAAAGAATGGCGCATGAGATGTTGACCAGATATGCCACCTGGAAAAATCAACCTCTAGTGCTACCGATCGACATTGATGACATCATTGAAGGGTTCTTTAAGCTCCGATTGGAGTTTTGTGACCTTAAGCAGTACCTCTCTATTCCTGATGCCCTCGGCGCCACATGGTTCGACGAAAAGGTAATAAGGATCGATTCCTCTCTGGAGGAACAGGAGGGACGCATGGTCTTCACTATGGCTCATGAAGTTGGGCACTGGTACATGCACCGGCCAATCTATGAAATGAACAAAATGACTGTGCCGCTCTTTGGATTCAAGGATTCAGACCCCACTGCTGCCGTTGTATGCCGAGCAGCTGGTCGGAAGGAACCCGCGGAAGTGCAGGCAGATCAGTTTGCGGCGGCAATACTCGCTCCACCGAAGCTACTGAGAGATGCTGTTAAAGCAATTACAGAAAACGGGCAGATGGTAGTTGAAGATTTCGAGATCTTTAACGAAACGCCAGCAAGAAATCCATACCTGCGCAAGGCGGCAAAAGAGGTTATAGATGCCGGTTTTAACATGTCGATAGAGGCAATGTGTTACAGGCTAATTGATCAAAAGCTGGTAGTCGATGCACGGCCAACGCAAGCCAAATTATTATAAGGCTGTAATACGCCTTTTTTTTAACCATAGTGTTAAGTGTTTAGTTTACAGTACATGAAATAATAAAGGAGGAAGCTATATGACATAAATACAACAAAAACAATGGTCCATTCGAGATGTCAAGCACAGTGCAGTCAACAACACCAAACAGGTGAAAGGAGTAGTAACCCATGCAGAACGAACACTCAGAGGATGCCCCAGGGCAGAACAAAACCACAACCATCATTGTTAATGGTCGGCCACGCGAATTCGTTGGTCACAAAATAACGTATCTGGAAGTTGTCCAGTTGGCTTTCCCCGGCGCCACGATGGGCGAAAGTGTCATTTATACCGTCACCTATACTAACCCCCACGGTAAAGATGGTGAACTTGTTAACGGACAGGATGTCTCTGTCAAGGAAGGGATGGTGTTCATTGTCGGCAAATCAAATCGTTCATAATCCAGATATCCGGCGTCTCCAGGACGAAGGATACGAAGTGGAGGTGTCTAACGGGCACCTCCTTATCCACTCCGTGCCTTATGTTACATCTCAACGGACTGTAGCTCTTGGCACTGTTGTCACGGATCTTAATGGTACTATTGGACAGCTTGGCGCACCCAAAGATCACCAAGTTTGGTTCGTGGGAGAATTTCCCTGTCACCAAACTGGGGCGCCTATCGAGGCAATCAGACATAGTACTGGCAATATGGTGCTATGGGGTGGCTTCACGGCACAGCATCGTTTTTCAAACAAACCAGAAGGAGGCAACTATCAGAACTACTACTCAAAAATGAAGCGGTACGTGACAATTATCTCTAACGAAGCACAGGCTATAGACCCTGCAGCAACTCCTTGCACCTTTAAGCTGATTGTACCAGCTGAAGAGGGCTCAGTATTTAAATATTGGGATTCGGCGTCGAGTCGAGCAAACATCCTTCCTGTATCAGAAAAGTTGGCAATGGATAAAGTAGCTGTCATAGGGCTCGGGGGGACCGGATCCTATGTGCTTGACCTTATAGCCAAAACTCCGGTTAAGGAAATCCATCTCTTCGATGGCGATGTCTTTGAACAGCATAATGCCTTCAGGTCACCAGGTGCAGCCACGGCCGCTATGCTGGAAGCAAAACCGAACAAGGTTGATTACTATGCGCAAATCTATGATTCAATGCGTACTGGTGTCATACCTCACCACGGTTATGTTACTGAGGATAATCTAAACGATCTGGATGGTATCGGCTTTGTTTTCCTCTGCGTAGACAGCGGTCTAGCCAGAAAAACCATAAGCCTTTATCTTCGGAGTCAAGGTATTCCGTTTGTAGATGTGGGAATGGACCTTATGCTTGAACCTGAAAATATGCGGTTACAAGGTTTTTGCCGCTCAACATTGTGTACTCCTGAGAAGTCTGACCATTTCGACAGGTATGCCCACCAGGGGGCCGACAATGATGACGATCTATACAGAACCAATATTCAGGTGGCAGATATTAACGCTCTGAATGCTGCTCTTGCAGTTATCAAGTGGAAACAGTACCGTGGATTTTACAATGACCACTATGTGGCTCATCAGTCTCTCTATACGATAGACTTTCATTCGCTTACCAGAGATGAAACGACAGGAGCAATTATTGCCCATGAAAACTAAAGCCGTTATACCGGCATTCGTGGACATTATTCCAGACCGTCTGGAGGAGGGGGCACTCTATATCTGTGAACGCTACAGCACCGCAATTCACAAGTGCTGCTGCGGATGTGGAGAAGAGGTTGTAACCCCATTGACTCCGGCTGGATGGAGTGTGTCAAAACAAGGTGACAGGGTGTCGCTGAGCCCATCTATTGGTAACTGGGATTACAAATGCCGTTCCCACTATCTGATTATTAATAATCAAGTAATTTGGGCCGGAGCTCTATCACAGCGACAGGTCGAGCAGGTTAAGGCAAGGGATAAGGCGGATAATGAGGCATACATTGCTGCTGTCAATTTGAAGAAAGATCGTGAGGCAAGCTTGTGGTTCAGGTTTACCAAGTTTTTAAGGTATATTTTTAGGAAGTAAAGCAAGTGAGTTTCTGAAACATTGGAGGAGAAGATATTCGTGAAATACAGCGATTGTGAAATTTGCCAACATTGGAATGCTTCCCAGTCAAATGATTTCCCATGTGATGAATGTAATGGAAAGTTTTATTTTGAGTACTCGGAGGGCAGCGATGACAGCCCACATCTGATGATCAAAATATAGCTCGCGGCATTCAAAATAGATTTAAATTAGCTTGAGTTTTTAAAGTATTGCTAAGTGTCAATATTTGAGATGCAGTGTAATATTTTAACTTGCTTAATTTGATAGTTAATAACAATACCTGTAAGGAATATATTATGAAGTATAGTATTGTATCTATTAATGTTGTTAAAAAGTTATTTAAATTTATTGGGTATGCATTTTTGTTTTTTATTATATGCGCGCTTGCTCCTTTGTACGTAAAAGAAATTTCACCATATTATTGGGGAAAGCTTGAATGTTTAACAGGATTTGATATGACAGGATTCCTTTTTACTCCTTGGCATGGCCATGGTAACTGTAGAATAGTTAATTCCCAAAAAGCTTTTGAACAGCCTGGATCAAAAATAGTACTTGGTATGGTAAAACCATTAGATAATAAACAATATCCGCACCTTTGGTCATATTTCAATAATAAAATAATAGATTTAGCCTGTCCTGAGCAACAAGAAAATTGCAAAAACAGAAGGATATTTGCAATTATTGATCCGGTTAAAATAGATGTTACATATAAAAATACAATAAATGAGCTTGACGAGTACCATATAAGATGGGGATTAAAATACCTTTCTGGATTTAAAAGCTCTATATAAAAAAATATATATAATCAGTATTGGTAGCTGTGCAAATCCAATCAAGGCAAGCATTTCTTTTAGTATGTCATATGTATAAAAAGCTGGTTTTAACAATATAAACGTTAATGATAACAAAAAACAAAATATACTGGTTACGATTAAACCTGACATGGTTGCCCTCCAAAGTTGATTTTATCTGTTTTAGCTTTAAAATTAATGAAATCATGATGATTTTGTCTGGTGACTTTTTGATTTATACTCAAGCGTCAGGTTAACCCACGTTGGGGCAAAACAGGGCTCTAAAGTCCCGCCAAGTCATTTGGAGCAGCCCTCTTTTCTGAAACAATTCTTGGAACCATAAACGTGTAATTCCTCGCATCCATCTTTTGTGAACTCCTTCCGCCATTATGCTTTCCTCCTTCAAGTCTACTTACTTTAGTCGTAGCTATGAATTGAACTCAGAGCATTGGTTATGCTTCCAAACTCTACAACATTATGGTTAAAGATACATGTTTGTGCCCGAAGGTTGAGACCGGAAAAGTGCTAGTGGTGATGCATGTTTTTGCACCTGAAGGGATGCCTAAAGAAAGATCTTCTTTGGAGGGCTGGGTTGGTGCTGCAAGCGGAGCCGGGGCAGCTATAACGTTTGCCGGGGTGAAGGGGGGATTGGTCTGCTGCAAACAGCTTGCCGTGTTTCTGCCAGGATTAAAACACACTAAAAAATAGTGGTTTTTGTTGTCAACAGGCGTCGGGTAGACTATATACAGTCCTTCGAGCCCTTTGTCATAAAGGATTTTAACGGGATTCCATCTTCCCGTGATCCAGTTGCCGCCGTTACGGTTCTTTTCTCCATGTGAAGGCAGGGGTAGTCATGCAGACGTCGTACAACCTTGAGGAAAAGCTCAATCGGGCCAATCGGGCACTGCAACTGCTTTCGGCCAGCAACCGGGCACTGCTCCGTGCCCGTGACGAATCTTCCCTGCTGCATGATATCTGCCGGATTGCGACTGAGATCGGCGGTTACTCCCTTAGTTGGATCGGCTACAAAAAACAGGACGCTACGCAATCCATCCGCCCTGTTGCCTACTCCGGTCACGAGGAAGGTTTTCTTTCGGCAGCCAACATGTCATGGGCGGATTGCAATCGCGGTCGCAGTGCCATGAGTACTGCCATCCGTGTCGGAACAACCCAGCTCAGACCTGATATCCTGAATGATCCCCAACTGTCCTACTGGCATGAAGATGCCGGCAAGAGAAATTACCGTTCAGCAGTCGCGCTGCCGCTGCAGGTTGACGGCGATATAATCGGTGCGATTGCCATCTATGCCCCTGAGCCGAACGCGTTCAGCGACGAGGATGTCAAGTTGCTTGAAGAGTTGGCCAGCGACCTCTCCTTTGGTATTGAAACCATACGTCTACGCACGGCCCATGAACATGCCAATGCGCGTATCCACCGGTTGGCGTTTTTTGATACCCTGACCGGCCTGCCCAACCGGAACCATCTTGCTGGTCTGCTTGCCGATTCGATCGCTGCTGCAAAGCAAAACAACAGCCAATTGGCGCTGTTCTTACTGGATCTTGATTATATCCGCGAGATCAATGAAACCTATGGACATGAGACCGGTGACTGGATACTGGTTCAGGTGGCGCAGAAGCTGTGCGGCTTGGTTGATGACAGTGCGCTGGTAGCACGTTTTGGCGGTGATGACTTCATTATCATCCATGAACAGAGCACAGTGCATAAAGTCAGAAACCTGGCAAAACATATTCTGGCAGCAATCAAACAGCCGTTTCTGTTTGATGCACGCTCCTTTTCAATCAGCGGGAGTATAGGTATCGCTTTTTATCCGGACGATGCGGATAACCCGACGGACCTGCTTTCAAGGGCTGATCTGGCAATGTCGAAGGTAAAAGGTGCGGGTGGCGGCTACTGTCTCTACAAAAGGGACATGAGCCGCTTGCTCAGCAGGAAACTGGAGCTGGTTCAGCGCCTTGAATGTGCATTGGCGGAGGGCAACCTGCACCTGTACTATCAACCGAAAGTTGAGTTGTACGCCGGTATGATGGTTGGGGCCGAGGCATTGCTGCGCTGGCAGGATCCGGTGCTGGGGTGGGTGAGTCCGGCAGAGTTTATACCGGTGGCGGAAGGGCGCGGCTTGATGCCTCAAATCGGTGAGTGGGTTCTCAAGACCGCGTGTCAGCATATCAAGCTTTGGAAGAGTAAGGGGCTGAACTGTCGCGGTAAAATTGCCGTTAACGTTTCCGCTCAACAGTTTGGCGACCCCTATTTTCTTGAGCGGGTGGCACGGGTGCTGGAAGAGACCGGCGTGCCGCCATCCAATATTGAACTGGAACTGACGGAAAGCAGTCTGATGGACGACCCGGAGCGGATGTCCGAGATCATGCAGTCACTACGGGGGATGGGATTCAGTATTGCCATCGATGACTTTGGCACCGGCTATTCATCACTGGCTTATCTCAAACGGTTTCCGATCGATACCCTGAAAATAGACCAGACCTTTGTCAAAAATATGCTGGATGACAACAATGACAAGGCAATTATCTCGACCATACTGGCGATTGCCAAACAAATGGGGCTGATGACGGTCGCCGAGGGGGTTGAGACGGAAGAACAACGCTGTGCGCTTCAGGAGCTTGGTTGTGTTTTGGCTCAGGGATATTACTTCTGCCGTCCGGAACCGCTGGCTGATTTTACCGAAAAACGTCTGAACCTTACCTGTCTGCTCCCGAAAGACAACGCTGCAAAACAGACAGTGATGCCCGCCAAGGGTCATGCCAAGGGTCATGCCGTCAGCAGTACGTAGCGGACCCGGCCTGACAAAAAAACGCCCGGTTGCGGGCGTTTAAGGGGGAGGTGGCGAGGGTGTTACTTCTTGCGGCGGTCTGCCAGCGAAACCACCTTCTGGCCTGCATCGGCAGGGGGGGCACTCTTTGCCTCCTTGACCTGTTCTTCCAGCTTGCGCCGTTCTTCCTCAAGGGGGGACATCAGCTTTTCAAGACGGAGCGGGGTGCCTCCCATGGTGAAAGGTGCCTCATCCAGTTGTTCTTCGTCCAGAATCCAGGTGAAAACCTGGAGCGGGAAGGTCAGCACCAGCAGTTTTACCTGCCACCAGCCCGGCTTGACGTCGGGCGTGATCTCTTCCAGGCGGGCATAGAAGCCGGGCTTGTTGTCAACATGTACCAGTACCAGATCAGATTCTAAAATCATGTAGGTTTCCCTTTGAAAATTGAGATATTGGCTGGAGCAGGCCGTAAGCCGGGTTCTGTTTCTGCCGGTAGTTACCCAACGGCAGATGATGATCATTCCTCTAGGATCACCGTTACCGGTGACCTCAAGCAGCCAACCCGGAGGCACGGGCGGGCCACCCTTGACGCCTCCCTATTCGGCCTTGCTCCTGGCGGGGTTTACCTGGCATCCGGTGTCACCACCGGACCCGGTGAGCTCTTACCTCACCCTTTCACCCTTACCCGTCGAAACGGGCGGACTTCTCTCTGTGGCACTTTCCCTGGGGTCGCCCCCGCTGGTAATTACCCAGCGCCCTGCCCTGTGGAGCCCGGACTTTCCTCCCTCTGACCTGAGTCAGACAGCGATCACCTGGCCTACTCCAACCAAACTGCTGAAAAACTGCTGCGTCAACCGTCTGTTCTGGTGCACCGTTCGCTTTCATCCTGACGCTGCAGGTCTGCTCCGTATGCCGCCGTGTAGCCGGTCTTTCTCAGTGCGTTTTTCATTACTACGCTAAACAGGAAATCTTTGTTTCAGCTAGATCTGGTCTGCTACCCTGCCGCTGATGCCGGTTCCTGCTTCAGGACCAGGATCCGCTGGCAATGGGGGCAGAAGTACATCTCGTCTCCTTTAAACAGCATGTTGTACAGCTGGGGCGGCAGTTGCATGTTGCATCCCATGCAGGAGCCTTCCCGTGCCTCGGCCAGGGCCTGTCCGCGCCGCTGATCACGCAGTTGTGTGTAACGGCGCACCAGGCTGCTTGGAAGTTCCTTGACAATGGCGTCCCGCTTGACGGACGCGGCATCGATGGTGCTTTGCAAGGTGGCGATAACCGCCTGCTTTTCTTCGCTGCCGTTCTTTGTGCTGTCAGCAAGGGTGGTAAGCTCTGCCTGGCAGGTATCAATAGTTGTCTGCAACTCTTCGCAGCGGCTGTCAATCTGTAACTGCTGTTCTTCAAGATCACTTACCTGCTTGCGTGCGGCAGTGATCTCACGGCCAACAGCCTGAAACTCCTTGTTGGTTCTGATCTCTTTCATATTGGTTTCTGAACGGCGAATATTCTCCTGCTCAACGTGCAGGGCTGTATCTAATTCTGCCCTTTCACGTTTGAGTTCGGTCATCCGAGCCTGATGTTCTGCAAGGGAGGACTGAACTGCGGCAAGCGATTGTTCAAGTTCAGCTATTCCGGCATTGAGTGCTGCCTGTTCCTTCTTCTTTTCAGTGATGGTCTGGTCAATACCTTGTAGCTCTTCCAATAAGTCGAGTTTCTTTTTCACTTCTGTCTCCTTGGTTAAATGACTTCTGCTGTACGGCTGATAAAGGTTCTGAATGGATCCTGTTCACATTCGGCCCTGATGATTTCAACGGAATGGCCGGCCTGGGCCAGGGCTTTGCCCAGAAAGTCCTGTATGGCAGCCACCATGATGATCTCAGTACCAAAGTGGCCGGCGTCAAGCAGGGCTATCCCTTGTGCCTCTGCGTCGCGGGCTTCGTGGTATTTCAGGTCACCGGTCAGCAGCAGGTCTGCTCCGGCTCGAATCGCATCGGGGAGCAATGATGAGCCGCTACCGCTGCAAAGGGCGATTTTATGGATCATACGGCCAGGGTCACCGACAAAACGGAGTGTTTCGCAATTCAGCTGCTTTGCTACTTCCTTGGCCCAGTCTGCCAGCATTACCGGTTCGGGCAGGCAGCCGATTCGCCCCAGCCCTTTGGCGGCAGTTTCATTTAACAGGGGATAGCAATCAAAGGCCGGCTCTTCATAGGGATGTACGGACAGCAGGGTGCGGATTGCCCTGGCAAGCTGTTCACGTCGCAGCAGTAACTCCAGACGTTGCTCGGCTACCTTTTCCTGTTTGCCTATGGTGCCAATAGTTGGCTGTGCCCCGGCAAGGGGTAGAAAGGTGCCTTCACCGCCGGTACTAAAGGAACAGTCCTGATAGTTACCAATGGACTCTGCATGGGGGAGCAGTGCCGAACGTACCAGGGCAAGCTGTTCTTCCGGCACAAATACGACCAGTTTGACCAGCTCATCCCTGCTGGTAACCCTGAGCGGCCGGGTTTGCAGCAGTCCGATCCTGTCTGCCAGCAGGTCATTCAGCCCGTCGGTGGCAATATCATAGTTGGTATGCATGGCCAGCAGGGCCAGGCCGCCCCGGGCCGCCGACAGCAGGCTGTTACCGGTGCAGGTTGAAGACGTTATCTGGCGGAGAGGAGAGAAGATCAGGGGGTGGTGGGTGACCAGCAGGTTGCAGTTGTGATCAAGTGCGGATGCAATAACGTGTGGTAGCGGATCCAATGCTACCATGATGCGGGTGACCGTCTTGCTTGTGTCACCCAGCTGTAATCCTACGTTGTCCCAGTCTTCAGCCAGGCGAAAGGGGTATTTTTTGTTAATGATTCCGGTTATGTCTGACAGTTTTGGATAGGTCATGTCGTAAAAATGAAAAGAGTGCATCCCTGTGAGATGCACTCTTTTTGACCTATGGTCGTAATTGATCGGTAACTGTCTGACCGCATCCGGTCTAAACCTCTGCTGGGGAAGTTGATATGGTGGGCCCACCAGGACTCGAACCTGGGACCAACCGGTTATGAGCCGGTGGCTCTAGCCAACTGAGCTATAGGCCCGTGCAGTAAAGTGTATTAATACAGGTAATTTTCTTCGTGTGTCAAGGTATTTCAGGTTTAGGCCCGGCTGAGGAAGCGGCCGTCGCGAGTATCCACCTTGATCTTGACGCCGTTTTCCAGGTAGGGCGGGACCTTCAGTTTCAGGCCGGTTTCAAGGATGGCGTCCTTGGTCTCGGCGGTGGCCGTGGCATGTTTGATAATCGGAGCTGTGTCTGTTACGGTCAGTTCCACCACCATTGGCGGCTCTGCCATGACCATGCGGCCCTGGAACAGTCCCAGGGTGACTTCGGTCCCTTCCAGGAGAAAAGGGGATATGGCGGAAAAGGCCTCTTCATCCATCTCGAACTGTTCATAGGTCTCCAGGTCCATGAAGATACCACGCTCACCATCGGCGTAGAGGAACTGTCCCTTGTGGCGCTCATAATCCGCCTCTTCCACTTTGTCGCCGGAGCGAAAGGTGCGGTCCAGCACCTGGCCGGTCAGCAGGTTGCGATAGCGGGTTTTAACCATCGTGTTTGCGCCACGGGCGGAAGGGGACTGGATGGTGACGTCAAGCAGCAGGCAGGGGGCGCCTTCCAACTGGATGACAAGCCCCTTTTTGAAATCAGAGGTGGTATACATGCACAGGCTCCTTAAAAAAGATTGGAGCGGCATCATACTCGGTCGTTATGAAAAATTCCAGTGGCAAGGGATGAAAAACTACCCCTCGCCGGCAGTCATCCGGCGAGGGGGGGAGATGAGTCAGGCATTACCGGCTTTTGAACGCTCGGCCTTCTTGAGAAGTGTGGCAGCAACCGGGTGACTGTTGTTTTCAGCATACAGCACGGCAGTGTTGCCGCATTTGGTTTTTGCACGGGGGTCTGCACCACCTTCAAGCAGGGCCTGTACCGTCAGGTTGCAGCCATAGATGGCGGCCAGCATCAGCGGGGTATGTCCATCACGATCGCGTGCATCAATCTCGGCACCTTTCTCGATCAGCATTCTGACGATCTCGGTGTTGCCGTTGGCGGCGGCATAATGCAGGGCGGTCTTGCCTTTGTCGCTGGAGGCGGTGATGTCGGCACCGCGGTGAAGCAGATCCTTGACACTTTCGATCTGACCTTGCTTGGAGGCGCTGATCAGTAGGGTGTGTCCGTTACGATCTTTGGCGTTTACATTCTCCATTGGTTTTTCCTCCCTTTGCATGTGATTGGTCTGCTGGTTTACACCGGTTCAGGTGATATTGCCGGGTTTGGATGCAAAGCCGGCCGCCTTTCGGAAGTCGGCACGATGAAATAGGGCCTTTGGGTAGAGTAAGCTGATCTGGAGATACGCTGGGATTGAACAAGGGGAAACCGGCATGATGTGACATCCACACAGGCAGTCCAAAAGCCGGAGCCGTGTCGTCGGTCAGCACAAGCTGAGCCGCCGAGGTGGGTAGTGGAATAAGCACCACCAGCACCCTGACGGCAAACTGCGCTATGTCTGCGGCCTGATCCGTCATGGACACCTGCCGTGACACCGTAGTGTGAAGTGGATATCTCTATACCATAAAACTGTCCGGATGGCTACCGCTGAAAAGAAAAAATGGTGACCGTCTGACTGTCCTGTGCTTGCCCTTATCCCGATCTCAAGGTATATGAATACATTATAGGTCAGATGACCTACTCCGCGGGAGGTGCTGGTATGAAAACCCTTTTTTCTGTAGTGGTACTGGTTTTACTCTGGGCAGTTTCCAGTCCGGCAGCAGTGGTTTATTTGAAGGACGGCGGGCAGATTAAGGCCAAGCGGGTCTGGCGGGAAAACGGGAAGGTTGTGGTGTTGGTAAACCATGAATCCATTACCAGTTTTGCAAGCAGTGAAGTAAACCTGAAAAAGACTTTTCCGCCACGCAAGAAACGGGTAAGACCGCAAAAGGCGACGCAGTCTCCTGCCGCTGCGCCGGGATCTCCGGCAACAGGAACCACCGCGGTGCAGGCGCCTGAACAGCCGGCCAAGGGGGGTAAAAAAATCACCCTGCCCAGTCTGCCGAACAAATTGCCGGAGCGTCAGATTCCTACTGCTTCTGAAGAGGGGACTTTGCGCAAACAAAAGCGCGAGATGGACGAGCGGTTAAAAGAGTAGGCGCTTCTTAGTGCGAGATGAGTAGGGGCACCGGTGCTTTGACCAGCAACTCCTGTGTTAACGGGCTTAACACCGGTGCCCTGTTTGATTTGTAGCTGAAACCGCCTACCACAATCAGGTCCACTTTTTTCTGGCGGGCCTGCTCCAGGAGTACCTCTGCCAGGCTGCCTTTCTGGATGGCTATAACTTCTGTGGTAGCCTTTACGTGGTGGCGTGCAAGGTGCTGTTGCAGCAGGGCCATGGTCTGCTCTTCCCGGGCCTGGTCATCGCGGTTTGTGACCATTGCAACAATGCTGCTCTCTGCAGCAGTCTGAAGAAACGGCAGGGCGTCGTTGACTGCCCTGACCGACTCCCTGCCGGCTTTCCATGCCACCAAGACCCTCTCACCAAACTGGAAGATGTCGCCATTGGCAGGGAATACTACAATCGGTCGCCCCGCACCGAGGATCAGACGCTCGTGGAAATCAAGGCTTGTCCTGCGGCTATGCAGTTGGGTCGGTTGTCCAACCAGTATCGTGTCGGCATAATGGCTGTGACGGGTAACAATTTCGGCAAGTGGTGTTCCAACCGTGCTCCAGTCAACCAGCAGCCATTCCGCCTCAACCCCGGCTTTTGAGGTGGCATTGATGAAGAACTCCCTCACTTGGGCAAAGTCGGATAGATAGGATGAACTCGAGGCGTAGTGGGGGTGGGTAATAACGTACAGACCCTTCAGCCGGGCAGCGTGGCGCGAGGCCAGATCAATGGCAGCCATCAATCTGGCTGTACATCCGGCCCCCCTGTCCATATGCACGATGATGTCAGTCAGCATCCCTGCCCCCTGTACTGCGTGTGCTGCATGAGAACCAGAACCTAGATGCTGCCTTTTAGCCAGCGTGCCACATCCTTGGCGTGATAGGTGATGATCAGGTCTGCCCCGGCCCGCTTGAAGCCCAGCATGGTCTCCAGCACCACCCGTTCTTCATCGATCCAGCCGTTTGCCGCCGCGCCCTTGATCATGCTGTATTCGCCAGAGACATTGTAGACAGCCAGTGGCATGGCATATTCATTGCGCAGGTCACGCAGGATGTCCAGGTAGGGGAGTCCCGGTTTGACCATGATGATGTCAGCACCCTCTTCAATATCAGCCTGCGCTTCCCGCAAGGCTTCGAGGCGGTTGGCCGGGTCCATCTGGTAGGAACGCCGGTCGCCGAATTGAGGCGTTGATTCTGCTGCCTCGCGAAACGGTCCGTAATAGCCGGAGGCGTACTTGACTGCATAACTCATGACCGGAATATGGCTGAAGCCGTTATCGTCCAGAATCTGGCGTATGGCGGCCACCCGTCCGTCCATCATATCGGAGGGGGCTACCATGTCGGCGCCGGCCTGGGCGTGGGAAAGGGCCTCCCGGGCCAGCAGTTTGACCGTGGCATCGTTGTCGACATCACCATTCTTGATAATGCCGCAGTGGCCATGGTCGGTGTATTCACACAGGCAGACATCGGTTATGACCGCCAATCCCGGTACCGCTTGCTTGATGGCCCGGATGGTCTCCTGGATAATGCCATGCTCGGCATAGGCGTCGCTTCCAACGGCATCCTTGGTCTCGGGAATGCCGAACAGGATTACTGCCGGTATGCCCAGGTCATGGACCTCTTTGGCCTCGGCAACGATATGCTCAATGGATTGCTGAAAGATACCCGGCATGGAGGTAACCTCTTTGCGGATACCACTGCCAAAGGCTGAAAACATCGGATAGATCAGATCGCTGGTGGAGAGTGTGGTCTCTCGTACCATACGGCGGAATACCTCTTTGCCACGGATCCGGCGAGCCCTGAAGCGGGATGAGAACATTGGCGCTAACCTCCGGTTTTTTCGCTTTTTTATGCTGATGGCATCATACAACGTCTGATTTGACGAATGCAAGGTCAGGAGAGTGGTTGACAAGAAAAAAAAGCGTGGTAAACCGGAATAATACTATGCCGGAAGGTTAGACGCATTTAAAAGTCCTGATTGAGGACAGAACACAGCGAAAGGAGGAATACAGAATATGCGTAAAACGGGAATTGCCGCAGCTTTGCTGCTGTTGGGGTTGAGCCAGGCCGCACTGGCCGAAAATAAGGCGGAAACGGTTACCTTTGCACCCTATGTGGGGGGGTATACTTTCCAGGGCAACCAGCATGTTGAAACATCCCCTGTTTTCGGTTTCAGGTTGGGCTATAACCTCACGGATAACTGGGCACTGGAAGGGGTCGTTGATTACTTGAAGGCTGATCTTGAGGGCGGCGGTGATATGGAGATGCTGCGTTATGGTGGCGACATCCTCTACAATATCATGCCCAAAAGCAGCCTGGTCCCCTATTTGGCTGCCGGCTTCGGCGGGTTTACCATTGATAACAGCAAAACCAGGGGGATCGTTAACTACGGTGGTGGTCTGAAGTGGTTCTTGTCTGATAACTTTGCCTTGCGTGCCGATGTGCGCGGGCTTAACTACAGCATGGGAAAGATCTACACCAATGTTGAGTATACCTTGGGTCTGCATGTTGCCGTAGGCGCCCCCAAACCGGCTCCTGCGCCGGTCGTTGTTGCTGAGCCGGTGGTTGAGGCCGCAGCACCCAAGGCTGCGCCGGTCGTTGTCGCTCCACCACCGCCGCCGCCACCTGCTCCCACCAGCAGCCTGATGGCAGAACCTGCAACACTGGAGAAAGGCAAAACGACAACCCTGACCTGGTCTTCAACCAATACCAGCGGTTGTGACATTCAGCCCGGTATTGGTCCTGTGTCCGCTACAGGTTCCACGGTTATCACTCCTGCAGCAAATACCAAATATACTCTGACCTGTAGCGGTGAGGGGGGCAAGACCACCAGCAGCGCCGGTGTCGAGGTGACGGAGCCGGTTAAGGAGGAGAGTGCGAAAAAGGCCTCTGCTGTTGCCGCAGGTACCCGTCTTTCTCTGAAGGTGAATTTTGATACCGGTAAATCGGTCATCAAGAAGCAGTATTATGATGAGTTGAAGGTTGTGGGCGATGGCCTGAATGAGCAGAAGAACCTGAAAGGGGTCATTGAAGGTCACACCGATAACGTTGGCAGCGATAAGTCAAACCTTGCCTTGTCCCAGCGGCGTGCCAATGCGGTTCGTGATTATATTGTCAAGAACTTCAAGATTGACCGTAAGCGTCTGGCTGCCAAGGGGTACGGGGAGTCCAAGCCAATTGCGGACAATGCCACCGCCGAAGGACGTGAGCAGAATCGTCGTATCGAGGCGGTATTTGAAGAGATTCCAAACTTTAAACCGGATGCTGATGAGCAGCAGCCGGTAAAACCGGCCAAGAAGGCGGTCAAGAAAAAGACAGCCAAGAAAAAGCCCGCAAAACAGTAGCGTTGAGCTGAATGGAAAATGAAAACGGCCCTGCCTCTCTTGGAGACAGGGCCGTTTCTGTTATCGGCCCAATCTGCTGCGCAGACTGGCGGTTGCTAACCTAAATCCAGGCGTCGCCACCGTCATACTGCAGGTCTTCTCCGTTTTTGCAGCTTCCCATTTTGTAGCGTGCCTCCTTGGCGTACTTCTTGATCCGCTTGCCGGCATCTTCCTGAAGATCAACCAGCTTGCGACGGGTTTCGCGGCCCGGCGCCGGTGCAAGCAGGAGTGCGGCTGCGGCTCCGAGCAGGGCCCCTGAGGCCAGAGCAAGCAGTGTGGTGGTGATCGCATTGTCATTGGAACGGGACATGAGGTTCTCCTTCGGCATAAAAAATAGGTATTTCAATGTATCTGACGGTTTGATGATCGTTTTTTCTCTTTTAGCATAGGTCGGCTTTTCAGAGAAAGAAGAAAAACAGCTGGTCTCAAGCGGCCAGCCGTGCCAGATGGCGTCTGACCATCTCCTCAAAGTCATCATCCCGGTTACTGGTGTAGACCAGTGATGCCCCTATTTCTGCCGCCAGAATTGCTGCCAGATATTTGGTTGGCAGTGAGGCGATGCGCCGGCGGAAACGCGCTTCGGTCTGCAGGATGCGAGGCAGATGCCGCAGCAGTGCGGCCTTGAATGGCGGTTGCAGGCACAGTTCCGGACGGCTCGTGAAAAATTGAAACAGACGGTGATAAAAACTGTTGATATTCTGACTGATCAGGTCGGAGATGTCGGTATAGGTCTGGCTGCCTCCCGCTTCCTGCCAGCGGCGCAGGATCAGCCGCGCCTCATCTCCGGCACGTTTTCTGAGGATTTCCAATACGTCCTGCACGTAGCGCTCTTTGTGGGTAAGGAACTCTTTTTCGGTCAAGAGCAGGTTGGCAATGATCTCGTATGAGGAGGAGATAACCCCGCATTTGTTGGCCGATGCATCCCGCATCAGAATGACGCCTGCCTTTTGCATCTGCTGGCGGGCCTGGGGGGTGATGAAAGAGTTGGCCCCTTCAATAATCACCGGCGCCGTGGGGCTGCCGTCAGGTTTCATGAACTCCTGCCAGTTTTGTGCGTCAATGGTTTCTGGCCGTCCGCCGGCTGGGATGAAAAGGTCTGCCTCAACCTTAAAGGTCAGACTGCCGTATTCCCGGTAAAAGTCGTCCAGTGGTACCCAGCTTTCCTGCAGGAGGCCATCCGGCAGGCGTTCTGCCCGGCGATGCAACTCTCGTAAACCTTCCATCCGCTTGCCGGTGCGGAAGATCATCATGCCGCCCGGGCCGAGCCGGGACGGATCAAAACCGTCCAGATCCTGTTGCAGCGTGATCCGTTGCAGTTCCTCACGGTCAAGCCCGTTCGGGTCATATGCGGCTGCCGTACCGTCAAGCACCAGTACAACCCTGGCCTTCGGACAGCTCGCAAGCAGAATCTGAAGACAGTTGCCGGCCACATCACCGCCGGGTCCGCCGGTCAGCTTGATGCTGAACGGATCGTGACGGATGTTGATCCCCTGTTCAGCCATGACCACCTCGGCGAAGGTCATCACGCCGGTGGAGGTAACTCCGTATTCCTTGTGGTTGATGCCGAACCGTTTGCTTGAGATGATTCCTGCGCCCAGCATATAACCCCGCTTGCGGGAAAGGGCCGCAATCGCTTCGATCATGCCGTCGTGCATATTTTCGTCCGGTCCGATCTCAATCGGTTCGTCATCGCCGTAGTAGTCCACCACCCGTTGATCCCGGACCCTGCCGTTGTCGGTGATAAAGATATCCAGAAAGGCGTTGGTGATGCCGTATTGCAGTTTGTAGAGCCGGCTGTTTTCGTGCTCGCGCCCGCCTTGTTCCAGGCCGGATGCATCCATCACCAGAACCATTTTTGAACCGCCTTCGTAGATATCCTTGTTCTTCAAATGCTGGGTATGGGCCAGGACATAGACCTCGCGGAAGAGGGCGTTTGAGGCGGTAATGGCATCATCCTGATTGCGTGCTATGACCGTGCGCCAGCCACCACGTGCAATGTCTGAAAAACCGATATGGTAACCGTGTCCAAAACGGCTGAAGAAGAAGGTGACCCGGAACGGCAGCGTCTCCGGCAGGTCAGCGGTATACTCTGCACCGAGCTGACGCAGATAGGCCGGGTCAAGCCTGAAGGCAAGGGCCTGTTTTTCGATTACAAAGAAGTTGGTCTTCAGGGTGTGGCAGATAAACAGCAGGCAGCAACGGTAGATCGTCTGGCGGATCTCATCCAGCCAGCGGTGACCGGTGTTGTAGTCCTGAATCAACGCGGTCGTTTCCGCCAGCAGGGCCTGGTAGGCCGGCTCACGTTGCTGCAGGGCGGGATCAAAGCGGGTTCTGAAGAGTCGCAACAGCTGCATTGCCATCTCGGGATGGGCATGAAAGGCGCTTTGTATATCTTCCAACCCAAAACGGTCAGGCTGATTATGGGCAAGATTGGTGTGGCAGAATGCGGTAAAGGCATTGACCAGTGCGGCATAGTCACCCGCAATGATGCCCTTTGAGACCCATTCCCGGTAGGTGTAGCAGTTATTGGCAAGGATCTGGGTGTTGCAGAGTTCCTGTTGCAGCTGCCGTGCCAGTGTGGAGTCCGGCTGCAGCTCATGGCCGTCCCGCTGTTGTACAAAAAAAGTACCAAGAAAATAGGGGTGGATGCCGTTGCTGAGGGTCAGGCAGTAGGCCCGCCGGATGCCGATATTCAGACGATTGAACACCTCAGCCAACTGCAGCAGAAAATCCTCCTGTGGTGGATTGCCTACGGCAAATAGCACCCTGGTTTCGGCAATGCCTTTGTGTTCAACCCGGCGTAGGTCCAGATACAGGCCGCCGGTGGCGTTACCCCGCTCAAAGAGCCAGATCAGCCAGGCGGTTCGTGCCGGTGGCGACTGCCTGACCTGTTCAGGGTTGTTCAGCCAGAGCAGGGTCAGCAGGCGATCCGCGGTACGACGTGGAATGGTGGCGGTGATCCGGGTGAGATCTCTGAGGATGGTACGCTTCAGGCTGGCAGGCAATGGTGGTGCAGCAGGGGCAGTGATGGCGCTGTTTGGTTTGCGATCGAATTCGAAGCGTTGGACTTCCAACTCCTGGCTCATGCCGGGCATGGGGCTGTACGAGTGGGAGAACATGGCATAGGAGATCCCTCGGTCCCCTACCCGTTGCAGGCTGTTGAAGAGTGAGCCCGGCTCATCCACGCAGGCCAGGATCAGGCGTTTGTCCCGGTCAGCCAGGATCAGGTGGCGGTTATGCTGCAGCAGCGACATCTCACGGACCAGGGTCCCCAGGGCTTCAGGCTCATCAGCCATGGCCTGAAAGAAGTAAGGGGACATCTGCTCTTGCAGCCAACAGGCGTTTTGTCTGGCAATGGTACTGGCGGTGCGACAGGCATTGCGCATGGCGGTTGAGAGCTGCATGGGGCCTCCAGTGGTTGAATGTGGTGGCCAAGTATACCGTTAATTGCTGATTGGGCAAGGCGGGAAGTGCAGTCTTGACCGTGGACTGATGGCAGGCGTATACTTTGCGCACTAGGTATGAGTGGCAAATTTTGTAGCGGTGACAGGAGTTTGGGGTATGCAGAAAAGACAACACGACGGTCTGGAGCGCGGTTGCGTTCAGGTCTATACCGGCAATGGTAAAGGGAAGACAACGGCAGCATTAGGGCTTTCCTTGCGGGCCCTGGGGCGGGGGTTGCGGGTCTGTTTTTTTCAGTTTATCAAGGGGGGCGGCCCCTATGGAGAACAGCTGGTTGCCGAAAGACTCGGACCCGATTTTACCCTCATTCAGACCGGGCGTCCCGGTTGGGTTAATACCAGGGATATCACTGAAGATCGCCGTCTGGCGCAGGAGGCGTTGCAGCAGGCGCAGGAAGCGCTGCTCTCGGGGGCCTATGACCTCTTTGTCTGCGATGAGATTAACGGGGCGGTCGGATTCGGGCTGCTTGATGTTGAACAGGTGCTGGAGCTGATCCGGGTCAGGCCGGAACGGGTTGAGCTGGTGCTGACCGGCCGCAACGCCGATGAACGGATTATGCAGGCCGCTGATCTGGTAACGGAAATGCGTGAGCTGAAACACTATTACCAGGCGGGGGTGCCGGCACGCACAGGAATCGAGATGTGAGCCGGTGACCTGGCCGGAACCGGAGAATTCGCCGGCAATGCTTGCGTAACAGGATAGATGAGGTATACTGAAGCATATACGACTTTGCCTGTTGAAAGGAGCAACCAGATGTCTCTTGGTGTCATAGCAGCCTTGATAGCGGCCATTGCCGTCGCCGTGCTGGTGATGGTTCTGATTCCCGCAATTCTGAGTATCAAAAAAACTGCTCAGTCAGTTTCAGCGCTGGCTGATCTGTTGACGAATGAGCTGAAACCCACCATCAAGGAGTTGAACGAGGTTCTGGTTGAGCTGAAAACCGTTGGTGGCGGTGTGGCCGAGCATACTGATGATGTCAGGAGGTTTATGTCTGCACTGGGTGAGAGCGGTACTCAGATTTCAACCATAAACCGTTCCGTCGGTGTGGTAACCGGTCTGCTGAGCCAAGCCGGTGCAGTTGCAACCGGTGTTAAGGTTGCCGGCACGTATCTACTGGAAAGTTATCTTAAGCGTAAGATGAAAGGAGTATGACCATGGCACATGATGACAACGGAGTATCCGCAAGCACGGTATTGGTGCCCTTCCTGGCCGGTGCGGCCCTGGGGGCCGGTTTGGCGCTGTTGTATGCACCCAAGAGCGGTCGCGAGGTGCGCGAGCAGATCGGTGATCTGGCTGATGATGCCGTCGACAAGATCAAGGAATATGCCCGTGAAGCCCAGGACAAGATCAAGGCCACGCTGGAAGATGGAAAAGAAACCTTAATGGAGAAAAAGTCGATCCTTTCCTCAGCCATTGAAGCGGGGCGGGAAGCAATCCAGAAGGAAAAGGAAAAGCTCGGAGTCTAAGTGACGGTCAGCTTGACATCCCATTTGACGGGCCTGTTGGAAAACAGGCCCGTTTTTTTTGTTTAAAGTCAGATAGTTGTGTGTATTTGACTTTGGGGGTGGGAACGTCTATAATGCCGCATCTTTTGTTCTGCTATGGGAGAGGTGCCCTCCACACCATGAGAAAGCTGATGCTTGTCATACCGCTACTGGCTGTTGCCGTCGGAACCGCGGCCGGTGGTGAACCAACCCAGTCCCTGCTGAATGAGCTGGTGCAGCCGCATTCAACCGGGAGCAGCAGGCTGGCGGCGAGCGGCAAGGGATTGCCACAGGTCGCGCTTGGTGAATCGCAGGGTGATGATGGTGCAACGCTGTTCACGTTGGAAGAGTTGAAGGACGGGACATCTGCGCTGGCAGATCTGGCGTTGCCTGATGATGAACCTGCTGCCGATGTGCCGCTTGCCCTGAACGACAAGGTTAATTACTTCATTACATTTTTTCAGACCCAGGGGCGTGCGACCTATGCACGCTGGCTTTCCCGTTCAACCCGCTATCTCCCGATGATGAAGGAGATCCTCCGCAAGGAAGGTCTGCCGGACGAATTGGTCTATGTGGCCATGATAGAGAGCGGCTTCCAGCTGAATGCACGCTCATGGGCCAACGCGGTTGGGCCATGGCAGTTTATGTCGGCAACCGGCCGTCGCTACTCGCTGCGGATTGATCAGTGGGTTGATGAACGTAAGGATCCGGTCAAGGCTACCATGGCTGCGGCCATGTACCTGAAGGATCTGTACGGCATGTTCAATAATGACTGGTATCTGGCTGCGGCCGGGTATAATGCCGGTGAAAACAAGATCTTCCGTGCGATTGACAAATATGATACCAACGACTTCTGGGAACTTTCCAAGGGATCATATCTGAAGCGGGAAACCAAGGAGTATGTCCCCAAGCTGCTTGCTGCCGCTATTATTGCCAAGGATCCGGCCAAGTATGGCTTTACGGAGATTGCCACGGTGCCGGTCGTCGAATACGATACCGTAACCGTAAAGGGACGCACTGACCTTGACCTGGTGGCTCGTCTGACCGGTACTACCTACCTGAGCATCAAGGAGTTGAACCCGGCTCTGCGGCACTGGTGTACCCCCCCCAATTATCCCGACTATGAGCTGAAGGTTCCCAAAGGGACCAAGTCCCGCTTTGAGCAAGGGCTCGCAGCAGTGCCGGAAGAGCAGCGTTTCAGCGAAAAGAGCCTTTACAGCCGGTATACCGCGTCCCGCAAAGATAACCTCAAGCAGCTTGCCCGCCGTTTCGGCAGCTCAGCCGGGGAACTGGCCGAGCTTAACGGTTTGAGTGTGAAGGATCGTATTGCCGGGCGTTCTTTGATCATTCCGGTGAAGCAATCCGTTAATTTTGCCCAGGAAGGTCGTCGTGAGGCACCTGCTTCCGATGCGGCCGCGCTTACCTATTACACCGTGCGCAAGGGGGATACTCTCTATTCCCTTGCCCGGCGTTTTAACGTCTCAGTAAAAGTACTGACTGCCTGGAATAATCTGAAGCATGCCGTCGCACTCAAGCCCGGCAAACGTCTGATTGTTGCCAGAGCAACAAAGGCAGCAAGCAGCAAAGGGTGACCGTCACCCCATTTTCTATCCTACAAAGAGGTTTCCCTGCATGTATTCGATTTTGATCTGTGCTGCCCTTGGGGTGGTTGTTTTACTTGTTGCCATGCTGGGGTTCAAGCTGGCTTGGTGGGGCGCCCTGCTGATCGGCCTGGTGGTCTTTTCCCTCGCCTTCTTCTTTCTGTCTCGCTACATCAGCAAGCAGTTGATGGCTATTCTTGAGCAGGCCGGCAAAGACCTGCAGGGACAGCGCTTTGAAAAGGCGATCCGTGAGATGAAGGACGCCTTGCGGTTTGGCTCCTGGCAGCTGTATGTGACCGATCAGATCAACTCCCAGATCGGTATGGCGTACTATGTCAGGCGCGATTTTTCCAACGCCTTTCCCTATCTGGAAAAATCATTTTTCAAAAACTGGATGGCAATGGGAATGCTTGCCATCTGCTATATGAAGCGCCAGAAACGTGACAAGATGGAGCGGACCTTTGAGAAGGCTGTCCAGTGGAACGGCAAGGAGTCGCTACTCTGGAACCTGTATGCCTACTGTCTGGCAGAAGAATGCAGCGAGAAGTCAAAGGCGATTGCCGTGCTTGAAAAGGGGCTTAAAAAAATGCCCGGCGATAGTGCCATAACGGAAAACCTGGAGAACCTGCAGGCGGGCCGCAAGATGAAGATGCGCAGTTTCGGTGACTCCTGGTACCAGTTCCACCTTGAAAGTCTTGGCCAGCTGCAGAAACACCAGATGGCTGCCATGGGTGGGCGTATGCAGAAGCGGATGACGGTGCGCCGATGAGTGCCGCCGGGGGGCAGTCCGAGCAAACCCCTGAACTGTGGCTTATGGGGGTGCGTCCTGACCAGGGCCGGGACGCAATCATTCGGGAGTATCTTGCTGCTGCCGGCTATGGGACCCGCCTGGCAACTGTTGACCAGATCGGGACTGACCGTCCGCTGGGTATTGTGCTGGATATCTCGCCCCATTCATTGGATGGCTGGGGGCTGTTGCTGCAGATCAAAAGTGATCCCGCGTACCGCAATATTCCGGTGCTGCCGGTCTTCCTGAGTGAAAAGGGGAAGGTTGGCGGTGTCTTTCCGGTTGCCGGTTTTTTTACCCTTCCTGTTGAAGAGCAGTACCTGCTTGAACGTCTTGCGGTCTATGGCTTGACTGAAGAGGTTGAGACCTGGGATTTGCAGGCCCTGGTGGTGTCACGCTCCGGAGAAGAAAAACTGTCAAAAATGGTTGAATCGGTCGGCTTTGAGGTGGTTAAGGGCTATACCGGTAAAGAGGCCTTGGCACTGGTCTCGCTTCATCCCAAATACCTTGCCTTCTGCAACCTGATGTTGCCGGATATGTCGGCCTTTGAACTGCTGGAAAAATTCCGCCTGTTTCCCTACAGTCATAACATGCCGGTTTTTGTACTGTTGAAGGATGAGCTGAAGGAGGGGGAAAAGACGGCCATGAGCCGTGAAATTGCCCACTTGGTCAGCAAGAAACAGCTGAGTAAAGAGGAGTTTCTTAAATATCTGCGGAACCGCTCCTGAGATGGTCTGCAGACCGCCCCGCTGAAGAAGAGATCAAGAAAGAAGAAAGCCCCGGCAACCGTTCATGGTTTGCCGGGGCTTTGCTGTTCGGCAGAACTGCAGCGTGCAGCTGTCAAGAACGTCAGATCAGGCCGGTCCCGTCTTTGATTACGATGCTGGCCTTTGTCCGCAGTTCCTTCATCCAGGAGGTAAAGCGGCTATCCTGCTTTTGGCGGTAGAGCAGGTCTGAGATGTCGGCCTTGACGGCCTCAAAGGGCTTGACTTTACCGCTTGAACGCTCATCCAGCTTGACAATGTGCAGTCCTGATGGGGTTGAAACCAGTTCGCCGACCTCGCCCGGTTTGAGCGGCAGGATCGCCTTTTCAAGGTCTGCCAGCATCTCTCCCCGTTTAAACGTTCCCAGGCTGCCGCCATCTTTCTTTGCCGCCGCGTCATCGGAATATTCCCTGGCCAGTTGAGCAAAGTCCTTGCCCTGCCGGGCCTCAAACAGCACCTTCAGGGCCTTGTTCATGGCCTGTTGAATCTGGTCGGCAGGAGCCTTTTCGTCAACCTTGATGAAGATGTGACTGGCCTTGAAGGTCTCCTCTTCGGCATAGCTGCTCAGATGGGACTGATAATACTCTTCCGCTTCCTTTTCGCTGACATAGACCTTTGAGCGGACTTCCATGCTGACCAGGCGCAGCCGCTCCAACTGTTCACGGAGCTGAACCTCATACTGGGCGAAGGTGTAACCCTGGGATTTGAGGGCTGCCTCCAGCTGGCTCTGGGTCATGTTGTTGTTCTGGCGTTTGACATCGTCAATGGCCTGGCGGACTTCGTCATCACCGATCTTGATACCCAGCTCCTTGACCTTCTGCTCGGTCAGGAGTTTCTCAATCAGCCGGTCCAGCACCATGGTGCGCAGGTTATGACGTGCTGCGTCATCCACAAGCCCTTTTTTTTGGGCATCCAGGATGGCCGCCTGTGACTCACGCAGTACCTCCCTGAAGGTAATGATATCGTCGTTGACAATGGCCGCAATGCCGTTAATACGTTTGGCACCGGCTGGAAGCGGTGCGAGTTTGGGCTCTATCAGGGTCGGAGGTTGCTGCTTGGCGGTGTCTGATATGATATCGGGGGTGGTGGATGCACACCCTCCCAGCAGAGCTATACTCAGGAGGGAGGCAAGGGAAAACAGGTGAAGACGATTCATGAAGGCCTCGAAAGCAAGCCGGGCAACCTACTGGCTGCCCGGCTTAGATCTTGTTAGTGACGATTATTTCTTTTCTGGTGCCGGAGCCGGAGTGGCAGGCTTGGCGGCCGTAGCAGCCGGTTGTGTCTCGGTCAGCTCAATCTTGGCACCTTTTTTCAGGTCTTCCTTCAGCTTCATGAATACCTGCTGTTGCTTCTGGGGCATGATGGCGGCCTTGATCTGTTCTTTTACCTCATCCAGGGGACGGGTGCCGGCGGCACGCTTTCCGGTCAGTTTGATGATGTGGTAGCCGAAGTCGCTCTTGACGATACCGGACAGCTGACCCTCTTTCAGGCTAAAGGCAGCTTTTTCAAAGGCCGGTACCATGTTGCCCTTGCCGAACCAGCCCAGGTCGCCGCCTTTGGCAGCAGATGAATCAGCAGATTTAGCCTTGGCCAGCTCCTCGAAGTTGGCCCCTTTCTTGAGTTGCTCCAGGATGGACTGTGCCTCCTGCTCACTCTTGACCAGGATATGGCTGGCACGGATCTGCTCGCCTGACTTGAACTTGTCAAGGTTTTGCTCGTAAAATTTCTTCAGCTCGTCATCGCTGATTTTTGATTCGGCTTCGACCTTTTTCTTGAGGTAGGTGTCGACAATGATCCGCTTCTTCAGTTCGGCAAGTTTTTCTTCAATCTCCTTGCCTTTATCAACGCCGTCTTTGGCAGCCTGCTGGAGGATCAGTTCACGCATGACCAGGGTGTCGATCATCTCCTTTTTGCCCTGTGGGGTGTCTGCCATGGCGCGGATGTACTCTGGCAGGGCCTTGACTTCACGGTCAAAGTCTTCACTGGTGATCTTGGCACCGTTTACGGTGGCAATCACCTTGGCATCCTTGCTGCCGGTTGAGCTGCTGCTTGAACCACCGCCCTGACAGGCAACCAGACCTGCGGTGGCAATGACGGTAACGGTTACGCTAAGCAAAGTACGGATGTTCACGATGGGGACTCCTTTGGATCTAAGAAAGGGTTGATGAAACTTAGTAAATCTACCATAGCTTGCCAACCGGTTGCAAGGCCCTGTTCTGGGCAACGGGTCTGATCATCCGCCAAGCAGCGTGAGTGTGGAAGCCAGGGCCTCCAGGGTGTCGCTATTCGTACTGTTCGTTGGTAAGGCCACCAGCAGGCGGTGGTCCGGGGTAAACTGGTAGGTGGCCGGTGCGGTGCGGATCAGGTTGATCAGGGTTTCCGGGTTGACGGCGGTTCTGGGGTGGAAGGCCAGGCAGAGGCGTTTGGCGTCGGCGTCAACCTTCAGAACCTTCAGCTGCTTGAGCCTGATGCGCAGTTCCATGATCCGGGCCAGGGTCTGGGCCGCCAGCGGGGGGCGGCCATAGCGGTCATGCATTTCACTGACCACCTCAGCCACATCATCGTTTGAGTCGGCCTGCACCAGGCGCTTGTACAGGACCAGCCGCTGGTTGGTATCCGGGATGTAGGTCTCGGGGATAAAGGCGGCAATCGCCAGATTGATCTCCGGCTCACAGCGTTCTTCAAGGTCTTCGCCCTTCAGCCCGGCGATCGCCTCTTCCAGCATCTGGGTGTACAGCTCAAAGCCGATATCAGCCACGGTGCCGGACTGACGCGGGCCCAGCATATCGCCTGCCCCGCGCAGTTCCAGGTCATGGGTGGCAATCCTGAAGCCGGCTCCCAGCTCAGAGATGTCCTGTATGATCTTCAGGCGCTCCCGTGCATCCTGGGTAATGCTTCCTTGGCCGGGGATAAGCAGGTAAGCATAGCTTTTGACCGTGGAACGGCCGATCCGGCCCCGCAGCTGATAAAGCTGAGACAGCCCGAAGGTGTCGGCCCGGTCCACCAACATGGTGTTGGCACGGGGGATATCAAGTCCGGATTCGATGATGGTGGTGGTCAACAGCAGGTCGCTCTGGCCGTGCATGAAGGCGAGCATCACCTTTTCCAGCTCCTTCTCCTCCATCTGGCCGTGGGCCACGCTGATCCGCGCCTGCGGCACCAGCTGCCGCAGCCGTTCCGCCACAATGCCGATGGAGTGGACCCGGTTGTGGACATAAAAGATCTGGCCACCCCGTTCCATTTCCCGTGTGATCGCATCCCTGATCAGGTCGTCGGTGTCCCGTGCCACCACGGTCTTGATCGCCTGGCGGTCAACCGGTGGCGTGTCGATGATCGAGAGGTCGCGGATGCCCAGCATGGAGAGGTGCAGGGTGCGTGGGATCGGCGTGGCGGTCAGGGTCATGATGTCAACACTGGCACGATAGGATTTGAGCCGCTCCTTGTCTTTGACCCCGAAACGCTGTTCCTCATCCACGATCAACAACCCCAGGTCCTTGAAGCTGACATCCTTCTGCAGCAGGCGGTGGGTGCCGATGATGATATCCAGCTTGCCCTCCTTCAACCGCTCCAGGCTGACCTTCTGCTCCTTGGCGCTACGGAAGCGGGAGAGCATCTCGATGGAAACCGGGTACTCCTTCAGGCGGTTGCTGAAGGTCTCGAAATGCTGCTGGGCCAGGATGGTGGTGGGGACCAGTAGGGCCACCTGTTTGCCGTCCAGTACTGCCTTGAAGGCCGCCCGCAGCGCCACTTCCGTCTTGCCGTAGCCGACATCGCCGCAGACCAGACGGTCCATCGGGCGGGAGTGCTGCATGTCCCCCAGCACATCCTGAATGGCAGAAAGCTGGTCAGGGGTCTCCTCCCAGGGAAAGGTGGCCTCAAACTCCCTGAACAGCTCATCAGGGGGAGAAAAACTGTAGCCCTGGCTGGCCTGGCGTTTGGCGTAGACCTCCAGCAGCTCGGCGGCCAGCTCTTCGATATTTTTGCGGGCCTTGCTGCGGGTCTTTTCCCAGCCCGGCCCTCCCAGCCTGGCTGGTGATGGCGTTGCCCCCTCACCGCCTGCATAGCGTTGTACCAGCCCCAGCCGGTCAATCGGCAGATAGAGCTTGTCGTTGCCTGCATACTCCAACAGCAGAAAGTCGCCTTCAACCGCACCGGTCTTCAGGTGCTGCAGGCCGCGGTAGATGCCGATGCCGTGATCGACATGGACCATGGCATCACCCGGTTTGAGCTCTGCCAGTGAGGCCAGGATCTGTTTGGTGCGCAGGGCGGTGACACCGCTCTTGCGGCGGGTCCGTTTCCCGAACAGTTCCTCCTCGGCGATGACTGCCAGTTTTGATTCCGGCAGCCTGAAACCACGGGACAGCTCACCGATTACCAGCAGCAGGTCAGTATGGACGGAGAGCGCTTCCGGGCCGAAGGGGTCGGTGGCGCCAAGGCTGCAGCTGACGCCGTAGGGGGTGAGCAGTTCCTGCAACCGTTCGGCCTGGCTGGGGTGGTGACAGACCACCAGGGTCCGCCAGTTCCCGGCATGCCACTGTTTCAGGCGTTCCGCCAACGGCCCCAGCAGGTGTTGCTGGTCTCGCGCCATGCTGATCCGCAGGTCCGAGTTGTCTTCCGAACTGACCGGAAACAGACCGGCGCTGCTTTCACCGGCAACAGCCAGACGCCTTAGGGCAAGCGGTTGCTGTTGATCAAGCTGCTGGAAAAACTCGTCCGGCGTCAGGTACAACTGGCGCGGGTCGGGATGCAGCCGTTCTTCGGCCTCTGCCCTCTGCACACCGCTTGTAACGTCCAGTTGATGCTGTTGGGCTGACTGATGGAGCTGATCCGGCTCCTGCAGCACCAGCAGCGGCTTGTTCAGGTAGGCGAAAAAAGGCTGCAGGCCGGGATGGAAGAGCGGTTGAAGGAATTCGATACCAGGGGGATAGCCGGCCCCCTGCAGTTCGGAGATCAGCTGGCGACGCCGGTCAGCCGGGATATCAAGCTGGTCGGCGCGTTCCTTCAGGCGCGGGATAAACTCCTGCAGTGCTGCCGGGGAAAGCACCAGCTCCCGTGATGGCAGCAGGTTCAGGCAGGTGAGCGACTCCAGGGAACGTTGACTCAGCGGGTCAAAGCTGCGCAGGGTCTCGACGGTATCGCCAAAGAACTCAACTCGAACCGGTCGTGGCAGGCTGGGGGGAAAGATGTCAAGAATCCCTCCCCGTACGGCAAAGCTGCCCCGTTCTTCCACCAGGGGACAGTTGGTATAGCCCATCCTGACCAGCCCTTCCAGCAGGGCTTCGCGGTCAGGCTCATCACCCGGCTTGATGGCACAGGATGCCCCGGCCAGCAGGGAGCGGGGGATGAGCCGTTGCATCAGGGCTGCCACCGGCGCGACAACGGTGCAGGGGCTGCCCTGCAGCAGACGTTGCAATGTCTCCAGCCGGGCACCGCTGATGTCAGGGTGGGGTGAGGCAGCCTCGAGCGGGCTGACATCCCAGGCCGGGAAGGGGCTGACGTTGACGGCGTTGAAAAACAGCAGCTCGCGGGTCAGTTCATCGGCGGTTGCCTGATCAGCAGCAATGACAACGATCTGGCGCTGGAGAAGCCGGGAAAGCTCCGCAACTGCCAGGGCCGGGGCTGAACCGACCAGACCGGTCAGCGCCGCCGGCTGTGCGCCATGGCTCAGTTGTTCGGCCAGGCGCGTAATGGCCGCCAGGGGGCAGGGGTGTGATGGCGTGGGTTCGGGCATAGTTAGTTGATTGGCAGCGGGTTACTCGTGGGATGCCTTGTGCTTTGTGCCGGCCTTGATCTTGGGCTTGCCCCCCTCGACCACCACCCGGAACTGGATTTCGCTGGTGCCCAATTTCTGCGAGATCAGCGGCCGCTGTTTATCCAGCGTCGCTGCCAGCTGTTCACGGGTTACACCGTCAACCGGCAGTTTGCAGCTACGGCGGGCTTCCAGCAACTCTGCATAAATCCGGTCAAGTTCCTGATCCTGCGGTGCCGGTTGTTGTTCGTCCCTGGCTGCCTTGGTGTGACGGCTGTTTTCGTGCAGTTCTGCCTTGAAACGGTCCCGTGAGTACCGCCCTTCTTCAATCTCCCGCAGGATACGGTTCCAGTGCTGGCGGTAGCTGTTGAAGCGGGCAACCAGATTGTTGTAACGATGCTTGTGCATCGTGTTGTTGATTGGTGTGGTGGCGTAACGGCGGACAAGTTTTTCAACTTCTTCCAGCAGCTTAAGCGGTTCCCGCTTTTCAAGGCCCATGAAGAACTGTTCATAACGGGTGATCAGCTCTTTCAGGCGATTCTCAAATATGAGCAGGTCTTCGGCAATTCCCATAAATCTCTTCGTAAAACAATGGTTTTTAATGTAGCGAAACTATAGGTCGAAAACATAGTGCTGTAAAGCAACTTATGCCGATAAGAACTTGACGCTGGTGGTGCCGACAGCTATAAAACATAGGATAAACCTCACTCTGGAGTGCGTCTATGGCAATAAGCGCAGCGTTAATACTTGCGGCGGGCAAAGGAACCCGGATGAAGTCAGCCCTGGTCAAGGTCCTGCACGAGCTTGCAGGCAGGCCGATGCTGGGCTGGCCGCTGGCTGCCGCCCGTGAGGCCGGGGCCGGGCAGATCGTGATTGTTGCCGGTCACCAGGCCGACCAGGTACAGAAACGTTTTAGGGCAGTCCCGGGCATCAAGATCGCCCTGCAGGAGGAACAGTTGGGCACCGGCCACGCCGTTTCCTGTTCGCTGGATCAGCTGGATGGTCTGAGCGGAGCGGTACTGATCCTGTGTGGTGATACCCCGCTGCTGACGGCGGCAACCCTGCAGCGCCTGGCGGCTGAACATGCCGCATCCGGCGCCGCCGTGACGGTGCTGACCGCAAGACTGGAGAGACCGTTCGGCTATGGCCGGATTGTCAGGGACAGCGAAGGGCGGGTGCGGCGCATTGTCGAACAAAAGGATGCCAGCCCTGATGAACAGGCCATTGACGAGGTCAACAGCGGTATCTATTGCATGGAGCTGGAATTCCTGCGGGCCCATATCGGACGACTGGGTAGCGAGAACGCTCAGAATGAATACTACCTGACGGATCTGGTGGGCATTGCCGTGGCGGAACATGCCGGCTGCAGCGCGGTAGTGGCAGATGACCCCGACGAGATCATGGGGGTGAATGACCGGGTGCAGCTGGCCCATGCCGCCAGAATACTGAGGCAGCGGATCAATCTGCAGTTGATGCTCGCCGGTGTGACCCTGGTTGATCCTGATCAGACCTATATTGATGCCTCGGTACAGGTCGGCAGTGACACGGTGATCTGGCCCGGTTGCGTGCTGCGCGGTGCCACCAGTATCGGTTCCGGCTGCACACTGGAGAATAATGTCCGGGTTAGCGACTGCGTGATCGCCGACCGGGTCCAGCTCAAGGCCGGTAGCGTGCTGTCTGAAGCACAGGTCGCTGAAGATGTCTCGGTTGGTCCGATGGCCCATCTCCGGCCCGGATCGGTGCTGCAGGCCCAGGTCAAGATCGGTAACTTCGTGGAGACGAAGAAGGTGGTGATGGGGACCGGTTCCAAGGCCTCCCACCTGACCTACCTGGGGGATGCCGAGATCGGCAGTGATGTCAACATCGGTTGCGGCACCATCACCTGCAATTACGACGGCAGGCACAAGCATAAGACCGTAATCGGTGATGGGGTTTTTGTGGGCAGTGATGTACAGCTGGTGGCGCCGGTCACGGTAGGGGCCAATGCCTTGATCGCTGCCGGTACCACCGTGACGCAGGATGTACCGCCTGATTCCCTTGCCATAGCCCGCACGCCGCAGGTTAACAAGACGGACTGGTGCCTGAAAAAGAGAGACAATGGCTGATTTTGATGGCCACATAGCCAGCGGGATGATCCTGATTGTTGAGGATAATATCCCTTTTGGTGAGCTGGTTGCCGGCACCCTGCGGGAAGACGGGTATCAATGCCATACCGTCTCCACCGGTGCCGCTGCCCTGATCTGGCTTGCCAGTCATCCGGTCAATCTGCTGTTGCTGGACTATACGCTGGTGGATATGACCGGTGAGGCATTTATTGCCGCCATGGCTGAGCAGGGTAGTCAGGTCCCTTTTGTGGTGGTCACCGGACGGGACGATTCCAATCTGGCCGTACAGATGATCAAACAGGGAGCCAGCGATTTTGTGGTCAAGGATACGGCCCTGTTGGACCGGTTGCCGGTAGTGGTGTCGCGCACTCTGCAGGAGGCTGCGACCATGCAGCGTCTGTGCCATGCAGAACAGGCACTGCGGCAGAGCGAGTTGCGGCTCGCCCGTGCCCAGCGGATCGCCCGGATCGGCAGCTGGGAGTGGGATCTGCAGAGTAACGGCCTCTATTTTTCACCTGAACTGTTTTCGATTCTGGGCTATGACGGGACGCTCCCCCCTGCAGTGTCACTGGAGTGGTTCTACCGTCAGATCAATCCATCCGATACCTGCTTTGTCAGAAAGGCCCTGAGTGCTGCCATAGAGTCCGGCCGCAGCCTGAACCAGACCTTCAGGATCGCAACCTGCTCCGGGGAAGAGATTGTGGTGGCCAGTCAGGCCGAACTGGAATATGACAGCGACGGCCGGCCGGAGCTGCTGGTGGGCACCCTGCTGGATGTTACAGACAGGACCAAGGCCGAGCAGGAGATTCACCACCTCGCCAATTATGATAGCCTGACCGGTCTGCCCAACCGCAACCTGCTGCATGACCGGCTGCAGCAGGCCATTGTGCAGGCGGCACGGGTTCAGGGTAGCGTCGGGGTGCTTTTTCTGGATCTGGACCGTTTCAAAGGGGTGAACGAGTTGCTGGGGCATCGTGCCGGCGATCAACTGTTGCGCACGGTAGCCGAACGGTTGCGGGTCTGTGTCCGGGAGAGCGACACCCTGGCCAGGGCCGGGGGGGACGAGTTTGTCATCATCCTGAGCGTTGTCTCCGATGAAGATGGCATCAGCAGCGCAGCGAGCAAGATCCTGGCGATTATCTCCGAACCGTTTGTGATTGAAGAGCGGGAGCTGTACCTGACTGCCAGCATCGGCGTGGCGGTCTACCCCACCGATGGTGCCGATGTTCAGTCATTGCTCAAGCATGCCGACCTGGCCATGTACCAGGCCAAGGATATGGATCGCAACAACTTCCAGTTTTTCTCCAGCGACCTGAACGTCAAGGTGATGGAGCGGATGGTGCTGGAGAGCTCATTGCGGAGAGCCCTGGAACGGGATGAGTTCAAGCTGCTCTACCAGCCCCAGGTGGATGTCATCAGCGGCAGTGTGGTGGGTTTTGAGGCGTTGCTGCGTTGGCATCATCCCGATCTGGGGACCATCTCGCCGGAAAAGTTCATTCCACTGGCCGAAGAGACCGGCCTGATCCTTTCCATCGGAGAATGGGTGCTGCGTAACGCCTGCCGTCAGGCCAAGGCCTGGCAGGATGCCGGGCTGAAACCGGTCCGAATGGCCGTCAACCTGTCCGGCCGCCAGTTCAGGATGAAGCTGGATCAGGTGGTGGCGGCCATCCTGCTTGAAACCGGTTTCGATCCCCACTGGCTTGAACTGGAACTGACCGAAAGCATCCTGATGCGTAACGCGTCAGAGAACATTGAGCTGTTGCAGGCCTTGACCGCCATGGGCTGCAGCCTCTCCATTGACGACTTCGGCACCGGCTACTCGTCGCTGTCCTATCTCAAGCATTTCCCGTTGGAGCGGCTCAAGATCGATCGCTCCTTTGTGCGGGATGTCACCACCAACCCTGACGATATGGCGATTGCCAAGATCATCATCGACATGGCCCACACCCTCAAGATGGAGGTTACTGCCGAGGGGGTTGAGGAGCGTGAGCAGCTGGAGTTGCTGCAATGCTACGGTTGTCGTGAGATGCAGGGGTTTCTCTTTAGCAGGCCGGTGCCTGCTGAAAAGGCGGAAGAGTTTTTACGTAAAGGGATTTCCTTCTGAGCCATGCACCACGACCAGATCATTATCAAAGGTGCCTGCGAGCACAACCTCAAATGTATTGATGTCACCATCCCCCGTGACCAGTTGGTGGTGATCACCGGTCTGTCCGGTTCCGGCAAGTCCACCCTGGCCTTTGACACCATCTATGCCGAGGGGCAGCGCCGCTACGTGGAGTCGCTCTCCGCCTATGCCCGCCAGTTCCTGGAGCAGATGGAAAAGCCGGACGTAGAGTCGATTGAAGGGCTTTCACCGGCCATCTCGATCGAACAGAAAACCACCTCCAAGAATCCCCGCTCCACGGTCGGCACCGTTACCGAGATCTACGATTACCTGCGTTTGCTGTTTGCCCGGATCGGTCAGCCCCACTGCCACAGCTGCGGCAAGCCGATCACGGCCCAGACCGTGTCCCAGATGGTGGACCGGATCATGGCGCTGCCGGAGGGGACCAAGCTGCTGCTGCTGGCTCCGATGATCCGCGGCCGCAAAGGTGAGTATAAGAAAGAGCTGCAACAGTTGCGCAAGGAAGGCTTTACCCGGGTCGTGGTTGACGGTGTACAGCGGGAGCTGGCCGAAGAGATCGAGCTGGATAAAAAGAAGAAGCACGACATTGACATCGTGGTGGACCGCCTGGTGGTCAAGGAGGGAATTGGCCGCCGCCTGGCCGACTCGCTGGAGACCGCCCTGGGGCATGCCGAAGGGATCGTCAAGGTAGAGGTGGTGGGAGAAAAACAGCCGATCATCTTCTCCGAGAAACTGGCCTGCATCGAGTGCGGTATATCGTATCCAGAAATCGCGCCGCGCATGTTCTCCTTCAACAACCCCTATGGCGCCTGCCCGGACTGTACCGGTCTGGGCACCCGGATGTACTTTGATGCCGAGCTGGTGATTCCCAATCCGCTGCTTTCCATTCGGGAAGGGGCGATTGCGCCGTGGGAAAAGCGGCTGGGTTCCCCCTTTCATCAGATGATCCTTGAGTCCCTGTCCCGTGCCTACCGTTTTGACCTGAATACGCCGTTTCAGGAGCTGCCCGCAGCGGTACAGAAGGTGATCCTGGAAGGGACGGGGGGTGAGCAGCTGGAGTTCTGGTGGGAGGATGACCGGGGCAAGCGTCACACCTACAAGAAGGAGTTTGAAGGGGTTCTGACCAATCTTGAGCGGCGCTACCGCGAGACCGAATCGGAGATGATCCGCGAGGAGCTGGCCCCCTACATGAACGTGATGCCCTGCCCCACCTGCAACGGCGCCCGTTTGAAGCCGGAGGCGCTGCATATCCTGGTGGGGGGGCAGAACATCCAGCAGGTGACGGCCCTGGCAATCCGTGACTGCCAGCAGTTCTTTGATCAGCTGCAGCTGTCCGACAAGGATCAGGAGATCGCCCGCAGGATTCTGAAAGAGATCAGGGAACGGCTCGGTTTTCTGGTTAATGTGGGGCTTGATTATCTGTCGCTGGACCGCACCTCAGGCACCCTGTCCGGTGGCGAGGGGCAGCGAATCCGGCTGGCAACCCAGATCGGCTCCTCCCTGGTGGGTGTGCTGTATATCCTGGATGAACCATCCATCGGGCTGCACCAGCGGGACAACGACCGGCTGCTGACCACCCTGCGCCACCTGCGGGATATCGGCAACACGGTGCTGGTGGTTGAGCATGACGAAGACACCATCCTGGCTGCCGACTATGTGCTGGATATGGGGCCTGGCGCCGGTGTCCACGGCGGTGAGGTGGTTGCCCAGGGTACCCCCAAGGAGATCATGGCCAACCCGGCTTCCCTGACCGGGCGCTACCTGTCCGGCGAACTGACCATTCCGGTGCCCAAGAAACGGCGCACGGCTGAGCGCAGCATCACCATCAAGGGGGCCACGGAGAACAACCTGAAAGGGGTTGATGTGGAGATCCCGCTGGGGGTGATGACCTGCGTGACCGGCGTTTCCGGCTCCGGTAAATCTACCCTGATCATCGACACCCTGCACAAGGTACTGTCCCAGCGGTTGTACCGCAGCCGTGAAAAGGCCGGTGCGGTCAAGGATGTTCTGGGCCTGGAGCATCTGGACAAGGTAATCAATATTGACCAGTCCCCCATCGGCCGTACCCCCCGCAGTAATCCGGCCACCTATACCGGCGTGTTCAGCGACATCCGCGACCTGTTTGCCAACCTGCCTGAATCAAAGGTGCGGGGCTACAAGCCGGGGCGCTACTCCTTTAACGTCAAAGGCGGACGCTGCGAGGCCTGCTCCGGTGACGGTATCCTCAAGATTGAGATGCACTTCCTGCCGGATGTCTATGTGCAGTGCGATGTCTGCAAGGGGGCCCGCTATAACCGTGAGACCCTGGAGGTGCTGTACAAGGGCAAATCGATTGCCGATGTGCTGAACCTGACCGTGGAACAGGCGCTGGAATTTTTGGGGGCGATCCCGCGCATCAAGAACAAGCTCAAGACCCTGGTGGAGGTGGGGTTGGGCTACATCACCCTGGGGCAGTCTGCCACCACCCTCTCCGGCGGCGAGGCCCAGCGGGTCAAGCTGGCCAAAGAACTGTCACGCCGTGCCACCGGACGTACCATCTACATCCTGGATGAACCGACCACCGGCCTGCATTTCGCCGATATCGCCAAACTGCTGGATGTGCTGCACCGGCTGGTGGATACCGGCAACACCATTGTGATCATTGAGCACAACCTGGATGTGATCAAGACCGCTGACTGGATTGTCGATCTTGGGCCTGAAGGGGGCGACCGGGGGGGCGAACTGGTGGCTGCCGGTACGCCGGAACAGGTGGCCAAGGTCACCAGATCCTGGACCGGCCAGTTCCTGCGAAAGATGCTGTAGAGGAGACATTCGCGATGGTCAAGACCGCAACCTTTGAGGCGCTGTTGGAATCAGTTGTTGAGGATGGTGATGGGTATCTCTTTACCCTGGAAGGCAAGACCTACCGGATTGCCGACAGGGATGAGGTGCGCAGGATCGCTGAATCCCACGGCTATATCCTGATTTATTGAAGGCTTCCGACTCTGTGGGCCACGGGGAATGGTTTCAGGTTCAGCTGGCCGGCCTGGGCTTTGCAAACAGGATTTTCATCTGTTCTTCATCCTGAAGCGCCTGAAAAGCGTAAAAGCCCTGCTTGAAAAGTTCTGCCTGACGTTCATAATCACTGCCGCCAACGGTCATCACCCCCTCAGGCAGCATCTGCACAGGCCGCAGGATGTCCTGGAAGAATACAAAGCGCCACAGGTTGCCGTATTTCTTTTTCAGTGCGACTGCGACCATTTTTTGCTGTTCGAACAGCTGGTGAAGGCTGGGGTAGTTGGTCGGTGCCACGGTTGCACACATGTAGCGATAGTTCCTGTCAAGGGCAGTGGTTGCGTTGACCAGCAGCTCACCCAGCCTGAATTGCAGGTGGTTGCCGCGAAACTCCGGATCAATCAGGCAGCGTTCCCAATGGACAACGTTTTCCAGCTCCTGCTCAGGCAGTCCGGCGTCCCTTCCAAGGTTCTCTGCGTCGTCTCCGGGAAAATAGAAACAGACAAAACCAAAGATCCGGCCCTGAATCATCAGGCCGAGGGTCAGCCCTTTCCTGCCCAGTACCGCACGGATCATCTCATCAGGAATAGGTGCGTATAACGTCCTGTCCGTCATTTTTTGGTAGGTGGCCTGTTGAAAATCACACAGTTCGCTGAGGTAGCCCTCATCAAGTACCTGTATCTGATACGGATAGAGCTGCCCGTCAAGTTGGCTTGTCACGCTGCCTTCATCTAAAACCTTCTTCATCGGTCATACCTCGTCAGCACAGCAGGTGAACCGCTGTCAGGGGCGGGTTGCGCCTTCAGGCCGCTACGTTGGATTTTTTCAGCCATGTGGTTACAGCAAACAGCACGATCAACAGGAAATAGGCTGCTCCCACAAGGCCTATTCCGGTATGCGTGCCAAGTATCAAGACCCCGCCAAAGACAATCGGACCCAGTGCCTCACCAATCTTTCTGGTCAAGCGCAGCAGCCCCAGTCCCTTGCCCTCTCCCAGCGTATGGGTTGCCTCAAGATTCAGAAAATAGCCTGTCTGGGCCACAGAGTTTATGGTGTCGGAAAGCCCCAGCAGGAAGATCGCAATCAGGGCGGCGATAAAACTCCCCTGCCAGAAAAAGACCAGCATGGCGGTAACACCGATCGTACCGGCAAGATAGACATAGATGAGGGCATTGCTTTTCCTGGCAATGTGCCTGCCCAGATAGGGACCGAGTACGATAAAGCAGATCCCGTACAGCATGAACGCCCTGCCGGTGTTTGAGGTGGAGATACCGGCATTGTTAGAAAACAACGGGAAAAAGTAGCAGAGAAAACCTACGGTGCAGACCATGGAGGGAAGCGTAATCAAAAGGAAAAAGGTCAACACCTGACGGTTCTGCAGAAAGTAACGTACCTTGCCCTGCTCTGATGTCGCCGGGGCTCCGGCCACAGCGGGGTGTTGGGAGTGGTCCTTTGCAAAACAGAGCGCAAAGACCAGCGGTACCGAGAGCAGGGTGATCTGGATGAAGAAGACGGTGGCATATCCCAGCCGTTCCGCCAGCATGGCGCCCAGGGCCGCTGCACAGAGCTTTCCCGCATACAGTCCGGCATACAGTTGGGAGAACCCTGCCAAACGGCTGTCTTTGGACCGGCTGGTCAACAGGTAGCCTTCCATGGAAACCAGCGTGAACCCGTACCCCGTACCGATAATGGCCCTGGCAATGATAAAGAGCAGGGCGTTCGTTGCCAGGGCGGACATCAGCACCCCCGTACCGACAACCGCCAGACCGAGAAAAAACGGCAGACGCCAGCCTTTTCTGTCAATCAGCAGTCCTGCCAGATATGAGGAAAGGGCAATACAGAACATCTCTGCCGAGATGGGGAGCCCCAGTATAATATCCTTTGGCAGGCCAAGGAACGGCTCATACAGTTTTTTCATGTAGAGCGGGATGAACGAAATGGACATGTCAAAGACAATAAAAAAGAGGAATGCCAGGGGACGAATGATTCTGATCGTCAGGTCTTTTTCAATCGGTGCGGTATTGGCCGAGGCCTTTTGTGCCTGGATGGTCAGAAGAAAGAGCAGAAAGATGATCAGTTCAACCGCAAAGAAAAACGACGTCACAAGGATGGTAAGCACGTCAAGCTGTAAATCTTTTATCCTGGCGTCAATCGATGCCTTGGAAAGCACGATCTGCAGGGTGCCTTTTTCATTGTTCAGGGATGTGTCGAGGGGGAGCGTGTAGGTATAATCCGCTGGAACGGCCCGGCTGTCACTGCCTTGTTTCCCGGATGCCGGGGCGGCGTAGAGCGCTTGCCCTTTGGCATCATGGATGGAGATGCTTCCGGTTTCCTTCATCATCTGCATGATGCTGTCAAACCATGCCTCGACACCTGCCATTTCGGTGTAAGGCACACCTTTGTGCAAGACCTGGTTGATATCCTTTTGGATGATCCTGCCTGACAACTGTATGTTTTTGCGTGCAATATCCAGGTACATGCTTTTGAGCATCGCGACGTTGGAGAGGCCGTAGTAGAGCTGTGCTGCTCCAAGCACGGAAAGGAGCATGGCAAAAATCAGCTTTGTCCTGATAGTGCCGGTCTGGCTGATGATAGGGACGGCGAACAGGAGAACCCCCAGCAGAACGGCCGCCGACACTGCCACCAGCAGCATGTCGCGCATATTTTGCTGCCAAAAGACGTTTACCCTGGCATTGACAAGAGATTCATCAAACACAAGGTTGAGCAAGCCGATGGATCTGCTGTGGCTGTCCTGCAGGGGAAGAAACAGCGCATACTTCCCCTCGTGCCGGATAACAAGATTCCGGTTGAGGTCGGGCCGGAAATCCAGTTCCCTGAGCAGTTTTTCAGGAAGCGTCCCCTCTGCTCTGCCCTTCAGGTCATACAGGAGCTTCCCGTCGGGTGCTACGACCCGTACATCGGTCAGGTCTGCGGCATCTTGCCGTACCTCCTGCAATAGCTCCTTCATGCCGTAGAAATTTTCCAGGGGTTTGCCGTACCTTACCGCATATTCGATCTTTCTCCGGCACTCGCTGCCCGCAACGGTGTAACTGCCGGTCAGGGACGTTACATAATTCTTTTTTAAGGCGGTCATGGAAAGCCATGCATTGAAGGCCAGCACGACGGCCAGGACAAAAAGAGAAGCCAGCAGCGTGGCCAGGCGTATTTTCCCGGTATGCACCGTCAGTCCCCCACGGCCTTTTTTCGTGTTGTCTGTAGCATGTTTGGTGTCTGTTTCATCCTAGGGCCGTTCAATGGTCCGGTAGATCCTGTCCGCAACCAGCAGGATGTCAAAGGGGGGGCGGTAGCCGATCTTCCGGGCAGCCTCAAGGTTGAGCACGATGTACGGAGTGCTTTCGTAGCGTTGGGGCAGATTGCGGGTGGAGCCGTTCTTCAAGGCTGAAACGATCGCTTCGGCACCGAACAGGCCGATCCCCATGAAATCGGCATCCGCAACGCTCATCAGGGCGCCGAACTGCACCTCTCCCTTCAGTTGGGTAAATACCGGGATTTTCTTTGCGTAGAACGGTTCCATCAATGCCGGCAGCATGGCAAACTTTCGTGATCCGGGATAAATCGTCATATACATGGCATCGACTTCGCCGGCCAGCTTCCGGTGTGCAGCAAGCATTTCATTGAAAAACCTGTCTTTATCCTGTTGGTTGTCCTGCACAAACGAACGGATAATCTTGAATTTGCGCTCACGGGCGAGAGCCTCGGCGTCATGCAACGCAGCCAGCGCCCGTCCGGCTGGCGAATCTTCATAGACCATCCCCAGCCGCTTAAAGGCAAAGGTGTCATGGAATACCTCGATCTGGCGTTTGAACCGGTTGGGGTACATGTGGGCCCAGACATGGTCCCGGCCTGATGTATCCACTGCTTTCACGATCCCTGCCGCAACGGCGTTGCTGGTGGAGAAGACCATGACCGGTACGTTGTGCCTGTCGTTGGCAACAAGCTTGCCGGCAACCGTCCCCATCACAATCATCAGGTCAATGTCCTTCTTTTGGTTCAATCGCCTGGTAATCTCGTCTGTCTTCCGTTTTTGCGCCGGCTGGCTGGTGCCGTCATAGCTGTAGTAGGCAGTAGCGGCAAACTCCATATGGGGGCCGACATTGTGTGATGCCAGCCACTCCCACATGGTACGGGTATCTTCCTGGCCGGGGGTGTAGGGGAACTGCTCGGTTCCCTGCAGCCAGCCAAGCGCTGTCAGCCCCCGGACAAGGGCGTACAGATGTTCGGCATAGTTCACGAAGCGGGTGCTTTCGCAATAGCCGATCCGCCACTTTTTCCCCTGCTGCTGCGGTGGAGGGCTGGACAGGTCCTTTCCTGATGCAGCCGCTGCCGTGGCCATGAAAAAAACGGCCAGCATCAGCAGTGGCAGCAGTTTTGCGATAAAACGTCTCAAGGTCTGCGGTCCCCGGTTGTCACGCTGACGGGCTTGCCGGTTTGTTGCCGTTATAGGTGAAGACCAGCAGGGTGATGTCATCGGATTGCGGAGCACCGGCAACAAAACCGTCAATCTCGTCCATCAGGTTTTTGACAATAGCCCGTGTAGATGAAGGCGGGCTTTTCCTGATGGCTGTTTCCAGCCGTTCTTCCGTAAAAAACTCCAGGTTCTTGTTCATGGCTTCTGAAACACCGTCAGTGTACATCACCAGTGCATCACCTTCGGACAGCACGACCATTCCTGTCTGATACGGCATATCCTCCATGCACCCCAGCGCCACACTGTTTGCCGAGGTAATCATCTCAATAGTGCCGTCCTTGCGATAGAGGTAGGGGAAGTTATGTCCGCCGTTGCTGAATGAGAACTCGCCTGTCCTGATGTCCAGAATGCCGCTGAACAGCGTGGTGAACATGCAGGCATCATTCCCCTCACAAAGGTCGTTGTTGGTTTTAAACATGCTTTGATCAATGGTTTTGTTACTGGTGACATGGGATTTCAGCAGTGTCCTGGTAACGGCCATAAACAAGGCCGCCGGCACCCCCTTGCCGGAAACATCACCGATTGCAAAGCAGATATGATCGTTGTCCGTGAAGAAAAAATCGTAAAAATCCCCTCCCACCTCTTTGGCCGGCTTCAACAGGGCGAATACATCAAACTCTGGGACATCGGGAAACGGTGGGAAGGTTTTTGGCACCATGCTCATTTGAATGTTGCTGGCAATCCTGAGTTCGCTTTCGATCTTTTCTTTTGCTTCCACGGTCTGCCGTGCCTCAACGATATTATTGAATATCAATATGAACACCGCGCCGGCAATCATATGGCCGATCGTCATTGGCAGCCTGATACCTTTTTCCAGCTCAAGGGCCTGATGCAGGTCCGGTATCAGAAGCAGGGTCAGCCCGGATGAAAACAGTTCAAGGACTATAACCAGGGCGGCAACCTCAAGCGGGTTGTAGCGTGCGGTTTTTCTCCACAGTGCATAGACACCGGCAAACAGCCCCACCAGGATCACTGACAGTGTCGCCGGAACAACGGAAAATCCCCCCAGTGACCAGCGGTGTAGCGCAATGAGCAGCCCGACGCAGGTTCCCACAAGCGGACCGGCCATTAAGCCGCCGATGATCTGGCCGATATGCCCCAGCGCGACAAAACCGCCTGCGATGGGAATGGCGATCAGGACTCCATACATGGTGAAGGCGGCAAACAGTAAAATCAAAAGAATCTGATGATGGATACTGTGGCTCTTCTCTGTGATGAGGGAGTAAAATCTGGTGCGAACCAGCACATACGCAATGACAGCCATCACGCAGGCAGTATTTAACACCGAAGCAAGTAACTGGATCATGTCGGTACCTCATTGCTGGTAAAAACGCTGCCTCTGACATTCCGGTCCGTAATGCCTGACGTGACCGGAAACAGTGTGGCGGCTTTAACTCATGGAATAGCATGCCGCCGGGAGAGCGTATGTCAAGCGCAGCAGTTGTACAACCTATTTCCTGAAAATTATTGCTGCCTGAACCCGCTGTCGTGAGCCTGGTTCAGGTGCTGCCGCTGCTTGCCGGCTGGCGACGGATCAAGGCAGCTGCACGGCCACGCCGATACCGGGGCCGGGGCTAGCCAGGTCAAACCTGCCGTTCTGATCCAGATAGGGACTGCAGCTGAGCGGACCGTTGATAAAGAAGGTGGTGTCCAGATCAATCACCTCAAAACAGCCCAGGGCAGCGGCAAAATGGGCAGCGGCGGTAATGGCCAGGCTGCTCTCCATCATGGCCCCCAGCATCAGTTTGATGTTGTTGCGGCAGGCCAGCTCGGCAATTTTAACCGCCTCACTGATGCCGCTCTTCATGAACTTGATATTGATGGCATTGACCGCCCTGAGCGCAACGGCCTGCTCTGCCGTTGCCAGTGAGCCGACGCTTTCGTCGGCACAGATCAGCATGCCGCTACCGGCAAACTCCCGTGTAATGGCAGCCAGGCCGTCCCAATCCCCTTTGGGTACCGGTTGCTCCAGCAGGTTGGGGCGGATGCCGTGCTGATCCAGCTGTTGCAGGAAACGCCGCATGCCGGCAGCATCAAAGCCCATGTTGGCATCCAGCACCAGGCTGCTGTCAGGCGCGATCCGTTTGACCGCCAAGACCCGCTGCAGGTCCAGCTCATGGTCTCTGCCGACCTTGATCTTGAAGGCGCTGAAGCCCTGTCCGGCATAGTGGCGGGCGGCGGTCTCCGCCTCTTCCAGGCTGCCGATTACGATGGTGATGTCGCTCTGGAAGCGCGGTTTGGGCGCATACCCCGGCGCAGCACTGAACAAGGCGCCAAACGGTATGCCCCGGCTGCGGCTGACCAGATCGAACAGCGCCATCTCAAAGGCGGCCAGGGCGGCATGGTTGCCGGCAAACTGAGGTCGGAACTCATCGATCAACACGATCGGATCAGAGAAGTCTCGCCCGGCCAGTTGCGTTGCCGCCTTGTGCAGGTTGGCCAGCGTTTGCTCCACGGTTTCGCCGGTGATATGGCTGGCAACCGCGGCCTCGCCGTACCCGCAGGTCCCATCACCAGCCTTCAGCTGGAAAAAGACGTTTTCAAGCTGATCATGCTGGCCGGTGGCGATCCGGAACGGCGTGTTCAGTGGTGCGGTGATGATGGCTGCATGAGCCTGTTGTATCTCTCGTGTCACGATAGTTCCCTGCCTTTGAGGAGTATGAGGCTTTCTCGGATTTTCAAGTGGAATTAGGGGTCAAATACCAGGGACCCCTCAAGGTTGCTGATCCCCTGATTTAAATCCAGTACCGTAGGTTTATAGATTGGTAATGATTTGTACTTGCCTTTGCACAGCGCCTTTAAAGCGCATGTATCAGTTGGATAATAGGAATTGTCAGAAGGGAAGAATTTTCCGGTCTCTGTTAACGATAGGGAGTTGCATGATGCGCCAAAATCCGCTCCGTGAAACTGTAACGAGCCATTATTATCTGAAATGCCATTATTCAGATCAAAGGAGACATCTTTGCCTATGTGGCATTTGGCAGTTTTCAGGTTGCAGTAACAGTGCATATCTTTAAGAGGTGAACATGCTTGCGAGGTCATGCATGTCGCCTTCAAAACAGTCCCTTGCAAATAATAGCTTGTGCAGGTTGTAGAAAAGTCGCGTGCTACTGCCTGATTAACCAAAAGGTGGGAGGCTACTGTTGTTGCCAGCATAACGATGGCAATTAGTTTGCTTTGCATAGTTGTTTCCCTCCTTTTTTGCGGTGCGGTGATATCGGCAAGATGGGTACCATCGCCTTGAAGGCCACGAGCGCCCCGCTGGCCTTATTCCTTGTGAAAATGTAAGGACCGGTTCGTATCACTGCGCCTTATGAACCAGTCCGAACTCCAGCAGGCCGCTGTGCAGCTGATGCCTGAGCCCCAGCTTTCCTTGCCGGTGAGACACCTGGTATACATAGTTGCAGGTGGCCCGTAGTCGCTCTGGCAGGTCCCTTCAAGCCGGGCCGGACAGTGCGGGCCGTTGACCGTAAAGGTATGGGTCGCGCCGGCTGCTATGGTTGCAACCTGGTACGAGTAATCGGGCCGGTAGAGATAGACGGTGCAGGTAGTATGTATGGGTGTCCCGGTGCTGGGCCAGTATTCGACCGCGATGTCGTTTTTTACCTTCACATGGTACTTCAGGATGCCGCCAGCACTCCCTTCAGGTGAGGCGAGTGACGTACATACAACGCATCCCGTCAGCAGCGTCATCTTCAGCCATCGTTTCATGTCAGGTTCCCTCCCTATGCGGGTGTCGTGGTGGTACCGTATTTCGTGAATTGATTTGTGTCCCGGCAGCCATTATGGCTAGAGCGGCTTACCGTTCAGGTAATACACCGCAATGCCGAGCGAGGTACACAGTCTTTCACAAAACTCAGGGTTTCTGTAGGTGTATTCACCGGGGTTCTTGATCCTGCCCGGAGTGGCCAGCTTGACGATGTAGGTATTGCTATTAAAGTTGGTGGTATAGCAGTTCAGGTCGGTCGTGTCGTTCGCAACCTGTTTGCACTCCACCGTTGTCTTCACACTCGGCAGGATCAGTGCGGAAAACGTCATCGTAGCTGCCTTTACAATCATGCTCTTGGTGTCATTGAAGAAATAACTCGACGAGCAGGAAAGTTTAGCGTCCATGCAGCTCCCTGCCTGGGCTGTGCCGATGCTTGCAAGCAGCATGAGCGCTGTTGCCAGGATCACGAGGCATCCCTGTATTTCGCAACGTATCCAGATCTTTTTGCATGTACGGCGCATCTGCGCACCTCCTGTAGAGATTACTCCATCCGGGCATTTCAGTCTGTTACGCTGCCTTTCACAGCTTATACCCAACCATTCTGCCTGCCAGGTCCTGTTTCCTTTGTGGTCGTGTAGCGGCTTTCAATCACCTTTTTTCGGTTTTTTCAGAAGTGAGTTGCTGCCGATTGCATCTGCCGCCAGCATGGCGTTAAGCACCCTGTCAGGCGTGATGCTACCTGCCTCATGGTGAATGCACTCCTCCGGGGCGCAGGCCTTCTGTGCCACCTGCAGCAGACGATCACGCCCGCAGCCGGCCAGGCCGATAGCCGCCAGGGTGGTGGGCAGCCCCACCTCTTCACAGAAACCGTAGACCGTCTCGATCTCCTGAGGGTCTGCGTCGATCAACTGCAGACCGGCCAACAGGCCAAAGGCCACCTTTTCACCGTGGTAGAAGGCATGGGTTTCTGCCAACGCGGTCAGGCCGTTGTGGATGGAGTGGGCGCTGGCCAGGCCGCCGCTTTCAAAGCCGATGCCGGAAAGCAGGGTGTTGGCCTCAATGATATGCTCCAGGGCCGGGGTAATGATCTGCTGCTCCGCTGCGGTCTTGGCGGCCGTGCCGTAGCGCAGCAGGGTATCGTAGCAGAGCCGGGCCAGGTTAAGTCCGGTCAGGGTACTGAGACCGCCGCAGGCGTTTGCCGAACGGCTGGTATGGCAGGAACGGGCCTCAAACCAGGTTGCTAGCGCGTCTCCCATACCGGCCACCAGAAAACGGACCGGCGCCTGAACGATGATGGCGGAGTCTACCAGCACGGCTGCCGGGTTCGAGCGTTGATAGTAGACCGACTCAAAGACACCCTGCGCTGAATACAGTACGGCACAGCCGCTGCAGGGGGCGTCGGTGGAGGCGATGGTGGGCACGATGATGACCGGGATACCGGCCCGGTCGGCTGCAATCTTTGCCGTGTCAATGACCTTGCCGCCACCCACCCCCACCAGGACATCCGCCTGCTTTGCCTTGATGATGGATGCCAGACGGGTCAGCTCCTGTTCGCAACACTCGCCGTGAAAACGTTCAAGTGACAGATTATGTCGCTTTAGGTCAATGCCGCTGTCGGGAAGAATCCTGTCACAGGATGTTGCCGAAGCCAGGACCAGACCCTGTCTGCCAAACAGTTGGACCAGGGCCGGTAACTCGTTCAGAGCCGCTGCGCCTTGCAGGTATTTTCCGGGGAACATTGCTTTGTTTAGCATCCGCTTTCTCCTTGGTAGACGTTGTATAAATAGGCCGTGTGCCGCTGCCGCCTCGATCAGCCCTGTTTCAGGGACACCGTCACCCTGTTGATGCCGTTGTTGCGCTGGTAGTCGATCTGCTCTGCCAGGTGGGTGATGATGTTCAGCCCCAGCTCATCGGGCAGACGGTCTCTATCCAGCAGGTTGACCGCCGCTCCCCGGTTCTCCAGGATGATCTCCAGGCTCTCCTTCTTTTCAGAATAGGCGATGGTCAGGTCAAGGGGCGTCGTGGCCAGCAGCGGGGTATGAATCTGCAGCAGTTCCTCCACCAGCAGCAGCAGGTTGTGCCTGGTCTTTCTGGGCAGGATCTGCCGTTCGCAGAAGATCTCGATCTCCGCATTCATGGCATACAGGTCATAGTCAGCTGAGCTGATGCCGTAGCTGAAGCTGCGGATCCGGTTGATAAAGGCCCTGGTCTTTTCCTGCTGAGGGTTTTCAAAGATCTGCTGCGGAGTGCCTTCTTCATAGATCAGGCCTTCGTCCATGTAGAGCACCCGGCTGGAGACATCACGGGCAAAGTCCATCTCATGGGTGACGATCAGCATGGTCATGCCGTCTTTGGCCAGCCGCCGGATGACCGCCAGTACCTCGCTGACCATGGTGGGGTCAAGGGCCGAAGTCGGTTCGTCAAACAGGATGATCTCCGGGTTCATGGCCAGGCAGCGGGCAATCGCCACCCGCTGTTTCTGACCACCGGACAGTTCATCGGGAAAACTGTCGGCCTTTTCAGCCAGCCCCACCAGTTTGAGGATCTCCAGGGCCTTCTGTTCTGCCTCGCCTTTCGGCATGCCCAGCAGTTTGATCGGGCCGATGGTCAGGTTTTCCAGGGCGGTCAGGTGGGAGAAGAGGTTGAAGGATTGAAAGACCATGTTCATCCGCTGCCGGATTTTGGGAATATCGCTCTTTCTGTCCAGCAGGTCGATTCCGTCCACGGCGATTGAGCCGCCACTGGGTTGTTCCAGCAGGTTGAGGCAGCGCAGGAAGGTGGATTTGCCGGTGCCGGACGGTCCGATGATGGAGATGACTTCTCCCTTGGCAACGCTGAGGGAGATATCTTTCAGTACGGTGACCTCACCGTAGGTCTTTGAGAGGTGTGCGACCCTGATCATGCCCTGCCTGCCTTTCTCTTTTTGTATTTGGGATCGGTGATCCGTTCCAGGTACTCAAGGGATTGCATCAGGGTCCATGAGATCAGGAAGTAGAGGATGGCCACCATGACCAGGGGGAAGAAGGCGTCAAAGGTGCGACTGCGGATGATGTCGCTGGCCTTGGTCAGATCCTGTACGGCGATGTAGCCCACAATGGAGGTCATCTTGACCAGGGAGATGAACTCCCCCTTGTAGACCGGCAGGATTCGCCGCACCATCTGGGGCAATACGATCTGGAAGAAGGTGCTGGTCCTGGTGAATCCCAGTGAAATACCTGCCTCGGTCTGCCCCTTTTCCACCCCTTCGATGCCGGTCCTGAAGATCTCTGCGGTGTAGGCGCCGAAGTTCATGCCAAAGGCGATCACCGCCACAATGACCGGGTTGATGTTGATGGAGGCAAAGACGACATAGAAGATCAGCATCAACAGCACCAGTACCGGTGTGCCGCGCAGGATGGCGATGTAGAGCCTGGCAGGAGCAGAGAGCAGCCTGCTCTTTGCCATCCGCATGAAGCAGATCAGCGCCCCCAGCAGGGTGCCGAAGAGGGTGGCAAAGATCGAGATCACCACCGTGGTCTTGAGACCATCCCAGATCAGCAGATAACGCCGCTCCTGGAGGATGTTGCTCTGAAAGCTGTCCGCTATACCCTTGAAAAACGAAGGGGGGGCAACAGCATGTTCGGTATTGCCCGCAGTGGCTCCGGCAACCCGCTGCTTCAGCACAAACAGACTGGCACCCAGTTCGTAGTACGGGTCTGAAAAGGCGACCTGTTTTTTACGTTCGTCGGTAATCATCAGGGTGCTGAAGATGGCGTCGATCTTGTTACCTGCCGCAGCCGCAATCAGGCTGCCAAACTCCATGTCGCTAAAGACCGGTTCTTTCCCCAGATAGGCGGCAAAGCGTTCAGCCAGTTCAACATCAAAACCAACCATGCGATTGTCTTTGATGATAGTGAACGGCAACCCTTTGTCGCTGACAATCCCGATCACCAGACGCCCGTTGGTTGTTGAACCTTCAATCTTCGGCATCTGGGTGCCCCCCTGCTGGATCCAGCGGGTGACCATATCGTCAAACTGGCCGTTTTGCTTGACCTGTTTCAGGAAGGTATTGAACTTGGTGCACAGGGCAGTGTTTGTCTGATTAAAACCGACCGCGATCGGCACGGAAAAGAGCGGTTTACCCAATAGTGCCAGGGTCGGTTCCTGACGTAGTATCTCCAGTAGGGTTTCATGGGTATACATACCAGCATCAACCTTACCCGACTTGACCGCCAGCACCAGGTCTGACGGCGTCTTATATTGCAGAACCGTGGCCTTGGGATAGGTCTTGGTGACATAGCTGTCATGCACTGACCCCAGGAGTACGCCGATGCGCTTGTCCTGAACATCGTCAACCGAGCTCAAGAGGTCACGCTGCCTGTCTGACGTTGCCGCAGCCGCTGCCTTTCTAACCAGCATGACCTGCGGGTTGGGAAAATAGGGACGTGAAAAATCAACCGACTTTTCCCGTTCTGGTGTGGCGGTCATACCGCTGATGATCAGATCGATCTTATGGGACTGCAGGGCGGGAATTAACGCCATGAACTTCATGTTGAAAAATTCGATCGGACGGTTCAGCTTCATGCTTATGCGACGGGCAAGCTCACTGTCATGACCACTTATTCTGCCATCTTTATCTACAAAGCTGAGCGGTTCCCGTGTCGCACAGACACCTATTTTCAGAGGCGTACCTGCAGTTGGCGTTGTGATGTCGGGTTCCTGGTACGGACTCAAATCCGTTTTGAACCAACGCTTTCTCATGGCAGCCAGGGTACCGTCTGCTTCCAGCTCGCCAATGATGCGGTTCAGGTCCGACAACATCTTCTCCTCCCCTTTTCTCAGGGCAATGGAAGATGCGTCGTTTTTGAGCGGTTCCTGCAGCAAGCCAAACTCGGGATTGAGCTTGGTCACCTGCAGTGCGGTGGGATAGGCGGTGACAATCGCCTCAAGCTGTCCTGACTTCATGGCTGCCACCGCATCCATGACATCATCGAAACTCTGGACCTGGGCCTGGGGAAAACGTTCCCTGGCAATCTGCTCGCCGGTGGTGCCGACCATGACGCCGATCTTGGCAGTCTTGGCATCATCCAGGCGGGTGATCGGCTTTTGCGTCTCGCGGCAGCCTGGTGCCCAGACCAGAGTCAGCAGCAGCATGAGTGTCAGTAAAACCGGTTTCATACAGCAGCCCCTGATCGTGTTTCTGTGGTGGAGACCTGTGGTGGCCGGCAACGGTTTTGCAGCTTGAACGACACGATTGTGCTCCTAAGGATACGTTATCTTCGGCGTCAGATAGAGGGCCGGATGGTAATGGTAGGTGGCAAAGAGGTTCCAGGTATAGGCGGCAGTGCCCTGTGTCATGCTGAAAAAGGCATAGTCGCCGTATTTCCTGTCGCCGTTGGCATCCAGTCCCATGAAGTTACTCATGCCGATGTAGTTGTCAGATCCGCTCAGGACGGCGCTTCGCAGCACCGCCGGACTGGTTGACCATTCGCTGTCAAGCAGCGACGTCACGATGATCCAGAGGGCATCCCAGGCCGGATAGGCGTAAAGGGCGGGGATGCCGCTATAGGCCTCCCGGATGTCATCCCGGATAACCAGCTTTGTAATCGAATTCGGCTGGGGGGCATGCTGGATAAAGACATGCTCGATCGGGCAGGTGAAGCTGCGTGCGGCAGCGTAGGCTGCAGCTGCAGGGGTTGCCGCAAGCCGTTCATTCTGGGCCGATCCGTCGCTGCCATACCACTTTACCGTGGCAAGGGAGGGGTAGGTGGGGGCCTGGAGAAAGATCTCGGTGATTTCGTCAAAAGAGGCCGTCAGCACCGCACTGCTTGACGGAGTGGCCGTGTTCAGGGCGCCGGCAAGGGTGGTCAGCTGGCTGGCAAAGTTTGTGGTGTCCGTCGGGTAGGTGACGCTGGTAATGACCGAGCCGCCCAGCGCCTGAAATTCGCTGCCGGTACGGCTTGCCAGATCGCTGCCCCAGATGTCGTTGCGGGCCATGATCGCCAGGGAACGTACCCCCTGCTCATACATGAGCTTGGCCAGCCCCTGGGCCTCGAGTACGGCGCTCGGCACAAAGCGGATCAGGTTGTCATCAGGTTGCGCCAGCTGAATGGCATTGCTTGAGGGACTGAGCAGGATCACGCCACGGCTGTTGGCTGCCGGGAGCACTCGCTGGCATTCGGAGCTGGTAATCGGGCCGACAATAAACCTGATCCCCTGGTCAGCCAGCGTGGTGAAGCCGTTTAAGGCCTGATCCGCATCAGAGGCGGTGTCGATGATCTCCAGAGCTATCTTGACCGGATAGCCGTGCCGGGTCAGGTAGGTGTTGATGTTGTCGAGCGCCACCAGTAATCCGGCCCTGACCGACTGTCCGTTGTAGGACTGGCTGCCGGTCAGGCTCAACAGGGCACCGATCTTGACCTCGGCAGCAGGAGGAGTGAGCCCCTTCAGGACCGGCTCGGACACATCGACAACCTGCGGGGTTGCAAGCAGTTCGTATTGGTAGGCGGCTTTGAGCTGCCAGGCATAGCTGCTGCCGCTTGCCGCGATGCTGTAGAAGCCGTAGTTGCCCTTGTTCATGTCGCCTGCCGCATTCATCACCAGCGCCCCGTTCAGGCCGACGTTGCTCTTTGCAACCGAGACCAGCCCTGTCTTCAGCGTCTCGCTATCGGCACTGATGCCGCCGGCGGTGTAGGTCTTGGCTGCCAGCCACAGCGCATCCCAGGTGGCAAAGGTGGTGCTGTCGGCCTGCCGTCCGAGCCGTTGTGATAATTTTTCCCGCAGCGCGCGGTCAATCAGTACGGTACCCTTCAAAGGCAGCACCGCATCTTCCCTGCTGAAGATCGGAGACAGCAGGTTTGTCTGTGCCGCAAAGGCGGAGGCGGCTGCAGAAGCGGTAATCAGGGGGGAAAGGGTTGAGGCGTCGCTGCCGAACCAGCCGGCTTGTGCCAGGGCCGGTCTGCCTGCTGCTCCGCTCAACAGGGGCACTGATTCGGTCGGGTAGGAAATCATGGCCACCGCCACCTTGCCGGCCCCGTAGGTGCTCAGGGCTTGCGATACCTGGGCGGCTGCCTGATCAAGTTCCGTGCCATAGGCGCCGGCGTCCGGGGTGTAGCGGACACCGCTCAAAACCGTGCCCCCGCCATTCTGGAAGGCGGTGGTGATGCTTGCCTTGAGATCATCCCCCCAGACATCGCCGCGCCAGATCGGCACAACAGCGCTAAAGCCCTTTTTCAGCATTAAGGCGGCGGTACCGGCCCCCTGGCTGTTGTCGTTGGGCATCAGACGGAAGAGATTGTCACCGGCAATGGCCAGTGAGGTTGCCGTACTGGCCGGACTTATCAGGATCATGCCCAATGAGTTTGCCACCGGCAGGATCGTTGCACACTCGGCACTGCTGACCGGGCCGATGACAAACCTGACTCCCTGGGCCTTGAGCGCCAACAGAGCCATCAAGGCCCCTTGCGGATCGGAGGCCGTATCTTTCACCACGGTTGTAAGCCTGAAATTCTGCCCTTCCAGGGCAAGCCGCCGGTTTACCTGCGGCAGACCGATCTCAAGTGCCACCTGCATCCCTTCCCCGATATGCTTGAGGCTGCCGGTGAGTGGTGCCAGGACACCTATCGATACCGTCTGGGGGGCGTCGGAGGAAGAGGAAGACGATGAGCAGCCTCCCTGTACCAGCAGGGTGCAGAGTAACAACATCTGCAGCAGGAAAAACGGACGGATTTTCATTGTAGCACTCCTTAGATAGGCTGCGGCGCGGCTCCTTTGCGCTACAGGAAAATTGATATCTGATTGCGTTTTGTTATGCAGTGTCCCCGGGGTTGATGATCCGCTGTTTCATGGCCATGATCCTGCGGCAGGCCTGTTCGATCCGCTCCCGGGGGATCCTGCCCTGCTGTACCAGATTCAGCAGCAGCTCAATGGTGCGGGGCATGATGTCGGAGCTGTAGAGCTTGTCATTCGCCACCACCAGCAGGTCAACCCCGGCATTGATCGCCTTCTCCACAGCGGTTTCGTAGCTGTAATGCTGGATAATTGCCCCCATGTAGAGATCGTCGCTGACCACCACGCCATCAAAACCGAGCTGTTTGCGCAGGATGCCGTCAATGGTGGCCCTGGAGAGCGTGGCGGGATAATCCGGGTCAATGGCGGTATTGAAGGTATGGGCGGTCATGACCATGTCGCACAATCCGGCCTGGATCAGATTCCGGTAGGGCAGCAGCTCGGCCTCGCTCCAGTAGCGGGTCACATCCACCAGTCCCAGGTGCGAGTCATCGCGGGAGCTGCCATGGCCGGGGAAATGTTTCAGGCAGGTCAGGATCCGGTGGCGGTGGTGGCTCTTGATGAACTCGGCGGCATGGGCCGCGACCAGGGCAGGATCAGCTGAAAAACTGCGCTCTTTTAAGGCGATTATCGGGTTATCCGGGTTCGTTGCCAGATCAACCACCGGTGCCAGATTCAGGTTGAAACCGTACTCCTCAATGGTTGCTGCAAGGCTGTCGCTGGTGGAACGGGTCAGCTCCAGCCGGTTCTGCTGTCCCAGGTATTGGGCCGACACCGTGGCAGGAAAGCCGTAGCGGTCCTTTAACCGGGCAACCACGCCGCCTTCCTGATCCACCGCAATCAGCAACGGCAGTTCAGATGCCTGCTGCAGGGCCTCAGTCAACTCCTTCAGCTGGGCAGGACTGGTGATGTTGCGGCCGGTTACCCCCAGGTCAATGTTGTTGTCAAACAGCACCACACCACCAACACCGTAGCGGCGGATGGCCTGATCAATCGGGCTGCCCGCTTCCAGCGTCTCGCCGGGAAAGCCCAACAGCAGCATCTGGGCGATCTTGCGTTCCAGCGGCCAGTTCTGCAGGTCCGGCGGCAATGTCTTGACGGCTGTGCGACGGGTGATGGCACAGCCGCCCAACAGGCCGGGCAGCAGCAATGAAGCGCCGGTCAGGGCGCTGTTTTTAAGAAAGATACGTCGTGTGCAGGAAAACATGGTGCCTCGTAGCTATATGAAGTTGGTGGGGTACTGCGGCATTGCCCGGTTTCCGGGGATGCCTGTTTGCGTGGGCCCAAAACAGCTACCCAATAGTGTACCAGAGATTCTGGCAGCGGCACCCTTTGGAGTGACATTTTTGCACTCGCCGGCCGGGGCGCTGGAATCCGCTTAAAATCGGAACTGCGTCTTCATGGTTATGCCGTACTGTTCAGACCAGGCTTTTACCCCGGTCGACCAGTTTGCCGCAGGGGAAAAATCATAACGCAGGGTGTGGGTGCCGCTGGTCTCAAGCCTCAGGTAATCTGCCTCAACGCCAAGATCAACATTTCGGGTGATTCCCCATACTGCTGCCATCGATGCATGCCAGCCGTTGCCGCTGGTCTGTTCTTCAGTGATCCGGTGTCCCGGCTTCAGCAGATGATAATCTCGGTTGTCACCTGCCACATAGCTCCAGTCCAGTTGCGACTGCAGCTTCAGTCGGTGCAGCCACGGCAGGCGTTGCCACTCGTAGCCGAGGCGGATTCCCAGAAAATACTGGTACCAGTTCTGCTCAAAGTCGATTGAGTCACCAACAATGCTTTGCATATCCGGCGGCAATCCCGGTGTCGTGTAGTCATACTGGGTACCGTCATGGGCAACCAGAGCAAGCTGCTGCCAGCGGAACCCAGCCACCGGGCGGAGGTCGAAACCGTGTGGCAAATGCAGCAGATCAGCCACCTGCAGATCGACATCCGCCTCCACCTGATAGCTGGGGTTCAAGCGACAGGAGGTCTCACCATAAATGCTCAAACGGCTTGGGGTGTCGTCGTCGTCCCAGTCGCTGTCTTTGAACCTGCCGGTCTCCTGATCCGACAATGTTGTGAGAAAACCGGCACCGACAGAGACGCGGGAAAACTGCTTGCGAATTTCAACACCACCCCAGACCGAATCCAGCGGGAACTCCAGTCTGCTTAACGGCTGCTGGTACGGCGGTGACGGATTGCCGAATTCGTAGGAGGTGTGGCTGTTCACAAGCGTCTTCTGCTTGATTGCAATCTGCCAGGATGGTTCAGCAGAAACAGGGTCCTCCTGTCCTGCCTGTGCGGTGCCGGAAAGCAGGCAGAGCAGCAGGGCCGTATGCAGCGGATAGCGAAATGCTCTTGGCATAGCGGTCCTTTTGTATGGCGTAGTACCGCACATGGAGCGTGGGAGAACGGGGGATGCCTACCGTTCCGCGCTCTCCAGATCCTTTTCCGTATCCCGTTGAAAGTCGCAGGTCAGATAATCAAAGCTCATCGGCAGTCCCAGCTCAAGGGTGGTCAGGAACTGGATCCCCACGGCGATGCCGTTGGGGCAGCATTCCAGCAGGTGGCCGCCGGTTGTGCGGTCTGCCGAGAGAAAATGCAGATGCAGGCCCGGTACACTCAACGACCCCATGAACGACGGCGTGTAAAAGCCCACCAGGGTCCCCTCGGTATCCAGATACTCAAAGACCGGCTGATCTTTTGCCACCTCTGCCAAGGGGCGGTAGTTCTCCTGACGGGGAACCGAGCGGACCTTGACCCGGCTGAAACGCCCCTCGACCCGGATGGCATAGAAGATGTTGGCTGAGGGCAGCAGACTGTTCAGCCAGTCCAGAAAAACCTGGTACGAACGCTCTCCATCCAGCCGGTCGTGGCTGGCCGGGCGGTAAAAGGTGACGCAGGAGAAGGGGGTCAGGAGATCCTCACTGACCTTGGCGGCAGCGCCGTCGGAGGTGATCTGGTAGACGTTGCCATCCAGCATCACCATCTCGCCGTCAAGGTGGTCAAAGGTGCCCAGCCCGAAGTCGCCGTGTTGTCTGATCTCGCTAAAGGGGATCCTCTGCTGGTAGATCCCTTCCACCAGGGCGTTGACCGGGGCGCAGAAGTAGATGCAGTTGTTGCGGCTGTCCTGCATGTAAGTCTCCTTTCTCAAGCCGGAGCCGGGTGCCGTATCAGGCAAACAGGCGCCCCTTCAGTGCCATGATACGCCGGTAGGATTGATCAATCCGTTGTTCGGATATCCTGCCGCTGTTCACCAGATCAACCACATGATTGATGGTGGTGGGGGTGATCTCGGGGTCGTACTCCAGATTGTTGGAGACCAGGATAATGTCCACCCCGGCCAGGATGCTCTTCTCCACGATAGTCTTGTAATCAAAGAACTGGGTCAGTCCCTGCATCTGCAGGTCATCGGTTACCACCACCCCGCCAAACCCCAGTTGTTCACGCAGCATGCCGGTGATGAACGGTTGTGAGAGGGTGGCTGGAAGCTGGCTGTCAATATGCCGGTTAAAGACATGGGCGGTCATCACCATCCTGGCCTTGTCTTCGTTGATCAGGTTCCGGTACGGCTCAAGTTCAACAGCCGACCAGGTGTCGGTCACATCCACAAACCCCAGATGGGAATCGGCGGTGGCGCTGCCGTGGCCGGGGAAATGTTTGAAGCAGGTGGCAACACGATTGGCATCGTGGGTTTCCACAAAGATCCGGGCATGGTTGGTGACTATGGCCGGATCTGCTGAAAAGCTGCGCTCCAGTGCGCCGATGGCCGGGCTTTGGGGGTTGATGTTCAGATCAACCACCGGTGCAAAGTTCATGTTCAAGCCGTTTGCTGCCAGAGTGGCACCGATGCTGTCGGCATACATCCGGGTAACCGCCGGGTTGTTGAGGGTGCCGAGCTGTTGGGCCGAGACCGTGGGGGGGAAACCGTAGCTCTCCTTCAGCCGCACGATTTTCCCCCCCTCCTGATCAACGGCAATGAAGAGCGGGGTGGCGGAAAGGGCGTGCAGCTGGGCCGTCAGCCCTTGCAACTGCTCCGGCGAGACGATGTTGCGTCCGTAGGTTTTAAGCTTTGCATCCCGGTCAAAGAGGATGGTCCCGCCGATACGGTAGTCGCGGATGTCCCGGACAATGTAGTTGCTGTCATCCAGGGTCAGGCCGCGAAAGCCCACCATCAGCATCTGGGCTATCTTCTGTTCCAGCGGGACATCCCCTGATGAACTGCCGCAACCGGCCATCAGGGGCGGGATGGCCGCAGCCGCGCCAGCCAGAACGGCACCTTTCAGAAAGGTGCGGCGGCTGCAGGGCGGCAGCGGTGTGCTGCCTGATGATGACTGGTCGGACTGTTCCATGATGCTGTGGTCTGTTCCTTTCAGCATAGTGCCGCTTAAAAGAAACCCGCCGGGGTACTTGAGGCCACGGTGACACCACCCTGTTTATCCACGGTAACAACGTAGTCTTTCAGCAGCTTGGGAGCTGGTTCCTGATACTCCTTCAATACTGCCTTGCTGGGATCGGTACCGTCGGTGGTGTTGACCACCTTGATCTGGCTGACCGCTTTTACCGGTGATCCCAGCCCCGGCTTGGAGCTGTTGGGGTTGATGATCTCCGGACTGTTTTTGCTGCCGTCGTTGAATTTGACGCCGACGACGAGTACGAAATTTGAGTTGTTGATGACCTTGACCATACCGGCTTCGGCGCTGCCCAGGCCGCACAGTGCGGTTGCCAGCAGGGTGGCTGCGGTGATGAGGGTTGTCTTTTTCATGGTGATCTCCTTGGTTTAAGTAGGGACGTTCTCAAATTGAATGGGCAACATAGAAGGCAACACCGGTAGGCCGGTTGCTATGCTGCCATTGCCTGACTCCCCCAGAATGCGGCCTGGCAGGCCTGGATGCCGGTTATACCGAGTTTTTTGCAACGAAGTGGCGGGCTCCATCCATCCTGTTGTTACCTTGTTCAGCAACAGCTGTGCCAATGGCTAACATCCTGAATACAGCGCCTTGTATCCCTGTGGCAGCCGCCAACTTGCGCCTGATTAAGCCAACATTGTTGGCGCACACCTCTCCGGCTGTTTCCTATTTTTTTTGAAAATGGTAGCCCGTCCCCTGATTGTTCAGAAACGTGGTCAATTCGTGGGATGAGGACTTGCAGTAGGTATCCCTGAAAGGATCACTGCCGCAATCCGCGCCATAGTCGGAACTCTTGCCGCTTTTGATGCAGTAGTCGAGAATTTTGTGTGTGGTATATCCCTTGACGGTGCCTGAAAGGGATGCCGGACACCGTTTGCCGCTGTGGAAGGTATAGGTTGTATGTGCCGGTATTGTTGCGGTTTTGGGATGTCCCGTAAAATGGGTCAGGGTAACCTCTGCGCTGTAGCTGGTCGTATTGGTTATGTGTGTTTCGTGGTCGATCAGCCCAGCAGACGCACTGTTTGCCCTGAGACATACCATAAGCGCGGCAACGGTGATGAAGGCGATAGCTGAGATTCTTGTGTTCATGACGTTCTCCTTTGTGCGTTTATTGCCAGGCTCCAATGTATGACGGGAGTCCCGGGGCCTTTACCCGTTCGAACGAGCCGACATCAATTCTTTCCGTCCTTGAGCATTTCATTCGAAATAAGGTTGCCATTATCGTTATAGACCTCACAGCGATAAAATTGGCCTGATCCATATATCTTCACCCAACCGTGACCGTAATGCATCCCGGTTTGCCAAGATTGATTGGGAACTGAAACCGTTATCAAGGTCTCGCCACGGCATCAGCTCTCACCGCCGGGAGAGCAGCTTTCATGGTGCTAATTGTTTTCAGCCTGTACTCCCGGATTTTTTCTCCTTATTGTCCGGTTATCCTTCGGTTACCCGGTAGCCGCCATGCTCGTTGGTAATTACCTTGAAGCCCCGGTGCGGCAGCCAGGTACCGGGTACCTTGTAAGGCTTGGCAATGTCGAAGGTATGCGAAAAGTTGGCGCACCCGCTGGGAGCCGCATTGACATAGATGATCCCGATCGACAAGGCATTGCCCAGGTACTGGGTCTTCCCGGTCTCGGCGCACAGGTAGGCAGTGGAGGGGATGCCGAAGGCGTAGGAGTCAACCCGCACCTTGTAGGCATAGGCCCCCTTGGTATTGTCCAGGGTAACGGTACCTGCCAGTGCCGGACCGGTTGCTCCGGCAATCAAGCTAACGGCTGCCATCAACATCAACGCTGTCTTTTTCATCTGCCGCATCCTCCACCACTCCTGTGAGTTCACCCTGTTATGCCTTTTACAGATTACATGCCGAATATTATCTTCGTAATATCAGTATATTAATCACCAACTAGTGCCAACTTCCGTCCGCCACCATCAACTCCGGTGGCGTATGCCGGAGACGGTGCAGGTGAACAGCCCATCTATGTGCAATCCTGGGTTGACCGCTATTTCAGCGTACCGTTCCAGCAAAACCAGCCGCTCTGTGAATCGTACGCCTTGCCGCTGGCGTTCAACTGCGCCTGAAGAGCCGACGTCAGAAGATAGTACTGAATATAGTTGGACTGTACGGTATCGACTTTCAGGAAACTGCCTCCCATGGCGCCGTTCCCGCAGTATTTGGTATTTCCGCTTCCAACGCACAGACAGGTGGTGGTTGCATTGGCCGGTACGCCGGCCAGCAGAGCCGCAAGCAACAGTGATCCGATGATTGTTTTCTTCATGAAAAGTTCCTCCGCAAATTTGCAATTGAAAACGACATTTCTGACTGCCCCTACTTGGCGCTTTGTCAGACACGCTCTGCCCGTTTCAAACCTTCAGTTATTGCTCGTCAAAGTGGTAGGCACCGTCATTTTCATGCTTCTGTATCTTCCACGACGAACTCTTGCAGGCAAATCCGCAGTCACTATGGTTTTTGCCTTCCACATGGCCCGGTCCCAGGCATCTGCTGATGATATCCGTATACTTCACACCTTTGATGATGGATCCCGTCAAATTGGAGGGGCAATGTAGCCCGGTGGCATAGGTGTATGTGTCCCCTGCAGCCAGGTTGATAAATTCGGAATGACCGTTTGCCGTGTACAGATACACAACAGCTTTGTCGGAGGTGCCGTTTGTGACATGGACCTTGTGGTTAATTAAGCCTGCATGGGCCGTTCCCAATGACCCGAGAAAAAACGCAAGCCCTGCTGCCATACAGGCGATAGTCATGCTCCACGATTTTTGCATGTCATCCTCCTTGAAAAGTTACGTGATTACCCACATTTGGTGTGTTGAAAGAACCACCAATTCCCTCTACCCGAATAACCAGATCATAAAACGAGATCATCCCCTTTGTGCTGTTCTGCTATTTTACCATTAACCTCAGGATATAACATTGGCTCTACAAAATTTAATACATGCTCCATACCCAGGTCATGGGACTGTTATCGGATTTCTTGGCATTTGGGTCTACCGGCTTGACTTCAACACTATGGTTCCAACACTGCGCGCCAAGATAGCCGCTCTCCATTGATTGATACACATCAAACTTGGCAGCTCCATTGTTTTTGATCACATAGATGTTCACGCGGGTCGGGCAGTAGGGGAAAATCACTTGATCCAGTAGGCAGTATTCCCCTCTTTCGGAGTACCCATAAGAATATGTACTGCATGCCAACTTTTCTCCCAACCATGTTTGCTGGTACACCTCGTACCGCAAAAAATGACCGGAGCGGTTGATGATTTTCACCTCCCATGCCTGGGCCGAACTGATTATTCCGGCGATCAATACAACTGCTGCCATCAAGGTAAGCGCTGTTTTTTTCATGGTGGTATCCTTTCTGGCTAAATGTTGGTTCGCTCTATCATGTATATTTCAGGTTACATGCCAAATCCTATTAATGTGATATCAGTATATTACATCTTGCAAACCGCCAACTTCCGTCCGTTTGCGCCGCTATTGGTGGCAGACACCAAGGATTCTCACGCTCTCTTTGGCAACCGTGTTTTTTTAAAGCGGCCACTGTTCCGCATGCAAGACGCATGGAGAATAGAGGTCAATTCCGTGGCATCGGCAAATGATAGACTCGTACCGTTGCCGTCCAGTAGTTCCACCTGACCGACAAGCCTGTCCGGATCATCCTCGGCAACCCGGTAAATACGGACAAGAAAACTGGAGGTGGTCATTTGTTCGCTCATAGTATGCCCAGCTTAACGGACAGGCACCCACAGATGACCCACAGATTGGTGGAAAAACGATTGGAAGGATTTTGGGGCCGGTTACACGTGGGAGGTAAGCGAGGTAAAGACAGCGGTTGTTTCTGGAAAGGGGACAGCCAGCTCATGCCCAAGACTACCCGTCCCACAGGGCCTTGAACCTGAATCTCCATGCGGCTGGATGCCGATACCTGCTGGTCAGATATCGGCAATGCCGCAATCGTAAACGGGCAACCGATCCTTGTTGACCGTATGCCTCCCGCATCCGCTCGGCGGATACCAGCCCCAACAACTCACGCGCCACAAGGAACAGCCGGTACATACGCCGAGGCCAGCCATCCTGAATTGCCAATAACCGCTGAACAAAACGCTCCGCCTCCTGGGCAATCAGATCCATCGGCTTGGCCGTGCTTTCCAGCAGCGCTGGGCCAGGGCCAGGCGTTGATTCAGCAGCCAGGCCCCCACGGTGCTGCAGGCCCGCTTTGCCGCAGTGCTGAGTACGGCAGCCTGGTGTGTGGCCATTGCAACCGGCAAGCAGCCTGAGCGGGACAGCATCTATGCCTCCAACCAGCGCGTTTTGAAAGGAGTATAATGCGCCAACGGGCGTCCAAAATCAGGACGCCCGTTGAGGTTTTGCGTGATGCCGTTTACTGAAGCGTTCTTTTACTTGATCGTCAGGTTTTCGATCACAACCGACCCCTTCTTCACGGTCAGGGTACCTTCCAGCAGGGTGTGCTCGCCGCAGGTATTGCAGTCGTAGGGCGCATTGTAGCCTCCCTTCAGCTGTATCGACCGGATCTGATCCAGGATCAGGTTCTCCGTAAAGGTCACCGAGCGGGCCTTGATGGTTGCGCCGCTGGTTGTGGCGGCATAGGCCCCAGTCAGGGTTGCATGGCCATTCGTCCCCACCATGGCCCTGGGGGCCGCGGTCAGGGTGGCCGTAACCGCCTTGTCGACCGTCATGGTCAGTTCACAGTTGCCGGTACTGTTGCTGCAGTCTCCGCTCCAGCCGCCAAAGGTGGAGTTGCTGTCCGGCGCTGCCGTCAGGGTCACGGCGCTTGCATCGTCAAACAGATGTGTACAGGTGCCGCTTGTACAGGCGATGGCGGCAGGAACGCTGTAGACACCGCCTGCGCCGGTACCTGTAAGGGTTACACTTACGTTTCGTTGAAAGACCCACTGGGCATAGAGGATGGTGTTGGCGGTAATGCTGAAGGTTGCACCCGGTGCGTAACTGGTGCCGCTGCCGTTCGCGGCGGTGTTCCAACCGGTAAAACTGTAGCCGCTCTTTACCAGACTGCCGGTATTGCCCAGAACAGTAACGGTGGCGCCGGGCAGATAGGCGGTTGCGTCAGTTGGCGCACTGCCGCTGGTGTTAGCGTTGCCGTCATAGGTGACTACATAGGTGGCGATGATGGTCAGGGTACCGTTGACATAGCTGATGTCGTAGCCGGGATTGAACGAAGCAAGACCGCCCGGTGTCAGGGTGGTGGTACCGACGGAGGCACTGCCCGCCGTGAAGGTCAGGGTGCCGGTCAATGCGGCCATATCAGGGGCTGATGGCGTGTAGGTCACTCCGTTGCCGCTAAAGCTGGTGCCGCCGTTGTACGGTTCAGAATCGTCATTGGCGGTGACGGTGAGCGGCTTGAGGAACGAGCGGAGCAGCGGATAGCTCTGTCCCTCGTAAATCCGCCAGGTTGTACCGTTACCGGCAGTGGCGGAGATATCCCAGCTGCTGAAAGTGGCAAGGGTTTTCATCTCAGCCGTGCTCTTGGCGCTACCCAATCCGTTATCGGTCAGCGCACTGTTGACGCTCGTATCCCAGAAACCGTTGGTGACCGTACCGGCGCCGCTCCCCCCAAGCAAGCCGCCCACATGGGTGCCCGTGGTGGCGCTGACGGCACCGCTGCTGTAGACGTTGGTGTAACTGCCCCAGTTATACCCGGCCAGCCCCCCCACTTCGCTGCTGCCATGGACGGCACCGCTGTTGTAGGAATTGCTGATCGTCACATCGAGATAATTCTCGCCCACCAGCCCGCCGACATACATACCACCGCTTACCGCGCCGGAACTGAAACAGTTGTCGATCCGGCCCGAGTGGTTCCACCCGACGAGGCCGCCGACATAATTGCCGCTGCCGGTCACGCTGCCGGTGGCATAGCTGTTGAGGATCGAGCCGTCGTTTTGTCCCGCCAGGCTGCCGACATAGTACTGGCCGCCGACACTGCCGCCGACCAGCCCCACGTTGCGCAGGGTCGCGCCGGTGGTGTAGCCGAACAGACCAACGTAATTGGTGGTGGCACGGCTGATGGTCAGGCCGCTGATGGTGTGCCCCAGGCCGTCGAAGATACCGGTGAACGGGGTGGTGGCATCCCCCAGCGGGACGAAGTTGGCGATTGATGAGGCGTCGATGGTTGCGCCCATGGCGTAGTTGGTGGCAAGAGCGCTGCCGATGGCCTGGAGCGCGGCGGCGTCAGTGATGACGGTGGTGTCTGCGCCGTTAAGGGTCAGGATGGAACTGCCGCTGCGGTCGAAATCGACCCGGCCGTTACCGGCGGTTTTCACCGTGCCGCTGGTGGCGGTCAGATCAAGGGTGGATGTGCCGGTGGCGCCCATGACCTCGCGGATGTTCAGATCACGGTTGGCCGACAGTTTCAGCTGGTTGGCGCTCCAGGCCAGCGGGGCGTCGATGGTCACGTCGCCATGCTCGGTTCCGAAGCTGCCAGTGCTGACAGTGCTGATGGTAACGCCGATGCCGCTGTTCAACCTGCTCAGGATCTCGCTGGCCGATACGGTCGCGCCGCTGTTGAGGGGAGACCAGACATCTGGCGATCCACCGCTCCAGCCGCCGTTGGCGCTGGCTCCGCTGGTGATGGTGACGTCGTAGAAGCCGGCCAACTGATTGTAGGCAGACTGGATCTCGGTTGCGGACAGGGCACGGTTGTAGATCTGCAGTTCATCGATCCGGCCGTTGAAGGGGGCCTCGCCGGTGGTCTGGCAATCGCCGATGCGTGGTGCAACGGCGTAGTTGGTGTTGGCATGGGTACCGGTGGCAATGGCAACGCCGTTGACATAGATGGCGCTGTCGGCTCCGTTGGTGGAGACCGCGGCCACATGATACCAGATACCGGGAGTCAGGGTATAGGCGGCACTCAGCGAGGTGGTCCCCAGCAGCCTGAAGGTATGTGAGTCGGGAGCGTAATCGAGACGGTAGCCGACATTATTGCCGGACTGGCTCCGGTCGAAGATTGTACCGTAACCGCCCGAGCCGCTGGCGATCCTGACCCAGGCGGAGATGGTGAACGGAGCAGCCGCAAAGGCAAAGGCGCTATCGTCCGGGATGGTGACGGAGCCGCAGGAAGCGGTTGAACTGACACTACAGGCCGAGTTGTCGAAGCTGAAGGCGTTACCGACTTTACCGGCGGCGTAGGTGGTGTTGGCCGGGGTGCCGTCATGGCCGCCCATGCTGTCAACGGCATTGTCCTGCCCCTGCCACCAGGCCACCAGCCCGTCAGTCGACGGCGCGTAGTTGGAGAAGACGGCGCTCACCGTACAGTTGGCTGTTATGGCCCCGGTGGTGTAGATGACGCCGTTGACCGGGTCGGTGAGGGATCCGCTGTACGAACCGTTGCAACCGGTCAGCGTTACAATGTTGTAGCCCGCGTTCGGTTTCACGGTGAAGCTGGTACTGCCGCCGTAAGCGACGGTCTGGGCACTGCCGGGGGAGATGGAGCCGTTGCTGCCGGCAGAGGGGGTGACAGTAAAGGCATCGATGGCAAAGGTGGCGGTCACCGTGCAGTCGCCGGGGAACACACCGGTGGTGTAGGTGCTGCCGGAGAGCGTGCCGTTGCAGCCGGATACCGAGGCGATGTGGTAGTGGGGATCGGGGGTCAGCTTAAACTGGGTGGTACTGCCGTAGGTGACGCTCTGCGGACTGTCCGGAGCGATCGTGCCGTTGGTCACGGCCGCCGGGGTCACGCTGTAGCTGTTCAGGGTAAACGTGGCCGTCACGGTTGCATCCTGGGTGGCGGTGAAGGCGCAGTTCCCGGTGCCGGTACAGGATGTGGCGGCGCCGCTGCCGCCCGACCAGCCGCTGAAGGAGGAACCGGCATCCGGCGTGGCGCTCAGGGTGACGGCGGTGCTGTTTGCAGTCGTACAGGAGCCGGAGCTGCCGCTCCAGTCAAAGGTGCAACTGTCCGCCGCTACCGTGCCGCTGCCGTACCCCGCTTTGGTAACGGTAATCAGCTGCACCGGCCCGTTCAGCGACAGCACCGTGCCGCTGCCGGTGCCGGCATACAGGGCGGCGCCGTCGTCGGATATCCCCATGGCAGTAATCACCCGGTTGCCGAGCCCGGTGGCAAACGGACCCGAGCCGCTCCACTGGTTCACCGCGGCAAAACCGGTCAGCGGTGTCATGAAGACAAACAACAGGATGGTGATCAGGCAGCGTAATCGGTTCATCGGTGCGGTCCTCTTGATACTATTCCTTCTCCCTGAGGGAGAAGGTGGCCGAAGGCCGGATGAGGGGGAAACGGTGATGCACATGGCACCTCTGCCCCCTCACCCTGGCCCTCTCCCTCCAGGGAGAAGAGATTAAAACCCTCTACGGCAGCCCCGCATTCATCGCCACCCAGCTTGTGCAGCCGTCGGCGCTCACAAATACCCCCGCCTCTGTCCCCGCGAAGAGCTTGCCGTTGCCATCCATCACCAGCGACTTCAGCTTCACGTTGGCCGGCTGGGCGCCGCAAGCAGTCCAATCCACGCCGCTGTTCGTGCTCTTGAACACCCCGCCGCCGTACGTCGCGGCGTACAGTATTGCCGTATCGCTCTTGTTGATTACCACTGCCTTGATACGCGTATTCGCCGGCTGGGTCGTCGCCGCCGTCCAGCTTGTCCCGCCGTTGGTGCTCTTGTAGATACCCGCCCCTGCCAGCCCGGCGTAGAGGGTGGTGGAGACGTTCGGATCAATAGCGATACTGTCGGCGGAGACGGTCCCGGTGCCGGTCAGGCTGGTGGTCAGGGTGACGGCGGGCGAGACGGTGGTGACGGTCAGGGTGGCGCTGCGCGTGCCGATGGCGGTGGGGGTGAAGGTGACGATCACGGTGCAGGTCCCAGCGGCGGCCACGTTCCCGCCTGCGGCGCAGGTGCCGCTGCCCAGGCTGAAATCACCGCTGTTGGCGCCGCTCAGGGTGATGGTGCCCAAGGTCAGGGCGCTGGCCATCATGGGGTTGGTGAAGGTGACGGGGACCGATACGCTATCGGTGGCGCCGGTGACGTTGCCGAAATCAAGGGCCGCCGGCGCCAGGGTGGCGGCAAACGTGCAGCATGCGCCGCCATAGCCGTCATCGCAGCGACAACGGGCCTCGCTACCGGCGGTGGTGAATAAGTAGGTCCAAGTGCATGCAGTGGAAGAGACATACGTGCAGGTCCCCGACTGTCCGTTCAGTATGAATGTCACCGACTCGCCATACGCCGGCAGGCCGGTGGTCCCCGTGCATGTTGCGAATATGCCATAGAAGGCAGTGCAGGTCAGACCGTTGCTGGCTGTGCCCGTAAGCGAAGGGATCGTCGCCACGCCGCACACGCCGTGGCCGCCGCAGGTGCTGTCGCAGGCGACCGTGCCGCAGAAGAGGGGAGTCGCGCACTCTTTGCCCTCATAGCCTTCATCGCAGACGCAGTTGTTGAAGCTCTCGCAGGTGCCGTGGCCGCTGCAGCAAATGGAGCCGCTACAGACCTTACCCCAGCAGATCTCGGCCAGGGCGCTTGAGCTGAATAGCGGCAGCATGAGCAGCAGTGCGGTGATCATGGTGATACGGATGGTGAAACAACGGTTGTTGGTCATGATGCAGACTCCATTGATTGAGCCCCTTTGGTCAAAGGGACAGGCTTACCGAACCGGCCCGGCCAGGCGCATGCCGGTGTCGTTGCTGTTGGTCTGGGGGGCGTACCAGATGCGCAGGGGGGTGCGGGTCTGGCGCTTGTCGTCGGCCCAGGTGGAGCCGCGCAGCATGCGCTGGCTACCGCTGGCCGGGCCTGTGGGGTTGTCCCGCGGACTGTCGGCGTAGTACGTTTCCCCATACCGGTCGGCCAGCCAGACGCAGACATTGCCGGCCATATCGAACAGCCCCAGTTCGTTGGGCTTGAAACTCCCCACCGGCGAGGTGTAGGCATAGCCGTCGTCATACCCCCGGTAGAGGGCGGACTCGGGCTTGCTCTTGATGAGGAAGCGCTGCATGGCTGCCTCGTCGTAGACATTGGCGGAAACCGGACCGCTGCCCCAGGCGTATTCGTAGGGCTTGCCGCCGCTACGGGCGGCGTATTCATATTCGGCCTCGGTGGGGAGCCGGTAGGCGATGCCGCTGGCCCTGGCCAGCCAGGCGGCATAGGCGTCGGCATCGTTCCAGGTGACGCAGACCACCGGATGGCGGTCGTCCTGGGGAAAGCCCGGGGCTTGCCAGTTCTTTTTTGGATCGAACCTGACCCGCTCCACCGGTGCAAACGTCCAGATGCCGCAGCCTCCCCTCCGTTCCGCTTCGGTTTTGTAGCCGGTCGCCTTGACAAAGGCGCGAAACTCCCCCACGGTGACCGGGCCCTTGCCCAGGGCAAAGTCGTCCACACAGACCTCGTGCACCGGCAGCTCACCCTCCAGGCCATGGCCGAAGCTGTCTCCCATCCGGTAGCAGCCGCCGGGGATATTGACGAACGCCATGCCCGCCGCCATTGGCTCACGGTAGCCGTTTCCCGGCTTTACGTGAGATACCTTTGCGGCTTGCGGCACCGGGGTTTTGACCGCCAGCGACTTATCGGTCTTGCCGCCCGTAGCGGTCACCGTGCTCCCAACGGATGGAGCGCCGGTGTTGTCCGGGCTGCCGGCACGGGCCGCAAGCGGAGCAAAAGAGATGGCCATTGCAGCGGCAATGATGGCAAAGGTACTGATGCTCCCTGATTTCATGACAACTCCTGTGGTCCGGTCCCCAAACATATCGATAACAATTCAGCCGGCCGCCATAACTCCCTGCTCCCTTCAAACGGCAGGGCTGGAGCTTAAACCAGCCAGCCTGGCATGCCCCCTAAGCTCACTGGACGGAATAGTGTTATGGATAGCTTAACGGACAGACACCCACAGATTACCCACAGATTGGCAAAAAAATGATGAGGGAGTTTTTTTTGGCGGCTATTTCAGTTTCAATTCGAGGATACCAGCAAGGCGGCAATGACGAGCCAACGCAGATAGGGCCTTGCATTGGTACTGGAATTACGCGTGCGAGGTAAGCGAGGTAAAAACGGCGGTTGTTTGTGGTGAAGGGGCAATGCCCAGTTCTGATTGCAGCAAATAGCGGCAGTGTTGGTAGGTGCGCGCGGCTGCGGCATGGTTGCCAAAATGGCATTGGCAGATCATCAGCCTGCGGTAAAACTCCTCGGCAAGCCGGTCAGCCTCAATCCCTTTTTCATACAGCTCGGCTGCCTGTTCCCACTCGGCGTTTTGCTCATGGATACGGCCCGCCTCCAGCAGTATGCGCAACAGCTTGTTTTTAAGGGTTTCACGGCAGGCCGCCGCCCAGGTCAATCCTGCGTCGGCCGGCAGAAATCCCCCTTGATACAGCTCAACCGCCTTCATAAGGAGCTGTGGGACCGTAGCAATGCTGCAGGTCTTGAGGGTATCGGCAATTCTCTGCAGTGCCAGACTATCAACCCAGCAATACTGCGTATCGAGGCTCAACTGCCTGGACTGATATTTGAGCAGGTGATCACCGCCAAGCAGTTTTCTGAGCCGGGAAAGGGTTGTCTCAAAGGCCTTGTGCGCCTGGTCGCCCTCGGCGTCAGGCCAAAGCAGGTCGGTCAGGTATTCCTCCGACACCTGACGTCCCCCGGCAGCAATCAGAACCTTCAACAACTCGAGCGGTTTTTTCTGTTCTTTGCCCGCACAGGCAAGCGACTCCCCGTGCCTGAGAATTTCAAATCTGCCAAGGGTGTGGATGCGCACAGGAAACGGCCAGGTAGCCAGGCAGACCACGCTGCTGTCGAGAAAACCGGCCTCAAACCCCTGGGACGTGTGCTCTTTTGGCATCTGCGGCGGCGTAAGACGCAGCCGGGAAACCAGCCAGACCACATAATCGGGCTCAATCTGCTCCTCAAGGGCCTTGGCGCAGAGCAGACGCATCATGCCCGGCTGGTAGAACTCAAGATGGACATAGCCGTACTGCCTACCCAATGACAGGGCGCGGTGCAGCGCCAACAGCCCCTCGGCACTGTTCTGTTGCTGTAGCTGTACCCAGGCACTGTTCAGCAGCACCTGGCATTCCAGGATATGACTTTTGATGGACCGGCCCAGCCGGCTGGCCTGTTGCAGCAGGCGCACTGCCAGTTCCGGTTGACCCTGCAGCCAGGCAGCCTGTGCCTCACCGATCGCACACAGGGCACGGTAATAGGGTGCCCCCAACTTCTGTGCGCGTAGCGAGGCGGCCTGCAGGTGTTCATCAGCATGGCGCGGGTCGTTGTTGAGCAAGGCGAGCCAGGCAGTGTTGATATGCTGGAAGTAGGTATCCAGGGTGCTCCCCCGCCCCTGTAGGGAGCGCTGCTGCTGTCCCAGTGCCACCACAGCCTGGGGCAGATTGCCGGAGGCCATGGCAGCAGCAGACCTGAAGCCCCACAACAGTGAGTCAAAGGCATGGATGCCACTGTCTGCAGCCAGTTCCAGACCCTCAGATAGCGTCTGCACGGCATCTTCATAAGCTGCAGTAACCCATTGATGAATACCGCGCATCAGCTTGAGACGTACTGTTTTAAAGGGGGCCTGACGACAATGCTTGAGCGTGGTCTCGGCCTGTTCCAGCACCAGGGCATGCTTGGCATAATCGCCCAGCCACAGGTAGTAGAGGCTCATGCCAAAGAGCGAATCCATCCGGATATCGGGCGACGGGGTATCCTGCAGCAACGTGTTGAGCCGGTCCAGGCACTGCTGTATCTGCTGCGGCTGATCGGCCCGGCACAGGATCAGGGCCATCAGATGATGAGAGACAACCACCAGCTCAAGCTCCTGCGAGTCAACCGCAGGGTGGCACCTGCGCAGTTCCTCAAGTTGCAGTAGCGTTTCCTCCAGCCCCTGCCAGTCATCCATGCCAAAGGCACGGCAGTCCACCATGCCTGCCCAGGCAAGGTAGCAACCGACACTGTTGTTCAGTGCAATAAAGCCGGCAAAGGCCTGCTGCAGACAGGTGTAGGAACGTTCCATTTCTATCGGAAAGCAGCTGCGGCCCTGCCAGTACAGCAGCCACGGCTCCCTTGCAACCTTCTGCTTTGGCATGTAATCAAGCCAGGTGTGAAGCAGCTTGTTACGTCCCTGCTGCAGTAGTTGCCTGCCATGTTCTCTGATCATCCTGATCAGGCCGGTATGGTCGCTGATCTCACCGTACAGTTGTGCTGCAGCTTCCAGCTGTCCATCCTGTTCAAGCAAGCCTGCTGCGGTCTGCTGCACGGTTAGCAGGGTGCGGGGTGAAAGCTCGCTCTTGGCCCTGGTTACCAGAAACTCCCTGAAAAGTGGATGATACTGGTATTCGTCGCTGCTGCCCGCAAGCCGCTCGGTAAAGAAATGACGATGCTGCAGGGTTGCCAATATCTGCCCGGCCCGGCTGTTTCCAGTCAGTTTTTCCGCCGAAATGACGCTGCACGCAGGCAGTACGGCTGTTTTCAGGAGAAAGTCCCGGGTTGCACCATCTACCCTGGCCAGCATTTCACCGGCAAAATAATCGAATATCCGGGCAACGCTGGCACCATGCGCAGGTTGGTCAGCTGCTATGCCATCCAGCACACACTGTTCAAGCAACAAGATAATGCCAGCAATCCAGCCATCTGTTTTTTCATACAATGTATCGACACAGGTCTCATGCTTGGCCGGTAGCCGGGTCCGAACGATTTCACTGGTTTCGGCAAGGGTAAAACGGAGGTCTCGATCCTGCAGCCGGCAGACCCGGCCATTGGCCAACAAGCGTGCAAAGGCTGGCGGCGGTTCATCACGGCTCACAACCAGCAGTTGCACCCCTTCAGGGATCTGGTCAAAGGCGATGGCAAGCATGGTATGCAACGGACTGTCCGCAGGCACGGTCTGATAGTTATCCAGGACAATCGTAGTAACGCGTCGGTAGAGGAGTTCAAAGTAGTGGCGGGTAAAGGCGGGAACACCGGCATGGTATTCGGGAGTCAGAAGCGGCAATGCCTGGCGAAAACGGGGGGCAGCCTTTTTGACGGCACGCCCCATGTAGTAAAAGAAGGTAGCGAGATCGGCATCCCCCTCATCGCAAGAATACCAGACCACACCGGTACGGCAGGCAGCAAGATAGCTGGCTACCAGCGTGGATTTTCCCGAACCGGCACAGCCGCTCAGCCAGGTGATCGGCGCACCGGGCCGAGGTGCCAGCAAGGCATAGAGGCGCTGGCGCTCTACAACACCACTGACAACCGGTATGGTCAGCTTTGCGGACATGGTGACTTCATAACGTATGAACCTCTTTCTTAGGTTCCGAATGGTTTCATTTTTTTTCAGGTCAATGGCATTGATCTTGCCCGTCAATTGCGGACACGGATTGCGTATTACTGAATGCCGTGGGAAATTTGTCCCATGAGTAATCGCTCCGTGTGTATAGCATCACGTTAACCTTAGCGTTGGTCGTATTTTGCACCGTTACATCATACGAAGGCGCCCAGTTTCAGGTTGACGCTACAATTGCTTTTCATCGGTATCCTCCTTGATCAAAATAATGGTTCTATCCCTCATCCAAGCACCCCTACCGGTCAAACACCAGACTTCCCTGGTTATTGCTGATACCCTCGTTCAGGTTGAGGCTTGTAGGGCCATAACCCGAGGTAAACGGAAAGCTCATCCCACCCTTGCATTTTGCGTCTAAGACACCGGTTTTCGAACCACCACCGGAACCATCAGAAAACGAGGTTGTTTCGAGATAAAGATCTTTACAGGAGTCAATAAAGTTTGCCCCATGAAACTTCAGAGTTCCTTTTACATTTGAGATGCCCTGATTAAGGTCGATCGAGGTTGTCCGTCCTATACGACAATTACTTGCGTTGCTGTCGCAGTAACAGGACAGATCTCTTGCGGGGTCACACTTTTGCGATGTCCAGCACACTGCGGTCAGGAACGTGCCTTGTAGTGATAACTTCGTGCAGGTTTGGCTGAAATCCCTCGCCTCTGACAGAGAGGTTACAGCCAGCATGAGGAGTGCTGCTGCTACAAAACTCGTGATAGATTGTCTTCTTTTCATCTGGATGTTCTCCTTTGGAAGGATTGAAGTGTTGCAGCGGATCAACCGTTACAGCTGTCCGGGTACTATGGCCCTGTCTGTATTTAGCATCTTGTATGCCAAAGCAAAAAGTATGTATTTCAGTCTGTTACAATAATAGCGCTGCCAACTCATATCCGCTGTTGCCAACGTTATTGGCTGGTACTCTTCTTTACAACAACCGACAGAGCTGGCCGCAGAGGATGCCCAGGTAGGTGCCGAAGATGTTGCCCAGGATGGCCAGCAGCAGCCCCACCGAGGCCAGGCCGGGCTGGTAGACCTCGGCCACCACCGGGGCCGATGCCACCCCGCCCACATTGGCCTGGCTGGCAGCAGCCACCAGAAAGAGCGGGGCCTTCAACAGGCGGGCCGCCACCAGCAGGAACAGGGCATGCACCGCTATGATCAGCAGACCGGCAGCGATCAGCAGCAGGGCTGAGCCGAAACTGGCCACCGAGGCCTTGGCACCGATGGCGGTCAACACAAAATAGAGCAGCCAGGAGCCGAGCTTGGAGGCGCCGTGTTGCTCCAGTCTGCGGGCCGGGGTGCAGGAGAGTGCCAGCCCCAGCAAAGAGACCAGAATGATGGTCCAGGTGTAACCGGAGATGACGTCTTTTACGACCGGGAACTGCAGCCCCAGCCAGTGGGACAGGCCACTGCCGGCTACTGCAACCGGCAGCAGCAGCAGGAATCCCCCCATGCTGAAACGCTGCTGCATGACCTGCCCGGCCTCAACCACCCGGTTTGACAACTCCTCTATCAGGCCACGCTTGGAACCATTCCAGCGATCAAAGGCCTGCTGCCAGGCGACCCCGGCAATCAGCAACGCCATCCAAAGGTACGGCACCACCGTGTCAACGATCAGCATCGGCGCAAAGACCTGGTCCGGCACCGCCAGGGCCTCCTTCACCGCGATCATGTTGGCGCTGCCGCCGGTCCAGGAGGCGGCAATGGCACCGAAACCGGCCCAGAACTGGCTACCGATCAACGGTTTGAACAGCTTGAATACCAGGGTTGCACCGACCACAATCCCCAGCGAGCCACTGAAAAAGATGGCCAGGGCCACGGGTCCCAGCCGCATGATCGCCTTCAAGTCAACCGACAAAAGCAGCAGCAGCAGACTGGCAGGCAACAGCCAGGTGGTGATCAGGCCGTAGACCGGCTGCTTGGGATCAAGCAGACCAAAGCTGGCAGCCAGCATCGGCAGAAAGTAGATCCAGAAGACCGGCGGCAGCAGATTGAACCAGGACTTGGTACGTTCATACCGGGCCAGCCCCAGGATCAGCAGCTCAATGGCCAGCAGGGTCAGGATGATCAGCAGCGGGTGGTGGATCATGGCAGTGATTACTGAATGGTAACGGTCACGGTGCTTGGGCCGGTGCTGTTGCTTGAGGTCTGTTGCACCTGCAGGGTGTTACCGGAGCGGCTCAATAATTGCCAGTAGGCCTTAACCTCTACCGTGGTGCCGGTATGGCTGTCGGTAAACTCTCTGCGCAGCACGCCGTCCGGTTGCACCTCCCAGCGCTTGCAGCTGACAAAAGCGGGGTAGTTGCTGCAGGTCAGGCTGCCGTTGCTGTTGAAGGTCATGCTGCCGGTGGGATAGCCGGAGCTGACCATGGTCTTGCCTGAGACCAGGGGCTTGGTAAATTTTGAGCTGGGTGGGCTGAGGAGGCTTTCTGCCGCTGCGATACCGCTGGTTGCAACGGCACAGCTGAGGGCCACGAGGGCGATGCGAAGGTGTTTGTTCATGGGGTGATTCCTGCCTTTCCGTGTAGAGGTTTGGTGCTGCTCAAATCGTCTATTCTGTCATCTTGCAAACGGTCTGTTGCTGTTTTTCTGCTGTTCTCCCGGTTTCAGTGGGTACCCTTTTTCTGGCTGAGGAGCCGCAGTCCGTACCGGCGGGCAGCCTCTTTGACCGTCTGCAGCGCCTGTTCTTTGGCAACCACCAGTTCTCCGACTTCGGGCTGGTGGCCGGAGCCCCACTGGGTCAGCACAACATAGCTGAGGGTGTTGCCGGGTAAGGCCACCGCCATACCGAAGAAACCGTCAGGGGCACGGTATTCCACCAAGCGCTCCTGATATCCGGCCACCATGGCGCGGATCTGTTTCTCCAGGACGCCCGGCAGGTCCGTATCCGGCGGCAGCGCAGGCAGACCGGTAACCGTTGCCAGATCCTGCCGCGTGCCCATCAGTATCTGCGGCTGTTGTAGCGGATCAAGCCAGGCCAGGAGTTTGATCAGCTCTGTTTCATCAAACGCCACGCAACCGCTGGTGGTGTAGCCATCCTCCAGCCAGGCATGGACAAAGATTCCACTGCCGTATCCTTTGACAACCGGTTTGCGGTTGTAGCCGGTTATCAGACCGTGGCGGTAGCGGTTGTCTGCCAGCTTCATCACCTCAAAAGAGGTTGCACTGGTCTGGCCGCGTTTTACCCAGGTGTTGTAGTCGGGGGAGAGGACATCATCCACCCACAGGTCATTCTCGGTTGCCTGTTGGTACGGCATGCTGCTGGTGATGGAAGCGGCATACCCAAAGGCCGATTCCAGCGCAAACAGGCCGGTTGGTGCCCGGCCGTCTCCTTCGCGTTTGTCACCGGCAGGTGCAAAGCCGTTGCGGCCGGTAACTCCCGCCAGTGGGCCGGTGCGCAGCTCCCAGCCAAGAACCGTGCGTTCAAAGGCATAGATTTTCACCATTGAACTGTCGCGCGACTCAGCCAGTGCAACCAACAGCTGGTTGCCGGTGATAACCGTGCCATTCAGTGACGACTGGCTGTCAGACGGTTGTCCTGCGCAGCCGGAGATCATCAGCAGGGCAACCAGAAACAGCCTGATCACGGCATTCTGCATGTAGTTTGTCATCCCTGTCCTTCGTGGTGCCGGTTTCATAGCGGATGTTTGCGATTATTCCATGCCCAGCCGCTTCAGCTTTTTGCGCAGCCCCTCACGGCTCATCCCCAACCGCTCTGCTGCCTGGGTCTTGTTGCCTTTGGCCTCTTTCAGCGCCTGCTCGATCAGCTGTTTTTCAGAGTCCTTCAGCAGTGATCGTCCCCCGGACGCTGCTGGCGCTTGCTGCAGTACCTCGGATAGGTCGCCTGAGGTTATGATATCGCCATAGGCCAAGGCCACGGCCCGCTCGATCTCGTTATCCAGTTCACGCACGTTGCCGGGCCAGGCATAGCTGCGCAACCGTTCCAGCGCCTCTTTGGCAATCCGCATCGGCGGTCTGCCGCAACTGCGGCCCCACTTCTCCAGAAACTGGCGTGCGATCAGGTCAATGTCGCCTTTACGTTCCCGCAGGGGCGGAATCCGCAGGGTAACACCATTCAGGCGGTAGTAAAGGTCCTCCCGGAAGCTGCCTTTGGCGATCTCTTTGGCAAGATCGCGGTTGGTGGCGGCAATGATCCGCAGGTCAACCGCGATGGCGGTCCGGCTGCCGACCCGTTCCAGGGTGCGCTCTTCCAGCACCCGCAAAAGTTTGGCCTGCAGTTGCAACGGCATCTCCCCCACCTCGTCCAGAAACAGGGTGCCGCCTTGCGCCTGCTGGATCTTGCCGATGCGGGCCTCGACCCCGGTGGCCACCCCCTTTTCAATGCCGAACATCTCGCTCTCAAAGATGGTCTCCGGGATGGCAGAGCAGTTGACCGCCACAAACGGCTTGGCACTGCGGGGGCTGTTAAAGTGGATCGCCTTGGCAAACAGCTCCTTGCCGGTGCCGGTCTCGCCGGTGATGATCACCGAGAGGCGGGAGTCGGCTACCCGTTCTGCCTTGCCGATCAGCTCCCTGATCTGGGGACTGGTGCCGAGGATGGAGGAAAAGGGGAAGGAACGGCGCAGGTTCTTTTTGAGGCTGCTGTTCTCGCGGGCCAGTTGTTCCCTGGCTGTGCGCAGTTGGATTTCGGTTGCCCGAAGCTCTTCGATGATCTGCTCCAGCCGGTATTCCCGTGCCTCAACCTTGACCGCCATCATCCCGAACGACTCGGCAAAGCGGGCGATCAGTGGCGGGTACTGGCCGCTTTTGGTCAGTTCGAAGATGTCGTCGTATTTGCCGTAACGCCCCATGGAGAGGTCTTCGGCCACGGCGATCAGGCGATCGAGCAGCTGATTTATTTTGAGGTTGTTCATTACACGTCTCCTGCAGTCATCGTAATACTCGTCTGCGGTCGGTTTTTTGCTCAAGCCAGCCCATTGCCTGCATCAGGGTCCATGAGATCAGGAAGTAGAGGATGGCCACCATGACCAGGGGGAAGAAGGCGTCAAAGGTGCGGCTGCGGATGATGTCGCTGGCCTTGGTCAGATCCTGCACGGCGATGTAGCCCACAATGGAGGTCATCTTGACCAGGGAGATGAACTCACCTTTGTAGACCGGCAGGATCCGCCGCACCATCTGGGGCAGTACGATCTGGAAGAAGGTGCTGGTCCTGGTGAATCCCAGTGAAATACCTGCCTCGGTCTGTCCCTTTTCCACCCCTTCAATACCGGTCCTGAAGATCTCGGCGGTGTAGGCGCCGAAGTTCATGCCAAAGGCGATCACCGCCACAATGACCGGGTTGATGTTGACTGAGGCAAAGACGACATAGAAGATCAGCATCAACAGCACCAGTACCGGTGTGCCCCGCAGGATGGCGATGTAGAGCCTGGCAGGAGCAGAGAGCAGGCGGCTCTTTGCCATCCGCATGAAGCAGATCAGCGCCCCCAGCAGGGTGCCGAAGAGGGTCGCAAAGACCGAGATGATCACGGTGGTCTTGAAACCGTCCCAGATCAGCAGGTAACGTCTTTCCTGGATGATGTTGCTCTGAAAACTGCCGGCAAGGCCTGAAAAAAACGAGGGTGTGTCAGAGCTGCTTCTGCCTGCTCCGGCAATATTCTTTTTGAGGGCAAAGGCCAGTGAATCCACGTTGTAATAGGGATCGGAAAAGGCGACCCGTTTTTTACGTTCCTCCGTGACAGCCAGCGGCGTGGCGATCAGGTCAAGTTTGTGTCCGGCCAGGGCCGCGATCTGGCTGCCGAACTCCATGTCCACATACTGGATGCTGCGGTTGCAGAAGATGCCGAAACGCTCCATCAGTTCGATATTGAAGCCGATCAGGCGATTTTCTTTCATGACGATGAAGGGCAGACCGTTGTCGCTCAGAATCCCCACCATCAGCGGCTTACCGGCTCCGGCGGCGGTCAGCTTCGGCATCTCGGCAGCCCCCTGCTGCATCCAGCGTTTGAGCATGCCGTCGTACGTGCCATCCGTGCGGATCTGCTGCAGAAAACGGTTGAAAGAGAGGAGCAGCCCGGCATCCTGCTGATGAAAGGCAATAGAGAGCGGCGTGCGGTACAGCGGCCCGCCCACAAAGCCGAATTCATCGCTGGCCCTCATATATTCCATCAGCTCATCGCGGCTGTAGATGGCAGCATCGGCCTTGCCGCTCTTTAATGCCAGCAGCATGTCGGAGACGGATTTGTACTGCAGCACCGTGGCCCTGGGGAACTGCCTGACCGCATAGGCCTCATGGGTGGAACCCTGCAGCACGGCAATCCGCTTGTCCTGCAGGTCGCTGGCGGTTGCCAGCATGCTGCAGGAGCCGTCCACTGCGGTGCAAAGCAGCAGCAGGGCCAGGTAGATAAGCAATATGGTGGGGCGCATGGGTGTGTTCATTCATCCAGCCTGTGGTGTTTTAAGGTGATACGGAGCTGCCCCGTTCGATCCTGCCCTGTCTCAGAGGCAGCTCCGGCAACCCTACTACTCCTTGACCAATGCCGCAATGCCGCCGACGTAGTACGGTTCGGAAAACAGCACCTTTTTGGCACGCTCGTCGGTAATGGTGATGCAGGCCCCGATCATGTCCACCTTGCCGGCCATCAACGCCGGGATCATGGCGCCAAAATCCATGTTGACCACTTCAAGGGTCATATCGAGTTTCTGGGCAACATACCGGGCGATTTCAATGTCAAGGCCGACAACCGTGTGGGAGGCATCCATGAAGGAAAACGGCTCGGTTACGGCTGAAGTGCCGAACTTCAGTACGCCCTTGCTGCCGGTCAGCTTGATCTCCGGCATGGGAGCGGGATTGCCGGTTTTGGGGAGCCAGCGCTGCAGCATGGCATCGTAGGTGCCGTTCTTTTTCAGCTCACTGACAACGAGGTCAATGGCCTGTTTCAAATCCCGACGATTGGGTTGTACTGCGAAGCCGTAGTTGTCCTTGGTGATCAACTCCGGCAGAACGGTCAGCCCTTTGTTCTTTGCGGCAATATTTCTCAGAATCGGTTCGTCATAGGCCGCTGCATCAGCCTTGCCTGCCTGAACAGCCAGTGCTGAATCCAGCACGCTGTTGTAGTACTGGAATTTTGCGTCGGGGAATTTTGAGAGCACCAGTTTGTCGGCAACAGTGCCGGTGGGGACGGCAAACTGCTTGCCGGACAGTTGCTGCAACTGCGTGACCTTCTCCCGCTTGCTGCAGGCGGAGAGCATCAGTAAGGCCGTAAAAATCAAACCGATACAGATTGCGCTGAACATCTTGTTGTGCATGGTACGTGGCTCCTTTGATAACGCTGTGTTGTCTGCGTGACGCTAATATTTCAGTTCATCTGCCGCATTGGGCGGGTACCAGGCCGGATAGAGCAGCTGTCTGCCGCTGATGCTGTCAGCAGCCGTGCGGGCCGTTTTGGCTGGGGAGGCTCCGCTGCAATAATCGCCAATGGCCCAGAGCAGTGCCGCGCCAAGCTGCCTGGTGTCATCAGGTGTGACCCAGCGCGGGGCAAAACCTGACCTGCCGTAAGTCATCTCAATGGTCATGGCCATGACCGTATCCTGAAAGTTAGCCCACCACCAGGACTCCGGGAACGGGCTGTTGGCAAAACCTGAGCCGCCGTTGTCCGGGGCAGGTTCCAGCAGATCGGCGCTGTAACGGGCAGCCAGCAGATTAATGAAACGGATCTGTGTATCCCACAAGGCCGCCTGGGGTGCGGTATAGCCCTGTGCCGTGGTACCGAAGTGGGGATAGAAAAAGGTGCGGATGTCAGGCTCGCTGTTGGAGGCGTGCAGGTTCAGGGCAATCGCTACCGGCGGCCCGCCGTCACTCATCAGCCGTTTGGCATACTGATGGATCACCGCAATTTCCTGTGGCACATCGGCACGCAGGTTGATCGGGGTAGCGGCGTCCAGGTACCACATGACTTCCAGATTTTCCGATTTGGGGGTGCTGCGATAATTCCCGGCAATCACGCCGTCAACATTGTGCATCGGGAAGATATAAAACTCGGTCTGTGCCAGCAGGGTAGCCGCAGCACTGCTGCCGGAGAGCAGGCTGTTGATCACCCCCATCCGCTGGCCGCTGCCGTCTTCGGCCTTAAGGAAGGTGGTGGTCAGTGCCAGGATGGTACGTTTGTCGTTGTGGCTGAACGGGACGATCCGGTTATGGCTGGTGGATGATTCGTAGATCGCGTCCAGAATGGTCTGGTTGAAGTCATCATTGTCTTCAGCCAGCAGAAATACCTCGCCAAAGGATTTTGACAGGGCCTCCTGTTCTGCTATCCCCAGAATCCTGGCTGCTGCCGGGTTGAAGGTGATGATGGTGCCGGACAGGTCAATGGCAATTACCCCGTCGGTCATGTCATCCAGAATCCGGCCTGAAATTATGTTGTCCCGTTCCATGGTGCTCCTGGTTACTTGCGTTCTGAAAGTGTGATGCCCCAGCGATCCAGGGTGATGCCCAGGCTGCTTTCCAGCGTACTCAAGGCATTCAGGTAGGTAATGATGGCGGAAAGCTCGTTGTTTTGGGCGTTTTTCAAGTCATTTTGATAGCTGACCAGTTGGAAGTTGGTGGAACGTCCGGCCTTCAGCTTTTCGGTCTCGATCTCAACCTTCTTTTCCGACAGTACCCTGGCCTGGGTTGCCAGCTTGATCTGACGGTAGTTCATCTCGGCAGAGCGCAGGGCATCCTGGATCTCGATCTCGATATCCTCCCGCTGGCGGGCAATGCTGTTTTGCTGCTTCTGCAGGTTGATATCCGCTGCAATGTAGGCCTGACGCTCACTGGAGGTGCGCCAGAGGTTGTCAAACGGGATGGTCAGGGTCAGCCCGGCCATCCAGACACCGCTTGAACCGACCGGGCTTGTACTGTCAAAACGGTTGTAGGTTTCTCCGTAGGTGCCGGTCAGCGACAGGTCCCACAGCAGGTTGTGCTTGGAAATCACCAGGGCCCGCTTGGCATTGTCCAGACTCAACAGCGAACCCTGGTAGTCAGGTCTGTTGGCAAAGGCCAGCTGCTTGGCCTGCGCAATGGTGTACGGCACCGATGGGATCTCGGTCTCCACCACCGGTGTCAGGCGGGTGTTCTTGTCAATGTCGATCGCCTTGGTCAGGGCCAGCCGGGCAGCATCAAGATTGTTTTCAGCAGAAAGCAGCTGAAACTCCTGGTTTGCCAGGTCTGCCTCCGATTGCACAATCTCAATGGCAGCCATCCGGCCGGCTGCAATCAACTCCCGGTTGGTGGCAACCAGCTCTCTGCTGCGCTCCAAGGACTGCCTGGTGATCTCCAATGATTTGACGGCCTGCACGTAACTGCGATAGCTGGTGATCACCGAGGTCAGGGTGGAAATCAGGGTGGATTTAAGTGAGAGGATGTTCAGCTGTTCGGTTACCCTGGCCGCTCGGACCGGCTCAAGGTTCACATCCAGGCCAGCCCCTTTCAAAAGCGGCTGGTTCAAGGAAATATTCCAGCCGTAATCGCGTGACGGGGTCAGCTGCTCCGAGCCGGTAACCGTGTAATTGCCGGTAATGCTGACATTACCGCCGGCAGGCAGTTTTTCCGCCAAGGTGGCGCCGGCCCCGGAGGTGAGGGTGGTATTGTTCGTATTGCCGGTACGCGTACCTCCGCCCAGTGCGGCTGTATTGCCGGTAGCGCTCACAGACGGGGTCAGCACCAGGGTGGGGACAAACGTGTCTTCCGCCACCCGCAGGTCGTACTTTTGCGCCACCCGGTCCAGGTAGGCGTTCTTGATGGTGCGGTTTTGCTTCAAGGCCAGGGAGATGCAGGTATCAAGCGTCACGATCGGGTCAGCGGCGTGTGATGGTACACTGTCAGGTGCGAGAAGCAGTAGCGATATGGCAAACAGACGTACTGCCGAACAACGGGTCATTGAAGCGGCTCCTCCGTCTGGCGGAAGACCATCCTCACGATGTTCTGACCAGCTTCCCGGCGGTAGCTGACCTGGTCGGTCAGGCTACGGATGAAATAGACCCCCAGGCCGCCGATCTGGCGATCCATGAGGTCTGCAGTCGTATCCGGATCCGGTAGTGACAGGACATCAAAGGCGGCGCCGGAATCGGCGATTTCAACCACAAAGGCGTCGCCATCAGCGCCACAGCCAACGGAGACATCTCCTTCACCTTCCTTATAGGCATAATGACATACGTTTACAAAGGCCTCCTCAAGCGCCACCAGCAAGCCGAACTTCTTTTTGGTGGCGAGTCCGAAGCGATCGGCGCACGCTTCCACAAACGCAACCAGCTCATCAAGTCTTGCAACGTTGGCGGGGCATCTGAACGTGTCGAATGTCATGGCTGTTCAGCCTAGGTCGGCCAGTGCGTCGGCAACAGAGTCCTTGATCTTGAAGATGGTTCCAAAACCGGAGATGTCGAAGACTTCTCTGACGGTGCCCAGAACATTACTCAGCAGGATCTGGCCGCCTTTGGTTTTCAGCAGTTTTGCCGTGGCAAGCAACGCCCTCAGGCCGGCGCTGCTGATGTAGTCCAGCCCCTGAAAGTCAACGACAAAAGAGGTCTCGCCTGAGGCGATAAATTCATTCAGCGTCTTTTCATACTCAGGCGCGGTCATTGCGTCCATCCTGCCGGATATGGTTACAACCGTCGCGTTTGATTCCTTGGTGATCTGGATAGTCATTTCTTTTCTCCGTTTCTCTCTGGTGGGGCAAAATAATCATGCATGATCGCATGTAACAGACCTTCTAGCTGAGATTCGCTCAGTCTGGCAATAGTTTCGTGGACGGTCTCGGCGTTCTTTACAAACAGGTCGAAGATTTCAGGGTCAAAATGGCTGCCCACCTCGCATCGCATGGCCCGCAAGGCATAGTCAAGGGGATAGGGCTCCTTATAGGGGCGCTTTGAGGTTAATGCGTCAAAGACATCACAGATGGCAAATATCCGTGCGTTCAGGGGGATCTGGTCTGCCTTGAGCCCGTCGGGGTAACCGTTTCCGTTAAAACGCTCGTGGTGATAGAGCACCACCTCATGGGCATCCGATAACCAGCTGTAGGCCTTGATGATCTCGCTGCCATGCAGTACATGGGTCTTGATGATCTCATATTCCTGATCATCCAGTCCGCCCGGCTTGAGCAGGATGGTGTCGCTGATTGCGATCTTGCCGATGTCATGCAGAAACGCGCCTTTTATCAGGCTGCGCAGGCTGTCGTGAGACAGCCCCAGCTCCTTGCCGAGATGGATGGCATAGATGCAGACGCGGTAATTATGGGAACAGGTGTCACTGTCCCGTTTGGCAATGGCGCTTCCCAGCACCTCCAGCATACCGATGTTGGCGTTCAGCAGGCTGTTTGAAACCAGCTCAAGCGCACAGTTTTTCTCCTGCAGGTTGGCGAGCAGCTGTTCCAGGTGCTGCTGCTTGGCCTCTATATTGACGACCATCATGCCGAATGACTCTGCAAGGTTCACAATTTCAGGCGGATAGATGCCTTCCTTGGTCAGCTCGAAGATGGTCTCGATGTTGCTGGTATTGCCCTGGGAAACCTCGTTCATGATCCTGGTTAGCTGCTGGAAAAGTCTGTCGGTCTGGATCTGTGTCATTGGATTGTACCCTATGGGGCCTTTACCGTCCTGAGTATGGCCGTGAACATCGCCTCCTGATCCGTCTGCGAGACCGATATCACCATCTCCACCTCAAACAGCTTGCCACAGACGTTGCGCACGGTCTGGAGGCTGGTGGTGCCGAGCAGGCCGCTGCTGACGCCCTGGGAGTAGTCCCTGATACCTGTCTTGAGCGGTTCCGGATCGGCCATGAACTCGAAGATGCTCTGGCCGAGCAACTCTTCCTTGGTCAATCCCAAAAGGGTTTCGGTTTTCTGGTTGGCAATCACGATCTTGCCATCCGGCAGGAAGGTGATGATCGGCGACTGGGCGATTTCAATGAAGTTGCGGTAACGCTCATCAGACTCGGCCCGCTGGAGGGTCCTCCTCTCCAGCTCCGCCATGAGTTCGTTAAAGGAGGAGACCAGGTGGCCGATCTCGTCACTGCTTGAATGTTCGATACGCTGGGTGTAGTCAGCGGTGCTGGCTACCCGCTCAATTCCTTTGGCAACGGTGGAAACCGGTTTCAGGATGGCGCGGTGGATGACCCATCCGCTAAAGACCAGCAACAGCAGCAGAATGGCCGATTCAATCAGCAGCCCGTGGATCAGGTTGCTGTCGATGGAGCGGTACAGCTCCCGCATCGGCACGGAGACCGAAATGGCACCGATTATCTCGCCGACCCGGTAGTTGTAGGAAGGATGCCCTTTGGGGAAGCGCTCCTGAACGAAGCGTGGTGCCGACTCAAAGCTGCCGTGACAGGCCAGGCAGGATTTTTCCGCCGTCATCGGCAGCAGGTAGCGCAGGGCCTCCTTGCCGCCGTTGACAACCACCCGGAAACGTTCCTGTGGCAGTGATGCCGAGGTAATCCGGGTCAGTTCTGCGGCTTCGTAGGCATCCGGCCTGTTTTCCGGGTTGCGATTGCGCAAGGAGATCTGCCGGACGTAATAGGGAGAACCTTCGGTGATCCGTATTGCGATCCGGCTGGCAGCCACTTGGGGCACCAGGGCATAGTTCCTTTCCGATTCCCCCTGCTCGACGCGGGAGAGATAGTCACGTGTTTCAATGATCTGGCGGGCTATGACGCGGGCCTTCTCAACCGCCTGCTGCTGGATCAGACTCAACTCATGCTGGTACGAGTTCCAGCCCAGCGCCATGAAAAGGGTTATCAGCAGCACCGTTATGATCAATGTCAGTTTGGTGGTAATGCGCATGGAATCGCCTCATGGGGTTTGAGAACTGTAATTGCATGAGTATAGCGTGAATATCCGGATTGACAAGCCTCGGCAGGCCGATAAAATAGCTAAAACTTGAACCGCTCTCCTGAATCAGGTATCGTGCGGATATGAGTGGTGGTTTTGCGGATTATACTTAGATGCAGTTGAAAGGTCGTTACCGATGCAGCAGGAATATACAAGAACGAATCGGCGGGCATCCGGTCAGGGAGGCAGGGGCTTTTTATCTACCCTGATCTTGATTGTGGTCACCCTGGTGGTGGTGTCACTGCTGGCGGTGGGGGGCTATGTGGCTTTTCTGATGGCAAAGCTCCCCAAGGTTGACCGTCTTGCCGACTACAAGCCGCCGATTGTGTCGCAGGTGTATGGCGATGACGGGACGCTGGTGGGCGAGTTCTACCTTGAGCGTCGCTTGGTGGTGCCGGTTAACAAAATGCCGCGTAAATTGATCCAGGCCTTTGTCGCTGCAGAAGATTCCAGCTTCTATTCCCACAAGGGGATCGATTATTTTGGTATCATTCGCGCCGCCTTTAAAAATCTTATCTCCATGCGCAAGAAGGAGGGGGCCTCCACCATTACCCAGCAGGTTACCAAGACCATGCTGTTGACCTCTGAAAAGAAGCTCTCCCGCAAGATCAAAGAGGCGATCCTGGCCAAGCGGATGGAAGAAAAACTGACCAAGGACGAAATCCTGTACCTGTATCTGAACCAGATCTATCTGGGGGCCGGTTCCTATGGCGTGGAGGCGGCGGCTGAGACCTATTTCGGCAAGCATGTCGAACAGCTGAATCTGGCGGAGATGGCCATCCTGGCCGGTCTCCCCAAGGCACCTAACACCTATTCGCCGATCAAGCATCTGGAACGGGCCAAAGAACGGCAGTCCTATGTGCTGGACAGAATGGTCGCGGAAGGGTTTGTTACCCAGGCCGAGGCCGATTATGCCCGCCGGAGTCCGCTGACTATCCTGCCCGGCCGTCGCGTCATGAATGACAGAGTGGCCTATTTTCTGGAACAGATGCGGATATATCTTGAGGAAAAATACGGTGAAGACCAGCTGTACAAGGGGGGCTTGAAGATCTATACCACCATGAATGCCGCTATGCAGGGGGCTGCCTATGAGGCGGTCCGCTCCGGGCTGAAGGTGGTGGACAAACGCCAGGGGTTCAGGGGGGCTGTTAAATACTTGCAGCAGGCTGAAGTTGAGCAGTTTTGCGACAAGGTTGAGGAGAGTATTGATTCTGCAGCATTGAAGGTCGGTGAGACCTACCCCGGTGTGGTGACCGCCGTTGACCCGGCCAAGGGGATAGCAACCGTCAGGGTGGGTGAACGCTATGGCCTGCTTGATCGCAAGGGGATGGCCTGGGCCGGCAAGCTGAATCTGGTGAACAGCTACGGCAAGCCGGAAAAACCGTCCAGGTCGCTGGTGCTGGGGGCGGTGCTTGACCTGCAGGTGCTCACCCCGGATCAAAATAAGAAGGGGGCGGTCTTTGCCCTTGACCAGGTGCCAGAAGTACAGGGAGCACTGGTTTCAATCGATCCCCGCACCGGCGGGGTCAAGGCGATGATCGGCGGGTATGACTTCCGTAAGAGCCAGTTTAACCGGGCCGTGCAGGCCAAACGTAATGCCGGCTCAGCCTTCAAGCCGATCATCTATGCAGCTGCCTTGGAAAAAGGGTTTACTGCTGCAACGGTGATTGATGATTCCCCGGTGGAGTACCCGGCCGGTCTGGGTAAGACTTGGTCTCCCAAAAACTACGATAATACCTATCGCGGGCCAGTCACCATGCGGGAGGCGTTGACCCACTCCATCAACGTGGTCAGTGTCAAGATACTCAATCAGATTGGTGTGGAGAATGCGGTTGCCCTGGCTCAGCGGCTGGGCTTTACCTCGAAAATCGAGCCCAACCTGTCCCTGGCCTTGGGGGCTGCCAGTGTTTCCCCGCTGGAGCTGACTTCGGCCTATACCGCCTTTGCCAATAAGGGGGTCCATCTACCGCCGTACTATATTGTAAAGGTTATGGATAGTGAAGGCAGGGTGCTTGAGGAGTATCACCCGCCTGCGCCTCCTGAACCGGTCGTCCCTCCGGCTTCTAATGCGGAGCAGGTCGTGACGTTGACTGATAAACCGACTATAGCAAAACCTGCTGCGTCGCCGTTGCCGTCGGCCGGTTCAATGCAACTCGCCCGCTCAGAGCAGGCCACCTCGCCCGAAGTAGCCTACCTGATTACCAACCTGATGGAGTCAGTCGTGCAGAGCGGCACCGGACACCGTGCCGCTGCCATCAAGCGTCCGGTAGCCGGCAAGACCGGCACCACCAATGAGATGAAGGATGCCTGGTTTGTCGGCTATATACCGCAGCTGGTAACAGGGGTCTGGGTCGGCTTTGACAATCAGGCCCGTTCGTTGGGGGCCGGAGGTTCAGGGGGGCAGGCCGCAGCGCCGATCTGGGCCGACTACATGCTGAAGGCGGTTGCCGGCCTGCCTGTCCAAGGGTTTGAGGCGCCGGAAACCGTCTCCGTGGTACGGGTAAATCCCAAAAGCGGTAAACTCTCACGGGGGGCTGATGGAGCGTCAGAGGCGTTTGTCCGGGGTACAGAACCTTCCGTTTATGAAGGGGACTGAGAACGGCTTACATCAACAGCCTGTTGTGTCTCAGGAGTGCTACGGGTGATCTCTTCGGCTACACCAGCCTTGCGGGAGATGACCCGTT